>OZ246417.1:0-903164 GCA_965231105.1 uncultured Candidatus Saccharibacteria bacterium | reverse complement strand
CACTCCCCTCCCGGGGTTCTTTTCGCCTTTCCCTCACGGTACTTGTTCACTATCGATCGTACATTATATTTAGCCTTGGAGGGTGGTCCCTCCGGATTCAGTCAGGGTTTCACGTGTCCCGACCTACTCGAGAAAATAAATAATAAAGTTGCTTCCCTTGGTATACGCGGCTATCACGCTCTTTGGCCAGTCCTTCCAGACTGCTCTACTCGGTAAGCAATTTGTAACTTTATGCAGATTAGTGACAGCATCTGCTAAACCAAGCTTAAAACCCTTGAGATTACTCATGGATCCTAAACTTGGATAATTTATTTCTCACAACCCCTGTTTAGATATTCGTCTGTCAACTTATTTACCTGAATTAACAGGCAAAAACCTAAAAGGTTTGGGCTATTCCCCGTTCGCTCGCCACTACTAGGAGAATCGTTGTTTACTTTCTTTTCCTCGCGGTACTAAGATGTTTCAGTTCCCGCGGTGACCTCTAACTATCCTATATATTCAGATAGCCGTTATAAGACATGACTCTTATAGGGTTTCCCCATTCGGAAATCTTCGGTTCAAAGCTTGATGGCAGCTCCCCGAAGCTTATCGCAGCCGTCTACGTCCTTCATCGGTAATGTACGTCAAGGCATTCGTTGTATGCGCTTATTTAACTTTTTACGTTTGTGTAACGAACTTCCGTTTTGTTACACATCGTGCATTAGCATGTAACTAGTTATTGGTAATTTCAAATCTGGAAAATTTGAATATAACTATTCATGCTTGTTCCAACATTTTCTAACTTATCTAATCTTTAATTGTTAAGATACGAACTCGCGGATATAAGCCTTCTTGGCTTAAAACATTAAACCGGCTCATTCTTGAGTTTACGTGGGAAGCCGTCTATAACGATTTCACATCTAAACTCAAACGCCCGTAAATGATAACAAATTTAGGACATAGTTGTAAAGCCAAAAAGGTAGCTAAAATTACTACGCTTTAACAGATGTAAAATCGCCATTTTTTCGCCTTTTTAGCGTGAACATAAGCATTTTATGTCATATTATTACCCTCAAAAGTTTTGCACAGCCCTGCTCTAGATCAGCTTTCAGTGCTCAATGCGAACTTCCTCACACATGCTCAGTAAGCTTTTTCATGGTTGCTACGTCGCACAAAGTGGGACACTGGGCCTTGTTAAGGAGGGGACGCAATGGCCAGAGTATGGCGAACAAAACTATATAAACAATCCAGACGCCTTACTCAGAAAAGGACCTTTTTTATAAGTGGCCTTGCGCTAGCTGCCCTCCCTATCGCCGCCGTGGCACTCACGTCTCACAATGATAATCAGCCAGCCAATGCGGTCGTGAGTGTCGAGGAATCAGGCACTACGTCTACCACCGATTCAAACTCTACTGAGCAAGCCACACCTGCCGCTGAGGCAGGAAGTGCAACTAATACTTCGTCTACCACCGTAACCATTAATGGCCAGGATGTGCCTATCCCAGAGAGTGGGGTCATCGATCAGACCATGCCATCTGGCGATGGTGGTAGTTCACATGTCCGTGTTGAGACTACTCCACCAAGTGAGAGCTCCTCTGATAATTCTTCAGATGTCCATATGAATATCTCAGTTGAGAGCAACAGTAATGCCGGAGAAGATGGCGACACACATGAAAGGAGTAGAACCCGTATACGCGTACGCAGTAACGACTGATGCTCTTTCGATCCCACGGGATACAAGCATTAATCCCGTGCGACCGGAGGACCATCCGGACAAATCATAAACCTAATAAAGGGAGGCAAAAATGAAAAGACTCGCACGCGCAACTATATCTGCCGTTGCAGTCCTAGGTCTTGGCGTACCGGGAATAGTGGGCGCTGCCACTACAGTCGATACTTCAGGCCCTGGAGCAGATAGTACCGTAGACACAACATATGAGAATGATGTTGATGTTTCGAACAGCAATAGCATTGGTGCAAGTAATACCACCAATCAAAATGCTGAATCAGGTCATGTGAATGCAGACCATAACACCGATGCAGGAGATGCAAGTTCTGGTGATGCAGACAACAGTAATACCGTAAGCGCTTCAGTGGAGATCGATAACAGCGGTGCTACTGACGGTGCCCTCGGTGCCGGCGCAGGTGGTGATGGTCTCGGTGATATCGATGTAGATACCAGTGGTCCGGATGCGGATAGTTCTGTAACAAGTTCTTACAGCAACACCGTTAGTGTTACAAACAGCAACACAATCTCTGTTTCAAACACAACCAACCAAAACGCTACCACCGGTAACGTTAATGTTGACCACAACACATCTGCTGGTTCAGCTACAAGTGGTAGTGCCAGCAACACAAGCAGCAGTACATTCGACTTCTCTGTTACTAACTAAAGAAGCGGATCATCTGGTGCACTAAAGGACGTCCATCCTTTAAAGCGATTCGGGAAGGTTGGTCAGCGTGTACCCGCCAACCTTCCCTACGGAAGAAACTTATACCTATATTAATGACCAAAGAGAGCAGCCATGGGAAAGAAAGTTTTTAAGCGGATCTTTATCACAATACTCGCGAGCGTACAGATCATAGCCTTTCCTTATGCAGGCTACGCGCTTGAAGGCGAAGGAGGGACAGCGCCCAGCAGCCAGTCCCCTTCTCCAAGTGATCAGACCCAGGGTCCTACCTCTCCCCCAGGCCCAGAGGCTTCGGCATATCACTTTAATGAAATAACTGGCCTCTGGGAGAACGATCACTACACCTGGGATCCCGTCACGAAACAGACCGCGCCAAAAAATGCACCAAACTATAGTTATAACCCCGAAACCGGTCGCTGGGACACTACCGAGTGGCGTTATGATGCCCCTTCAAGTGCATATGTTCCTAACACCGTTTCGACAACAACGCTTCCTGAAAATGCTCAGGTAACCGCTACCGATGCTTTACCCTCTAATCCTGAAGGGGCAGCAAGCCTTTCTTCGGATAGTTCCCTGCCTAACACCACCGTTCATTCAACGAGCAATAGCGCAGGAGCATTTAATCTCTTTTATAACGCGTCTATTAGCAACAATGTAAATAGCAGTGCCCGCTCCGGTGATGCTACGTTAAGCTCCAACACTCTCGCAGGAAATGCCGTAACAGGCGATGCCCTTACTATGGCAACGGTGCTTAATCTGCTGCAATCAGTCTGGGACCCAACCAATGGCGATATCGCTACCTTCACTGCCAATATAGACGGTGATGTCACGGGCGACCTTACCATCGATCCTGGCCAAATACCACAAAATGTATCCGTTAATGAAGAAAACCGAGCCGAGCTCGACGTAAACGTTACTCAGAACACCGTCCTCGACAACAACATCAATCTTGATGCACAAAGCGGCAATGCGTTGGCGAGCCGTAACACCCAGGCTGGTAATGTTGAAACGGGTACTGCCACAGCCGTCGCAAACGTCGTTAATATGCTCAACTCTATGATTAGCGCCGGGCAATCCTTTGTAGGAACTGTTAATATTAACGGCAACTTGAACGGTGACATTCTTCTCCCAGAGGATATGATTAACCAACTTCTTGCGAGCAACGTTCCTCGGGCTACCCTTGATATTACCAAGATAGCTAACAGTGAAATCTTGGCAGACTTTAGCGATAACACCAACATAACCAATAACATCAACGCTACTGCCGAAAGTGGCGCTGCATCGGCTAGTCGCAATACAGAGGTAGGTAATGTACGATCGGGCGATGCAAGCACTAACATCACTGTGTTGAACCTTACCGGAAGGCAAATCGTTGGCTCCAATGCCTTGCTCGTCTTCGTAAATGTCTTAGGTGAATGGGTAGGCATGATCATGGATGCACCAGCCGGCACCACTGCTGCTGCAGTCGGTGGCGATATATCTTATGATCAACTCCTTGAACTCAATGCCGATATGAACATAGAGTCCAATACGACAATCAACAATAACATCAACCTCAACGCCCAGAGCGGTGATGCGTTAGCTGAATACAATACCCAGGTTGGGAACATCCAGACCGGTGACGCTACAGCCCTTGCAAATGTCGCAAACATCTCAAGAAGCAATCTTTCCTTAAGCGGATGGTTTGGCGTTCTTTTCCTAAATGTCTTTGGTACCTGGCATGGAAGCTTTGGGGTCAACACCGATGCTGGCACCGTCGCAACAAAACCAGCGGCATCTTCTTCAAACACTCAATCGGGTGATAGCGAAGTGCAGGTCTTCCGCTTTACTCCTAGCGAAGAGACTGGCACCACAAACATTACTCCCGTCACCACCGAGGCGGTTCAAGAGGCATTCGATGCTGCCTCCCAAGAGCTGCTCGGTGCGGCCACTACTGTTAACCCCCCTGAATCAGGCTCTTCACTCTTCGAAAGAGGCAACCCCGGTCACCTCGTCGCACTCTTGAGCCTTGGCAGCCTCATCTTCCTTGGTAGCGAATCTATCCTATCCGCCAAAAAGCGTCAGGAATTACGCAAAAAGTTCGTTGAGCCTTTTAGCAGGCGAAGTTAAAGCTGGTCAGTTTCGGGCTGAATTGGAAATATACCGCAATCAAGAAGGTTACTTCTCTGTTGGGGACTGAGATCGCTTAAGTTAAGTTTGTGTAGCTCAGGGATATACGGAGCGAGCTTTTCTGCCATTTGGCGGGCAGAGACCGGCGGAGCTTCTACCTCCTGTTTTGGAGCTTCCATATTTTAATAATTCCTTAATTTTAAAGTGGTTATGGTTTAACGATACACCGCGCAGTTTATAAAAGCCAATTAAAAAAGCACTCCATCCAGAGTGCTTTTTTTTGGTGGAGCAACGGGGACTCGAACCCCGGACCCCCTGCTTGCAAAGCAGGTGCTCTAGCCAACTGAGCTATTGCCCCATCTTACGGTATATTGGTGGGCGATGGAGGACTTGAACCACCGACCTCGTCATTATCAGTGACGCGCTCTAACCAGCTGAGCTAATCGCCCGTAAAATACCGTTATAGCCTATAGCATTTCCCCTGTTTCGTCAATCTGTTAGCTCGTGGCTCCTAAGAAAAAACCGCCCCTTTCGGAGCGGCTTCTTAAAAACCAAGATAGTGCCATCAACGTCAGTTAAGTGTTCAGGACTGGTATCTTGTCCTCTTTAAGAGGATAAATAAATTGTCAGTACTGATAAACAATTTATCAAGATCGACCTAGCTCTTGAGTGCATTACTGCGACTCAGGCTAGTTTTACTCCCTAGAAAGGAGGTAATCCATCCGCACCTTCCGGTACGGATACCTTGTTACGACTTAACCCCAATCATCCCCCCTACCTTAGGCCGAGACTAGCTCAGACGTCAGGTATTGGTGACTTTCATGGTTTGACGGGCGGTGTGTACAAGACCCGGGAACGTATTCACGGTAGTGTGCTGACCTACCATTACTAGCGATTCCGACTTCAAGCAGGCGAGTTTCAGCCTGCTATCCGAACTGGGACCGGTTTTGATGGGATTTGCTCCCCCTCGCGGGTTGGCTGCCCTTTGTACCGGCCATTGTAGCGTGTTTGTAGCCCCAGGCGTAAGGGTAATACTGACCTGACATCATCCCCTCCTTCCTCCCTGTTACCAGGGCAGTCTAGCTAGAAAAATTCAACTAACTATAAGGGTTGCGCTCGTTGATGGACTTAACCAAACATCTCACGACACGAGCTGACGACGGCCATGCAACACCTGTCATCTGGTTCCCGAGGGCACAGTATCCTTTCGGATGCCTTCCAGAGATGTCAAGCCTGGGTAAGGTTCTTCGCTTACCGTCGAATTAAACAACACGCTCCACCGCTTGTGCGGGTCCCCGTCAATTCCTTTATGTTTTAAGCTTGCGCTCGTACTCCACAGGCGGGATGCTTAACGCGTTAGCTTCGCTACAAACCGGGTCGATACGGTGTACAGCTAGCATCCATAGTTTACGGCGTGGACTACCGGGGTATCTAATCCCGTTTGCTCCCCACGCTTTCGTGCCTTAGTGTCAGAAACGAGCCAGTCACCTGCCTACGCCATCGGTGTTCCTGCTAATATCTACGGATTCCACTCCTACACTAGCAATTCCAGTGACCTCTCTCGTTCTCAAGTCTGCCAGTTCAAATAATGGGCACAAGGTTGAGCCTCGTCATTTCACTATTCGCTTAACAAACCACCTACGCAACTCTTTACGCCCAGTAAATCCGGATAACGCTTGGATCCTACGTATGACCGCGGCTGCTGGCACGTAGTTAGCCGATCCTTATTCGTCTGCTACCGTCATATTCGTCACAGACAAAAGCTATTTACGACCCGAAGGCCTTCATCTAGCACGCGGCGTTGCTCCATCAGGCTCTCGCCCATTGTGGAAAATTCCCTACTGCTGCCTCCCGTAGGAGTCTGGGCCGTGTCTCAGTCCCAGTGTGGCTGGTCATCCTCTCAGACCAGCTACTGATCGTCGCCTTGGTACGCCGTTACCGTACCAACTAGCTAATCAGACGCAAGCTGTTCCCAAAGCGCATAAAGCTTTACTCCGAAGAGCACATGCGGCATTAGTCCCGGTTTCCCGGAATTATTCCTCACTTTGGGGTACATTCTTACGCGTTACTCACCCGTCCGCCGCTCGAGTACCCCCGAAGGGGCCTTTCCGCTCGACTTGCATGTATTAAGCACGCCGCCAGCGTTCATCCTGAGCCAGGATCAAACTCTCCAAAAAAGAGTTTTGAACTGTTCATTCAAAACATAATGTACCACTGATAAATCAGTGGATTTTAAAAACTGACGTTGATTTGCACTATCTAAGTTTTTAAGGGGCTTTTTTAGAGACAACTACATAGAAACTCCAAAAAGCTCATATCATCTTACCTGTTTAAGGCGTACCCGTCAAGAGTAAAACGGACAATAATTGTTGTGAGAAAGACTAGGAACTTGCTTCTCTGGCTTCTCTCTCGGCTTTTGCGTTGAGAGCTTCTGCAGCAATGTGCGCCAACATTTCTTCAAGTGGAGCAATTTGTAACTGTACTGCTCCCGGAAATTGAAAACGTTGTCTTTCCTTGGGAACCTTTAGTTCAACACCAATATATGGCATAACGGTTTCTCCGTTATTGTCAACAGGTAAAGTGGTAAGTGTACGCGCATCATCCATGCGCAGCGCATTTGAACGTTTAGGTATTTCACCATTCTTTTTTGGATCTGGGATAGAGATAGGATACGCAACACCCTCTCCTTCATGGATGGTTTGTACGCGAATCATACCGTCTTCACACAAGTACACATTGCGAAGGTCTCCCTGCGCGTCAACGCTGGCTAATTGTATTCTTTGCCATGGGTAGCGTGCGGATTCATCTTCAGGAACTCGTACTGTTGGGCGATGATCTACGTCCGGACTACGTTTCCCTACTACGCCGATTGGGTAGCCGCGAACTTTTCGCCAAGGCGTATTATGATATTCTTTTGATTCCTTGTGCTCTTCACCTCTTTTCAAAAACCAACGGTTCCACCATACTGCACGATGGTCATGAAAATGCGGATTGAATGGTACTCGATGGGCAAGTGTTTCACTGTCGGGATAATCATGTTCAGCCATCAAATTCAAAAAATCCGCACACAACTGCGCCCCTTCTTCACCCCACAATTCTTCAGGTAAAGTTCCTTCGAAGTCTCGATCTCGCTCGTGCTTTCTTTTTAGTGCTGCCGCCACTCGTTCCCTCCGCTGAGCTTCTGCCTGATCAAGGGCTGCAAGAGCATCACCTGCATACCTTTCTGGATATTCAGCACGGAGCCCCTGAACTTTATCAGCAAAATTGTTTCTTTCTGTCATATATCAAAAACAATACCACATTAATGACATAAAAGCAATACTCTCTTATGCTTATCGGTGACTACTTTTCTTCAGTTCCACCCTCAAGTTCGAGGGCTGCATTCTCGGCGTCTTCTTCAGGTTCAATAGTCTTATCAACAAGAGCCAAAGAGGCCACAGTGTCACCGTCATTCAGCCGCATAATGCGTACACCTTGTGTCGCTCGACCGAGACTTGGGATATCCTTAAGTCCTAATCGGATGGTCTGACCTTGCGTTGAGATGATGATCACCTCATTTGCTGTGTCAGTCAGGGCTTTCACACCCATGAGGTTACCGGTCTTCTTATTCACAACTGCCGAACGAATACCCACTCCACCACGAGCGTGAGCGGTAAATTGGGCAATCTTCGTGCGCTTGCCGTAACCAAACTCGGAGATAACAAAGATACTCGTATCTTCCTCGACGATATCCATGCCAATCACCTGGTCTCCACTACGCAAGCGGATACCTCGTACACCTCGTGACACGCGGCCCATTGGACGGACATCACGCTCATGGAAGCGAATAGCCTGACCCTGAGAAGTCGAAATAACTACTTCGTTATCTCCGGTGGTCATACGAACCCAGCGGAGTTCATCACCTGCATCAAGATTAATGGTAATCATGCCTGAGTTGCGAACATTCTGATACTGCTCAAACGGCGTTTTCTTGACGACGCCGCGAACCGTACACATCATGAGGTTGCCTTCACTGCCTGTCTGCTTGCTGACGTTAATGACTGAGCTCACCGCTTCTTCAGGCTGTAGCTGCAAAAGGTTCACAATGGCTACGCCCTTAGCATTCAGGCCAACAGCAGGCACTTCATAGGTCTTTAATCGGAAGACCCGCCCCTTATTGGTGAAGAACAAGAGGAAGTCATGGGTTGAAGCGTTGACGACGTGCTCAATAACATCTTCTTCGCGGGTGGTCATACCACGACGACCCTTACCGCCGCGACCCTGCTTCTTATAGTCCTGGATGGAAGAACGCTTAATATAGTTATTCGCTGTAAGTGTCACAACAACTTGTTCATCTGGTACCAGGTCTTCATCGCTCATCTTACCTAGTTCACTGGCAATAACTTTAGTTCGTCGCTCATCACCAAACTGTTTCTTCATTTCCAGGAGTTCAGTCTTGATGATCTTAAGGATCTCTTTTTCATCACCCAAAATACCCTCGAGCTTGGCAATAAGCTTTAATAGCTCTGCGAGTTCGTCCTCAATCTTCTGGCGCTCTAGTCCGGCAAGAGCACGAAGCTGCATGGCTAAGATAGCTTTTGCCTGAATCTCGGTAAGATTAAACTGCTTAATTAAGTTAGCTTGAGCCTCCTCAGTTGTTTGAGAGGCACGAATCGTCTTAATAACTTCATCGATATGATCAAGGGCAATCTTTAGACCTTCTAAGATGTGGGCTCGGTCTTTCGCTTTCCTAAGCTCAAACTCGGTACGACGGCGCACCACTACCTGACGGTGCTTAATATATTCGGTCAAGATATCTTGAAGACCCATGACACGAGGCTGAATCCCATCTACAAGAGCAAGCATGTTGTAATGGAAGGCCGTTTGAAGTGGCGTCAGCTTATACAACTGGTTCAAAAGCTTTTTAGGATACGCATCCTTCTTGAGGTCAATGACCACGCGCACTTCGCCGCGGGCAGTTTCATCGCGAATATCCGAGATGCCAACGATCTTCTTAGTGTTAACAAGTTCAGCAATCTTTTCTACCAAACCAGCCTTGTTTACCTGATACGGCACTTCTGAAATAACGATGCGCTGACGTCCCTTAGCGGTATCCTCGATACCTGCGACACCCCGCACCACCACACCTCCCCTACCAGTAGCAAAGGCCGTACGGATTGATTCTTTACCATAGATAATACCGCCGGTTGGGAAATCTGGCCCCTTAATGTATTGCATAAGGTCATCGAGTGTAATCTCAGGGTTATCTATCTGAGCTATTGTTGCGTCCACTAACTCCCCTAAGTTATGGGGTGGAATATTTGTTGCCATACCAACCGCAATACCAACCTGGCCGTTAAGGAGAAGGTTTGGAAGCTTTGCTGGCAAGACCTCAGGTTCCTGCAAAGAGCCATCGAAGTTATCACGGAAAGGAACAGTGTCTTTATCAATGTCTTCAACTAACGCCTCAGAGGCACGAGTCATGCGAGCTTCCGTATAACGGTAGGCAGCGGGCGGATCTCCATCCATTGAACCGAAGTTACCCTGCCCATCTACAAGCAGATAGCGGGTGTTAAACGGTTGGGCCAGACGTACCATAGAGTCATAAATGGCGGTGTCACCGTGCGGGTGGTATTTACCCATCACTTCACCAACGATCTGAGCACTCTTGGTATGCTTGCCACCGGAACGCATACCGTTCTTGTCCATTACGTATAAGATACGGCGGTGTACAGGCTTCAAACCATCGCGTACATCGGGGAGTGCGCGAGCCACGATAACAGACATGGAGTACTGGAGATAACTCGTCTCCATTTCTTCTTCGACAGAACGGTTGAGCATCACTTTAGAGTGATTGGTAGGATCAATAAGTTTAAATCGGTCTTCTGCGTTTGCCATTTTAGATATCCAACTCCGTTACGAACTTAGCATTGGTTTGAATGAAGTTCTTTCTCAGTTCTACCTCTGTGCCCATGAGCTTGTTAAAAATAGCATCCGCCTTTTCGGCATCCTCAACCTTTACCTGTACCAACATACGGTTGGCAGGATCCATGGTTGTTTCCCAGAGTTGTTCGGCGTTCATTTCACCCAGACCTTTATAGCGCTGAATGGTAACACCGGCTTGCTTGTTGCGATCCTCGTTTGGATCGATCTTTACGCCTTTAGACTTGCGATCCTCGATGATCTTATCGATGATGGCATCACGCTCTTCATCGGTATAAGCATACTGCTTCTTCTTGCCTGAGGTAATTGCAAACAGCGGTGGCTGCGCAGCATAGAGATGACCGCCCTCAATAATCGGGTACATATGACGGAAGAATAAAGTCATGAGTAACGTGCGAATATGGGAACCGTCTACATCAGCATCGGTCATGATAATGATTCGTTCGTAGCGTAGACCCTCCATATCAAATTGTTCAGCAATACCGACACCCATAGCCTTAATGAGATTAAGGATTTCCTGATTCGCGAGCATCTTATCAAGGCGTGCACGCTCAACGTTCAGCACCTTACCACGAAGTGGCAAGATGGCCTGGAAGTGACTGTTACGTCCATCCTTAGCGGAACCACCCGCCGAGTTACCTTCAACGATATAGAGCTCAGCCTGGGAGCGATCTTTAGTTGCGCAGTCCGCCAATTTACCCGGCAGCGAGGCACCCTCAAGTGCACCTTTGCGAATAATGTTCTCGCGAGCAGCCCTGGCAGCCTTGCGAGCTCGAGCCGCTATTGTTGCTTTTCCTACAATGTTCTTAGCAATAGCTGGGTTTTCTTCGAAATAATAGGCCAGATACTCGCCCATAACCTTCTCAACATAACCGCGCACTTCTGGGTTACCGAGCTTATTCTTTGTCTGCCCCTCAAACTGAGGATCGGGAATTTTTACTAGAATAACAGCGGTGAGACCTTCGCGCACATCATCACCACTCAAGTTCTCTTCCTTTTCCTTAATTAGACCACTCTTGCGACCATATTCATTGATAACACGAGTTAGTGCGGTTCTAAAACCTATGAGGTGTGTACCGCCATCGGGGGTAAGCACGTTATTGGCAAAGGCTTTTACTGTTTCATTAAAGGTATCGTTGTACTGCAAAGCGATTTCGATCATTGCATCGCCCGCTTCCTTCTCAACATAAAAGACTTTCTCGCCAACTGTTTCTTTACCCATGTTAAGGTGTCGTACATAGCTCTGAATGCCACCTTCAAAGTAAAAGCTACAACGTTCACCTGTTCGCTCATCTATAACGGTAGTTTTTATACCCTTGGTTAGGTAGGACTGGTGACGCAAATAGTCCACAACCCAACCGTATTCAAGCTCAACCGACTCTTTAAAAATGGTCGGGTCAGGATAAAATGTAATGCTTGTACCAGTTTCCTCTGTAGGCTCACCCTTTTTGATACGGCTGAGTGGCTTACCTCGTTCGTAGTCCTGTGTCCAGACATATCCCTGACGCTTAATTTCTGCATGTAGCTTCGTTGATAACGCATTGACAACACTCGAGCCAACACCGTGCAAGCCGGACGAGACTTTATAGCCACCGCCGCCAAACTTACCACCGGCGTGCAGTACGGTTAGAACTGTTTCAAGCGCGCTAAGGCCGGTTTTTTCCATCTTATCAACAGGAATACCACGACCATTGTCATCAACCCGGCAACCACCATCAGCAAGCAAGATCACCTTCACTTCGGTCGCATGACCGGCAATTGCCTCATCAATACAGTTGTCAGCAATCTCTTTAATCAGATGGTGTAAGCCGTCACGGCCCGTACCACCGATATACATACCAGGGCGCTTTCTAACAGGCTCCAAGCCCTCAAGCACTTGAATAGCGTCAGACCCATAATTTTCAGGCTTTTTGTTCACAAATTCCCTCTCTTTAACTAACCTGTTTCAGATGTATATAGTATAACCCGAAAACGTGTTTACAGCAATGCTCGGCATCACTTTAAAATAGTTTAAATTGTGAGTAATATCACTTGTCTGAACACCGGTAACCGTGGTTTAATAACCATGAACACTTTATTTACAAATAAACATCTCAAAAATAGCCATGTTTAAGAAGTTACTCACTAACCTGCCCTTTAACCCTAGTCTTTTGACTCAGGTTAGTTTCTACGCGAAACGCTTAAAACAAGAGGAGTCCGTTCGTCGACTCGGCTTTGGCTTTATGGCATTGGCAATGGTAGTCCAGATGTTTGCCGTTATGGCTCCCCCTCAAAAGTCACTTGCGACCTCAAATGACTACATCATTAACGGCTTACGAACCCGCGATGATATTCTTCGCGCTTGGGACGGACAGACTGCTGATCAAAACGTGGCGGCTATCTATGGTCGCTTTGGCCTAACCCGTGCAGATATCGAAGCCCTCCCACTGAACCCCAACGTTACTATCTCCTCAAACCAAGCAGATTACTGGACCACGGGCCGCACGTCACTCTCAGCCGTAAGCAAAGCTGGACAGATCAAACAGCAATACAAAGATAGTGAGATCCCTGTTAACTACGGCTCAGGCTCGGTATATCTTCGACAGCTCAAAGCCTGGGATATTAAAAACTCTGTTAATTACTACAAAGCTTTCGAGGGCACTAAGAACGGCCAGAAGTTCTGGATTCTCGTCGACTGCGGTAACTTTACGCAAGTTGGTAAACCACCGCTTAATAATCCTCTGCTAGAGCTCCGCAAAACGATCGATGGTGGCCCTCGCGCCTTAAAGCCAGGTGATCAGTTCTCTTTCCGCTTTGAGTACCGTAACCCTGTTGCAGACTCCCAGCCAGTCCAGAATGCAGTTTTAAACGACGAACTAGATCTGGCACACTTTGACATTGTCTCACCAACCAACCTGCCTATAACTGGTGATGATCTGAATCTTCATTTAGGAGATGTCCAGTACTCACCAGATTTCAAGACAGCTACTGTTATTACGGTAAAGCTAAAGAGTGATCTACCCAATGGCCAGACAGTGTGCAATGCTGCCCGTATTACTTCCAATAACGCGCCTGAGGCGTGGGGCGGTGGCTCACCAAGTGCATGTATTAACATCGTAAATCCTTGCCCCTTAGACAGCTCCATCCCTTCCGCTACCGATGAGCGTTGTACCAAGCCAACGCTTGTATGTACCCAGACCGTGTCTGACCTAAACCGCTCAACCAAAGAGGCCACCCTCAAAACCACGGTTACCACCAGCAACCCAAGCCTTACCAAAATTGTTCGGTATAGCTATAACTTCGGTGATAATAGCAGCAAGACCAATAATTCAACTGCACTCACCGATACCGTGAGCCACGTATACAAAGATGGTAAATACAGTGCCACGGTAACGGTAAGTTACACCATTGGCAGCAACACCAGAGACATCAAAAGTATTACGTGTGTTGCAGAAGTCGAAACAAAGCCTGATCAGCCGCTTGCCCCAAGCAAGTTAGCCCAGAACATAACTCAGAACCTTACCAGCGAGCAGACAGCCACTACGAAGGCCAAGGCGGGTGATGTGATTGAGTACACCCTTACGACTCGCAACAGCTTTAGCTATGATCGCCTTAATTACACTATCAGCGACTATATTGGTGACATCCTCGACTATGCAAACCTTGATAAGACCTACCTTACCGGAGCTGGTGGCACATTCGACGAGGAAGCCAAGACAGTAAATTGGACCGGCCAAACAGTCCAAGCGAATGCTGATCTTGTTAAGAAGTTCCGCGTGACGGTAAAGGATCCGATTCCTGCCACCAACCAACCCGGTACTATGACCACCAGCTTTGACTGTGTGATCAGTAACAAATACGGCAATGAAACGACTATCCCTATTAACTGTCCGGTTGTTAAGGGTGCCGAGTACCTTACTACAAGCCTACCTAAAACTGGTCCCGGCAGCAGCCTCCTTATCGGGTTTGTATTAACAGCATTTGTTGCCTACTTCTTTGCGCGAGCTCGCCTGCTTGGCAAGGAACTTGAATTAGTGCGAGCAGAATACGCCTCAGGGAGCGGCTTTTAATCATGTCTGAGAAGAAATACCACCACCAAAGTCTTGAGCACGCGCGAGGCACCCAAGAGGTTCATGATCATAAATCTGAAAAACTCGATGAGCTGGTTCAGGAAAGGCGCGATGTTCGCCATGAGCATGCTGAAAAAATAGATGAGCTACGGCAAGAAATCAACGCTAAGGCCACCTCACGAGATGAGGCACTGATTGAGCAACAAGAACAGGAACCAGAGACACATACTTTAGGTATTAATCGTGAACTGAAAGATATGGCCTACCAGCGCACCCTTACGCGGGTACGCAAGGACCTATCTACTTCCGAACGAACATTTAGTAAGGTGGTCCACAATCCAACTATAGAAGCCGTCTCAAATGCCACCAGCAAGACAGTAGCCAGACCTTCAGGCTTGTTGGCGGGAGGCATCTTTGCCTTCTTAGGCAGCACCGTCTTTCTTTGGATTGCAAAGCACAATGGCTACGAATATAACTTCTTGCTGTTTGCCCTGTTCTTTGCTGGCGGCTTTGCCGTAGGACTTGTGATCGAACTACTCTTGCGCATCTTGCGACACAGACGGGTCTAAAGCTTCAGCCCGCGCTTGTTTCGCCCGTTCAGTCTCTGCCTAGTAGAACTGTGCACTTTATACTCACGGATATAACACTCTAATGGCTTGCTTATTGAGGCCTATCTTCAGATAATCGCTCGCGGGCTTGAGCAATAAGCTCATCGATTTCTTCTTGACTTACCCCTATGCGTGTCTTCAGTGTTTCCAAGCGAGCAAGTGTTTCTCTATCAAGTTGTTGCTGTATGGTTGGTGTCCTCTTCTTCCGTTGTCTGTCATTGGCTAGACCAAGAATCGCATCAGTCATGGTAATTATCTCGTCATGCTCACCATGCCCAGCTTGTAGAATAGCTCGTACGTCTTCTCGTACTTCTTGCTCAAGATCCCTTGTCCCTTCTTCACGATCACGACGTGCAATATAGAGATCAACCAACATATCCACTTTTGCAGCTCGTTCACCCGGGTCTTTTGGAAGGGGCAGATCACCGAATAGACTCTTCATCGCTCCAAGCCAAGCCCATTCATCTGGCTTCTCAGTAGTCGTGGAGGCAATAGCGCCAATCCAGTGTTCTAAGATCCTATCACGCGATTCCTGATCAGGCTCATTGCCAGACATCCTGTACACCGAGTCTTCTTCCACCTCTATCTGGCCAACAGCGTCAAGGAGCATAATTGTGCGCTCAGCAAAGAGATACACTTCTTCAGATTCGGGCATATCCTCAGCCAAGCGTTGGATCTCTGTTTCATCTGGGGCATCAGACAGATGGATTTCTTCTGGGACTAGTCCGTTCGCACGAAGCACTCCAAGAATACGGTTGAGATGGAGAGTTTGCTCCATCTCAAAGGCTGTATCTTCAGTCTCGAACTCACGTGATTGCTCTGCTCCTTCAGCAAGGTGAGCTTGCAGGGCTGCGTCTATATCTTGCGGCTCTTCGGGAAATTGCTCGGGAGGTTGACCGCTCATAGCTTATGTTTTAGGCTCTGTGGGCTCTTTAGGGGCCGCAGGAGGCGTCGAAGGCTCTTTGATAATGAGATTACCGTCTTTATCAATAGAGATCGTATCACCGGACTCTAAATGGCCTTCGTCTAGTTGCGGTTTCGGCTTTGGTAATTCTGGCTCGGGTTCTGGGTCAGGCTCAACAGCTTGGCCTTGGGCTTTCTTATGGAAGTTAAGGCTCTGCTTAATCTCTTTAGCAATGCTGCTCACCTCTTCGCGCTCAATCTCATTACTTGAGATATTCTGTGGTTCTTCTTCCTCTTTCTTCTCAGCAGTTGGATAGCTTACTGATGCTCCCGCTTTTGGATTGCCTAATGAGAGCGCAGGATCATTGGCAGGGTTATGCGGAGCTGGTGTCGTTGGTGCGGTGGGTGTTGGAGGATGAGCTTCAAGTGAAGGTTTATCTTCTTGATCAGCTGGCTCATGATGCGGTGCGGGTGGCAACATTGACCGACCATGCACCAATGCAGGTGGCGGTCCTTGGTGGGCTGCCCCTGGAGGAGCGGCCGGACTTGCGAAGGCTGGGTTAATAGGATTGAACGGTGTATGTGAAGGAATCGATGGAGTTGCATGTTGAGCTGATGGAACAAGTGGCGCACTCGGTGTAAGCGGAGGCGTTGCTGCAGCTGGCCCAAACGGATTCGATGAAGCAACCGGACGAGCGGGCGCAGGATTCGTGCGACGAGCAAGGTAATCATCAAGAATTGAGGCCGGTTTAGCAGGCACAGAAGCGGGTGGCGCTGCTGGTGCGCCATAAGGAGTCTGACCAAATCCACCTGCTGGCTTTGGGGGCTCATTCGTTTTCAGCCGCTCAAATATTTCTGCTTCTACCTGCACACGAGGACGACCATGCTTTGCAGCGGAAAGTTGCTTTAGTGCTCCTAATAACTGTGGGTTTGGCGTACCCAAAGGCGGAACCGTAGCCATGCTAAAGGATTGGGATGGGACACCACCAATAAGCATTCGGACAATCGCATTGTGGTTTGGTACGCGTTGGAGGTCATTAATATCGAAAGTTGGCGCAAAGTATTTCGCTAGGAACTCTGCATCGTTTGTACCCACACGGAAGCTAATGATAGTACCAATGTTACCGAAGACGGCATCACGAATTTCTTCGGTGAGCTGCGTGGTAAACTGGTTCGCAACCACGAGGCTTAAGTGATACTTTCGTGCCTCAGACAGAATGGTTGCGAATGAGTCAGTACTAAAGTTCTGGAACTCATCCACATAGAGGCTAAAGTCGACGCGTTGATCCTCTGGTATGTTTGCCCTACTCATTGCCGCAGCCTGGAACTTCATGACGAAGATCATACCGAGCAACTTGCTGTTGAGTTCACCCGTGCGACCCTTTGAAAGGTTTACCAGCAAGATTTTCTTATTGTCCATAATGTCGCGCATATCAAAGGCACTCTTTGTTTGGCCAATGATGTTACGCATCATAGTGTTAGATAAGAAGGCACCGAACTTACTCACAAACCAGCTCTTTACCTCACCGAACTCATTAGAACGCTGAGACTGCGGATATTCCTTTAGCCAGAAGTCACGCACGGTTGGATCGGTGACGTGCTTTAACTTCTGCTGTACAAACTGATTGTCGTTAAAGAGCTTTGGAATATCAACGAAGGTACCACCCTGCGGATCAGCCATGATGGTAAGTGCTGCATGGCGGAACAAGCTCTCATAGCGTGGACCGATGATGCCCTGGTGCTGAGGGTCATACAGCTTATAGAGCATGTTGATCGTCTCCTGGATAAGGAAGTCTTTTTGGTCTTCGTTATCAAACTCAAAGAGGTTGAGACCTAATGGATATTCCATATCTGCCGGGCTGAAGTAGATCACGTCCTCAGTTCGCTCTTTGGGCACCATGGCCATTAAACGCTCTACCACGTCACCGTGGGGGTCAATAAAGGCAAAGCCTTCACCTGAGAGCATATCTTGGAGGGCCATGTTTTCGAGTAGGGTTGATTTACCAGTACCCGTCTGACCCACGGTATAGACATGTCGACGACGATCTTCTGGATCAAGATTAATCCGCTTCTTGGCTCCGCGGAAAAGGTTATAGCCAAGCATCATACCCTTTTCAGAAATGTTGCGTGGACCATCTACTTGCTTACTTGCCTGGCGCTCTAGCTGTGAGGTTGGGATATTCTTCTGGTCTGGGAAGTGGAAGATACTTGCAAGCTCAACCGCATTAAGTACGTTTGTATTATTTTCCTGCGGGAAGAACCGCATGATATAGGCTGTTACAAAGCTTTCGATATCTTTCGCGGGCGTATACTTAAAGCCATTCTTGTTCGGTGAATCAAAAAGTGCGAAGCTCGCAACAACATTATTTAAAATGGCGTGTGCACGCTGCGAGATATTACTGCTTGCCACAACACGAATGAGAACCTCAAAGGCTGGATAACGTGTCTTATCCTCGATTGCATCGAGTAGTGATTGTTCGAGTGGCGTAAGGTCTTTACCCTTCTCTTCAGACTTTTCTTTTGTTTCTGGCGGTTTATAGAAGGCCTTCACAAAATCACCGGATATACCAACCGCTGCTCCACCAATGTTCTTTTTCTTGTCAGTACCCTTACGCTTCTTATCAGCAATAGACTTTGAGTGCTTACGCCAGGAACCGTCAGTAGGCCGCATCAGAATCTGGATACCAGCACCATCCTCTTTATCGAGAGTCGATAAAGCATTTAATAGTGTTTGCATCGCGTCACGTTTTAAATCCTGGTATGTAGCAATTGGATACGCAAAGTCTTCTTTTAATGTCAGCTCACCACCCAAGGTGCCACTTATTTTACCCACGGGGCTAAAAATATTATGCTCTGCAACTTCTTCTAATCGAGCTGCAGGATAGGCACTGACTACTGCTTGCTTTACGACTTCAATCATAGAAACCGGTACGGCTGCATAGTAATGAACAAAGCCCTTGGCAGCGATAATCTCAAAGCTAAAGTGCCGCTGTCCGTAGAACTTACTCTTAAAACCCTTCTGGACCGTGCTTGCAATAATGTTATAGAGAATCTGTGCCTTAGAAATGTTTTCATCTGTTACATCACGCACATCACGCGTGCCAACTTCTGTGTCATCTGAGGGTGGCGGTAAGTGAATGAGCATCGGGACCATCTTAAGACCACGCTCGTAGTTCTTTTGCTCTCTTAACGTCTTGCGTGCATGGAAGTAGAGACCAATACCGGTCACAGCCAGAATGGCTAACAGGACTGTGAGAATAATCAGAAAGCTTGCCATGTTATAGCCCCTACGGCTCCATTCTTATATCTTTGTTGTAACGCTTTTTCATATAATCAGCCTTGAACTGATTCATCTCTTTGTTTTGAGAATACGGATCACTTCTGGTGCGAGCCACGATTGATTTCGCTTTATCGACCCATTCTTTTTCTATGAGATCAAGATCATCTGCAACAGCGGGCGTGGTAAGCGCCGGTGTTGCAATAGGCGGAGGTGTAAATGTAGGAGAAGCTGCTGGCGGAGTGCTTGGAATAGGAGGTGGCGAAGCCGGTGCAACGGCGGGTTGTGGCATACTGACCGATGGTTGCGGTGCTTGTTCAGGAGCCGCAGACACAGCCTCACCACCTGTTTGCGGCACAGACGTCTCAAAGCTAGGACTCGAGTGTGTAGTGGGATCCATACTGCTTATAAGTATAACAAAGCCACGCCCGTTAAAACAGGTGTAGCTACTTTCTTTTAATCCCTACAACAATTATTGCCGTTGAAGATTAGGTACCGCTCGCGAAGAATAGAGCGCCAATCCTCCTATAAACAAAAGTGACAAGACCATATCTCGGGGCGTTAACTGCCCTAAGGATGCTAAGAGAAGAAGCACCATTGGCCCACTTGCGACAATACCGCTTACGACTTTCTGCTTCTGTCGAGATAGCGTCGTATAAGCCTGCAAAATCATATACGTAAACATATAAAGGATGAGGAAGATAAATAAAGGCGGCACCAATAAGTAAGGTGCTGATAATTCCCTCGGATCCGTGTTTAGTACAAAGAGAGATAAAAATATCGTGCTTCCGAGCACGATCCAGGCTTTCTTTTGTTTATATATTTTAGACATTTTTTTGTTCGCTTTTTAGCACGTATTTTTGTATGTTTTGGACATAGCTTTGGTCCATATTATGTTAATAAAATTTTGGAGCCGGGACGGTAAATCCGCTCATTAAAAATTATTATATAGCGCTTACCGTCCATGGCTGTGACTGACCGCTCTGCACACGTTTAGCGAGTGCGGAGCGCCGTAGTGATTTTGGTGCCCCTGCCGCCTCCCTCAGGCTTTGTTTGTAAGTTTTTGTTTCTGAAATCTTACATGTGCCAGGTTACTACGAAAAAAGCTTATGGTCAATGATTTTGTTGTATCAATAATAACGTTACAGTTTAAATTGTGTTCATAAGTTTGTTGTAATATTAATAACTAATATTTAAATCTTTCTTCTGTTCTGTCTTTGTTTGCACGAACTAATGTTTACAATTCGGTCTTTGTTCGTACTAAACATATGTTCGTTTTATGCCGTTATGCCTACTTGCTCATTGCCCCATTTTGCTATAAAACGGACTTAAAATAATCCACCCAAGCTTCACGTGTAGGCATGGAATATGGTGTGTTTTAAGGCCTTACGGTTGAGGCATTTTTTGCAACAAACACCCGTGTCTTAATGGGCGCTATTGGAGCTAAAATTTGATTATAATTTTGTTCGCTTTTTTATAAGGAAATCATATAAATTTCTAAGGCACCGAGACTTTTATATCGTTCTTGATCAAACATTTCTATGGCTTGCTACAAGGATTTTTAAGGTACATTTTATTATTTTCTTTTACTATCCCTTTGGAGCATGTAGTAACAATTTAGAAGTCGGAGCTACTTATCAGGTTCACCCGTAGGCAGGCGTAGCGAGCGGAATTGAGTTTATGCATAAGGCAACCTATTAACTTTTGTATGCTTCTTTTTGCTATTTTTTAATAACAACTTTGCATATTTTAGCGCGTATTTTTAACAATTTTCGTTCGGCTTATGTACATAATTTGCTGGTTCCTACCTGTTAATAAAGTCTCGAGTTTGGCGCCCTATTTCAGGAGCAAGTTATACACAGAAAATCTTCAAAAAATATGTTGACAGCATGCTTATGGCTACATTAAGATACATTCAGCGCTTGAATAAAAAAAGTGCTCAAAAACAAAAAGAACAAGGGTGATAACAGTTTCTCGCAAGCTGTTATCACCACCAAAAACGAAAACTCCAAAACCTTAAAAGCAAACGAAAAATCAAAACCAAGATCACCCACGAAATAAAAGCGCTGACCAAAAAAGTCAGCGCTTTTTCTTTGCCTGGAGTTAGCTTTCATAGCTCAAAGGCATAATCTATACTTTTACACATATGAATTCTCAGGAGAGCTTTCCCATCATTACGGACTGCATGTCTAAATACTGCCCGCTCTACTGGCAGGTGGGACGTTCTTGCGTGGGCTCAGTCCAAATCCTGGCACTATGCGAGCCGTCAAAAGATCCCTACTGTTCACCGGAAGAAACGTTTGGGCTGAGGCATATAGTGTTCTGCGATACATCGGAACCTGATATTCTCGCCGGTCATGTGGGCCCTTTAGTTATCGATAAGCCTAGCTTGTAAAGTATTCTGCGTAAGCTTGTTGACCTCTTATGCTCCATCTGTTAGAATGTCTAACAAACCGTTAGGTCGGCTAAAGGAGAAATAGTCTATCAGTAAGTTCACGCGCCTGAATGAACAGATTCGGGCACCAGAATTAAGGGTCATTGATGAGCAAGGCCAATCTTTAGGGATTATGTCCCGTGCTGAGGCATTGCAAGCAGCCCGCGAAGCTGAATTAGACTTGATAGAAATCTCTCCAGAAGCTAACCCACCGGTAGCCAAGATCGTCGACTGGGGCAAATATAATTACCAGCGTACGAAGCAGCTTCAAAAGAACAAACGGAATGCCAAAGTCCAGGAAGTAAAGCAAATGCGCTTCGGGCTGAAGATTAGCGACCATGATATGGGCGTAAAACTTCGCAAAGTCCAGAGCTTCCTCGATGACGGAGACAAAGTGAAGATTGCTATTGTCTACCGCGGCCGCGAGAACGCACACCGCGAACTCGGCTTTAAGCTCGCAGACCGTATTATTGAAAGCTTTAATGGCACCGTTGCAGTTGACTCTCAACCGCAGCTCAACGGCAAACAATTAATATTCATGATAAGGAGCACTCAGAATGCCCAAACTAAAAACTCATAGCGGTACAAAACGCCGTGTTCGCATCACCAAGAATGGCAAGGTGCTCGTTCGTCATGCAAGTGGTAATCACCTACTTCAGAAGAAGCGCGCTTCACGCAAGCGCACCTTTGATGGACTTCAGGCTGTTACCGGCAAGTCTGCGAAAAACCTTAAGTTGAAATTAGGAGCTTAAATCCATGAGAGTTAAACGAGGCGTTACCGCTCACGCACGCCACCACAAGATTCGTAAAGCCACCAAGGGTATGACCCTCGGTAACCGTTCAAGTGTCCGCCGTGGTCGTCAGGCTGTTGTAAAGGGCCTTCAGCACGCTACCCGCGATCGTCGTAATAAGAAGCGCACCTTCCGCACCCTATGGAATGCACGTATCAATGCTGCTGCTCGTCTTAATGGCACAACCTACTCTAAGCTTATTGCTGGCCTTAAGGCTGCCAATATCAGCCTAGACCGTAAAGTTCTTGCTGACCTTGCCGTTTCAGAGCCAAAGGCTTTTGAAGCCGTAGTAAAAGCCGCTCAGAAGTAAGAAGATTCTAGAGAAAGAAAAATCCTCCTTACGCAGGAGGATTTTTTATGTCAGGTTACTAGTAAGCCGGGTTCTGTTTTAGCCGATCATCTATCTAGCGTGCCGATTACTCGACATATCAAGCGGTTTTTATGAAAATGCTCCGGCGGGTAACCTTAATGGAACATGTTCTCCTTGCAGCGTACTGGGTTTACCTTCGTCTCATGTCACCATGAGATGCTGTGGGCTCTTACCCCACTCGTTTCATCCTTACCTGTAAACAGGCGGTTTCGTTTCTGTGGCACTTTCCCTGAAGTTTCCTTCGGTTGCCGTTAGCAACAGCACTACCCTGCGCTGCCCGGACTTTCCTCGCAAAGGTAAACCTTCGCGCGATCAGCCGGTAACCTGACAGCCTTATTATACCACGTTTATGCTTTTTTAGCTTCGGCGTCGAGCGTTTCGTTGACTACCGCATCAGCAAGTTTGTTGAGCTCCCGAGGAACATGCGTGAATTCTACGTATTGAAACTGCGTGGTGAGGGCTTTGATGGCATCATGGATGGGCAAAAGATCCCGGTTCTTAACCTTAAAAATACCCTTCATCTGATTTACGACCAACATACTGTCCATATACACATGCACCGTGCGTGCATTCATCTTTATAGCAGCCTCTAAACCACCCTTAATAGAATGGTACTCAGCCTGATTGTTGGTGGTGAAGCCTAAATATTTACCAGACTTTTTAACAACGTTATCTTCCATATCCAAGATAACAAAGCCACCTGCAGACGGTCCAGGATTGCCTCTCGAGCCACCATCGGCAAAGATTTTTATCTCATCAAGTTGCGGCAATGGTGCTTCTTCTTTAAGCCTATGTAGATGCTCAAAGAGATGGTCTATTTCCTTGGCTAACTGCTCGTCTTTTTCAGTAATTTCTCCCGCACTATGAGAGAACAACCAAAACTGGACTTTATTCCACTCATTAAGCCAACGTGGATGATGGTTTAACCGCTCCGCCACTTTAGCCACCTGCTCCATAAAGGAGAAGGCTTCTTTAAAGTCTTTAAAGGTAAATTCTTTGTATAACTGGTTGTTTTGTTTTTGCCACATACCTATATCTTATCATGGTCAGGGTGAGAGGACTTGAACCTCCGGTCTCAGGACCCCCAGCCCTGCGCTTTAGCCAACTAAGCTACACCCTGTTACGAACAGGCATTATACCTGACCTACCTCTGGATATCTATCTGGATTGTTTCGGCAATGCTCTACATACGGATCCTCGTCTGTCATGGTAACCACTTCAACACAGACTCCCGCAGAAAACCCACCAAATTCCCTTTCCTTTGCCTGCCGTAGTTCATCCAGCTCTTCTTCGCCCACCCCACATTGTACCTTCGCCATATCGTAGAGTGCTTGCATGACGTCCACGATTTCGCCTAATTTCTTTTCTCTCGTTCGCGCTTTTCGCAGCTCATCACTTTCCTCATCAAACTTTTCGTCGAGTGCATGCTCAAGCCGCTCGCCCCTTACCGTAGTAGTGTCTACTCTTGTACCATTTTCCCGCATACGTTGGGGTATCTTATGTCTCACGAGCTTCCCACCAAAATCAAATGACGGCATGATATTTTTCCTATTAAAAAGCTGGGATTCGGCATGACAACCTGGAATGTAGTACCCAGGTGGGTGCCCTCACGGATCAACCACGGTCAATCCAAATCTTAGGCTCCCGTATGATAAGTATTCAGATTATCATATGGCCGAAACATCCCAGCCTACAATCTATTATACACCCAGGAGCACGCGCAAAAGGCTTTCATTGAGATTTAAAATTGTTGGGCCAATAAACTGGAAGATAAAGAATATAAAGATAAGTATTGAGGCAAAGCCAAACTGCTCAATAGTGAGCATAAGTTTCTGCAGAGGCTCTGGCGCAAATGCATAGAGCACGCGAGAACCATCTAATGGTGGGAATGGAATCATATTAAAGACAAACAAAGACACGTTCACGAGCGTAAAGATCACTAAGAAATCAGAGGTGGTATTAGTCAGTGAAGGAAGCGTCCTAAATAAAAGGGCGCTTACGCATGCGAGCGCGAGATTAGTAAGTGGCCCCGCAACGCCCACGATTGCCACCCCAAATTCATCATGTCGTACCCGGTCCGGATTAAATGGTACGGGCTTGGCAGCAAAGATAGGTGGTAGCCCCATCAGGATCAAAACCACCGGGAGTAAAAGAGTCGTGAAGAGGTCTATATGCTTTAGAGGATTAAGGGTTAAACGTCCCTGTTCATGTGCGGTTGTATCACCTAAGGCGTGACCTGCAAATGCATGCATCGCTTCATGCGTACTCATCGCAACAAGCAGTGAGATGATAAGAAAAAGAATTTGAAGTCCACTCAGATCACTAAACATCGTCCTTTAAGTATAGCAGTCTTCGTGAAGGACTTTAAAATGAAATAAAATTATGTCATAATAAAATAAATGAATATAGAACGGCTCCCCGTTAATGATGTTTTTATTGGCTTTGCATTATCTGCAGACGCCGAATTACTTGCGCCCGGAAACCAGCAACAAGCAGCATTATGGGTAGCACAGAATGCTCCGTTACGACAATCAACGCCTGAAACTGCAACTATCTTTGAGCTTTCAGAAGAGCAACGAAGTCGTTTTACTCGGGGTTATGCCCTGCCCACTCCTGCGTCATATGGCCCCGCCAGTGAACAGGGCCTGAGTAGATTAGGATTACTCCACCTTACGATTGCCTCTTCGTACGGCCAAGCTTTCGGGCTAAAAGACCAGCGCGATGGGGTTATTATTCAGGATATCTTCCCACGAGATGATGCATTGGAGCGTCCCAACTCAAGCTATGGGTCTACTCAAAATTTCGAATTCCATACCGATCAAGCATATAACCCAAACTTCAGCCAAGTTCCTGACACAGTTATGTTGGCGTGCATAAGGAATGATGAACTTGCTTCAACGCGTGTCGCTCATTTTCCACGACTCCTTAGTCTCTTGAGCGAGGCTGATATAGAAGTATTGCGAGAACCCCGCTACAATTTTTACCGCGGTCGAGTTGAAGAAGATCTTGATAAGCGAGTCAGTCCCGTTATAGAGGAAGAAGATGGTCAGCCAATCATCCGACTCGGTACTGATATGAGTATCGCCGACGATCATGAAGCGGCTAAAGCTGCTCTTACAAATGTTCGCCAAACGTTGGGCGGAATTGCCACTGACATACGGCTTGAGCCAGGAGAGATGCTTATTATACCGAATAAGCTTACACCGCACAGCCGAAGCCCTTTTCGACCCAACACTAGGAACAGTGAACGTCGCTGGCTTCATCGCATCTTTGTTCATGCTAGCGATGATAGGCTTGACCAAATTACTTAAAACAGATACAATACACCCCTATGCAACGATGTGAATTAACTGGTAAAGGCAAGCAATACGGCCACAATGTGAGCTTCTCGCAGCGCCATACCCAAAAAATTTGGAAACCAAACCTCCAGACCAAGACTTTAGTTGTTGATGGCAAGAAAGTGACTATGAAGCTTTCTACCCAAGCTATCCGCACACTCAAGAAAAAAGGCCTGTTAGCCTAAACTTCGATTGAATAGTTAAAACGGCCCTTCGGGGCCGTTTTTTATTACCTGATTAAGTGACTGAGTTTACTGCTTCTCAAGCACAATAAGTTGAGTTGTCTCAGTATAATCTGTTGGCTTTGGCTTAAACTTTGCTATGCGGTCCTTTGGTTCCATTGCCAGCACCTTCAAGGCCTCATCGAGAGGCGCCTGAGGAACTTCGTATTTTAACGCCTTATCATCGTAGTGCGTTGGAATAACTACCTTTGGTTCGATCTTTTTAATAAGCTTCGCTGCTCCTACCGCATCGAGTGTGTAACCACTGCCCCCCACAGGAATAAATAAGATATCAACATTGCCGATCTCTTCGAGCTGATCTTCGGTAAGATCTGGGTATATATGGCCAAGAATGGCAACGCGCGTGTCATCATACTGGAGCTTATAGATAGTAGCTGTCTTCTGGCCTGCTTCATCCATATGAGCACGGGCGGCAATACCAAAGATTGATACCTCTGAAACCTCATATTCTCCCGGATCGGTAATAACTAAACGAGCCCCGGCTGGTTGTGCAGGCACATGAGTATAGAGGGCAATGTCATCGGGCTTAACAATACTCTTCACGCCAAACTCTTTAAGATTATCATCGATAATAAATGTAGCTTGCTTCGTATTAATACGAATGCAGTTGCCACCATAAAATTGGAATTCCATGTTTGTTTTACTCCTTTTCGGCTGCCGGCCGCTTATCAATTAATATCTGTTGTTTGGACGCCATCACGCTACTAATAAACCGGTCTTTTACCTGTCGACGATAGGTAAACTCGGTATGTGGCATAACCACATAACGAATTTCCTTCTTCTCCTTCTCTTCCAGGGCGGTCACAAACTTCTGCATCTTGGTTTGGTTTACATCCCCCACCACCAACATATCAATACCGCTGGCTTCATCGCGAGTAAACTGGCCCGTTAACAGCGCGAGTTCAATATTACCAACAGCCATCAAGTCTGCCACAATTGGATCTACTTTCTGTTTGGCCGGTACAACGACTTCTTTTTCATTCTCTTCAGTAACAACTTCACCGCCACCAAAGATTTCTTGCAGTGGTTTAAAGAACTCATATTCTTGGTTTACTTCATAGTACAGTCGGTTGTTTGTAGTATCGGATGCAATGATACCGATGCTGAGTAGGTTGCCAAGCTCACGGCGCACAGAATTTATCTGCTCATCAACTTTTCGAGTAATTTCACGTACATAGAATGAGCGGTTCGGGTTGCTATAAAATAATCGGAGCAATTTAACCCGTGTCTTACTCCCAAACAACTGTTCAATCATGCTCTCTATTGTAGCAGACAATGTGCTCGGGAATTAGGCTTGATTTTCTAAAAATTGTTCAACAAAAGGAATTGCTCCCTCAGAGGTAGAAATCCAGTGTATATATTTGTTGCGCCTAAACCAGGTGCGTTGTCTTTTTGCGTACTGCCTCGTGTGGATTGTAATAAGCTGTGCTGTTTCTGCTAAAGTTTGATTGCCCGCAAAGTATGCCTGCCATTCACGGTAACCAACACCCGTCATAGCTTCTGTATCCCAGCCATATTGATTACTGAGATTCCTTACTTCTTGCTCTAGTCCATGTTCAATCATTGCCCTTACCCGCTTCTCAATACGGAGATTAATCTCATCTTTCGATATAGATAAACCGAGAATTAAGCTTTGAGCTCGTAGTTCTGCATTCGATGGAAGTGGCTCTTTTAAGTGCCGAGGATTCACTGAATCTTTTTCTGAATCCACGGAACTAAACTGATAATCAAACAAGACTGCATCGATATAGAGACCGGTGCCACCTACCAAGATTGGTAGCTTACCTCTGTTCGTTATATCTTCAATTGCCTGATTGGCTAAGCGCTTAAATTCGGCAACATTGAACTTTTCATTAGGCTTCACAACATCAAGCAAATGGTGTGGTATTCGAGCCTGTTCTTCTTTCGATGGCTTAGCTGTGCCAATATCCATACCTTTATAGACTGTGCGAGAGTCAGCACAGATGATCTCACCGTTATAGCGCTCTGCTAAGGAGAGTGCTAATGCACTCTTGCCCGATGCAGTCTCGCCAACAATAGCAATTAAAGGAGTTTGTTGGCGTATGGCTCCCATAGCAAACTCCCTATATCCACCCAATAATTACCGTCTTCGCCCTGTACCGTCACACCTTCTGCTTCCAAATCTCGTTTCTGCCCCTCGCGTCCACCATAGTAGCCTGCAGCTAAACCGCCCTTCTTGTTAACAACCCGTTGCCACGGCAGATCAGGAGGGCCGAAATGGGCAATACCCCCAACAATACGGGCAGCCCTGGCGTTACCACAAAGCGCAGCAATCTGACCGTAGGCCATAACCCTGCCCTTTGGTATCTGAGCCACCAGTGCATAGACGCGTTCTGCAAATTGCTTATCCGCTCGCATATCCTAAAATGAGCTTTTGCTCACGCGAGTTTTCGCCTCATTAGCTACTGACTCTAAGAAGTTTTGAGCTGCTATCGCTTGATTAAGTTCCTGCACAACAAGGTCTTTTCGAGTTCGAGGAATAACCTCGCCCGACTCAATCTCCTTTTGGCCAATAATGAGCGTGTATGGGACTTTTATCATTTCAGCATTACGGATCTTCTTGCCGACCGATTCGTTATCGTTATCGATCCCAGCCCTAAGGCCAAGCTCTTTAGCTTTTTCAGCAAGGTCAGATACAAATTGCAGCGTTGCCTCTTCCTGGTTTACACTGGCGATTCTAATCTGTTCTGGGGCTAACCACACTGGGAATTTGCCAGCCGTATGCTCAATCATGATAGAAAGGAAGCGCTCAATTGAACCCATGATGGCACAGTGGATCATAACAATCCGTTCTTTCTCCCCTTCTTCATTCACGCAGGTAAGGTCAAAGCCTTCAGGTTGGTTGAAGTCGAGCTGAATCGTAGCTACTTGCCAGGTGCGGCCAAGCGCGTCTTTACTCATGAAATCAAGCTTTGGACCGTAAAAGGCGGCTTCACCTACACCTAATTCATAGTCCTCACCCACTTTTTCTTGAGCGATTGTCTTAAGATCGGCTACTGCGCTCTCCCAAAGTTTAGGATCACCTAAGTACTTGCCCTGTTGATCCGGGTCATTAACAGATACACGTAGGGATAAGTCCATTCCAAAGACGCCGTAAAAGCGCTCAACAATATCCCACAGATTTAATATTTCCTGCTTAATCTGATTGTGTCGACAGAAGATATGCGCATCATCCTGGGCAAAGGCACGAACTCGGCTTAGCCCATTAAGCTCCCCTGATTGCTCATCACGGTAACAGGTAGTAGTTTCGCGGTAACGAATAGGAAGATCTCGGTAACTCCTTTGAGACGACGCATAGATCTGAGTATGGTGCGGACAGTTCATGGGCTTCATAGCAAACTCATGCCCTTCGCGGGTGGTGATCTTAAAGAGTTCATCGCTAAACTTATCCCAGTGTCCACTCTTTATATAGAGATCCTTTTTGGTAATATGCGGGACAGATACTTCCATAAAGCCTACTTCATCGCGCATTTCCTGTACGAAGTTATCGAGCTGTTTTCTAAGGATAGTTCCACGAGGAGTCCATAGAGGTAAGCCAGGCCCAACGAGATCAGAGAAGACAAACAGATCCATCTCCTGCCCTATCTTGCGGTGATCACGCCTTTTGGCTTCTTCAAGCATTTCAAGATACTGTTTAAGCTCTTCTTCACTCTCAAAGGCAACGCCATAAATACGTTGCATCTGCGCATTCTTTTCATTACCGCGCCAGTATGCGCCCGCAGCACGCATAAGCTTAAACGCCCCTACCTTACCCGTTGATTCAACATGAGGCCCCCGACAGAGGTCAGTGAAGCTGCCATTCTTATAGAAAGAAACCTCCTCTACCTGAGCATCGCCTTCAGCGATCGTACCAAGCTCATCGGCACTTAAATCTTTCGCAACGGTCGTACCAGCACGCTTCAGGTCATTTAATAGCTCTTCTTTATAAGGCTGCTGGCTTTCTTGAGCCCATGCGATTGCTTCATCTACGGGCTTTGTGAAGCGCTCAAATGTATCATCTGCCTTAATAACAGCTCGCATCTCGTCTTCTATCTTCTTAAAATCATCTTCTGAGATACTTTGTTGGCCCAAATCGACATCGTAATAAAAGCCATTCTCAACCACCGGGCCCACACCAAATTTAGCCTCTGGCCAAAGTTTCTGAATTGCAGTTGCCATAATATGCGCTAAAGAGTGGCGCATTGCGTGTAGATTATTGTCTTGATCGCTCATAGGTGGGTTCTCCTTGCCCTTTATAAATAAAAAGAGACATGCGTTTGCCCGGTTGAATATTCTCGCAAATATATTCAATCAGACTCTGCATGTCTCGGGCTCTCCACCTCTTTGTCATCCGTTGATAAGGTGCGACGCTGATTTTTCAGCGCTATTGTTAGATGACAAAAAGGTAAAGAGCGGTTCCACCGGACGTTTCGCTCGTACTACCCCTGTTTTACGTCCGTTGTAGTCTGGGGACGGTGCTCCATGGTTGGTGAGGCCACTTCACTGCACTGGGGTGTATTGTATCACAAAACACCTTTCAAAACTCACCTGCAGGCTATTATAAGCAGGCTGGTATTAAAATGCTAGTACTTTTTTCATGAAAATGCTTATTTTTAATCCACTTCCTGTGGATAGTGTGGAAAGTCGTTCCTGTAACTTATATACCGTTTATGATAATAAATGAGTAAATCGAGAAAATGAGTAGTTCATGAGTGCTGTCTAGAAATTGCCACACTTTGTTCGCCTTTTCACTATGTTATATTTAAGTCATGGAGAACTCGGAAGCCCCACAAAATCTCACCGCTACCGAAAAATCACGAGCAGCTTATGCTCGCCTCCACGTAACCCATCCTGAGACACCGCCCGCTGCATTTGGCCTAGGCTTATGTGACTCAGAAAGAATTATGTCTCCAGAGCAGCTGCAGGAATTGCATCGTGACCTGGCCGCTCTTGCGATGGCGCGCCGCCTGCCTATACCTCATGTCGTTCTCGATTAGTCATTGATTATAAAGAGTAAATCCGGTATCATTACCCCTGTTCTTTAGGGCTCTTAGCTCATTTGGCTAGAGCGCTTCCTTGACGTGGAAGAGGTGAGAGGTTCGAATCCTCTAGGGCCCACCAAACGAGACTTCTCTTTTTTAGGAGAAGTTTTTATTATCTATAACTCTCGCAGATTCTCTGCAGATATCTCAGATTATGAATGGAGGCTAAACTGCCCGCTAATGGCTCGCCTACTTTAAACTGATGGCGCAAAAATCCCTTTGAATAATTATTAGTGCATGTATAGCAGTCACAGCCGTCCATAATAGGGGTAGAATCATCGAAATACTTAGCATTGGTAAGGTGAATCTTCTTATCACCCTCCACCCATACGGTGGCGTGTCGGGCGTTGCGCGTCGGCAAAACGCAGTCCAACATATCAATTCCGTGTTCAACTGCGAAGCGAAGGTCAGTTGGCTCACCTACACCGAGTAAGAAATGGGGACGATTTGGATCGTAAAGCGGGGCTAAATGGGCTAAAACCCGCTGCATATCTTCCCTTGATTCACCAACCGAAAGTCCCCCAATCGCGATACCATCCACATCAGAATCCTGAATAATTTTTAAGCTCTTTTCTCTTAAATCTAGGTCTAATCCACCCTGTACCACCCCAAATAAGAGCGGCCGTTCTTTTGGCTTCATATCTTTTGTTAAGCGCTTGAATTCCGTTATACAGCGCTCCAACCAGCGATGGGTACGATCAAAGGCCTCACGGGTGTCTTTAATCGATTCCTCATCAAGTCCGGTCAGATGGTCAAAGGCAACGATCATGTCACTTCCAAGCGCGATCTGAATCTGCATGGAGGTTTCTGGAGTGAGAAGTCGCATCTCACCCGTTACAGGGTGTTTAAACGTAACGCCTTCTTCCGTAATCTTGCGCAACTTACTGAGAGAAAACACCTGAAAACCCCCAGAATCAGTTAAGATCGGCCCCTGCCATTTACCAAACTCATGAAGACCACCCAATTTCTTTACCACCTCTTCTCCTGGCTGAAGGTGTAGATGATAGGTGTTAGCAAGGACTATATCGATACCAGCGCTTTTGACTTGTTCAGCCGTCAGGCTTTTAACAACTCCCCTTGTACCATCCGGCATAAAGGTAGGTGTTTTAACATCACCACGACGTGTCTTAAGTACGCCTTGGCGCGATCCATCATCGTTTCCTTTAATCTCTTCAAAAACCTGCATAATAAGCTGATATTGTACCAGATACCACCCCTGTTACGGAAATAAGCATACTGAAACCGCTTATGTTCGTAAAAATGTATTATTCGCTACAGGTCTAAGGTGTTATTTGCGCCCAAGATATTGCTTTTTTGTTCGCTTTATGTTAACATAAGCGTGTTAATCGGGAGTTTTTGGTGAGTAAATCTCGGCCAAATACGCTTGATGGCTTTGCCCTTTTTTATGAGGAATTATCCTCGGTCAAACCCATTAAGCAGCGTTTGCGCAGGCCTCGTGCTCAAGTAAGCGCCAGTTAACAACAGAGGTGGACTGTGGAACCGCTCAGCGTAAAACCTGAGCGGTTTTTCTTTTCCCCGGTTTTTGGACACTTTTCCACTTGGAAAAACATTAGCGTTATGTCAATATGTAGACATGGTATGTATATATTGCGGTTCCGAGACGGAAGTTACCAACTCGCGATTGCGAGCCCGAAACCCATCCGTATGGCGCCGTCGAGCATGCAAAGTATGTGTCGCACAATTCACTACCCTTGAATTACCAGACTACGCCACTGCTCTGGTTGTGCAGACCAGAGAAAAGAAGAAGTTTTCCCCTTTTAACCGCGATAAATTGTTTCTTAGTATTTACCAGTCGCTTGGGCATCGTCCTGATGCTCTATCCAGCGCCACTGCCCTTACCGAAACGGTCATAGGCCGCTTACTTACTAAGAAGCAAGCAAAGGAAGGGGTTGTCCATCTCTTAGATCTTGTCGTCTTTACATACGAAGCCCTTAAACGGTTTGATAAGGCAGCGGCAGCCAGCTATAAGGCCTATCACCAGGCTGCGTTATCGAGGAAGTAGACCAATATTTTCCCGGGCAGGCTGTAGTTGGCCGTTATCGGCCATGCCATTGAGTCGATCAATAACATATATAGCCATCGCATCTATCTTGTCCTGTTGAGTGTGATACCAGAAATAATCATTTGTCACATCTGTTATTCGTTCTTCGTCGCCAATAATTGTAAGGATGGTGTTGCCCGCCAGAAGCAGCGAAATATATCGTGAATAAATAGTCTCGGGGCTACTATACTGCCGTACCTGCAATTCTTCGCAAGGCATTAATCCGACTTCTCCTAGTAGAACGTAGTTTCCGTACTTCTGAAGATCAGGATCCTCGTGATTAGCAGCAGGCGTACGATTTGCAGTTCTCTCTACAAAATCAATGAATTTTTGATGCGCCTCATTACCTTGCCTCAACATGAACCACAATATAGCACAGCCCTTTAGATAAGCGTAGACCAGTAGTACCAGAAGCGATTAAGGATCACCCCTATGATAGCCAGATACCACACGATTAAGACATCACCGTGGTGTCGCTGAAGAAAAGCGCTCACTCTTTTAGAAAGTTTTATATGCCCCTCTCGGAGATTGTAGAGCGTGGTGTACCAGAAGATGGGGATCATAGCGACCCACACCACCATACAGTATGGACATAGGGCACCGATGTTATAGATACTTTGGTACTGAAGCCAGAAGATGAATACCATTCCGAATGTCACACCCAGCTGTATAACTTGCCAGAACCACCTTTTGAAGGTAGCCCCAGCCAGCAATGCAACACCTAAGGCGATAACGGCAGCAAAACCAGCGATGCCAATGAGTGAGTTCGGAAAGCCAAAGGCACTTGCCTGCCAGGTCTTCATAACTGAACCACAGCTAATAATAGGGCTGAGGTCACATGTTGGCTGATATGCCGGGTTCTTCAGGAGCTCAATCTTTTCAAGCGTGAGAACAGAGGCAGCCAGAAAACCCACAACCCCACCAATGGTTAAGATATATCCTATCGTTCGATTCAATGTGAGAACTCGTTTTTTAGCCATTTACTTCTTTACCGCTTTTTCGGTTACATCAAATTTACCAAGATACCACCCAAACATGAGACGGGTTTGAGAGTTAATAGCTGCCATCGTGTTATAGAGAATAGTCGTAACCGGCAATAGAACCCACTGGAGTACCATAAATATGGTACGGTGCCGTTTATAGCGCTCTGGCTTTGGCGGCAAGGACTTAAGACTTAAGAACAAGGTACAAAAGATGCCCGTAAGGGCTATGTTTTGGATCATGCTGGCAATATGAGGGAGCTGATTAGCTACAAAGTTCTCTGGACGAATTAATACGGGCACCAATGCACCAAACGCCAGGAGCAATGAGGCTGTAGCCCAGCTTACGTGACTTTCCATGAGTCGCATAAATTTAAAGAACATATCGACGCGCGGTACCTTGCTATCTCGCCGAAAGCCTTTACTTGCCACATAGGCAACATCACTTGCTCCCCATGCCCAGCGCCTCAGCTGAATAAATTGGGCTTTGAGAGTCTTACGATAAGTACTGCTCAAGACAGCATCCTGATAGATGGGAATGAAGATTGGGAAGACTTCATGCTTACCGTTATATCTGAAATAGGTGCGCCAGAACTGATGTCCGTCCTCTACAATTGTCCGTACACTCCAGAAATCACAATCGATAAGAGCCCGCATGCTCTGGGCGTGGCTGCTAAAGTTCCTGAGCATATGCGGACGCATACTCATAATAACGTTCCAAAATGAGTTACCCGTAGCAATCACGCGCATAGGGCTTGGAGCATCCCAGATGTTATTCAAGAATAACGGGATAGGCTGATACGACACATAGCGTGGATCTTCGGTAGAGCAAAAGGTGTACGTAAGTGCGGCCAGATATGAGGGATGCGGCCTGTTATCGGCATCAAGCGTCGTAACTATTACCCTGTCAGGCACAATATTCTTTTGTTCAAGGTACTTCTGTAATTCTCGTCCCGCGTAGGTAATGTTGCCGCCTTTGCCGATGACCTCTCCCGGAATATCATGCGGATGCTTGATAGCCGCTGCATACATGAAATCACCCTTATATTCCTGCATCAGTGCGTTTGCCTGGGCCTCTACCTCAGGACCACCTCGCTCTTCATACGCAAGGATAAGAATAACTTTCTTCATGTCGTACTTGCTGGCAAGCACTGATTTAATTGTTGGCTCGAGGGTGTCTCGGCTTTCGTTATAGGTAGCAATAATAATGGCATGCAGGACCTCACTTGGGGGCATGCATAAGGGCCGTTCCTCAAGTCGCTCAACATTCTGTTTATGCCATTTGGGCATCGTCCTTTCAGGGTGCATCAGCCGACCGCCTTCAAGATCCTCTAGCAGTAGCTGCCAATCGAGCTTTTGCTGTTTATGGAGCATACGAAAACCTTGGAATGAACGAATGTTTAGCCCAATTGCCTTAGCAAACCAGATGAGCAAGAAGGCGATAATAAAGACAGCAAACAAAGTGGGATTAACAAGACTTAAGACAACCGGTAGAAGAATTAAGGTCCAGCTCACCATGCCTGGAAATATCTCCCAGAAGCGATAACGCCAACTGCGATCCTGTGGTTGGGGTATCTCAATATCCGCTACTCTCATACCCTACCTCAGTACGAGTAATGCATCACTCACCATTATGGTGAGGAGGCTTAGTAATGAAGTCAGGATGAGTACAGTCAATGCGATGTTCCGGCGTTCGTTGTAGCTCCGGATACTAATAATGAACGAGAGCGCGAACGCAACCATCAGGAAAAAGACAAAGCCTGCCATATCAAGCCCACTGCCCGTCTTAAATTCACCGATACCTACCCCTGAACGATACTGAATAATGTATCCGCTAGCTTTGCTCGCATCGAGGCGAAACAGCACCAAGAGACTCCCTACCACCAAGAGGATGCTATTGATAATTAGCAAAATGAGAATAGTACGATCGTGAAAAAACTTCGTAGGAATGGCCATAAGTACTGAATACTAATTATACACGTTTTAATTAAATATGATCACGGGCCTCAAAGACTGAATGGTGCGGGTAGAGGGAGTCGAACCCTCGTTTCATCCTTGGGAAGGATACATAATAGCCGTTATACGATACCCGCTTGTATGGAGCCGAAGATGGGACTCGAACCCACGACTTGCTATTTACGAAACAGCTACTCTACCAACTGAGTTACTTCGGCATATCTAAGATTGAGTAATCGGCCTTCTTGCGCCCTTTTGCTAACAACCCTTTGTTTTCTTCCATTCCCTCGATTTAAACCAGCGTAGGTATCTGAAATAGCATCACAATTTGGGCAAATTAAACGCAAGTTGGTCTCCGTATTATTCCGCCAGTTCCCATCGATATGATCTGCAACCAAGGGGACTTCACCCGTTCTTACATTAACTTCGGCCCAATTACATATGCAACATTTATTTCCATATTTCTCTCGCAAAAATCTCTTTATGTGCCTAGAAACGACACCATGCCCCTGTAGACCCGTATGTCTACCCACGAGCCACTCAGCTATAAAGCTTTTATATTGATAGTAAGCTTGGCATTGGTTATTGCAATACTTGTAGCCTGGGCGGGGTGTCTCTTTTTGGCAATTTAAACAAGGTACCCGAGGCTTTTTAGGCATTGGCATAATTCAATAATATGCATTTATCAACCGCTGTCAATTTTAAAGGTGCTTGTACAATGACCTTTCACTTACACGATGGCATTCCTCAGCAACTGAGATTATATCAGATATACCATCTGTTCTTGTACCTAGTACAGCTCTGCTCTTGCCTCTACAATATCTCTGCCGAACTCTTCTCTATATGACTTAAACCGCGAAGCAGCCATATACTTATCAAGCGGCGTTGCAAATCCTCCTAAGCGCATAATGGCATCAAATTCAATAACTTTGAGCTTTGCTCCTTCATTATCATAACTGTCGGCACCCCCAATTCGCCCAATTAAAGTTTTTCGGATTAACCATCGTGCACCAATCTGGCTGGCCCCGTTTTGTACTGCACCTTCCGCCAATCTCTGAAGGGCCTGGGCGGTACCGGTCGCGCGCCTATCATCAGGCACAATACTACGATCGATAACACCCTCAGCGGCAATCTGAAAGGTGGCTTTAAAGAAATTATCTCGAGGACTTACCAAGCTATCATTAACAATAAACTTCTGCCGCAATTCTGCTATCCGTGATTCGCCTCCCCTATCATCTACGTTGCACAAAGCAGCCAGTCCTGTGGCAAGCGATCCCACCGCTTCTGCTCTCGTAAATTCTCCGCATGAAATCGAAGCGCCGATATTAAAAGCTAGGTTGAGCTGATCATTAAATTCAGGTGACGTATGCATAGAGGCCTCTTCTTACGTACCACCCATAATACCTAAAGAGAGGTTATTTAGGAAAATTATTGATTATAAAAATCGTAGATCTGCTGAGACAACGCACGGATATTCGAGAAACCACCAGCACCGGTCGTAAAGATAACGAGTGCGTAGGTAGACTTGGGGGCGTAGACAATTCCCATATCGTGGTACCAGCCATCCAGGAAACCAACCTTAGCAGCGACAGGAGCACCACCACTACCAGCCATAATACCCTGACGGTAAATCTGCTGCTTCATAAGTCCAAAGAGGTAGCTAGAAGAATCAGCCGTGACAAGCTCGCTAAAGTACAGCTTGCTCAGCAAGTTAGCCTCATCTCGGGCGGTGCTTGATTTATTTCCTCCACCCCAGTTATTAAGACGGGTAGCGGTAAAACCATCACTTGCTAACTTGGTATCAAAGGCTTTCCAGCCCAGGATGTCTTGGAATGCAATGGCACAATCGTTATCAGACACGATGATCATGCGGTTCATGCAGTAATCAACGCTGCCACGAGAGGTGGCACTCTCTTTACTGAGCGTCCCTGCCTCTATTCTCTGTAAAATACCGTAGGCTACAAATACTTTAAATGTACTGGCAGGTACGGTGGGTTTATCGGCCGCATAGAAAGCCGAACGATTACCGCTTCCCTTCAGCTCTACAGCCGCTACGCTGTAGCTACCGGCATGACTAGCTGCAAAATCTTCAATTAACTTATAAAGTCCTTTGTCACTATTTGTGTACGTACGGCTAAAGACTGAGTCGGGTTGGATGGCAATGAGCACAGGCTCCAGATTCTGAAGCCCTTGTTCAAAGGCACCCGTTACAAGAGCCGCGGTAACCTCTGTGTCGAGTTGTTTGCCAGGCATACCTTCCTTGCGGCTAATCTCTACCCCATCTTGGAGAACGACACGTGTAGCAACTGGGGCTTCGTAAAAGAGCTTCGCCTCTGCCTTTAAAAAGGCCTGGAGGCTTGCATTATCAAGGGTAGTTTTAAGTGTACTGCCAGTCGTATCGAGTTCAAGCATCGCTGCTAATTTTTCACCAGTGAGGCTTAGTTTCTTCTCGCCAGATTCAATCGAAATGGTCATACGGCGAGCTGCCTCGATAGCAGGCATATAAGCTTCAACTTCACGAGCAGACCATTCTGGATACAAAGCACGCTTGTTAACCTTTGCCGTAAACGTATCACGGCCAACTGCTTGAGCTGCCTGCTGTGCTGCAACGGCTGCGTTTAATTCATAGCCTTCAGCTTCAGGCGTAACAACAATAGGCTGATTCACATCAACCGGGATAACCACACTGGCGTTCTGTGCAGGCACAAACTCGTCCTTAATGAAAGGCGCCAGCTGTACTGCTAAGGCCTCTTGATCGACTGCATAAACAGGCTTAGCATCGGTAAAAAGATTACTTATTACGCTAAAAAGCGGCAAGCGATCTAAACCCTTTTTCTCGGTAACCGCACTAAAAGTGTCTTCAGTTTTTAGTGAAACTCCAGCCGCCTTGGCTTCAAGAGTAATATTTTTGCCTTCCAGGTTAAGAATAAGTGTGTTTTGAGCATGCTGCTCTTCAAGAATTCGTGCTGCCTCATCAAGCGACATCAAACTATACGATGTGCCGTTGATGGTAGTGAATAGTCCAACTTTACCGTGCTGTGCTACAGCTATCCCAACGTTTAATAGCGTGAATACCCCCGTTACAGCGCCGCTTGTACGAAGCACACGTACGAGCGTATGAGCATGTGTACGATACCACTGAATAACCTCGTGCTTGAGAGACGAAAGATCAGGTAGATGGTGGGCGGTATGCTTTGTAGTGTGCATGTTTATTTTTGATTTTTTTATCTTTAAACTACTCTATATAATCTAGCATATTTTTGCTAAAAAAGCAATATTAATACAGTGTAATTTAAACTACTGCAGCAGTCGTTTTAGATCTGTTAGTGCGATCGCCTACGATTTTCGCTCGGGATACCAAAACCTTTTCGTTGTGCAAGCCGCGCATGACGCACCAATTCCCTGGCAGAAGTGAGGACGTTATTAAAGTCACCATAGCCCATAACACCTTCGAGATATTCAACCGCGCCTTGCGAATCATGATTTTCGGCAATGATAAGCTGATCCGTAAGAATCCTCCGAATCTGCCCCTTCATCGAACGGTGAGCATGGCCGTGAGACTCTGCTCCTCTCATTAAACTATTAAGATTTTGGGCAGTGCCAATTTCTGGACGTGCTTCAGAGGGAAATCTTTCCCGATGTAAAATCCCTCGGGCCGCTATATCAAAAGCTCCGTTAAAAAAATAATCGAGATGAGGAGCATACTCATAATCTTGATATCGTACCTCGAACTCATTCCACCCCTCTATAGCTTCTAGATTAACCACTCCGAGTCTAGTGAGGGAGTCCCCAACAACTTGCACAGCATGTTGCCTCGACAACTCAGCATGACCGATATTCCAACCAAGCTCACCCGAAATTACACACTGCTCCTCTAGACTTGTTGCCCTAACCATTTTGTCTATACTCCCTTATTAGAGCGCATAATACGCTCGTTATATGAAAACGTAAATTGCTTATGGCAAGAAGCCGGGTTGCTTTTTTACCCCTGTTTTGATACGATATCGCGGTCGTTGAAGTATATTACTTTCCTCTTCGACTCATGCGGGCTCGTGGTGTAGAGGCCTAACATGCCTCCCTGTCACGGAGGAGATCGCCGGTTCGAATCCGGTCGAGCCCGCCAAAAAGCCTATGCTTTGTAAAATACTACTCCAGGAGTAGTATTTTTTTATGATAGAAAGAGCTGAAAACTCCGGAGACCAAGGATTCTCGTTTAATGCACATGCTATAGCCACGCGTACGGGCTTTCGTCTTGCGATTACCTACCCTCGATGGGAAACCGATGCGGCAGGAATCATCCAGTTTGGTGAAGATGTAGACGACTACGGCAAACGATTTGGCTATGAGAATGTCATCGGTTCACTGTTCCTTGATGAAGGAAAATTAGCACTTGGTGTATTTGTGAGAGGCAGAGCTACGGCAATTGATGCCGAGGCCCACGATATAAGAGGCTCTCTGGAACCTAGGCCGCCTGGTCAACTTGCTCCATAGCCACCACATGCTCGAGTAGTTTGGGATGCTCCGTCATATGACGTGGTGCCTCTACCGGAAAAAGATGAACCGCCCGATATAATAGCTCCCTCACATTTAATGGAGGCTTCGTTGTTGATTGGGGGTCTGATTCAAAGACCCCTGGAACGTATGCCATTTTGCATACTCCTTTCTCTGCAAAAAGAAAACTCCCCGGTTTTTTGTCCGGGGAGTTGCTTGTTGCTTGTTATTTAATTGTTGGCTACAAAGACAAACACTCCCCGTATGACGCAATCGCGAGGCGCACCATGACCGGGTTGTTTGTATACATAACCATAACCTTCACGTTACGCTTACTTTATGGGGTTGTCAACAAGTCTTTTTAAACCTAGTGACGACTCGCCTTGCGACCTGCTTCAGCTCCCTTTTTCTTATTGTCACTCACATTTCCTGAATTGTGCATCATTGCACCTTGCTTACCAACAGACATCTGTGCCATATCTCTCCCTCCGTTTACCAAGAAAAATATACCGTATATCTTTCTTGGGATCTGTAAATTTTTTGACATACCTTCGCTTCAAACTGCCGTACGCTAGTTATATGAAGAAATTTAGACGATACATTGCGCGCATTACCCTTGGATTCCAAATGGCCCTCTTTGCGTATCGCATGTATAAACGATTTCATAGTTACCGCCAAAAGAACAAGCCCCACCCCACCTCTTAAATCCCTATTAACATATGTAAAAATCGCGGTACAATAAGTCGTAACTATAGGAGACCTCTTACATGCGTATAACAGAGATACGAGCCCGTCAGATATTGGACAGCCGCGGAAACCCTACCGTTGAAGCCGATGTAACACTCGAGGATGGCACGCTTGGGAGAGCGGCAGTGCCCAGCGGAGCAAGCACCGGCACTCATGAAGCAGTTGAGCTCCGAGATGGAGACAAAGCCTATAGCGGTAAGGCCGTTACCAAGGCTGTGGCATTTGTAAATAATGAGATTAAAGCCGCTCTCGTTGGTAAGGATGCAACCAATCAGCGGGATATCGATCAGGCTATGATTGACCTCGATGGTACTCCCAACAAGGGTCGTTTAGGGGCTAATGCCATCTTGGCCGTCTCACTTGCAACCGCCAAAGCAGTGGCAGCTGCAAAGAAGCAACCTTTGTATGAGTACGTCGGTACTCTTGCTGGAAACAGCACTTTTACGCTCCCCCTTCCTATGATGAACATCATCAATGGGGGTAAGCACGCCGCCGGCAGTACTGACATACAGGAGTTTATGATTATGCCCGTTGGCGCTTCAAGCTTTAGCCACTGCATACAGGTAGGCGCAGAAATCTTTCATGCCCTGGGTAAAGTACTCCACGATAAAGGATATGGCACAACCGTAGGTGACGAAGGGGGATATGCCCCTGCCGTTAAGAATGGCAATGCCGAAGCACTGGAACTTATTGCGGAAGCTTGTACCAAGGCTGGATATAGCTTAGGTGAAGATGTTGTATTGGCGCTGGATGTAGCGAGCAGTGAACTCCTAGAAAACGGCAAGTACCAGTTAAAAACTGAAGGTAAAGCCCTTACCTCTGAGGAAATGACCGAATTCTATAAGGATCTTACGAGTCGATTTCCTGTTCGTTCTATTGAAGACGGTCTTGCTGAAGAGGATTGGGATGGCTGGAAACAACTCACTACCGCCCTTGGCTCGTCTACCCAACTCGTAGGTGACGATCTCTTTGTTACCAATACAGAGTTCCTCCAACGCGGTATCAATGAGGGTGCAGCCAACGCCATTCTTATTAAGGTGAACCAGATTGGATCTTTGAGCGAAACAATTGATGCGGTAAAAATGGCGCAGGCCGCTGGCTGGAATACCGTTATGTCTCACCGCTCTGGCGAAACCGAAGATACAACCATCGCCCACTTAGCCGTTGGGCTTAATTGTGGCCAGATTAAAACGGGATCCCTGTCTCGAACCGATCGTGTTGCAAAATATAACGAATTAATTCGCATCGAAGAGCTACTTAGTGATAGGGCGGTCTTCGCTGGTAAAAAACCGCTGGAGAAATAACTATGGCATACCTTGTATTTGTTCGTCACGGCCAATCCGAATGGAATGCACTCGGTCTTTGGACGGGCATGAGAGATGTATCACTCACTGAGCAGGGCAAAAAAGAAGCTCGTGAAGCAGCAGAATTCCTTCGAGATATCACCATCCATAAAGCGCACACCTCAAAACTAACACGCGCCCAACAAACCCTAAAAGAAATCCGTGATGCACTGCAGTATACAGATCTCGAAACCGTTGAACATGAAGCACTTAACGAACGGGATTATGGCGACTACACCGCCAAAAATAAGTGGGATGTCCAAAAAGAGATTGGCGAAGAAGAGTTTACCAAACTTCGTCGTACCTGGGACCATCCGGTACCAAAGGGTGAAACTCTAAAAGACGTACATGCCCGCGCTATTCCCTACTACGAACAGCATATTCTTGAAGACTTAAAAGCCGGCAAGAATATAATCGTAACCGGGCATGGCAATACTATTCGTGCGCTCATGAAAGAGCTCGATAGCGTTCCCGATGATAAAGTACATGAAGTTGAGATTGGTACTGCGGGCGTTATTGTCTATGAGATTGCCGATGATGGTACTGTTGTAAGCAAAGAAATTCGAAGTCACGGCAGCAAGGCTTAGCGAGATTTTTTGCCAAAAATACGGCCGAGCCAACCCGGCTTATCTAACCGGCGTTTTGTAGATTGTAGAGCTTCGTCCGCGGCATGTTGAACGGTGGTCTGAAGAGAGTCGAGCTGTTCGTCGCTAAAAGAAGTATCTGATTGTATTGCGCCTTCTACCGCTGCTTGAGCTATGCCTTCGCTCGATTTAGGCTTACCTCTATACACTCCTATACTCAGCGATGGCATATCTTTAGCGACACCCTCAAGACCATGTAGCCTGTACATTTGATTTCGTTTTTCGAAATGTATGGGTGTTCCCGCAACGTTCCCGCGCCAAATCTCAATTGTCGGGGTGCTATGTTCCTTATCTAAGGTAGCTTCTGTACTGGTAAACATGTCCTCAATCAGCTTCTGGGTACGAGGTGACACATCGCCTCTAATTACATAAGGATCGCCCAAAAACGCATCCTCACCTTGCTGATGAAGTTCGTCCCTTCTATCAGGCTGTAAAAACAAGAAGTTCTCATGAGTCTGTTTAAGGACAAGGGTCTCGGGCATCGGGTTATCAGGGTCTTCTGGCTTATCGCCCAGCACTCCCTGTAGTTTAAATTCACTGTCCTGAATACCGGCGACTAGGTTTAGGATGTGCGCATTGAAGCCTTCGATTTCTTGATAGCGCACTTCAAGCGCCACATCAGACTGAGCTTCAGCTGCATGAAACTGCTGCCATAGCGGATCATTATTTGGAGATTGTGGGGTTGGCTCTGTCATTGTTTATTTTATTGACTTCAGTAGATATTTTAGCATAATACTATCTGCTTTGTCAAGTTGCCTGCTGCTTGTGCTGCTGGTGTACAATAAGGGTATGAAGGTAAAAGCATGGGTTTTAGCACACCAAATTATCTCCGTACTTATATTTGCCGCCATCTTGATAATTCTGCTTACGATCGCGATTGCTAATAATAAAGCAAGTGCTCCATCTTCCCCAACCCAAACTAATTCTCAAGGTAATACCGTTCTGACCGTTGAGGGCGAATTTGTATGTCTACCTCATAAAGATACATCTGGCCCCCAAACCCTTGAATGTGCGTTTGGTATTAAGAGTGAAAATACCTATTATGCCGTGACTGATAGTACTTCCGACTACTCCCTGATCTCAAAAGCTGGAACAGGCGACCGCGTAAAAGTAACCGGTACATTTAAAGAGCGTTCAGATAGCATCTACCAAGATAGTGGCATTCTCACCATTACTTCGCTAGAAAAGCTGTAGACTAAAACTTATCCGGCATTTGCTCGACAATACCACGACTTAGCGTATCGGCTACCTCTCCCATGTGCTCGTAGGCCTCATGTGAGAGGCTGTAAACATCTTCGAAGTTATTGGCCACTAGCGCATCTATAAGCGCTATAACCTGGTCTCCGTGTTGTGCGATTGAAGCCTTAAGTGTGTCCCTGTTAAAACGTGGGTTTGCATCTGCAAAGAAATTGCTTAGTTCTTCGGCAAAGTCTGTAAGGTTATCTTTAGCAGTCTGTTTACCTTCTTCATTGTTTGTTTGAGCCGCTGTCATGTAATCCTTGTAATAGGTAATGTGCTGACGCCACATGTCTAAAAATTCAGCCCGCTTGCCGTTATATAACTCTTCTACTGCATCGGCAATAAGCTCGCTATTCATATCAACAGCCGCAGAAGCTTCGTTTACATCCGGTTCAGCCATTGCTTGGGCCTCTAAAGCCGGAACTGTAAGCGCAGCATGCTCCCTGAGTACTCCGCTCAGCTTTGTGCGTAAATTGGCTGCCGAACTCGTAATAACTGCTGTCTTGTCGTTTGTTTCGCCTTTATTTCCTTTTAGTGCATATCCGATAATACCGCCAACGATGAGCGCAATAATAGCTAGAATCATCATTGTATTCCGTCCTCGCTCCATATGCTCTCCTCCTTACTACTAATATAGAGAGCATAGACCCGAAGAAGAGTCATGTATGTAATAATTCAGGCAAGCGTCAAAATCTATATAAGACTCGTGAATTTCATGAATGTCACAATGAACAGCCACACCCCTGCCCAGGCATAGACGTATTTCTTTTTAAAACCCACCATTATGAACAGTCCCAGAAGAAGGTCATTAATGGCGATTACATAGAGCATGAGTTGCGTATGCCCTAATGCACGAGACATGAAGTTAGCTTCAATCAGTTTCTTAAATCCTTCCGGATCAACAAAAGCAGTGACCGCATTAATTAAGAACACCATACCAAAGCCTAGGCGAAAACATAGTTCTAGGAATCTATCTGCCAATATTTTATCCGCAAGTGCTCGTGGAGAAAGTTTTGAGGGGGTAGTCTGCGGAATAACAGGCTCAGCTACAGGCGTCTGTGGGTTTTGAGTCACTGAAGGGGGTGGTACTACAACAGGACTGGGCGATACCGCTTGCACAGGCTGATTTGTTTGATCATTTTGCATATGGACCTATCTATTTGTTTTAGACTGCACTCTTAAAGTAATCTTGCTGCCATACTTTCTGATTATACAGATCTTTCACTGCGTTAATATAATCAATAGCAGGTTGGGTCATCCAGCGTCCCGAGAACCACACACCAAAGCAACCCCACGCATCACCAGCCCCATAGGTTGCACCCTTCTCAACAGTATTAAGCCAGGTTAAATTCCCTTCAAAGCAGTCTCTCCAAAGAGCGTAGGCATAATCTATGTTATAGGCACTTGAATTGCCGGCATTGTTATTAAGAAATGCTGTCGAGTGGTATTGGTATCGTACCTGCATCAGTCCTATGGATTCTGGACATTTACCGGCCTGCCCGTCTGCACCAATCGGATGGCCAGGCGCACAGGCGTTTGCATCGGCAGTGAAGTCACCGGTTGTACGTTGAAACCACCATGATTCCTTAGCGACTTGAGCACGCGCCATATCCTCATCAATACCCCACTTGCATGCTGCCCACTGAATAATTTCATCAGTTGTCCCAGTAAAGTTACCCGTAACACGTGGATATGTGCTGTTAACCCCGTTACCTTTCGCAGTGTTGAAGCCCACATTAGCCGACCGTATTTCAGGTGCAGATTTAACCTGGGATGCGCATGAAGCCTCGGAGGGTAAGGCAGCTCCTACTCCAAGAGTATTAAACCTCCCGGAGCTTACAACGGGAGCAGTAGCTGGTTTAGGTGTAGCCGCAACAGGCTGTGGTGTTATGCAGTTGGGCGGTGTGCCCGTCTGTCCTTCTGGACATGCAGGAGGTGGGTTTTCTTCCTTTGTCTCACTATTTGCTGCAGGATCATCTGCAGGCTCGCCATTGGCTCCAGGACCTTCAATTGCCGTTAATGCTCGCTTAGTTGCTTCGCCTTTATTGGCAATATGCACACCTACCCCGATGAAGAAGAGGGTCATTATACCTATAAGTAGCAGACGAGTCGGGAGGTATTGGGGCTTAAAAGCTAAAAAGCGTAAGGGAGTAGGAAGCTTCATTATGAAAAATTAAAGCTTAATATAAATACGTGCCTTATGTTGCTCTTTGAGTGGGTTAATATACTCTGATATATCCTTAAAGGTGAACTGGATGTGAGCCGCACGTGCTTTATCACCCTCAAACGCATTTACTTTGACGATCTCTAGCGAGTAGCCCGTATCAACAATGCTGCTATATTCTCCTGCTTTAGTGCTAAAGATTGCTGAAGTTGTTTTTGCAGCTATATCACGATTCGATCGATCAATAAGACCCTGATACTCTCCCCCTATATCTTTCGTGGCTGCATCGTCGGAATATTTCTTCGCTACCTCAGCAAAGTTTGCCCCTGCCTGCAATTCTGCAAGCGCAGCTTGTGCTCTGCTGTGCGCGTCAGTATCGAGCTTGCTCACCACTTTACGCGTGAGTAGCTGCTGCCTCAGTGAACGCTTGAAATCATTTAAAGACCAGCCCCAGAAATCCCTAAGCACATCCTCAAATACCTGGTTACTATTACCGAGGCGGTTTTGCTCCCGTACAATATCTATTTCCGTATCCACCTCTTGATTCGTAACAGATATATTATGCTGTTTTGCGAGCTGCTTCACATACGCATCATTCACTACCCTATCAAGTGCCCGCTGCTTATATGATGCAAGCTGAGTTTGCCCCTCTTGGGTTTTAAAACTCTGCTTCTGCTGAATTTCGTAATAGTGCATATAGTGCCGAAGCTCAAATAAATAGCTCTCATAGCTCACGTAGTGACCCTGGGCCCGTGCTATGGGGAAAGGTACGACCTGAGAGATGCGATAGACAAATGTTGAGGTACTTTGCAGTCTATAAAGAGCGACTGAACCATACGCCAAGAGACTAATGACGGTGATAATAAAAATTGCACTCGAGATAAGAACGATACGATGTTTAGAGTGCTGTAAGGGGTAAATATACTTACGAGCGCCCCCAAGCACTTCTTCTCGGTGCTCAGCAATTGTCTCGGTAGTAATAAGCGGCACAACTGCAGTCGTTGTAACCTCCTGCTTTCGGGCTCGTCGTTCTTTGAGATGCTTAACTGGATGCTTAAGCTTCTTTAAATGCTTCTTCATTCATTCCCTTCAGCGCCTAACCCGCCTTCATCTATTGGAAGCGAGGAGGCATCAATGCCTAACTCTTTCAAAATATTGAGAAGTTCTTTTTGAATCTTAGCCGGATGATGAACTTCGTGAATTGTCAGACTACCCACATATGTCTGTACCACTATCGTACCATATCCGAGTAATGTTTCCTGAAAGCCCGCGATCTCATAGTTTACCATCTGAATTTGACTGAGACCCAAGCCCACCATACTCCGATGAAACATCCCTTTCTGGGTAATTTGAATAAGGCGCTGATTTGTCACGATATAGACACTATAAAACCAGCTAATCCAAAAAGGCAGAAAAACAATAATAGAAAGCAAGAGACCGGCAGCAAGGCCGCCAAAGAACCAGCTATACTCGGGTTTAATCAGTGCTGGAACGGTGCCAAATAAGATAGCTATACTCGAGAGGACCAGACCTTTGCGCATAACAATTGGATGTTTGCGAAATACTAATAGAACTTCTTCGTCGTCAAATTGTTCTTTGAAGAGTTTTTCTGTTTGCGGCGCTTCGGCCTGCTTTTCAGACATACCATAAGCATACGGCTTTTACTCTCTTCGGTCCACCCCTAATATAGCCTAGACAATTTCAAGTACTTTACGAAAATCGTCAACAATGTAAGTAGGTAGATGCTCCTGCAAATTTTCAAGCTTATAAAATTTCCGATGCTCTCTTGGATAGAAAAGAATCGAATCTACATTTGCATTCTTTGCGGCACCTAAATCCTTATCTGAGTCACCGATCATTATGGCCTGCTCAGGACTACCGCCCAGCTTTTCTATTGCTTTTAATAGCGGCTCGGGATGAGGTTTGTGCTGGGTCACATCATCTCCATAGACAGCCACATCAAAGAGCTGATGCATGTTGTGGGTAACGAGCAACGGATGGACATTTGCCCTTATAGAAGTGGTTATAAGAGCTAGCTTTTTGTTTCTCTGCTTTAACTCAGTCAAAATGGATAATGCATCGGGATAAAGCTGAACGCCTGAAAGTTTTTCTTGCGCCAGAAGGTCTGCTTCATCGTCTGCCGCATCTAAATCGCTAACCCCCCACTTTTCGAGATGCGCACGCCATTGGCCAAAGCTCGCTGCTATCTCTTCGTCTGATTTGTGTATGTTTCGTTTTTCCAGAACTGCCCGGCAAGCTTCTAGCCATACATCCAGCGTTCTCGCAAGGTTACCGTCCCAATCAAGCAAAATATATTTGTAGGTTTTCATAAAGTAGTGGTGCCCCCGCCAGGATTCGAACCTAGAGCTTTTCCTTAGGACGGAATTGTTTTATCCATTGAACTACAGGGGCATAACCTAGAAAAGATTGTACCTGCTTCTCTGTTATTTAGCCAGCAGCTCAATTGCAGCTACTATTTCTTCATCAATTCCTTTAATAAAACTGTAGTTTTTTATTTCTTCTGCGTTTACCCATACATGGTCGGTAAAAGCACCCTCCTCCAAAGTAACCTCACCTGATTCATATTCAGCTGCAAACTTAGCAAGCACTACGGGAATACCGTCCGGACGGATAAAGGCCACACTGTTAATGTAGTGAAGGCGTGGTTTTATCTCTATTCCTGCCTCTTCACGCACTTCGCGCTGCAACAAGGCTTCGATTGCATTCTCATAATCCAGTACATCGCCATTGATGCGTGTTGGATGTTTAATATCCAGATCCTTCCATTCTAATTTGCCACCAGGCATGGCATAGAGTCCTGGGTGCACCTTTTCTCGTTCATGCCTTTTAAGGATTAGACAACGCATATCAGAAGTGCGCACGACCACCACATTAGCTACAAAATAGAACAGCTTATCTGGCTTAGCTTCGTCTAGCGATATTTTGCGTGCGAGCATTATTTTTTACGCTTTTTGGCCTGGGTGTAGAACTCGTAGACAGTCTCGTAATCAAAAAGCTCGCTTTCTGAGAACCAGTGTGCAATTTCATCTTTAGCTTCTGCTTCATCGCCAGACGCATGAATGATGTTAGGGGTCGCAATATTCTCGCTGTTCGCATGGGTAAAGCTAATATGCGCGTAGTCCCCACGAATTGTACCGGGCTGCGCACTCTTGGGCTCTGTTGTGCCGACCATTTTACGCACGAGTGTCACCGCCTCGACACCCTCTAAGACGACTGCAATAACCGGACCTTCCTGCATCATCTCTAAAGTAACTTCGAATATTTCCTTACCTCTACGGGTAACCATTTTGCCAATGTCTTCGTAGTGACGATAATACTGCTCTTGGGTCGGCTGCAACATCTTAGCGCCAACGATCTTTAAGCCTACTCGCTCAAAACGTGTCATGATTTCGCCAACAATACCTCGCTTAACGGCATCTGGTTTTAGAATAATGAGCGTTCGCTCCATGTAGGACTCCCTTTAGGATTATTTCGCTCTATTCTAACAGGAATTGCATACTTCAGCCACTAAGTAATCCGGGCTTTATTGCGCACATTTTTTACCCAGCTTTACCTCTGTAAATCATAAATAGCAACCAAAAATTAAAAACTTATTACCACTATACGGGCCTGGGTTGGTACAATAAGCACATGCTTGTTTCAAAGCTTAAAACCGATTTCTTAGAATACCTTGAAATCGAACAAAACCGATCACAAAAAACTATCCTCAACTACGACCATTACCTTACTCGCCTGCTGGACTTTGCTGGTGACGACTTAAAGGTTGAAGCTATTGATACTGAACTATTACGGAAATGGCGTCTTTGGCTTAACCGTCTAGGCACCAATGTATCTGATGAGCTACAAAAGAATACCCAGAATTACCACCTTATCGCGCTCAGAAGTTTCCTTAAATACTGCTCCAAACGAGATATCCCGGCGCTCGCCCCGAATAAAGTAGAGCTCGCAAAAGTAGTGCGCAAACAAGTTACGTTTCTTACTCCCGAAGAACTCACGAGACTATTCGGACAACCTAAAACCGATACCCTCCCGGGCACCAGAGACCGTGCAATTCTCGAGCTACTCTTCTCTTCCGGTCTCCGCGTTTCTGAGCTGGTGGGACTTGATCGCGATCACATAAATCTTAAACGAAAAGAGTTTATGGTACGAGGTAAGGGGCAGAAGGATCGTCCCATTTTTATTTCAGATGAAGCCGCCCATTGGGTCGGCAAGTATCTCGAGATGCGCACAGATAACGCAAAACCCTTATTCATGCGCTATAGCGGCAATAAGCAGGTAAACCTTGATGGAAACTTCTATCGCCTTACTGCACGAAGCGTACAGCGTTTAGTAAGTCGTTATGCCCTTCTTGCAGGCATAACGAAGCACGTAAGCCCGCACACACTCAGACACTCCTTCGCAACCGACCTTCTTATGAATGGTGCGGACATCCGCTCTGTTCAGGCCATGCTTGGTCACAGCAATATTTCAACTACACAGATCTATACCCACATTACCGATCCGCACCTCAAAGAAGTGCATCAGAAGTTTCACGGCAAAACACAATAAGTTAGTTATTTATCAGACTACAGGCAGGGTCACCAGAGATGTCGGTACGGCTACCTAAAGGCGCTGGAGCAGCTAAAACGCGCTTACACAAGGAATCAGCTGTTTGAATGGCAAAGGCTGGCGATAATCCACGAGGAGCAAATGGCAAGCGTGCCTGCACACGTCGATAAACATCATTAGCCTTGCCCGTTACATCTACCACGGCCTGAGCATTCTGGAAACTCGTCCCACCGCTTGTCGTGACAAGATTATCTATAGTAACGCTCACAGGGTTATAGAGCGCCTGCAAGCGCATCATGTACCGGTTGCTTGAACCAATGGTATTGCCGAGTGTAATAGTACTTGAACATGGAGCTGCTGCGCACTGAGCAACCAAGAGTCCGCCTTGATCAGCCGTACCGTTGGTTACAAACCCTGAGGGTGCGTTTAGAGCCTGTGAAGGATAGAGGAAAAAGGTATACCCGCGAGGAATAATAGTACCTCGATCGAGGCTATTGGTGGGCACAAGGTCAATACGCACCATACCCAGCTGACCTACTCCGTGCTGTGCGCGACTCCCCAGGATATCTGAATAGGAGCCACTGTAATTTGGTATCGTGGGCGTACTGTTTACCCCTGTCCACGTAACTCTAAAACCGGTTATAACAGCACCGTTGCTTGATTCAAAAGGCACCACCTTAGCATTGCCATTCCCCTCTACGGGTACAGAATCGAACCTAAGGTCAGGCGGCTGTGAGTTAATAAGTAAACAGGTGTACCCTACGTTAAGTCCTGCATCCAGACCGTTGTTATATCCCGTAAAAGTACCTCCTGTTTGGCAGTCATTCTTTACGAGCGTCGGATCGGCGGCTAGCGCAATACGCGCATCATTAATACCAGACTCAGCAGCATAGAAGGCCTGAGTGTTAAGCTGATTATCCAGTGCCCGCTTTTCGGCATTGCGTGTGACGTTAGAAAAGCCAATCGTGATAAGAGTGAGGACAGACATAATAATAAGCACCGTAAAGATGGAGACAAATGCGTGCTGATCTTTCCTCAAATTCTTCATACTTCTTATCATAACCTTTTTACCACGTTTGTTGTTATTCTTGAAAGTGCACAGAATTGTCCACCGAGATCGCGAGCAATACAACTCGTGAATGTATTATCAATAAAGAGATCCGTTGTTTCACCATATGCAACACGAATTGTGACGAGGTAGTTCTTGCCGCTTGGTGTTATATCAAACTGCGGAAGTCGCATGTTAGTACCAAGCATCTCTTGCCCATCGCCGGTAGGGGCAACACTGTCGAGATTTATAGCAGCAGTACATGGCTCGGTTACACCTAGTTTATCCTTCCAAAGGATATGTCTACTCTGGTGCCCACCGGCAGTACCAAGCGACAGATCGGTGCGATATGTATACCGCACTTCCCCTAGACAGTATGCTCGGTTTGCCCCTGAGCTTGCAGTTTGGAAAAAGCTACCCGAGCGGACACCGAATTGAATGGCCTGGGCTACATCATCCGCCAACTGCCGGGTTGCATCTTGAGTTCGGTTTATAGTTACTCCTTTATAAAACATGCGCCCAACCTGAACGATAGCGGTAGCACAAAGAACAAGGACCGCCGAAAATACCACGGTCGAAATAAGCAGCTCAACAATCGTAAACCCTCGAGCATCTTTGAGTTTTTTCATGTTAATTTGCCGTCCTATAGACCATCTGAATCTGGTCTTGACCACCGGTAAGCCTATCCCAGGTGACCGTTATGCGGTACAGTCGAGTGCCTGTGCTTACTATGGTGGCGTTATATAGTGAGTTACTTGTACAGGAACCGCTCACGGGCGTTCCTGAGCCGTTGAAGCAGAAGTTCCCGCCTGGCAATGTCACGCTCGTATCTGTTGCAAATTTAAGCGATTCAAGCTGGCCTTGTGCATACTTGGCAGCCTCGGTACGCTCTTGTGCAGCTCGCGTACTGACAATATTGCGGTTCATGGTAGAGAACGCAATTCCTAGCACCGAACCCGCTACTGCAATAGCAAGCAGGACCTCGACGAGCGTATCACCGCGCTGCTGTTTCCTAATTCCTACAAACATGGCTCGCATCCAAATCTATATTAACGAACGTACTTGTCTGATTCGCGCCACTTCCTACCTGTATTTCTGCCCAGCGATCATTAGCACCAAGCAAGCAAATACGCGCACCTTCAGGTAATGGCCGATAGAGATTAGGATTATCAATAGCCGGCGCACTCCCCACGTTACCTGTAAAGCCGTACAGCAGCACCGAGCGGCTACCTGTTACCGGGCTTCCCGTACTCACTCCTCCACCAAGCTCACTCATAAAAGCAAGGGAGCTTAATCGAGTATTGGCTCCGTCCATCTGCCGAACAGTCATAGCACGTAACCCATACGTAAAGTTATACGAGTCATTGGTACTTGCTGGGGCTGCTATTGGGCGTGCTTCAATAAGACTGGCTACGTCTCGAGTCCCTATAGCACCTATAAATTGTCGGCCTAGTACTGAGGCTATCTGAATTCGATCCGTCTCGAATGGAACAACTTTTCCTAAGAATATACAGCCCTCATTACTTCCCCCTATCGCGCTCCCGATGATCGTTGGCTGTCCACTGCCCCCTGCGCTACACCCCACGCCTGTTGGATAATAGCCTGCTCCAATGTCAGAGATGACGTTCTGTATTCTTGATTCGAGATTACGAACTGCCTGGGTTGTTTCGGTCCGACTTTGACTACCCGATAGTAACGCAGCAACACTAATAAACAGCGCTACCGACACTACGAGCACTATCATAACTTCAATAATGGTATAGCCGCCCTGACCTCGGCGCTTCATGCCTTAAAGTATAGCATAAGCGTTATCTGTAATCGCAGAGTTATACAAGTAGAAGCGCGCGTTTGTACCACGCGATCAATCCAGCGCCAAAAAGCTGAACCAAGATAGCCGCCACTATCAAAAAGGGGCCAAAAGGAATTTTACTTTTGGCAGACAGCTTTTTAAGGGCCATACCAGGGATAATGAGGAGCGTCCCGAGCAAGGATGCCCCAAAGAGCATAAGAAAAGCCTCTATTGGGTCAGCGAGTAGCAAACCCAGTAGAATGCCTAGCTTTACATCCCCTCCCCCTATCCAGCGACCATCTGAAAGCGAAAAAAGACCATAGAAGATACCACCACCCACAGCAACACTTATAACCGTATCGCGAACGAGCGCCGGTCCTCCGTCGAAGAACAAAGCGTTCACAATAACCATAGCAACTGCCAGCACAATCAAAGGATAGACAATACGATTAGGCAGGAGCATCCAGCGGATATCGTAAACAAGCAGCGCTATCAATCCTGCAAGAAGCACAAGCCACACAATAAAATTTGCCGTCCCAGCTGTATTAAATTCTTGCGGCCACCAGATATACGAAGTAATAAATGCAAAAGCCGTGAGAAGCTCTACGAGCGGATATTGCCAGCCAATTGCCTTATGACAATAGCGACATTTACCGCGCAGAAGCACCCAACTCACTACAGGAATAAGATCAAGGGGACTTAGCGCATGCTTGCAATGCGGACAAATGGATCGGCCCCTGGTGATAGAAAGCTTCCTGTTCTTAGCATTCCTTTTAGAGCGAGACTGCTCACGAATGCGCCATACCAGCGCATTGATAAAACTCCCTATACATAACCCCAAGACCACCAGGACGGCGTAAATCATATGCAGTATAGTACCACATAAAAAATGACCTCCCTTAATGAGAGGTCATTTTGAGAAAGCCTAGGAAGTACTAGCTTCCGATACACCTACCAGGTGTAGCTGAACCAGCTTCGATCTGATAGACAATCGTGAATGAGCGTGAACCACCACCAGCCTGTGATGCAGAGCCAGCCGTGTTACAAACCGTGCTAAAGGCAAATGCAAAGGAGTTTAAGCCTGCACCAGTAGCAGCAGTAAGCTGCTGGTTGTTAGCAAGCGTAATGTAGTTGCTTAGCTGTGCAGCACCGAAGTTGTTACAGTTAGCGACAACGCCGTTGTTATTGTTCAAACATTCACTAACAGCAGCTGAGATACGTGAAGCATCAGCCGTACGTTGGTTGTTACGTGAGTTTCTCTGAAGTGCTGGTACTGCGAGGAACACAATCAACATGATTAAGCCAGCGATTGCTAGCACGATCAAGACTTCGATGATTGTGAAGCCGCTCTCTTGCTTCTTAAGTTTACTGAACATAGTCGAAATGCCCCCTCTCGGACTAGTGTTAATTTGGTTTATGAAGTGATAATACCTTCACTCTTACTAAAACACAAGCACTTTACTCCGTGAAGCGGACTTTTTCCACAGTCTATATATACCTAACGACCGATGTTCTGAGTCTGCCCTGCAAGACCGTAAATAGGTAACAGAATTGCAGCAACGATTATAAAGGCCACGACGCCTAAAAGTACCATCATAACCGGCTCGATGATCGTGGAGATGGCCTTGATCTGATTATCTACTTCCTTTTCATAGTACTCTGCAATTTTGGCAGTCATCTGCTCGATTTGTCCGGACTGTTCACCGATACGAAGCATGTTTGGCACTAAAGAGAGGAAGTAAGGGTCCTTCTCTAGCGCCGTAGAGAGAGCCTTGCCACCACGTACTTTTTCCGAAGCCTTCATGAGTGAGGCTTTAATATGAACGTTATTAACGGCATCTCCTGTAATCTCGAGGACCTGAAGCAGTGGCACCCCGCTAGCAACCAGGGTGGTTGCGGTTCGCGCAAAACGGGCCATATACATCTTCATAAACAGTGGACCAACTGGCCACATTTTCATTTTTGCCTTATCAATGACCTGCTTACCAGGACCAGTACGCGCCCATTTGGTAGTAAGGAATGCTATAACTCCAATAAGGATAATGACGATCCACCAGTAGCTAATAACAAAATGAGACACCGCTAAGAGAGCTTTGGTGATAAACGGTAATTTTGCGCCCGGCAGATCTTTATATATACCTTCGACTTGCGGTAAAACCTTAACGATCATAAAGCCGACTACACCAACCATGACAAACAAGACAACGAATGGATATGATAACGCGCCGCGCACTTTACTAATGATCTCGGCGTCTTTCTCCTGTTGGAAAGCTATACGCTCTAAGGCTTTATCAAGCGTACCAGACGCTTCACCAGCCGCTACGAGACTTACAAAAATCGTATTAAACACACGTGGATGGCGTCCGAGCGCCACCGCAAAACTGCTACCAGCTTCTACGTCAGCAATAACTTTGTTAATAACGAGTTTAAGCGGCTTACTCTCTGTTTGGTCACCGACACTGCGCAAAGACTGGACAAGTGGTAAGCCCGCATTAATAAGTGTAGAGAGCTGTCGAGCAAAAAGGATACGATCTTTAGACTTAATGCGACTCTTAAACTTGGATATCGGATTCGTACTTACGGCATCCTTGAGAACGATTGAAAGTGGCGATAAACCCTCGCCACGAATCAGCTTAGCAGCAGCCTGTTCACTCTCGGCTTCAACTTCAGCCTTAACAAGCTCCCCTGTGCGTGCATCACGCGCTTCGTAACGAAACGTTAGCATTGCTCTTTTAACCCCTCATCAATCTATCGAGTTCCTCGATATCTATCGCATAGTTACGCGCTTCATCATAAGTGATAGTACCGTTATGGATAAGGTTGATTAATGTCTTATCCATGCTCTGCATACCAAACTCAGCGCCTGTTTGAATGACCGCATCAAGCTGATGGCTCTTCCCTTCACGAATAATGTTACGGACAGCTGGTGTCGCTACGAGCACTTCAGCGGCTGCGATACGGCCACCGCCAATCGCTGGGATGAGGCGTTGTGAACAGATTGCCATCAAGATGTTTGCGAGCTGTGCCCGAATCTGAGGTTGCTGGTGCGGTGGGAATACGTCGATCATACGGTCGATACTCTGAGCAGCAGAGTTAGTGTGAAGTGTCGCGAATACTAAGTGGCCAGTCTCAGCAATCGTAATGGCTGCTGCAATGGTTTCAAGATCACGCATTTCTCCGATCAGTACTACATCCGGATCTTGGCGCAATGCACTTCTTAGTGCCGCGCTAAATGAATAGGTATCGTAGTGCACTTCACGCTGTACAATTACAGATTTCTTACTCTTGTGCGTAAATTCGATTGGGTCTTCAATAGTAATAATGTGTGCCGCACGTTCCGCATTAATCTTATGAAGCATAGCGGCAAGCGTTGTAGACTTACCAGAACCAGTTGGGCCGGTCACTAATACGAGACCACGTGGGTACTCCGTAAATTTAGTAATAACCGGAGGCAAACCAAGCTGCTCGATAGTCAAAATCTCATTTGGGATAAGACGTAGAGCAGCCGCCAAGTTACCTCGCTCATGGAAAGCGTTTACGCGGAATCGGCCTAGGTCACCAAAGGCAAAACTAAAGTCGAATTCCTTATCTTTTAAGAGAATCTGTTTTTGATCTTCGTCAAGAATGGCAAAAATCAGCGCTTCAACGGTCTCTTCTGTAAGGGGTTCTGCACCAGTTACTGGTGTTAAGGCGCCATCGACACGCAGCATGGGTGGTAAACCAATCTGCAAGTGAAGATCAGAAGCTTTCTTCTTGATCACTTCCTCTAACAAGATCTCGATTCGCGGTTGTCCTTGTGCTGCCACCTTTTGTTCCCCCTTCTCTTATGCGGTATCGTCCGCTGCGACACGATTGACTTCTGATAATGTTGTCTTACCCGCCAAGGCTTTAAGATATCCATCTTGCTGCATGGTTATCATGCCTTCTGCTTGGGCAGCTTTTTGGATTTCCGCACTTGATGCTCGTTTCATGATAAGATCCTGGATCTTCTCAGATACGCCAAATACTTCATAGAGACCCATGCGCCCCTTATATCCGCCTGGCGCATCAGGTGCGTCTTTGCCCTTGAATAAAGTATAAGCGTTTTGGTTACGCAGTGGCAAGGATGGATACCCAAGGTCCTCAGCGACCTTTTTCATATCTGCCTCTTTTTCAGGCAACAGCGTCCCGAGATATTGTTTGATTGCTGCTGTTTCAGGAGCGGCTGATTGGTACGGCTCACCGCCTTCAACCCGACGAACCAAACGTTGCCCAATAACTGTACGCACTGTACTTGCAATAAGGAACGGCTCAATCCCCATATCCAATAAACGAGGCAAGATACCGGCAGCCGAATTGGTGTGAAGTGTCGAGAACACTAAGTGTCCCGTTAGAGCTGCTTGTACAGCCAGATTGGCAGTTTCTGGGTCGCGAATTTCTCCCACCATCACAACGTTCGGGTCCTGGCGCAAAATAGATCGTAGCCCTGCTGCAAACGTAAGGCCTACGTCAGCATTAACTTGGATCTGATTAATGCCACTCATCTTATATTCAACCGGGTCTTCAAGCGTAACGATGTTAATCGTATCGTTCTTAATCTCTTGGATAAGGGCGTACAAGCTCGTAGACTTACCAGAACCCGTAGGACCGGAAGTAAGGATCATGCCATTCGGGCTAGCGATACCTTGGCGTATGGTACGCAGAGCGCGACCCGTATAACCCATATCCTCGAGCTTCAGGCTCGTACCGCTCTTATCAAGCAGACGAATAACTACTTGCTCGCCCCATACAACGGGACTAATAGCGATACGAAGGTCAATTTCTTTATCCTCGACTTTAACCGTAAACTGACCGTCCTGCGGGATACGGTGCTCATCGATCTTGAGGTTACTTAAGATCTTAATTCGAGACACCAGCGGTGGCTCAGTACTCTTAGGAAGCTTCATAATTTCCCGCAAGACACCGTCTATACGTACGCGGATCTTCAATTCTTTTTCGAGTGGCTCTATATGGATATCTGAAGCCCGGTTCTTCGCAGCATACTCGAGAATCGTTGAAAGAGCCTTAGAGATCGGTGAGTCCTGAACAATAGTGCGAATACTTTTGGCTTTATCGGTCTTATCCTTACCAGTAGTTCCCTTTGCAGCTTCTGCCTCATTCTCTGCAGCTGCTTCTGTAGTGGTACTCTTCAATACACTTTCCATGCCTTGCGAAAGGCTGGAAGGATACTGCATGAGGACATTGCGCACCCCTTCCTCACTGGCTGCATAGACTTTAAGGGGGCGCCCAATCTTATTACTTAAGAAGTCCACCGCCTGGACATTGTCTGCATCAATCATGGCAACAACTAACCGGTGCTGCATCTCACCTAACGGTACCGCCATATAACGTTCAGCGATATCGCGCGGCAAAAGTTCTAAGGTCTTTTCATCTACCTTAGCATTAAGCAGGTTTACGTATGCAACCTTATTGATACTAGCAATTGTCTTAGTGAGTTTCTCGTTATCAACCAGGCCCTCGTTAACAAGCTGTGCAAAAAATGGCACCGAACCTTCGGTGGCCTTTTTCTTCGCCGCACTCAGTTGCTCGGCTGTGAGCAATTTCTCACGAATCAGTTGTTCTTCAACCTGCTTCTGTGTTGTTGCTGAGAGTAAACTCATGCGAAGTATCCCCTCACGTGCATTATGGCGCTACGAACGGCTGGTCATTGCTGTTCGGTGCAATCCTAATCAGTTTTGTCGGATTCTTAGATTGCTCATTAAAATTCTTAGAATCGGGTACATTAAAGTCAGGTGAGATCTTTTCAACAACTTCAACTTCTTGTTGGAAGTTTTTAGCAGGCACGACGAACTTGCTGACCACAAGGTACGAAAAGATGGCAGCAAACCCTACCACGGCAATGATAATCGCTATATCCTTTTGCTTCATTGCACTACCTTCTTTTGTATCGTTAGATCTTTCTCCGGCTGATAATACGTTTTAATCTTAAAGATACCTTCTACCCCATTCTCTACGCCTTTAAACTGCATAGATAAGAAGTGGAATGGCCTGATAGAACGCTCAAAAGAGTTAACTAGTTCCTGGATACTCTGATAACTTGCCTCTACATCGGCAGTAAACGGAATCTCAATCGGTGTTCCGCTGGTAGCACTTTGTTCTTGTGTCAAAATATCATCGGTACCGGTAATTGCTTTAATCTTGCGACCGCCAATTAGATTTTCAACACTGCTCGTTAGAGCCGGGAAATCATACTTGCTAGGAAGTGCATCGAGAATAAGACGAGCGTTATCGCCATCCAGCTCCCCTTCACCTTCTTTTCTTCCATTAAGAATGTTTGGATCTTTGCTTGCAAATTCTTCATAAGCGGCAACAAGCTGAGTGACGGCTTTTTCATTATCCTTAAGTTGGTTAAGGGCATCTTCTTTTTCGCCCGCCACACGACTCAGATAATTGGCCTGGCTAAAATATGACTTACTCGCAATAAGCGCAAAGACCACCACGAATGCTGCACCGGCAACAATTAGGAGTAGTGTGGTCTTGGCCTTATCGACCTGTACCCTTTTTGTTGATGCTGCTACTTTTTTTGCCATATTTATTCCTCTGTTCCTTGCTGGAATACACCTGTATCCGGCAGCTCTGTTTCAGACCGAGTGGTAATTGTTGCAGGTACTGCCAATGTTACTTCCTTTGTGCTATCAAAGATAATCGGATCAAACTTTAATTTAAGCGTGAAGGTTGTACCCTTATCGTCGCGTGCAAACTCGGCTAATACCACTTCGGAAAATGCTCGGGCAGGCGGAGCTTGCTGCTCATTTTCGGCCGGCTTCACTGTATAGTCTGTAAACTTCAAAGTATCAGCATAGCGGTTAACAAGTTCGAGCACTGCGGATTTGCCTTCAATAGAAAGTGTGCTTTCAGTAAAATCAATGGTCATATCAGTGATGCCAATACCGGATGGTGTTGTTTGCTGGAGATATGGGAAAAGACGGCTCACCACCGGACGATCGCTGTATAGTGTTGGCAAACTATTAAGCTGGCTTTGAATGGTCAGAATCTTAGCCAGATCAGGTGTTGCTAACATCTTTGTTTCAGCTGTCTTAATATCCTTATCAAGATCACTTATGTGTCGCTTTTGGAACATGGTAAGCGAGAACATAACGATAACTAACGTAACAGATACTGCAACGGCGAGGAACGAGATAACCAGCACCATGCGCTTAGCACGCTTGGCCTTTATAAACTCAAGTTTGACTGTTGGAAGAAGGTTTAGCTGAATCATTCTGTTCGCTCCGCTAATCCGGCTGCCACACCAAAATGATTCGATACTGCCAATAATTCGTTCTGCCTATCGGCCGGGAATGCAACATTGCGCCATGCGTTACCGATCTCCACGTTGATTCCAAACTTATTAGCAAGATACAGTGGGAATTCGGCAAGCGCTGAAGCTGCCCCTGTGACAATAATGCGATCAATACGAGCATTCGCATATCGAGTCTGGAAGAACTTAATAGACTTATCTATATCGCTCATTAAGAGTTCTACAGTTCCTAAGATGGAGTTATAGATCTGTCCTTCAAGCTTATCCTTGCCAAGGCCGAACTTAAACACAAACTGCTGAGCCTGCTTCTCGTCAATACTCAGATTCTGCATAGCAGCGCGGACAATAGCATCTGCACCGGTTGGGATAGCACGTGTTAAGCGTGGCGCACCGTTCATCGTGATGATAATGTCGGTAGTCTTGCTACCAATATCGAGTACCATCGTCGGTAACATTGTTTCAGGTGATGTGAGAGCTCGCGCTAACGCAAGACTATCTGGCTCAAACGCAATTACATTGAGGCCGATTGATTCCAGCATGTCTAAGCGCGATTCAATAAACTCGTTTGTAGCACTTGAAAGTAAGATCTCTACTTTAGACTGATCCTTAGGTGAATCACCGAGAAGCGCCCAGTCTATTTTGCTTTCTGCCACAGGGGTTGGGATTAACGAATCAGCTTGATACGTAATAGTCTTGGCAAGTTCTGCTGGACTTAAACGATCAATATCAACAACGGTCGTAAAGACACGATTGGACGGTAATCCAACCGCTACATCCTTCACCGTTACACGTGCCTGGGTTAGAAGTTCACGCACAATCTGTACTAGCTTTTGCTGATCAGCCTTGGCATCGCTTAAAGATAGCTTAGGATCAACAGGTACATAACCATACTTTACTAAGGCTTTATTAGGGCCACTGCCCCGCAGCTGTACGACTCGTATGGCGGTGGTACCGAGATCAAGTCCGAAGAAGTCTGATACCCCACTCAGTATGCTCATAATTAGTTCCGATTATAGCATAAGCATAACAGACAATGGCATAGTTTCGTATTGTTTAGGCTAACGAGTGGAAAACTAGAAGACTGGTGGCAGTCCAATAATCGCATCGTATTCACCCGCTGCAGAACTGCTGGCAGGATCAAGCAATGGCGATGGCGCCATCCATAGTTCGGGCGTATAGTTCACGACCTCTGCCGCGTTAGTTCCTGCTCCGGTGCCTAGATTGGGAGTCTCGGACGCGCCAATGGGCGACAGATTAAGCGTCTGACGAGTACGGAAGAAACGGACTTGCTGTCCAATAAGCGCTCCGTTCACGCTCAGTTGGTTATCGTTACATGAGTCGTAAAGAGCTTGAGTTGAATAGAGGCTACCCGCAGAAGGCGCGCAGGTATAGATTCGACCGTTGCCCCCACAACCTGGCTGAGCAACATAGAGTCCATCAATACGCTGGACATTTGAATTTATGTAGATATCCCCACAGACAATCAGCGCGAAGAACGGCAAGTCATTTGCACTGGTTGCCCCTCCCACATAGCGAATGTCATTATTTATCATTGCGCTGCCCGTAACATATAGTGCTGCCTGCGTACCTCTTTGTGCATTCAGCACCCCTGCGCCGATGGCAACATTAGACGCTGTATACCGCCGCTTTCCCTGATTTGCAGATAAGGTTCCAGGCCATGCAGCCTCTGGCACACTCGGGTCGCGGGTAGCATTAAAGTAATCTGTAATGCATAGTCCACTCCCCCCAAAGTTTCCTCCATATGTAGAGCCCAACGTATTGCTAAATGTTAGGCCGCGTGGGGGACGGTTTGCCCCTGTTCGCTGTCCCGCAGAGTAAAATTCGTTCACACCCATCAGCGCGGTAATACCGAATTGTGCCGAGGAACCTCTATAAGTTCCACCATTCGCTGAAGCAAACGCATTGATAGCCGCGTTTGTATTAGATACACACGATCCCCCACTAGTGAAGCCTCCGCCCGCCCAGATATCTGCTCCATAGGCTTTTATATAAGGCTTGGCATAAATATCTTCATTTATTACGCACGTAATAGCGCCATTGGGTAAACCACTCCAGTTTACAGTGTATGAGATGGCGTATCTGTTAGGGGCTGGGAAGCTCACATTTGCAACATTACCAACTCTGCTATTTCCTCCTGGAGGTGCAGGCGTAACGATTGCCGCATTAGCCGGCAAGCCTGTGGCACCGGGTGCGCTACTCACTTGTATCGAAGTTATTGTCGGCTGTGTAGCCCCTGCTCCACTGGTATTATTAACAGCCCAGACTCCAAGCGTATCAACGACACCGTATTCATCCGGGGGGAATGTTATCTGTCCACCATTCGGTGCCGTCGGGCACGCCATGCTTGTAGGGGGCGGTACCGGACAATTAAACGTACCGGATGCAAGACCAACCACTTGCCCTGTCTGCGCATCGCTCACATTTCCTGTAATCGTATAAGTTACCCCATCACGAGGTCGTCCAGGATAGGGGCTTGATGGGCTCAAAGGTATATTGCCACTGCCAACACCGGACGCATTACCATAAGTAGGAATGGCAATATTTACCCCTACATTTCCCCCGTCTGGATCCCAAGCGTTTACCGATACGGACAACGTTCCATAGACATCGCAACTAGCCGAAATTGCACCACCAGGAAGTTGGTTGCCTGGCTGACATGTATCAATCGCATTAATTTGAGGGTAAGGCAGCGCCACCTGAATACTGTTTACATAGTTAACATTTGAAATATCTAAACGATAAATATATCGTGAGTCAAAGGAAACTCCTGGAATTCTATCCGCCTGGTTATTACCTCCTTTGAGCGCTCCTCCACTTCCTGGTACCGGTCCAATATATGCACCAGTTACACGATCGAACGCGTGAATATGCCACGTCATCGGCTGGTTGTTATTTTGCCAGTACGGCGAAGAGGAGCCCGCCGCATTTGAATCGTCAGTGTCATAAAAATAGACATCTCTCGTTTGAACTCCCGCGTTACAGTATTGGGCAAACATAATGGAAGTGGTCCAACCCCAACCATTCGGCGGATTTACGTTGTGCGCAATACCGGTATATAAGCCCTGGTTACCAGCGGGATCAACCCCTGTTTCAGCAAACGCAAATAGCGCCCCTGGATGACCAGTAGAAAATCGAAAGCGGTTAACATAATAGGCGCTTGATCCTGAGGTTACATTCGCCGTTACCACTGCCGAGCGATAGTACCGCGTCACCCCTCCTGCTGCCTGGATCTGGACAAGGTTAGTATAGCCAGATGCGGGTAGTGTGGTAGTGAATGTAACATCAGAGCCACTGGTACATTGTGTCGCTTGATGATCAGCAAATATCGGCTCATTCGTACCACCGGAAACACTGAAGCCAAAAGCCGGCCAAATACTAAATAAGGTATTGTTATTGGCTGGATTGTCATCATTCCCAGTCTCACAGCCGTCATTAACTGTCATGGTAAACGTAGCGGCATCGCCCGGTCCGGCAACAGGCACATACACATGCGCACGCTGGCTACCTGCGTCCATTCCATTGCTACCAGGACGAGTTACCACCATCCATGGATGTTGGCCCCAACTAGTAGAGGGTACCTGATTATCCAGCCAGCCATCTGCCGCAAGGGCGTGACCGCCAGAAAGTAAGAGCATAACACCAAATAAGAACCCTGCGAAGATAAGAAGCTTTGGCTTTGTAAGGAAGCTTGGCATGCTTAACCTTCCCCATCCTTTTGCTGCAAGTAACTCTCCGGCATTGTTTCATTGGGGCCGATCATGCCAGAAGCTCGTGCCTGCTCATCAAGACGATCCCTACAGGATCGCTTTGCGCTATCGGAATCTGCAATTTGGTAGCACAGTACGGACGCCTCAATTCCCGTAGAATCAGTACGCTGCATCAAATAATCTATAAACTGCTTAGCGCCAGCTTTATCATTGGCTTCTATTTTATTTTTGATAATTTGCAGTCCTATAGGCCCTTGGTCTGCTTCAGGCTGTTTTAGTAAATCATCTACACTTTGCGTTTCTGCAGCTAAATTATTAATACGTTCTTCTTTGTTTCTAACATATTCATCGTTGGCCTTTTCAACCGCAGTAAACTCTTCATCACCGAACCCTTGAGTATTGGCGTCTTCATTTTGAGAGGGTGCCGAGTCTTTCTTTATCACAAGAAGATAAATCCCTCCCCCAATAACAGCAACAAAAACTATAGCCAACAATACTACTAGTTTCTTCCTGCTTACCGTAAGCACCTTCATTTGATCCAAGTATACCGCTTACGCCTAGAAACGTAAATCAGCAGAATCTGCAGAGAAAAGTACTACTCGCCAGTTTGTTCGGGCGCAGCAATGAATCCACCCGTTGCATCGAAAATAACATGTGCATCTATCCCTGTAACCTGTACAAATACCCCGTCTTTATCCCCATTCTGCGAATTTGGAACTGCTACTCCATTTGCCTTCGTTAGACCAGGTGTTAGGTTAAGAGCAGAAGTATCAACATTCCCCTGTGAGTCTACGGTTACATAACCAAAGCGTTCAGTTTGCGTTCCCGTGACATTTCCTACCACCGCAGAGATTGGGAAATCAAAACCTGGTCGACCTTCAACTTGTATATATCGAGAATCACCTGATTTCATTTTTGCACCAGATCGAGTATCAAGTAATCGCACTGGCAGTACACTTCTAAACATTCCGTTTTGTGATTGAGGGGCGGTGTCGTTAGTTATACAACCCGCACCATCCAGGAGTACATCTCCACTCCCTGCATTTTTTGGATCTGGATCGGAGACATTCATCTCAAGCTTTATTGTTCCTTCTGGGCTCATCGCAACAATGACTCCGTTCGCCGCATCTTGCCCAGTTCTAAAATTAACGTTCGAGGTTTTAGGCTTTTGTTCATCTCCAGCAAAAACTACTAGATACCCGTTTCCGTTGTGGCGCGTTACAGTTGCATTAAGCAAAATCGCGCCGAATTTATTCGGATCACAAAAATCACCAACGTAGACTTCCCTCTCCTCACCGTCAAAAAGCGGTAACTCTCCGGGCTGTCGCGTATCCTCTAGTCTTTTAACAACTCGTGGTTCATAACGACCAGCTGAAGCTGTTTTTTCAGGGTTAGTGGCTGGTTTAAAGTAACCCACCACGTCAACAATAAGATGAGCACCGTTACTTGAATACAACCTTACTTTGCCATCCTGTCCCACTGGCACATTTACGAGGTTAGCAATATCTTCGCCAGCAGCATTTGCATTTAGGCTAGAGGTTTCAGGCCGAGCAGTACCAGTTGGATAAGCCGTAACATAGCCTGGGTTAGTTGCGCCTGCAATCGTGACCGTTAAGTACACACTCGAGGCATCCGTGGGGACTTCGCCTCCTACTACCGCGACATCCAGGTATTTACCACTACCAAGTTTTTTATGCGGGCTATTCACTTGCCGCGTATCTACTAAGCGTTGTGGCTCAATAATATGCAAGCTCGAAGGTTCACGGTTTATCTGAAAATTTGTACCGTAAGAATCCTCTTCGGGGGGTATATAAGGCACCACTCTCCCTGCTTCTTCATCCCAGCACGCTACTTCACCATAATCCATGCCACCATTTGAGTTTTTATCATGCCATGTAGCAGGCAAAGGGACACCCCCATTTGGACAGGCACCGAAATCTGGCGCAGCACTTGCTCTTTCCGCATACGACACTTCTATAGCCGTAGCCCCCATTATTCCCATGCTCAGTGCAGAGGCACCGAGAAGGTAATGTCGTAAGCGGCTAGGATGTCGAGGAGCCTGGGGCGAGTCAAAAACTTCGGATGTAGGTGAATCCCGCATTACATTTGGTGAAGTTCCTGGCTGTGACATAACAGACCTCCCTTTATCCCACCGATGCATTGTTTTCGAGTTCTAAGCCTACAGTACAAGAAAAAAGGGCCTATTGCAAGCAATTGACCCCTGTTTGTGACAATTATCACACTTACTGCGTGCTGTATCTACTTTTTAGGTCGAGCAACACTCAAGAAGGCTAAGCCACCTAATACTAACCCTGCGGCACCCAGTATGTATGCAACTTTGGCCCGGCTTTCTGCTGCACGAGCCTTGTCGCTTGCTGCTTCGATTGCGCTTTCATTCGCGCTCTTCGAAACAACTTTTGTCTTTGAGTATGGGCCACTGGTACCGCCTTCTGTTTCACTTTCAGTTGCCTGATCCCAAGACACAATGGTGCCGTCTGCATAGGTTTCATATGCCTTCCACTGAAGTTCAGCCTCACCCGCCGGAGCCTTAGCGCCAAAATAGAAATCATCCTTAAGATCTACGGGGATTGCACCGCCCGTCCACACAATTTCTGTAACCTTCGCTGCTTCACCTTCACCAGACTTGGTAAGGCTTACGCTCCACCCTGCTTTTGCAAAAGGACGTACTGATTCTAAGCCTTCAGGGATAACTAAACGCACACCCACTACAGAAGTGTCGTGCTCATTCGGTACTGATACTAAAAATGTCTCACGAGCAGCTGTCTTTACTTCTGCTGGACGAACGACCACATGCGCTGAAGCAACCTGTGCAAATGTGAGTGCTGGAACAATCGCTCCTATAGCCAATCCTATAATTTTTCTGAATGTCATGACTTAAAACTCCTGTTTACTCTGTTTTGCTATTACGTGTCGTCTGCCTACGAACAATACACCTAAATATATCATGAGTGCACCCGCAATAATGATTCCCGTCTCAGCCCATAGATAGTCTTGCGTCTCTGAAGATTGAGCAGTGCCACGCGACACGCGCTGGCTATAGGTAAGTGTGGTGGTTTTTGCCAGCACGTCAAACGGCCGAACCCAAAACTCGAGCGTATAAAGTCCTTGGGTTGGGAATGTATAGCGAGCCGATACGGTTGATCCTTCGGGATATGCAAGTACACTAGACTTCTCGCCTGCCTCATTAGTTACCGTCAGTCCAAAAACATGAGTCTGTGGCGTGATGGATTTGTCCTGAAGATCAAGGAAAAGACTGGTCACCTGTCCGGCAATAGGATCGTCATCGGGTGTAACATGCAATATCGCACCGAGTGTTCTATCTTTATCAGAAATAATGACGTGAGCCTGTACTGGCACGGCGTACAGCAAAATAAAGAGACTGCTTAGAAGCGCTACTAATCTTTTAATGATCATGGGCGCCCCCCGCTGCGTGCCGAGAGTGAAACGTCTCTATTGAACGTGGAACTACTAACAATGCCCCACTTAATAAGATCCATACGCACACCGCTAATATGAAGGGATTAAATGTAAGCTTCGGAAAGCGCGATGCCAAACTCCGGGCGACACGCAGTGCTTCTAACCCAAAAAGCACACTGAGCATAACAAAGAAAATGATCTTAAAGATCGAATATCCCATATGCGTACCGATAATCCAAATATGGAGTAAGACTAAAATACCGGCAGCATAGCCTGTGCGATGCAGCCATTTCCAGCGACGGAAGGTCATAAAAGAAATGACCTTATCAAGCGAAGTCGATGCCATGATAAGAAGCACGATCAGAGCCACAAATCCAAAACCTAGCGCCCAAATAAAACGCCCCGGTAAAAGATTTAGTCCGCCTACTCCACCAAGCTGGCCCCATAAAGAAATGCTTACGTGCAATAAAGCGAAGTAGGCTGCCGATACACCAATAGCCCGACGAGCAAAAATGACATGTGGTAGCCATTTTTGTCCTTTAGCTACTTTATTAAGAGGCGAAATAATCAGCGCGGCATACCAATAAAACAGGCTCAAAAAACCAAAAATCTGCTCGCTTCTTATATAGAATAATTTATCCCCCACTATCGTAAGACGCAGCCCGCATACGACAAGCACACTTAAAAGGATTGAGCTCATCAGTATATAAAAACGGCTGTTATCAACAAGTCGAATTTTTGACATGTTACATAAATTGTACAGGCGTCATCATTCTACCGCCACCATTGTGCCTTTGTACAAATTCTCACAGCAATTCTATTTTCAACTCGAGTAGTGTAAATGATATGCCTAAACTATCAGGTTTTGCGCGAGACAAAGGTGCTATTGTGATGCTCGCTATATTTGTGGCGGTGGTAGCAAGTGCCTTTGTATCTTTTTGGCATCGGACTCCTGAGACTCCTAAGCTGCCATCACCCTCGCTCAAAGAGCTTGCCACTAAACACAATGTTGAGGTTGGCAACTTCGCGATCCTAAAGCTACTTGATGAAGCGCCCTATCGAGATATTTTGACCGATCAATTTACGGTAGCCACACTTGATAATATTCCTAACTGGCACTTTACCGATCATGATTTACGACCAAGCCCAACGACGTATGATTTTTCCCAAATGGATAAAGTTGTGGGGTTTGCGAGAACACACAATATGCCTATGCAGGCACATCATTTTGTATGGGGGGAGGAAAAATGGCTGCCCGATTGGCTTTTGAATGGCGACTACAATAAGTCAGAGCTGCATGATCTCATGCGTGACCATATCCACACAGTTGGTCGTCGCTATGCAGGAGTAATTCGAGAATGGACGGTCGTTAATGAAGCTTTTACACGCAATCAGCATATTTACGGCCTCCGCGACTGGTGGGCGGATGCAACGGGCGACACGGAGTACATAGATTCTGCGTTTACCTGGGCACGGGAAGCTGATCCAAATGCCGTCCTAATTCTGAATGACTTTGGCAACGAAGGAAAAAACGATATCTCTGATGCGATGTATAGCTATGTGAAGGGCGCCCTTGAACGTGGCATACCTATAGATGGACTTGGGATGCAGATGCATATTGATGGTACTCACCCTCCTATGAAAGACGAGGTTATCTCCAATATGAAACGCTTTGGGGACTTGGGTCTAAAAGTGTATGTAACTGAACTCGACGTTAATATGAACGATGTTCAAGCTGACAATAAAGATCGCGATGCCATCCAGGCTAATATTTATTATGAGATGGCACGAGCATGCATAGAATCGAAAGTGTGCCCTGGTTTTGCCCTCCTTGGCATTACCGACAAAGAGACATGGTATAACTATCTACCTACCACTCCTAATAGTCGCCCCTTGCCTTTCGATAAATATTACGAGCCAAAGCCCGCCTTCTTCTCCTTGCGTGATGCTTTTATACATGACTAATTTGTGGGGTTTCTTACAAATTTAGTGTGTAACTCTTTACTGTGTCTAAACTCTTTTACCCTCATACTCCCTAACCATAAGGGAGACGAGCTATGGCGCACAATTTTACACTGGTACAACCCGAAGCAAAGCTTCTACCTGCCCACACAAAAACAACCGAGCAACTTCAACACCTCTTTACCCTCAACCATTTCTATACACTTTTTGCCTTTTTTAACACCGTAATTCTTATATGTCTCGCACTACGTTTTGTATTTGCCCTCTTTCTTATTACGGGCGTGGTGCCACAAGGCATCACAGTCATTACCAATCCGCTCATCGCACCGTTCGCAACCGAGCTTCCAGATTATACCCACATGATTCAGCTTTCTACCCTCACTACCTTTACCGCGTACTTTTTCGCGTATTGGATCGTAAGCAAATTACTCGGTCGTGCCATAAGGCACAGCGAACCTAACTTTATTAACTAACGGAAAGGAAAAGCTATGAAAACTATCGACCAACCCAGAGGCAGCGAAACAATTATGTTTTGGCGACGAAGCCGCGACCACCTTGAGAACTGGCAGCCCGATTACCTACCTCAAGCAATATGCTAAAACGTATCACGCGGCCTACCATAGAGTGGTAGGCCATCTTCTGTATCTATTCGCTGTGCGCGCACTTCGCGTGCATCACCATACTCGCTGCTGGTTTTATTGTGGTACAGCAACCACAGCCCATTCTTATCCTCAACAATAGAGTGTGAGCCAACACCAACAATATTCGGTGAACTATAAAAAACAGGCGACGGAGATTTATGCCATTGAGATGCATCTAGCGGATTGTTTCCCTCCAGCACAAGACGACCAAGGCAATAATCCCTTGTTGCGTAGCCGCCGGCTGAATAGTCAATAACTAATGGACTGTCCTCATCATGCTGATACGCATACGGCGCCTCATTAATACCGCAGTGAGGGCCTTGCTCCCACCAATACTCGGGTGTTGATATCATCATCCGCTCTCCCTGTAAATGTCCCCTCGTACTCATTGCCTGGATATAGATACTCTGGGTTTCTCTGCCAGCAGGCACTTCTTTGCCGGACCATACAAAATAGCGCTTCCCTTCATATTTAAATGATGAACCATCTATAGCCCATTTATCCTCACCGGTCTCTATAACTCCTGTGTGCTTATAAGGACCACGTGGATCTGAGGCACGTAACTGAAATACTCGTTGATTAGCCTCAAAATCATGGAAGTTACTCGCATATATATTCACGCCCTGCTCATCGACACTTATCTTTGGTGCCCAGATATTAGCCATCGGAAATTCTGCGCGATCCGGCCGCCAAATCTCCTCTAACTCTGTATCGGCGAGATCTCGAACACTTTCCCCGGACGCAAGACAAATCGCACCGTTCTGGGAAGTTACATAATATATGGTGCCATCAATGTTACAAGCAGAAGGATCCTGGCCATGTGCAAAAAGCACGTTTTCACGACTCGCAGCAGCATGCTCGGAAGCAAATAAGCGCCCACCCAGTACTGCTGCTGCACCCAATCCCAGAGCACCTTTAACAAACCCACGACGTGTCAGGCCTGCAATCGGATATTGCTCGCTCATTTGCCAAATATTATATACCGCTTGAAATTACAATAAAGAAGCTTAACCCTGTTAAAATTATTGTCATGATAAAAATCTCTCATGACAGTGAAGTACTTGCCGAAGGCCAACAAGTTATAACCGCAGTAGCGATGATTACTGCAGAGTTTAATGGAGAAATAAAAGTCTTTTTAGCAAAACGAGCAGACACAAAAAAATTCTTACCCGGAGTCTATGAAATGCCCGGTGGTCATATTGATTTTGGTGAAGATCTTAAAACAGGATTGGCTCGAGAAATTAAGGAAGAACTCGGGGTTGAAGTAAGTATTGGCGACGCATTTGCAGCCTTTACCTACACAAACGAGATTAAGAAATCGCATTCTGTTGAGATTGTCTTTTTTGCCCGCTTAATAAGCCCTCCTGAAGCTATCACTACTGATCCTGAAGACCATTCTCGAGTTGATTGGTTTTCAGCGGAGGAGCTGCCCAATGCCTATACAGAGAGTAAGGGTGCAGAGGATGATGAATTCAAGGTTATACAAAAGGGATTTGCCATTATAAATGGCCAGAACCTTAACAGGGGTTAATTAAATTATAATTAAAAGATATGCTTAAATTTGCCCTACAGAAACAAGCTGTTAGTATAAGAAATTATGGCTACTGCAACGCAAGCACCCTACCGCCTACTTGATAACGATCTTTTATTTAGTGAACCAAATAATCAGTACGTTCTTCGCGTTAAAGATCTACCCGATAATGAAAAGCCTCGAGAGAAGCTTTTAAATCTCGGCCCTCAGAACCTTACCGTTGCTGAGCTTGTAGCAATCATTTGGGGTGTTGGAACGCGCAAAGAAGAAGTAATGGCAATGGCCAAGCGAACAATGCGGGAATACGGTGAAAAAACCATAGCCAACGAACTAAGCCCTGAACGACTCGCCCTCGCCGCCAATATTCCCCTCGCTAAAGCCTGCCAGATAGTTGCTAGTTTTGAGCTTGGTCGCCGGTACTTTACCGAACAGCTGGGACGGCCAGTTTTTATTCGTAATGCTAAGCAAGCCCACCTTTATCTAAAAGACATGGGTAATCACAAGAAAGAACAATTACGCGGTCTCTATCTTAATAGTCGCTATCGGGTTATTTATGATGAAGTCATTTCAGTAGGCAGCCTTACTTCAAATATTGTGCATCCTCGTGAAGTATTCCAGCCTGCTATTGAGTATGGTGCAGTTGCCATTATCATTTCACATAACCATCCATCTGGCAGCCTTGAACCAACATCTGCAGATATAGAGGTAACCGAGCAACTCATGAATGCTGGCAAAGCGCTTGGCATCGATTTACTGGATCATTTAATAATCGCTGGCAATAAGCATGTCAGCATAATGGAGTGTATAAATGGTAAGTAGCGCCTATTCTATTTCGCTCGGTAATCGTTTGTTTCATCATGATCTTAAAACTTGGTTCGTTCAGGACTACACCCAGCCTAAAATGAGCAAAGAAGAACTAGAGGTTACTGCCCTAGTTCGCTCCGGGGACTATTTTGCCATGCTCGCAACCGAACTCGACAACATTAGTAAAGATTTAGCTCGAAAAGATATTGATGGGTATGAAAGACTAGAAAAACTTATAAGAAACTTGCTCTATCTTCAGCACACCTATCAAATTACCAAAAAGTAGTTATTGCCCCTGACGTATCTTTAAATGGTCAACAATCATTGAGCCAAGTGCCAAAGCCGCACCATCTAATCCTTCAACATTTTTGAAGTGAATGTCTGCTAATGTATCTGCCTCGTCTTGATCTCGTTTAAAGCGCAATACCCGGCTCATCATATCCGTTGGATTTATCGAGGGATCACGGGCACGGATAATTTCTTCAGGATCGGTAACATAGGGTGTTATTGAACACAGTACCGTGGGAGCGGGTACTAAATTTCTGAACTTTATTGCAAAGACAGGAGGCAATACGCGCATCCGTACCTCCTGTGGCTGGAGCGGGGCCTGTTGCGGTATACCATACTCGTAATCTGGAAATGTCTGAAAGGAAAAGAGAAATTCTGGTCTATTACTCTCAAACTCATCTCGGCTAACGAATCTTTTTTCTTCATCACCTTCCTGGATACGTCGATTCTGGGTGGTCCATGTGCGATCTACCCTAAACTGGTACTCCCCCTCTAAGTGCGTAAGCCCCAACATAAGTGAAGTCTTACCCGCTGCCGAGGGCCCCATAAAAACTAACTGTGCGCTCATGCTGAAAACTTTATTTTTTCTGACAGTTTTTCAGTTTGCTTTGAAGATAGGACTTTCCCATACGCTTTTAAGAGGCCGTTAAATTGCTTACTCCAGGTCAGCATTTCAATATCCTGACGAGCTTGATTGGTAAACCGCCTGCTCAAATCCCTATCCCGCAATAAGCGCAGAATAGCCGTTGCAAGCGCAGTAGAGTTCTTTTTAGGTACGAGGAGCCCATTAACTTCATGCTTAATAAAACTATTAATACCCTGGCTATCTGCTCCAACGAAGGGCTTACCTGAAGCCATTGCCTCAACCGTTGCGACAGGTGCGCCTTCGTAATATGAAGGCATCGCTACAATATCCGTGGCAGCATAGAGGTTTGGCATCTCATCATAGAGTACTTTATCTCTTGGAATGATAATTCTGTCTTTTAATTTCTGAAAAACGGGCTCGCTACAAACACTTACCCAGTATCCAAGATCAAGCGGCTCTACTGCACCAGGTAAACAGAGGTAAAAGTTATCCGGCAATTCGTTCAATGCAAGTACTGCCTCGCGTATACCTTTACGTTCAATGATTCTGGAGGGCACGAGAATCATCTTATCGGTTTCTGTGAGACCAAAAGCTGCACGAAAGTCCTCCCCATCTCCACTAGCAAAGAAATCTGCGTCCACAGGATATGGCAACACGGCAACATCGGTTTTCCCGGCAGCCACTTTCATGGCAGCCTCAGCATAAACCCTGTTCGCCGCCGTAAGTAACTGTGGCTTAGATATCTCCAATGATTTCTGGGCAAATGAAAGTTCAACCTCAAAACTATCCATACCCCCTACAATACGCTCGCCCCAAACTGGAGTACTGTGTATCGAAACAATGACGGGAATCTTTTTAAGATTAGTGAAGCCAACAATAAGTAACGCAAAATAGCCATGCACATGAATAATGTCTGGCTTAATTTTTTCTATCAGTTTATGAAGATTTGCAGTCGCTTTAATGATATTAAGGGCATTGTCACTGAGGCCCTCTACTTCATGCACCGTAAAGGAATAGTCTGAGACTTTGCGTCTTAAATGAGGCTCTGCAGCAACATGCACTTCTGCACCATGTCGATGCATATGCTTTGCAGAGTTTAGGACATAGGTTTCACCGCCACCAATAACTGGATGAAATTTAGGCGATACTATAAGTAGCTTCATCGTGGGCTTTTCCGTTTAGGTTGATGTAACCAGAGATTAAGGGCTGCGAGCAGATTAATGTTATTAAACTCGCCTTCAGCAATTTTCTGTTTAATTTCTTTTTTGCTCATCCAATACGTCTCAATAAATTCGTCCGGATTTGCAGGTAGTTTATAAGGAGTGAGCCCCTTGCACTCTATTACGTATTGTTTTTGGTCTGATAGACGGTTATGAGTATAGAAATATCCGATCCGCCTCACTCTTCTGCCTCTATACCCTGACTCTTCAGCCAATTCTCTTTGGGCAGCCTCAACAATTGTTTCTCCTTTTTCAATACTCCCTCCTGGCAACTGCCACATGATTTTGTTAGGAGGGTAACTATATTCCTTTTGTATAAGAATTTGGCCCTTCGTATTGATAGCAATAACAGCCACAGAGTGATGTAGACTCGCAGTATGCCGCACATAACGTTTTTTACGGCCATTTGGCAAGACCACCTTATCTTCACTAATACTTAGATACTCCGTATTAAGAAGCGTGCTGGTGGCGATTGTTTTCCAGGGCTTAATATTTGTCATGGCTGCCTACTCATGTCCTACTTATCACAAACGAGCTATAAGGCATATTTATACGAGCTTTTAAAGCATAGAGCAACTAAATGAAGAACTTTTTAATAAAGTTTGCGTATGGATGATAGCAATGGTTAGATTATGTGAGGATGGTAATTCTCAAAAATATAAAGTCCGCTCATAAGCACAAAAGATTAGGAATCTTTATTTCTGCCCTTATCGTTTTTGGGCTAGGTTTTTTGGTTTATAAGTACATGTATATTTACTTCGAGCGACAGAAATACGAGAAATTGGAACATACCATATCTCAAATAGCTAGTAGCCTGCGAACTTACGGAATCGAAACCATATCCTTTAAAGAATGTTCAAGAGCACATGTTAAATACGGAAAAGGATCACTCAGTTGCAGTGTTGGAATAATTTATGAGGGTAATGAGATCAAGAGGGCCGTGAAAGAACCACTGGAGATTTTTATCTCGTCCATAGAACAACATGGATTTAGCGAATCAAGCAATCGAGATGAGCTTAATCCTACAAGGCATCCTATCATCATAGGATCATTAAGCTATAGATCAAGTGGGAGCGACCTGGGGTGCAGCCTCTCATACGACAAAGTAGACGATGCTGTTTCGCCCTATACCTTAAGATTCAGTTGTGGTAAATATTCAAGATTTGTATTATTTGCAGAAACATAAGCTTTACTTATTTAATAATTATTGCATAATATTATAGTTCGTGCTTTACTGCCCCTGAGGTTTGGCAGACATGAGGCATAAATATATTACATGGGTTAATTTTATATGGGCACTACCCATCTTTATTTTATTCCTACCTTTACCAAAAAACTTGTCTGCTGCCGAAACCGAGTCAGTGTGGTTCAAAAATTCTAATCTTGAATTTTCGACTCGCACCGAAACGGTAATTGATGCAAAGTACCCCACTACCTATGCTGGCCGCGGAAATATAGACTGCTCCTCACTCACTTTAAAGAAGCGAGATGGAATAATTCTTGATTTTATACTAAAGATATACAAAGAAAGTTCTGTTACGGGATGTCACATAGAGTCATCTTTTGCCTCTATTGATCCCAATGGTTTTGTAAATGTTAGCGGAACAGATTACATAGCAGAGATAGTGAAAGAAAACGGACAACCTACAGCGCCTATGGTTTTCCCAGCGAATGATCTGTTTATAAGTAATGCGAGCGCCAGCCCTGCTGTTGGGACAAAAATATGGTTTAGTCATCTCCGAAGCTCAATGAAATTCGCTAACTTACCAAATGGTAAAATGCTTGCCGTTATTAAGCCCTCTTCACAAATTCCCCTGACTGATAAGGCCGGCAACGCATTACCCGTTATGGCAGATAATTTTGCTATCTCCGAAAACGGCGAATGGGCGGTAGTAGATTCTCCAGGAAAAGGTGTGCTGCGTATTAACCTTACTACCTTTGAAGTGTTGCCCTTCACCGGTTCCTTTGAATTCGGCAATGGCATCGGTGCAGCTCTCAGGATGGCAATTAGCAGTGACGGACGCTTCGCAGTGGTAGCTTCAAAAAATTACAATACATTTAAATTATTTGATCTTTCCACCTGTGGAATGGTTCCCAATGTCATCACAGGACCAGTTAGTGGATGCCGCTCGCGCGATCTACTTGAATTTGCCCGTACCAAAATCAATTCCCTCGGCACGGTACTACAAGTACGGTTTCTAACCGATGAATTAGTAAAGTTTTATGCATCCTATGACACAAACACTACTTCACGTATTGGTGAGTTTGTCATTGCCGCCCCTAACACATACTTAACGGGTATGGACTATCTGGGTATGGGTGACTCTTTCGCATCAGGTGAAGGAGCGCATAAATATGAGATCGGAACTGATGACAAAGACTTTAACATGTGTCATCTTTCAAAAGTTTCGTATCCTTACCTCATCGCAAGAAAGATACAGGCTAACAATTTCCATTCAGTTGCATGTTCTGGTGCACGCACAGTACATGTGAGGGGAGGTACCGGCTATACCAAAAACGATAACGAAAAGGATAGGGATAATCAGTACAAGAATGACGAGAGACCTAGTATCGACCCTTTAAAGGAGTGGGCTCCTGGCTATAAAAAGCAGGTAAGCTTTATTTCGATTAATAATCCTAAAGTTACAACCGTTTCGGTTGCGGGTAATGATATCAATTTTTCAGACAAAATAATTGCCTGCCTAAAGCCCGGAACCTGCTTCCCTTCTTATGAAGACCGCTTAGAAGTTTTTAATGAGATAGACAGCAAATTAGCATCCTTCACAGCTACATACAAAAAACTTAAAGAAGCAGCCACTAAAAATGCTCGTGTATATGTTATTGGTTATCCCCAGATAGCACTGGCGGGCGGTGAGTGCGCATTGAATGTACACCTCAATGAGAGTGAGCTTGAATTCGCTGCCAGTGTAGTAACACGTCTAAATGCAGTCGTTAAAGCGGCTGCTTCTGCTGCCGAAGTCAATTATGTTGACGTTGAAGATGCTTTCTTCGGCTCTCGATTATGCGAAAACGATTCAGATAATGTTGCCATGAATGGCCTGACTGCGGGAAAAGATATTTTTGAGGTTATAGGAAATGAAAGTTATCATCCTAATGAATTTGGACATGAACTACTTGCTAATAAAATTCTGGGCGTTACTAATAGCCTAGGAAATATTGACCCTATCACTACGCCAATAAAGCTTGAAAAGATTAAGGATACTGACCCAGCCTTAAAAAAGGCACCAAAAACTAATCGAACAGTGCGTAAGCGCGTTTCTGCATCTGTGACCAAGAAGAAAACCGCTACAAAGAGTCAGAAAGTGAATGTGTCAGTTAAGGGCACAAAGAATGGTTTAACTCCCAATACGCCATATACGGTCATAATTGGTGGGCAGCCAGCTGGAAGTGGCATAACGGATGAAAACGGCGACATTGAAATAGAAATACCGGTTCCTCCCAACAGTGAAACCGGCCCACAACCGATTGACATTGAGATACCCGATATAACGGGACAGCCCGTAGTGATAGGAGGAGTTATTGTTATCGGAAATGATGGGGATGATTTCGATCAGGATAACGTTCCTGACTTTGTTGATTCCTGCCCTATTATTATTAATGCAAAGGTGGATAGTGATGAGGACGGCGTTGATGATTCATGTGATCCTATTGTCGGTCCTGCACCCACAAATCCATCAAACCCGCTTCAAGGCGTCTTAGCGACCGCTTCTCAAAATCAATATCCTCCGTCAGGAGAAGGGGTTCCAGCCGTGTCGCCCAGACAGGACATTAAATCTGGTGGATCTAACGGCATCATTGAAGAAGTCATGGCCGCCTTACAATCCGTCTTTGAAGACGGTATTAGCGCTGAGGAGCTCAATCCAGCCCCTTTCATACAAGCAAGTCATAACAGTCTCAAAGAATATGCAACAACGCACCCTCAACTTTTCGCTTCTTTACTCACCTCGTTCCTAGTCCTACTTCTAGTATTGCGACTGAGATATAGGTCAGAACGAAATAAGACCCAACCGTACACAGTTTACGGCTGACTCAGACCGTTAGCACCTCCCACATAACCATATCCTTTATCTAGTTATAGTCAGTTTCATCATACCGCAGGTTAGCAATACAAGATTGTTTATACTGAGTTTAATAAAATATAAAAAAGTTGACCTTACGCTTGCAAAAGTCAACAAAATAGCATAAAATGTAGACATTAATTAATATAAGGTCAACATAATGTCGCTTATAGGAACAAACGTTCAGCAGTCTCAAGGCTTCAAGGCTTTTATACCAGCTGCTTTCCCTCCGCCCACCTTACTAGAGATCGATCAGAGAATGCAGGTTAAACACTCCGAAGCAATGATAACTCTTGGTCGTTTGGACGGGATATCTCGACTACTGCCTAATAAAGATTTCTTCATTCTGATGTTTATACGCAAAGATGCGGCGTCCTCAAGTCAGATAGAAGGCACCAATGCGTCTCTGGACGAATCAATTGAAGCCCAAACTATTGAACGTCCTAACGACCTTCCGGACGATGTAAATGATATCCTACACTACATTAATGCGCTTAATTATGGTATTAAGCGACTCAGTGACTTGCCGTTGAGCCTGCGACTGTTGTTAGAAATTCACAAAGAGTTAATGACGGATGCTCGAACAACACAACACGCCTACCCCGGCGAGTTTCGACAGACACAGAATTGGATTGGAGGCACCAGCCCCGCAAATGCTCGTTTTGTGCCGCCTCCCGTATATGAAATGAAGCGCGCGCTAGATGAATTTGAGAAGTTTATATACGATAAGACTCCCGTATTGCCCCTTATAAAAGCAGGCTTACTACACTCACAGTTCGAAACAATTCATCCATTTACGGATGGCAATGGGCGCACAGGACGCATGATGGTTACTCTATACTTAACTCAAACCGGTAGATTAGAGATACCAGTTCTATACCTGTCAAGCTTTTTCAAAAAACATCAAGACAGGTACTATGAAGTGCTGAACTCATATCACTCCGAAGCAGGCTCCCCCAGCGAGTGGTTAGACTTTTTTCTTGATGGCATCATCGAAACGGCGGAATCTGCAATTGCAACTTGTCACAAGATTACAGATTTAAGGCTTGAGGACATGGCAAAAGTACAGAGTCTGGGTAAGAGTGCGGCCGCAAGTACCGTCAAAATGCTTCAACATCTATACTATTTACCAATCGTAGGTTTGGCCGAGGTAATGAAATGGACTGGCTATAGTAAGCAGGGAGCATATAACGTTATCGAGCGGCTTATACAACTGGAGATTTTATCTCCCCGAGGCAATAAAGAGTACGCTCAAAAGTACGAATATAAACGCTATTTGGATATCTTTAAAGGAGACGAGGATTAGTGTTAAGCATAGGAATCGTTGGCTTACCAAATGTCGGCAAGTCTACCCTCTTTAATGCCCTGACGGACAATAATATCCTGGCCGCTAATTACCCTTTTGCGACCATTGAGCCAAATACTGGCGTTGTTCCCATTCCTGACGAACGCCTCAATAAACTGAGTGAAATGTATAACAATGCCCCTATCAAACCTGCGACCGTGACATTTGTAGATATTGCGGGACTGGTAGCGGGCGCAAGCAAAGGCGAAGGTTTAGGAAACCAGTTCCTTGCTAATATCCGTAGCTGTAATGCCATTGCACATATTGTCCGTGCCTTTCAAGACTCCAATGTTCAACATGTAGATGAGCAGCACAATCCTCATAAAGATATCGAGGTTATAAATACGGAGCTAGTTCTGGCAGACTTACAGACTGTCGAGAAACGCCTGCCCGTTATCCAAAAGGAAGCAAAAGCAAATCCTAAAATTAAGCCTCTCGCTGATATCTTGGAATTGGCAAAGAATACTCTTGATGAAGGCACCCCCCTCTTCACAGTAGCCAACAACTGGAAGCCGGAAGATAAGGCATGGCTGCAAAAAGAACTGCAGCTACTTACTCTGAAAGATGTAATCTACGTTTTCAATGTAGATGAGAGCACCTTACAGGATACTGTCAAAAAACAAGCTCTTGCCGATCTTGTTGCGCCTAGTCGATCTGTATTCATCTGCGCAAAGCTTGAAAGCGAGCTACGCGGACTTGATGAGAATGATCGTAAGGAATTACTCGAAAGTTACGGCCAAACTGAGTCGGGTCTCGTACAGCTCATTCATGCCGCCTATGATACGCTTGGCCTTCAAAGTTACCTCACTGCGGGCGACAAAGAGGTGCGCGCCTGGACAATTCCAAAGGGAGCAACTGCCCCACAAGCTGCCGGCGTGATTCATGGTGACTTCGAGAAGGGTTTTATTGCCGCCCAGATCGTTGACTACAACGATCTTATTACTGCAGGTTCAGAACAGGCTGCAAAAGCTGCCGGTAAAGTTCGTACAGAAGGCAAAACGTATATTGTGCAGCCCAACGATATTATTGAGTTTAGATTTAACGTTTAACTTAAAAACGTTCTTTTTTTAGTACTGTTTGAATGATCTTCTCTTCCTTGAACTTCATCAGTTATCTCATTTGACCGCTTCCACGCTAAACTTATATTTCGAATGATCTTTAGCGCATCATCAACACTCATATCGGTGCGCTTATTGTAATAATGATCGATATCTACTAGATTCTCGCGTACGTTTAAGCACTGTACTTCGTCTGCCAGAACGTGCATCCGATCAACTGCTTCAATGTTGGCAAGCGGCGTCGCTATAACAAATTTTTTGATAGCAATTGTCTTAAGGAATTCCCCCACCATATCCATAGCCATAGTACCCAGCACACCATCTGCTACTACAATCACCACGTGATGTCTCAACATGTCTTTCTTGATCGTTCCGCCATCACTTAAGAGTACATTCAGCTCATGGTTCTTTTGAATCCGTTGTTCATCTAGCCAGCCGTGGTATTCACTGGCAATTTCTTCTATCTGCCCTGCGCTTAAAAGACTGTTGTATTGAAACCCGCCAGCCGTCCCTACTCCAGCCGTCGCATCCGTTTCATTTGGCAGGCGAATATCCTTAATCATATACAGTACCATGCTGGCATGCAGCTTTATCGCTACTTGCGCAGCAACGATTGCTGAGGATTCCGTTAAAGCAACGACTACGGTGTGCTCGCCGCGATACTGTAATAGACGCTCTGCGAGTTTACGCCCGGCGTCTGCTCTATCTTCGAAGTACATCAAAGCCTATAGTAGCATGCTGGTATTTAAATTAGTTATGCTTTGACCTTAATTAGCGTTGTAAAAACGTGAAACTCTTCTACGCATAAGAAGCGGCACCTTGGTGTAGGGATTGGTAGCTTGGTAATGTAGTTGAGCCACCCCTACCTGAGTGGATGTCTGTAGGTTTGGATAAGGGGTAAACAGCGGTTGTTGCGGCATTAAGTGCTGCTGACGAACGGCCATAACTCGGTCCTGGAGATATGCCGTGAGCTTACGCAAATTGGTGTTACGCATGCTCGTAAAGCGAAGGGTTTTACTTACAGTACATATGCGAACCGTTGCATCCATTAGTCGGTGACTGAAGTCAACTTCTGACACCATGTCATACCGAATATCTTCAAGTGTTAGGTAAAATGGCTTTTTATCAATGAGCAGAAGGCGTCGATCGGTGGCAACCAAGAGCGCAAAACCACCCTCGTATCGGCCTTTTACACAATGGGTTAACGTTTCGCCTGGAACCAGTATATGTACTAATTCACGAAGTTCGGGACGTCCCCAAAAATAGAAGTCCACACCAATGGCTTTAAGTTGTCGCTGCACTTCTTGTGTAGTAACCATAGTGTTGCCTCCCATTACTTACACGCTAATAGTAGTGGTAGTGGGCTAAAAACGCCGTTATCTTAATCACTATTGAAGTGTGATAAATATCAAGAGATTCCGTATCTGTACTTATGGTTGTCTAAAGAGGTGTTTTCTGCAATAATAACTCTATGTTAGCCACTGACGTACAAACGGCGGCCCTTGTGAATCTTTTTCACCAAGGAACACGCCTCACGTACAAAAAAGGTGAATATATCATACGACCCGGAGAAACCCCTTCCGGGATTTTTTATATCGCTTCGGGGCTCGTCAAAGCCTACGATATTACTAAGTACGGCGAAGAAAATCTTCTGATCGTTCGAAAAGACCATGAAATCTTTCCGCTTATTTGGGCCATAACAGGACAAGAACGTCATGTTATTTATCAGGCTATAGCACCTACCGAAGTGTGGCGACTTGATCGCGCACAGTATCTCGACTACATCGAAAAGCATAACGAAGTCCTTGCCCCTCTACTCGATATGACAGTTGAGATGTACCGCATTCACTCTGAGCGCATTATTAACCTTGAGTACCGGTCAGTACGAGAACGCCTCGTCTCCTTCCTTATTACCATGAGCAACCGCTTTGGCAAAGAAGTGGATGGTGGCGTGGTAATTGAAGTACCTCTCAAACAACAAGATATTGCAAGCTCTATTAACGCCTCTCGAGAAACAACTAGCCGTGAGCTTACGGGACTGGAGCGTAAGGACCTTATAGACAACTCACGCCCACCCTTTATCTTTATCAAGAACATCGAAAAACTTCGCGAAATTCTATAGAGTTTTAAGCAAATAGAATCGTTCTAAATTTCCTTTTGAGCCTGCAACTTCACTGTCTGCTTTGTCGAGAATTATAAATTGCTGCCTTGCCCACCCTTCGAAGTCTTTTAAGATATCTCTGCGCATTCGATCATTCTTAATAACCCCCTTATTTGTCTGTTCTCTGCCGGCTTCGAATTGCGGCTTGACCATTGCGACAATGGATGTACTTTTAGCGCTTAGCTTAGCAATGTGAGGCAGTATATCGCGCAAAGAAATAAAAGACACATCTATAACTACAGTGTCAGGTGCCTGACCAGGCTTAAAATCACGAATATCCGTTTGTTCATGAAGCTCAATTCTCGGATCGCCATGCAAGCTTGGATGTAGCTGATTAGTACCGACATCAACAGCATAGACCTTTTGAGCTCCATGCTTAAGGGCATAATCTGTAAAGCCACCCGTAGAACTACCTACATCCAAAACAATCTTATTTTTAAAATCTAGTTTTAAAGTTTTGGCTACTGATGCCAGCTTAAGACCTGCCCGGCTCACATATTGCTCACTCTTCAAAGCTATTTCGGAAGTCTCAGCTACCACAAATCCAGGCTTAGTTTGAATTCTTCCATCGACTTTTACAGTACCGAGTTTAATAAAGCTTTCAGCCTGGGAGCGAGTCTTAACAAGTCCTCGTCGCACCATCTCTGTGTCAAGACGTTGATTCATTGCCTATCTCTACCCTTGCAAGGACATTAAAAGGGCCCTTTTCTACAGTACCTTCTGACTCAATTAAATAGGCGGCACGCACTGTTTGTTGGCTTCCTGATTTGAATTCTTTACCGTCTTGATTAGTCACATGAGGCCTCCAACCTTCCAGGATATACTGAGGTCTTAGATATATGACACCCCTCTTTTCTAGCGCAACAATGAGTCTTTTATGAAGTCCTTCTAGCTCAGAAGTTTTATCAATAAGATGCATCGGTAGGTCATTATTGTCTCCAAATAATTCTATTTCTCCAGAAGTAATGACAAAAGGAGTGCTGCTCTTGAGAATGGGCTCAATAACAGATAGCAACTCATCCTGAGTCAAACCTGACTCGAACCAATGCACGATTGTACAATGCAGCTTACTTTCATAAGGTGCATTGACCTTCATTTTATCTAGCTCTAAAACGATAATGTAGGTGTGCATTTAGTCTTTCTTGCGTTCTCGATAGGAACCATCTTCAGTACTAACTGATATAACATCTCCCTGCTTAATAAAAGCTGGCACTTTAACAGTAATACCTGTCTCTAGCTGCGCATCTTTTTGAATCGCGCTTGAAGTATCACCTTTTACCGCATTTTCAGTGTAGGTCACTTCGAGATATACGTTCTTCGGCAATTCAACATTAATGACTCGGCCATCAAAGGATTGAGCCTGGACATTATCCCCTTCCTTTAAATAACCAGCTTGATCACCAATGACATCAGCAGGAATTTCAAACTGCTCAAAGGTCTCGCCGTTCATGAAGTAGAACGTACTGCCATCGTTATATAAGTACTGAACGGTCTGGTTGCTTACATCAGCAGGATCAAGCTGATCGTTACCCTTATAGGTCTTGGCCAAAACCTTACCGTCCAAAAGACTCTTGATCTTTACATTCACAATCGAACCACCACGACCCATAACTTTCTGATTATACTCGAGTACTTTATATGGCACGCCATCAATCTGAAACAGCACGCCTTTTTTGAGGTTAGTAATACTTAATGCCATAATGCTTCCTATTTTACCTGTTCAATAATGTGTTCGTTAAGAGCCGACAGCTGTGCGACATCTACTGCATCGAGTAATTCGTAGTAACTCGCAGCCAATATTGCCTCTCGAACTTTTTCTAATTGTAAAATACTCTCTTCAAGATCAATTTGCTGCTGCTCACTGTCATCAGCATTCCAATAATGCGCAATAGAGGTTCGGGCAGCAAAGGTAGCGTTGAGAAGTGCAATCATAGCTTCGCGCGCTTCACTATCAAGCATATTGAGCTTTTTGGCTGCAGGAAGTGTGAGTACATACTTCTCGAGTCGACGAACTTGCTGTGGCAGTGTTTGGTCCCCTTCGTTCACTGCTCTATGACAATTGCCTGAAGAGTTGCTTTAGATCCTGACAGCGATCATACATGTCATCTAGGTGATGCGGGCTATACACCGTACCATTTTTGAGGTTCTGTACTTGCGATTCAATCCCCCTCACTCGCTCGAAAAGCAGATCCGGATCTCGACGCGATTTAGCTTCGTCATAGAGTTGCTCGAGCGAGTTCAAAAGTTGCTGTGCCTTCGGATTTGATCTTTCATCACAATAATCGCGAGCTTTATTACGAAATTGTTCTGCTAATCGTACTACTTGATCCATTTCGCCTCCTTAGTAGCTCTCGAACTTACGCATTGCCTGCTTCATTTGCTCATATCCGGTATGCAACTCTCGTTTATGATCTTCATGCATGAGCGGAGCCGTTGAATGCTGAGATTGATCAAGACGAAGCTGAATTGCCTTAATCCGATCTTCGATAGAACGTGGGTTACGCTGCACGGCTATATCTTCATTCAGCTGCTTGATTTCGTTACCGAGCAAATGAGCTTCGGGGTGATTAGTGCCCGTTGTAAAGTCATGGTACTTATACTGCAAGTTCATTGCCTTATCGTACATTGACTTGTACCGTGGATCATCCATTATTCACCCCTTTCCCATCCATAGTACCAGAAATGAGCAAGGCTCAGCTGTATACTACTTTACTGAAAAACCTTTTAGCTATTAGCCACGAAAGGCATGAGTGCAAGGTGACGAGCACGCTTAATAGCGCGTGCCAACTGTCGCTGTTGGCTCTCAGTGAGACCAGTCTTCTTGCGAGTTTCAATCTGTCCGAACTGATTAACATAGCGCTGCAAGGTCTTGAAGTCCTTGTAATCAAAATATGCTACATCTGTTCGATGTTTAAAAATCTTTGCCATTAAATTCTCCTTAAATGTAGTTCTGTATTCCTTAGAATGGAATGTCGTCGAGATTGATTGGCTCATCACCAATATCCTCGATCACAACTTCATCGTCCTTTGGCTTTTTGCTTGGCTTAGAAGCGGGTGCGGATGATCCACCTCCATAGCTGCTTCCGCCTTCGCCATTGCCACCGTCACGACCACCTAGGAATGTGACATCGTTAGCGATCACTTCTACCTTAGAACGCTTCTGACCGTCTTTTTCCCAACTACTGCTTTGTAAACGTCCACTTACCAGTGCCGGTCGGCCCTTGGTAAGGTATTGAGCAACTCGTTCGCCTAAAGGACCCCAGGCTACAACATCTACATAGTCTGTTGCCTCCTGCCAGTTACCGTCCGCACCTTTATAGCTACGGTTCAGTGCTAAGCTAAAGCTACATACACTTTGGCCGCTCGGTGTGCTCCGGAGTTCCGGATCCCTCGTTAAGTTGCCCATGAGAATGACTTGGTTGAATGACCTTGCCATAATAACCTCCTTGTAGGAACTATGTCCTGTTATGTAATGTACCTACACGTTACGCTGGATAGCGCTCGCGTGCAATTGTAAAATTTACTCTTCGTCTTTTTCTTCCTCTTCTTCATCCGCACCAGCACGATCACCACGAGCAGCTGCTTTTTCAGCTTTTTCAGCCTTCAAAGCTTCTGCCTTAGCGATCTTCTTAAGATCTGGGCGAACAATGAGGAAACGAATAACTTCATCGGTAATGTTCAGCGTATCATTGATCTTCTGAACGCTCTCACCTGAAAGTTCAGCCGTATAGAATACGTAAATAGCAAAGTCCTGCTTCTTGATAGGATATGCCAGCTTACGCTTGCCCCAGTTATCGGTATTTACAATCTTACCGCCACCGGTGGTAATGATTTTTTCTACCTTGCTGGTAGCTTTCTCCAGATCAATTTCTAAACCTGGATCGAATAATACGGCAATTTCGTATTGATTCATTTGTTCCTTTCTAAAGGAATACACCTGCACTCAACGCTATAAAGCGTTATCCTGCCTCGTATAACTTCCTTTGGCTCAAGATTGCGTGCCTAAGAGCCGCAACCTGAAGTTAGTTAATAACAGAGGTAATTATACGGTGAAATAACAAAATTAGCAAGGCCTTAAGCTTCGTCCGGGATTTCGTCGTAGACATCCCCCTCACTGGCTGCTGCAACACCACCACCGAAGACCTCATCCATGCTATTTACCAAGACATCGCGAGGACGTGAACCGTCAGCTGCTCCAATAATACCCTGCTCTTCCATCGTCTCAATCAAGCGAGCCGCACGGCCATAACCGATACGCAAGCGACGCTGTAAAAGTGAAGTAGAAGCCTTGCGGGCTTCAATTACCGCACGCACTGCATCCTTCCACATATCATCGTCGGCATCGTTAGCGCCGTAATCGGCCACAATACCACCCTTGCCGTTAAGCTGAACGGGCTGTGAAACAACTTCATCATCATACTGTGGTGGGCGTTGCATACGGAGGAAGTCCGTAAGCTTTTCAGTTTCATCGGGACCAATTAAAGCACCCTGTACGCGCTTTGGTTTTGGCATATCGGCAGTGCTATAGAGCATGTCGCCCATACCAAGAAGCTTCTCTGCCCCAATACCGTCAATGATAGTGCGTGAGTCTACCTGGCTCGCAACCGTAAAGGCGATGCGAGCAGGAATATTAGCTTTAATAAGTCCGGTAATAACATCGACAGATGGACGTTGGGTAGCCAGTACAAGATGGATACCAACCGCACGAGCTTTTTGGGCAATACGTACGATTAGCGCTTCTACATCGCGAGCTGCCATCATCATAAGGTCGGCCAGCTCGTCGATCACGATAACAATATACGGCATGCCTTCTTCTTGCTTAACAGAGTTGTATTCAGCAATATTTCGTTTTTTAGCCTCGGCAAGCGTGCGGTACCGACGCTCCATTTCTGCAACAGCCCACTTAAGCGCGCTGATACACTTTTCCGGCTCGGTAATAACAGGCGTAAGAAGGTGCGGGATCTCTTCGTAAGGAGCCATTTCCACTTGCTTAGGATCCACGAGAATTAACTTAAGATCTGATGGGCTGTTGCGGTATAGAAGACTGGTGAGTAAAGCATTGATCATAACCGACTTACCTGAACCCGTCTGACCGGCAACAAGAAGATGCGGCATCTTATCGAGTGCCCCTACAATAGCCTTGCCTGAAATATCTTTACCAATAACAACTCCGAGCGGACTTGTGAGTTTTGTCCACTCCGTATCATTTAATACGCTTGATACACGTACGGTTGCAGCCTTCTCATTCGGAACCTCAATACCAACTGCTTTCTGGCCAGGAATTGGTGCCTCCATACGAATTGTGTGCGCCCCGAGATCAAGCGCAATATTACTTTCAAGTGCCGTAATCTTGCTCAGCTTCACACCCGACGGCGGTTTGAGGGTGTATTGCGTGACACGAGGGCCAATGTTGGCCTCCGCCATTTCAACTTCAATGTTGAAGTTAGCTAAGGTATCACGAATCGTACCTGCATTTGCTTCAACATCACCTGGATCAGCCTTGTCCTGCTTCTGATTAAGTAAATCAAGCGATGGGAACTGCCAGTCCGGATCACTCGCTACCGTTAAGGCTTGATGATTCTCTTCTTTGGTTAGTTTCTGAGCAGTATTTTTAAGCGATGTGTTGCTACCTACGTGTTCAACCGGCACATTGGCATTAAGTTTAAAGTTGGTTTGCGGAACGCGCCCAGCAAGTGATGCGAGATCGCTTCCTTCATCCGTATCAGTTCGTTTGAATATTCCACCAAGTTTTAATATTACCTGAGGTGAAATGCCGAATGTAAAGAAAGTTGCAAGCCCTGTAAAGGCAAAGAACATGATAGCGGCCGGCAATGGATCAAGGGCATTTAAGACCGTGCCACCAATAGCGCTACCAACGTTGCCGCCTGACCCACCTTCATATGTACCATCCGAAAGCTGAGACACAAATCCGACATGCAACCAACTACTTAAGAATACGAGTAGCAGAAGCATGCTCACAAAGTTGTGAAGTGGAATTTCATGCTCCTCAGTCTTAAACTTCAAGACACCAAAATAAAATAATGCCACCGGACTAAGATATGCTGCCAATCCCAGTGCCCAATAGACACCCTTAAACATATTGATCGGCAAACTACCGCCAACTCCAAAGCCACCTATAAGTAGAAAAATGGCAAAAATAAAGAGGAGCAATGCCCCGCTCTGTCGCCAGAACATATTTGGTTCTTTAACTTCTTTTTTACTATTCTTGCGCTTTTTCTTTTTGGCCATAATCTTAGTAATTATACCATTTAGCTATCAGTACGTGGTGGTGGATCACCAATGCCTAGTTGCTGCTTTAATTCATTTACAAAATCAGCCTGAGGTTTATAGTCTTCCATTAAAATCGCACGCTCTTCCTCGTCATGAACGGCCGCCATTTCATCACCAATTGCTTCCCTGGCAATTATAGCCCCAAGCAACCGCTTGCTTAGTCCATCTGGATGCCAGCCCTCTCCTGCTTCGCGTCGAAAAAGTGGATTATCGAATGGATTTGGCTTCGCAGTGGGATCCTGTTCAGCACCCATAACACGATCAACCGCATCGTGCAGCCCAGCCGGGTCAATACCAGAGGGATCAGTAGGATGCGGGTTTTCGCTACTCATACTAAAACTATAGCAAAAATTACTACAATTGTCAATTTGCTTATGGTTTGTTTGATCTACTCAGTAGGGTGAGAAGGGAGTGATTCTGGGTTGCTGGTCGAAACTGAAGGAGTTGTGGCCTCTGTTGTTGTCTCAGGCATAGCTACGGTGGTTGGAGGTACTTCTGGAGTAGTATCTGTAAGGGTTGCTTCAGCCGAGGCTACTGGCTCCGAAGAAGTTGGAGTTGCACTTGTCTCCAGGGGCGCATCTGCGGTTGGCTCAGCACCACCCGGATTAAGATCCGGATTACTCTTAACGACATCTGCTGCAGCCGCAACTACATCTTCCCCTGTTAAGGGACCTTGTGGTGTTACATCTGGAGTGCCTTCTGTTGAAGGAGGTGTATCTTGTGGATTCATTTATTATTTCCTTTTTTTATTTTTTACCTATAGCAAAAATTGTACGAGCATTTGAGATATTGTCAATAAGCTTATGCACTTATTAGTCTTGCTGGTCCTGATTGAGTAGACGCTGGCGCATCTCTTGGAAGCGTTTCTGTTGCTCGTAAGCAGTCTGTTCTGCAGTTTTTACATGTGAATCCGCAACCGCAGTGGCGTGTCCGTTGGTCGTACCGCCATTTACCTTTGTCTCTACTCTTCCGCCCCCCACTACATTCACAACAGGGATTACAATTGGTGAACGCTGTGTCTGTTCAAATAGGTAGTGCGTAATATGTTCTTTTAACTCAACTTTGAAACGATCGAGGTCTACCCGCTTGAAGCGCTGCTGTACTGCCCGGCGTAACTCGTTGCGGAAACCATTCATGAGTTCTTCCTGATCACGCATATAGATGAATCCGCGAGAGATAATATCAGGGCTTGTCATGAGCTGACCCGTCTTACGATCAATCGTTAGCACGACCGCAACCAGACCTTCTTCAGCCAATATCAAGCGATCTTTTACAACTACACCCGAAACTACTGCACCCGCCTGATCAACTAATACGGTGCCGTGAGGAACTTCTCCAACCACCTGCATACTGTCAGGAGTTAAAGCAATGATTTCGCCATTCTCGGCATTAATCGTATTCTTACGTGGAATTCCCTCTTCAACTGCAAGGTTAATATGCTGACGCTTTGCCGTGTAATCTCCATAAATTGGGATAAAGAACTTCGGCTTAGTCATGCGAATCATGTCCTTATACTCTTCAGAACTTGCATGTCCAGATACGTGTAATGGGCCAACACCGTCAAGCTCATGAGTTTCATGACGATAGACATGTACGCCCTTTTTAAAGAGATCGTCGAGCATAGCACGAATTTTACCGTCGTTGCCTGAGTATGGAATTGGCGTAGAACTTAAGACAACTGTGTCTTGTTCCTTCAGTTTAATATGACGGTGCTCACCGTTGCTCATGCGTTGCAAGGCGGAACTTGGCTCAGCCTGAGATCCGGTACAGACTACCACTACTTCGTTATCGTTCATATTTGGTACGCTGGCGATCGGAACAAAAGTGCCTTTCGGTATCTTCATGAAGCCGTTACGAACTGCCATTTCGAGGGTTGAAACCATACTCCGCCCATCAAGTGCAATTTTACGATTATGATGCACCGCAGCGTTCACGATCATCTGGACACGATTCATGTTTGTGCTGAACAGCCCTACAAAAATACGACCTGGCGCACGCTCCATAATGTCGATAATGGTTGGCTCGATAGTACTTTCACTTGGCGTACGACCAAGACGTTCTGGAGTCGTACTTTCAGATAGAAGCGCCAAAACCCCTTCGTTACCTAACTCGGTTAAGCGATCTACGTCAGTTCGTTCGTGATCGAGTGGGTTCGGATCAAGCCGGAAGTCACCGGTATTAATAATCCGGCCTACCGGCGTATCAAGCACCACGATCGTACTTCCGGGAATTGAGTGCGTTACTCGAACAAGTTCTACAAAAAATTCGCCAATCTTTAGGCGTTCATGAGTATTCTCATTCATAATGACAGTCTTAAGCTCAAAGCCTTCTGGCAGTGGCAGACCAAAGTTTTCAAAAATTTCCTGTACACGGCCAATACTAAAGCGTGAGCCGTACACTGGCGCTGGGAATTGCGGCACGATATGTGGCAAGCCACCAATGTGATCTAGGTGCCCGTGGGTAATGATATAGCCCCGTAGTTTATGACGGATCGTCTCAAGGTAGCTCATATCACAGATACCGTAGTTGATACCCGGTAAATCAACGCCAAGATCGTTACCACAGTCAATAATGACAGCGTCATTCATATATTCAACGAGGATCGTGTTCTTAGAACCACCGCCATCCATACCGCCAAGACCGATCACCTTAAGTACAGGACGATCATCTATAAAGTTGGCACGAGGTCGATCTGCGGTTTCTCCATTACGCTGCCCGTTCGCGGGGGTCCCGAGCACGCTGTTAATTTCTCTGGTAGCATCTTCAATGGTGCGCTTTTGAGCGCGCATTGCCGCTCCGCGAGAGGTCTTGCGTAGTCCGTTGCCACCATTACCTTGCTGCTTATTCTGGCCGCCATTCGGCCTATTTTGATTATTATTTCTAAAGTTATTGCCACCACGAGCACTACGATTACTGGCAGGTCTTGGTGGTCTATTATTTCTTGGTTTATTGTCCATATTAATTTTTCTCCTTCTTTTCAGATTCAAGTTTTTTAATAATTATTGGGATTTTCACAAAGTCGTCTATTAACGTTTGGCGCATACCTCCGTTATAGAGCGCTGCGGCCGGATGGAATAAAGGTAGATAAACCTGTCCTTTATACCGCTTCGGCTGTCCATGTACCTGGCTAATCTGCAGGTCTGGCAAGAAGCAATTCATACTGTGCCTTCCTAGGGTCACGACTATTTTAGGCTGAATTACCTTAAGCTGTGCCTCCAAATATGGCAGAAAATCAGCTTTCTCATCCGGAAATGGATCACGATTATTCGGTGGCCGGTACTTAACGATGTTTGTAATGTAAATGTCCTTTCGCTGAAGGCCGATAAGTTCCAGCATTTCGTTCAAGAACTTACCTGCTGCTCCTACGAATGGCAGTCCCTGCTCGTCTTCGTTTTTGCCCGGTGCTTCGCCAATAAAGACGATCTGAGCATCTGGGTTGCCATCTCCGAAAACGAGCTGCTTGGCTGTCTTGGCCAAATCTGGGCAGATATTCTTTTTTAAAATATCTGCCTTAATCTGGTCGAGCTTGGCCTGTTTGCTCATGCTCTATTTCTGATTCCTCGTCTTGCTCATTAAAAGTAGTAGAAGAAAAATTCCGCCTAAGACAAGACTACCTATGCCTACCGTACGAGCGATAAGGATTCCAATTCCGAGGCCTAAACCATCTCCTATAGTTCTTGGCTCGGCGTAGTCTGCGACATAGCCGTAGTAAAGGAACGTCAACGCAAAAGTTCCGAAGATCCCCACTAAAACTGTGTATGTCTTCTCGGCTTTTTTACCCATAACCCCTCCCTTATTACTTCTTTCCTTCAAGTTCACGCTTTGCAGCTTTCATACTGAGGTTAAGCCGTCCACGATCATCAATAGCAACTAACTTTACCGTTACGCGATCGCCTTCCTTAACAACATCAGTTACCTTTTCAACCCGCTCCTCACTTAGTTCGGAAATGTGCACTAATCCATCCTTACCGGGCAGAATCTGTACAAACGCACCAAAATCCAACACGCTTACAACCGGTACATTCTCATAGATTGCACCAACTTCTGGATCATCGGTAATACCCTTAATCCACTTAATTGCCGCATCGATCTTAGCCTTATCGGGGCTCGCGATCATGATCGTACCGTCATCTTTAATATCAATTTCAGTACCAGTTTCAGCGGTAATCTTTTGAATTGTTTCACCACCCTTACCAATAACTTCACGAATCTTGTCGGGATTGATCGAAATAGATTCAACACGTGGTGCGTACGGACTCATTTCGCCTGGCTTGCTAATAGTTTCGAGCATGTGTCGCAAGATTTCTGTGCGGCCTTCTTTTCCTTGCAGTAAAGCCTGCTTCAAAATCTCCACTGGCAAACCGTGCACTTTCATATCCATCTGAAGCGCGGTAATACCCTTCTCGGTACCAGCGGTCTTAAAGTCCATGTCACCCGCAAAGTCTTCAGCATCAGCTATATCGCTCAAAATATATGGCTTATCGCCATCCATCATGAGTCCCATCGCAATACCAGAAACAGGCCGTTTCAGCGGCACACCCGCATCCATAAGCGCCAAACAGCTGGAACAAGTAGCCGCCATTGAGGTCGAACCATTCTGGGACATAATTTCTGTAACTGAACGGATCGTATAAGGAAACTCACTTTCTTCTGGCAAAACGGCTGTTAGTGCGCGTTCTGCGAGATAGCCGTGGCCAATCTCACGACGGCCTGGGCTTCCCAGACGACGAACTTCACCAACGGTATACCCCGGTGCGTTGTAGTGGTGCATGTAGCGTCGCTCACCATTCTTTTCCATCGTATCAACAAGCTGCGCGTAAGAAAGAGGTGCTAGGGTAACGATATTAAGTCCTTGAGTCATACCACGGGTAAATAGGCTTGAGCCGTGAGCGCGTGGAAGAATACCGACTTCAGAACTTAATGGACGAATCTCGTTAAGCTTACGACCGTCAGGACGAATGTTTTCATTCACAATACCTTCACGAACGTCTTTATGAACCGCCATAGTGAACGCTTCATGATAGTCATTCTTAACGTCGCCAAAAACTTCTTCGCCTAATTCCTTAGCAAAGTGCTCTTCCATTTGATCGCGTAGTTCAGAAATAATCTCATTACGTTCTGGGTAAGGCTTCCGACAGCTAGCGCCAAGTTTACCCTTTGTCCATTCATCAACAACCTTCTGAATTGCTTCATCCGGCTTTACGATTTCGTACTCTAGCTGTTCAACGCCAACTTTTTTAACCAACTCCTCCTGAACAGCAATGGCTGGCTGAATAGCGTCATGCGCAAACTGCAATGCTTCAGCAACGGCTTCTTCGGTTACTTCATTAGCCCCAGCTTCAACCATCATGATGGCATCTTTTGTGCCAGCTACCACGAGATCGAGGCCACCATTGTCAAGCTGCTCAGCTGACAAAAATGCCGCCAGTTTACCGTCTTCATCGTATCCTACACGTACGCCTGCTACCGGACCCTCAAAAGGAGCACCCGTGAGCATAAAGGCAGTACTCATAGCAATCATCGCCACCATATCAGGACGGAAGCCTGGATCCATACTTAAGACAGAAGCAACGCCCTGCACCTCCTGCCGATAGCCTTTTGGCCAGAGTGGGCGAATGGGGCGGTCGATCAATCGGCCAACAAGTACTGCATCGTCAGATGGCCTGCCTTCTCTTTTAATAAAACGGGAACCGCTAATCTTACCCGCTGCATAAAACTTTTCTTCATAATCAATTGAGAGCGGAAAGTAATCCATGCCCTGGATACTTCCTTTGCCCACCATTGCCGTACCCAGTACGACAGTGTCTCCGTACGTTACCAACACAGAGGCGCTTGTACGAAACCCAACACGATTTACTTCTAGTTTCAGCGGCCGGCCACACCACTCTGTTTCAACTGTTATAAGTTTTTTGCCGTAAGGGTTGATTGTTCCCATGAAACTCCTTTTGGACACTTAGTCGCAAGGTTCAGGTATACGCGAAATGCTACACCGTATGCCTTAAGCTCTGCCACTAAGAGTAGTCCCTGCTTAGTTTATGCATTTCTGCGGGGTTACTTGAGATCAAATAACCTGGTAGGAATGTATAAATTACTTCCGAAGACCGAGCTTTTCGACTGTTTTAACGTAAGTAGTGGTGTCTTTTTCAGATACGTAGCGGAGGAGCTTCTTACGCTTGCCAACCATTTGGAGCAAACCACGACGTGCTGCGTGATCCTTCTTGTTGGTTTTAAGGTGCTCAGTAAGCTCAGCGATGCGCTTTGTCAAAATAGCAGCCTGAACAGGTGCGCTACCGGTATCGGTTTTATGCGTCTGCGTGCTGGCAATAGCCTTTTGCTTATCCTCACTACTAATCATATCTTGGCACTACTCTAGCACACTTCTATCTGTTATGCAACATCCTGGTCGAAGTCTGCTCTGAGCTCGACATTCTCATCATCTAACTCATCGTCACTATAAAAAATAAGATCGTCTTCCACGAATTCATCAATCTGAGTCAATTCTTCATCGGTTGGCTCGCCTAAGCCTTCCAAAAAGGCACGAGTATCGTTTATTTCTCTGCTTTGTTCCATCTACTTATTTATTACAACTTGTGCTCTATTTGTCAAAGATACTCTGTAAAAGATCGTGATCCTTAATGTCTTTAGCCCTATCTAGAGTAAACGCGCCCACCTCGGTACGCCGAAGCGCACTCATATATGCACCCGTGCCCAGTTCCTTACCAATATCTTCTACGAGGGAACGAATATACGTACCCGAGCTCACTTTAGTAGTAAATCGCACTCCCGGATAGTTATATTCCACATCTGTTATCCCATATATCACAGCTGGACGTGGTTCAAGCTTTACTTCCTTCCCTTGCCTTGCCAACGCGTATGCTCGCTGTCCATCTACTTTAATAGCCGAATAGATGGGTGGCGTCTGCATAATATTGCCCGTAAATTCCTTAAGGACAGCCGTCAAAGCTGATTCAGAAGGCTCTTTATCGGAAACTTTAGTCTTTTCGCCTTCTTCATCCCCTGTTGTACTTGCCTCACCCAATTTCATGGTAACTTCGTACTTCTTATCGAGCTTTGAGAACTCTTGTGCTCGTTTGCAGTACGAACCAACTAAAATAACCAATAAACCTGTGGCGAGCGGATCCAATGTGCCCGTATGCCCTACTTTTGGCTTTTTTTGTCCCGTTTCTCTCCTGATCTGCCCACGCACTTTAGCTACCACATCAAATGATGTCCAGCCGGCAGGTTTATCAATAAGTAAAATACCGTTCATATCCTGATTCTATACTTGAATATTAAGATTCTATATTGTATCACTTATACCATGAGTAATTCTGAGAGACTGTCTGTCATATCAAAAATTGGTATAGGTATCTTTGGCGCTACAGCCGTAGTAGCGTGTGTCGATAAATTTGTAGACCCTCTTGATCGGTGGGGACCTGTCAGTGCCGATGCTTCAACACAGAGTGAAGTGGCGGTTGTATCGCTCCGCAGTGACATGGAAGAAGAGGCGCCGGCAGAATACATTGGTGACGGAGTTTATATCGCAGCCATATTTGGGAGCGCTGCCCTCACCTTAGCTGGTGCCGCTATACCACGCAGGAATAGATAAAACCTACTGCTGATTAAATGTAATTGGTGGTGGTACGGGGGGTGGTGTCTGGCCGCTCGTATCAAAAGCTGGGGGCAATGATGGTTGTGGCGGTGTCGAGAACGCGGGGAATGGTGGCGTTGGAACGGCTGGCGCCGGCGGAAAAGCTCCCTGATCTGCAGGTGGTACGGTTGGGGTAATTATAGGCGCACCGCCCAACGGTAAATTAACAGGGCTGGCATTGAGCGCTTGGAGCGGTTCGGGACGAGTTGGGTCATACGGTGCAGACGTTATTGCATTACTTACCGCATCACGAGCTGCATCAAGATTATCGGCCGGTAAGGCAGGTTCGGCGGGCTGTGTGGGTGCGATAACCGTGGGAGCTGGTTGCTCTTGGTTACCAAGCAGATGTTTGCTATCCATCACCTTCTCAATTTCGCCGAGTGTACTGGTTGGATCATGAGCAATGTGCTGGCTATCAACTACCGACTCAATCTCACGCAAGGTACTGGTTGGATCTGAAGTAACATGCTTGCTAGCTACTGACTTCTCGATTTCATGAAGGGTGTTTTCATCAAGTGCAGGAGGAATTGTGTCCTGCGAGAGAGGAATATTCTCACTTACTGTATTTGCATTTTGAGAAGAAGTCGCATCCTCAACAGGAGGCAAGGACAACTCATCGGTAGGCTTAGCAGCATCATTTGTAATGGCGGGTTCGGCGAGCTTAGGCAGGATACCGTCCGCGTGCTCTGGCGAAGAAAGATTGCCGTGCTCATCGATGGCAATTTGGCCAAGCTTCTCTTCCTCAAGTTCCTTGCTCGCTTCATGTTCTATGGTAAGCGAACCGTCACCTCCTGCAGGAGGCACAGGAGCAGCCGCAGTTTCCTTGAGTGGCACTATCGTTGCATTCTCAAGTTGCGTCGCAATAAGCTGCTGATTTGCCCCCGCCGCCATTAAGCGAGCTGCAAGACTCATAAGTTTAGGACTAGTTTTCGCATTACTGAACCGGTCCGTTTGAGCAACAATACCGGTAAGGAAGGCTGTTGCCTGCTGAGTATCAAGAAGGTTTGGTTGCAGGGTTTCACCAACCTCAACCAACATTTCACATAAGGAGGCAGCGGATGCATCTTGCCAGTTAATAGCCCCGAGCGTCGAAACTTGCTGCCCTGCACTAACCGTAATAACAGTAGCATCGTGGAGAATACGACCATGGGCCGTAACAGCTTGATCTAATTGCTTTTGATCGGTTACGCCAAGAGCGATAACCGCATCCACATTAAAGTCGCCTTGGCTAAACTGCAGATCTTTCTCGCTAATTGAAGTGCGATAAGGAGTGATGAAAATCTTGACGACATTTTCTTCAACTTTATAACGCAGCTTATCTGCCTTACTCTTGTCGAGCGATACGATAAAGTCCCGCAAAGAATCGGTATTCTTTTCAATTGTCTCTTCTGGCTTTAGGAATTCTATAGTCGAAGGCACTTGCCCGCTAAAGACTGTGGTCGCGTGCTTACCAAGTTTATTAAGCATTAAGGTAAAGCCGATTGCCGCAGACAGCTGATCAACACTCGGGTTAGCCGAAACGGTAACCAGGACATTTACCGCTGTTCGAATGCGCTCAATAACTTGTTGTTTCGGGCCAGCTGATTGTACTTCTTGTGGGTTCATGTTTTTATTTTGGATTATTTGTTTGCATAGTAGCATAAACGGTTTGACAAGTCTACAATATTCCACTCAATAAGCGCCAACACTTTACAAACAGGGGCGAAAACGGTATAGTTGAGCATTAGAGTTTTTAATAATCATTTAAGAAGGAAAAATTCATGCCAATTATCAAGTCCGCTAAAAAGCGTGTCAAAACAACCCGCAAAGCTACTATCCGCAATGCCAAGGTCAAGAAGAGCCTCCGCTCTGCCCTTAAAGCATTTACTAAGAAATCAAGCTCTCAAAGCCACAGCAAAGCTCAAAGCGCACTTGATACCGCCGCTAAGAAGGGTTTGATGCATAAGAATAAAGTTGCTCGCAAGAAACGCCAACTTGCCGCTGCCGCCAAAAAAGCGGGCGTAAAAGTCGAGAAGAAGGCCGCTACTCCAAAGAAAGCGTCTCCCACCAAGAAACCTGCTGCTAAGAAACCAGCGGCCAAAAAAGCTCCTGCAAAAAAGAAGTAAGTATAAAATCCATAAGCTATAAACCGCTCCTTGCTGGGGCGGTTTTTATAACGTTATGAGAAAATGCTGAACTGCATCATCGGCATCAACCGCTTCTGATTTAAGCCGCACATCAAGCGCTAGCGTACGGGCCACCAGTTCTTTTACCTGTTTTAAAGAAAGGTTACGTGTCAAACTCTGAGTCTTTCTAATAACATATGGGTTGAGCTTGGCAGCCCGTGCAATTTCATCTGGGGACAACTTTTCATTCGCCTTCACTACCGCAATAACATGCACCTGCCATACGATCATTCCCATAATTGCCTGCGGTTCTACTTGCTGTGTACGCTGCTCTTGATACAGTTCCATTGCCCGTTTGGTATTGCCTGAAAACGCCGCATCAAGGAGATCGAAAACACTGCTTTGTGGAAGTTGTTCTGTTAAATAATCGATCGTTTCGCGCGTGATGAGCGCATCATAGATAAGAAGTTTGTCGAGCTCGTTGCTCGCGGTGAGTTGATTAATGCCTACACGCTGCACTAAGTAGCTAGCATCCGATAGGCTTAGTTCTCCATCCCGCGCTTTGGCTTCGGTAACAAGCCACCGTGCCAGACCTTGCTCATCAAGTTCGTTAAACTCCCTAAAATCAGCTTTTTTCTTAAGGGTTTTATACAGAACTGAGCGTTTATCAAACTTCGGCTCAACAATAATAAGATCCGTCGTCTCGGCCACAGAATCGAGTAGCTTATCGATGTTTTCGTTAATTGATTTATTGCTGCTCGGTTGGTCCAGAACGATCATCCGTCGGGGCGCTAGGAATGGCAAGCTTGCGATGCTTTCAAGGAAACGACCAAGCTCTACCTCGCCTGCATCTATCTTCTCAAGTCCAAAATCACCATGCTCAACAATAAAAGACTGCACAAGCTTTTTAAGCTCTGCTTTTCTTGTAAAATCATTCGCTCCCGTTAGCACACATATCATCGTGTTGCTATTCTAGCAGCTTTGCCTCTTAAAGCTGTGGCGACGTGGGATGAATTGCCTCTTTTAGTAGTATGGTGGCTGAATCAAAAGGATTTTGCCCGGGGAACTGAATAGCATCGGGATCGAGTGCCCTTCTTTCTGATGTACCACAATCAAACATAACACTCGTTACTGATCCTGCATCTTGTGCCTGAGCCCACACCGCACCTATAGCGACTTCAGCTAATCCGCCGGGAATATCAACAGTTCGCACGCCAGGTACTCGATCACCCGCTTTACCAAAACGCTGTTCTGCCATATTAAATTTCGGCAGTTCAATGAGTGAGCCCTCGCCTACCGCAAACCTTCGACCATACTCGGTCGCGATAATAGCCGTTTCAAAACCAGTGAGCTGGACACTAACACCAGGAACACTAAACATCCGTACGCGTCTACCATCTCTGTACTGCATAATTTCAGAGCTTGAACGCGCAGGAAATTGCGAAAGTAAGTTTTCTGCCATAACCTGTCTTCTTTAACCTATTTTTAATAATTATGCTGCTGTCACCTCTCGTTGTCAAATGCTCTTATGCTTCATCTTGAAAGATACGGTATAATAAAGAGTTGCATGGCGGAGACCATCATCGTTTCGAACCGGTTGCCGGTGAGCGTAAAGAAGACGGAGAGTGGAAAACTCGAATTTTACCCCAGTTCCGGGGGGTTAGCGACCAGCATGTCTGGACTTGCTAAACGAAAAGGTTCGGTCTGGATTGGCTGGCCCGGCATGGTCAACGAAGACCTCACCAAAGAAGACAAGCAAAAAATCACCGCTGAGCTTGCAAAACAGAACTGTAAGCCAGTTTTCTTAACTCGTCGCCAGTTTGAGGGCTTCTATAACGGATACAGCAATTCTGTGCTATGGCCTCATCTTCATACAATGCCCATTGAAGCTAAAGTTGCTCAAGATTGGTGGAAAGTATATAAAGAGGTTAATGAGCTTTTCGCGAAAGCTGTTGCCCGCTATCAGAAACCTAAGAGTACTATTTGGGTTCATGATTACCAGCTGTTGCTCCTCCCGCACTTACTGAGAAAACAAAATACTCGATCATCTATTGGTTTCTTCCTGCACATCCCTTTTCCGGAAGCAGAAAAGTTTATTGAGCTAAAAGAGGCCGAGCTTCTTATAAAAGGCATACTTGGAGCCGATTTGGTTGGTTTCCATACCCCTTCCTATGTACATAATTTTCTAGAAACTACCACCCTACTTGGTGTGGGGGTGGCCGGCGGTGATCAGGTTATTTTACCCAACCGGAATGTACGTGTTTCTGATTTTCCTATCGGTATTAATTATGAGAAATTCTCCCGGGCAGCCAATTCTCGCTCTGTTCGTCCCCATCTAAGACGGTTGAATCGAGTCTACGGACGTTATAAAACTATCCTTACGGTAGATCGCCTTGATCCTACCAAAGCTTTCCCTGAACGTTTACGGGCGTTTGAATCTTTGCTCGAAAAAAACCCTAAACTGCACCGTAAGGTCATTATGCTCATGATCGCGGTGCCGTCTCGTGGTGAGATTGAAGCGTATCAAAAACTTAAGGAGCATGTAGATGAGCTCGTTGAAAGAATTAATAACTCATTCGGCACAAGAAGCTGGCAACCCATTCATTACCGCTATACCTCTGTTCCCTTTGAAGAATTAAGTGCTCTTTATCAGTTTGCAGATATCGCTTTTGTAGCCCCGCTTAAAGATGGTATGAACCTTGTTGCGAAAGAATATGTCGCAAGCCAACAGACAGGCAGAGGTGCTCTGATTTTAAGCCAAACAGCGGGAGCCGCCGAAGAACTTGAACAAGCGATTCTTGTTAATCCTCGAAGACAGCGGTCTTTAGTGGGCGCACTCAACAAGGCACTTACCATGTCTCCTACCGAACTTCAGAATCGACTCAAAAACATGCAGAAGGTCGTTGAGAATAATGGCGTGCAGCGTTGGGCTAGTTCTTTCATGACAAATCTAAAACAATCAGCCACAAAACGACGGTCGATCACACTTCCCTTAACGCGCCCTGTTCAAAACCAGCTTGAAAAAGCCTACCATACCGCGAAACGTCCCCTCCTGCTCCTTGATTATGACGGTGTGTTAACACCGTTTTTCGATAACCCCTCCGACTCAAAGCCAAGCTCAAATGTTCTGAATATCTTACAGAAACTTAGTAAACGAAAAGACGGTGACGTTGCGGTGGTAAGCGGTCGCTCACAAACCGATCTACAAAAATGGCTTGGAAATCTACCTTTAATTCTTGCCTCTGAGCATGGTGCAAAGGTCCGTATTCCGGGCAAGGAATGGAAGACGGTTGTTGAGTCGGATGCAGACTGGAAGCCTATTGTTTATTCATTGCTTCAGGAATTTGCCTCTATAACTCCGGGTGCCTTTGTTGAGGAAAAACCGCACTCCTTAGTTTGGCACTACCGTGCCGCATCACCCTACTATGCCCAGAAGCACATTGTGATCATGCGTCCCGCTCTCTATGCGCTCGCAAAAGAACATAATTTAGGTATATATCAGGGCAATAAGATTATTGAGATAAAGCCTCCACAACTAAATAAAAGTTCCATCGTTGATAGCTATGTAGCGCCACATCATGATTTTGTATTAGCAATCGGCGATGATTACACTGATGAATTTATGTTCGCTGCCCTCCCAGAAACAGCCTATACCATTAAAGTTGGTCACGGCCGTACTTATGCCCGTTATCGAATAAGAGATATAAAAGACGTAACCAAGCTACTAACTCATCTTGCCAAGTAACTTCTGGCATCGTGGGCAAATATGTGTACCCCTTCCCGCTACCCGCGTCTTGATAATGACAGTATCTGGATGCCGAGGACACGCTTTTCCTTCACGTCTAAAGACTCGAGCAAAGCTTATATAGCTGCCTTTTTTACCCTCAGCGTTCACATAATTTCTATCTGTTGAGCCGCCTTTTTCAATACTCAGGTTGAGGACAAAGCGTAACTCCTCATGTAATTTCTTAAGCTTCGCAAGTGAAACGTCTCGCACTCGTTCTGCGGGATGAATTTTTGCCCCCCATAGCGCTTCATCAGCATAAATATTGCCGACTCCCGCTAACACCGTTTGGTCTAATAACGCAGCTTTTATTGTTGTATTGGCTCGCTTGTGTATACGTTTGATAAAAATATCTGGAGTAAAGTCATCACTCAAAGGTTCAGGACCAACTTTCTTAAAGAAATCTATATTTTCTACTTCGATAGTAGGAATGAGACGCATCCAGCCAAATTTACGCTGATCATTAAAGTACAGATGACTACCATCCTGAAAAGTAATAATCACGCGAGTTGAGCGATCAGGGAGCTCGCCAACCAATGAATCATTTGGATGCCCCGCCCCAAAAACTTGTTCACCACGAAAGACCATCTGTCCAGTCATCTTTAAATGAGTAATGAGCGTATATTTACTTGATAAATCAATTAGTAAAACCTTCGCCCGACGGCGAACATCAATAACCTTCGCTCCAATAAAAAATTCAGCTACATCCCCTTCTGCATTAGGAAAACTCTTAGGCGTATCGTTCGATACATCCTTAACTTTTTTATTAATAATAAGCGCAGATAAACCGCGCCGAGCTGTTTCTACCTCAGGAAGCTCTGGCATGCCCCTATTGTAACAGTGACACGGTACAATAGATGGATGCAAAGCTTGTTTGATATTTTGGGCAGCAAAGACTTCGATATTCCACCTGAGGTAAAAGAAATTAAGGCGTACGTAAAACGACACTTCGATAAAGAAGTAGGCGTTGCCATTCAAACACACGTGATTGTCATAACTGCACAGTCTGCGGCATTAGCCGGCAGCTTAAGACCGCATCTACACACCCTACAAAAGCAGCTTAAGACTGAAAAGCGAATAATTATCCGAATTGGTTAGGCAACAATAGTGCTTGGCTGCTCAGAAAGAATATGTGCAGGTGTTATCTGTTGGAGACGCATTAGCTCGTCTCCTTGAGCACGCGGGTACTTATCCCTGGGATCAACCCTCGGATCAACATGATGAATCTCCGCTAGGCCCACTCTATGTAAAAAGCCAATATATGCACCTACCGGATCTAGTGCCGGTTTCTCATTAAAAATAGCGCTCTCAGGACTCAGATGATGGTTTCTGTGGCCCGTCGCCTCTCCGGCGGTAGAAATAGAACCGATTGCTCGAATTATTTTACCCTTAACACCGGGCACCCCTTCACCCAAATTTATGCTGTAATCATAAGTTTCTGGATCTCGCTCTGCCCCCTCATGAGATCGTGAGTTCACTTCACCGCCTGCTCGAAGTGCAATCCATAACGAAGTAGCCGTAGCAGCTGCAGTGCCAATAGCAAGTTCATCTTTCCTGCGTAGCCCCACGGCCCGCAAGGCACCCGCCAACATCAATGGCTGTACACCAAGTACTCCGAGAGAACCACGGTCGAATATGTATTTATCCAGTTTATCTGGTTGTGCTAGATCTGGCGCGTATTCCTGTACGAGCGAGGGGCTATTGCGTAACTCTCGCCTATACATAAAAGCTGTAAACCACTTCACTGCCCGGCTGCCTTCTAAGACGGGAGAGTGCGGATCGCCTGGGACATCAGAATAACGATGATGCTTACGATGTACACCCACCCACTGACGAACTTTTTGCCCAGTTGTAGTCCAAAGTCGAAAACGGCAATATCCATCAAGGGCTGGATGCAGCGTAACAGAACCATGATTACGTGATCGATGTGCCAAGGTCGAGACACCATGCGCCATACCTTCAGTTGCGAATGCAGAACCTACGCCTGCGCCATATGCAGCGGCTTTAATATAACGTGCCGGGGGCAATTTCATTACTAAAACTTTATAACAAAATACAGATATGAGTAAAGAAACCTAGAAAAAGAGCCTGCCAAACTAATGACAGGCTCCTCTTAGGGAAAGGTAAGCGGTCAGTTATTACTTACGAGCAAGACGACGGTTATGGAATACAGCACCAGCAATCGTAGTAAGCACTGGGAGTGCTAAGATGCTTGTACCGGCACCAGTTTTTGGTAACTCGGTTGTAGTTCCAAGAACCTCTTTACAGTTTGGATCGTTTTTCGGTAAATGAGTTTTACCGGCGATCGTACACTTTTCTTCGTCTTTCTTACAAGCAGGGTCGTTCTTTGGCAAGTTTTCCTTACCAGGAACAACACACTTCTCGTCTACCTTACAGTTAGGATCATTCTTAGGAAGGTGAGTTTTACCGGGAACGGTACACTTCTCTTCCTTTGGCGTACAACCACTGATCTTAACTTTGTTTTCAAACGAAAACTTCTCGTTTGAATCAGCCTTCTGATTACGGTTATAGTCCATAACCCAGTCGGCACGCACGGTATATTCACCGTTTACATATGGCTTATAGGTACGAGTAAAATTATCAGCTGTTGCTTTAAATTCCTCTACAACCTGGCCATCAACTTTAACTGTGATATTACCAAGTAAGTTGCTTCGGTCACCCCAAGCTTCAAACTTAGCGGTAATAACACCTACGCCGTCAGCACAGCTACCAAAGGCATTACCATGATGAGCACTAACTTTACCTGTTGATACGAATATACTTGCAGCCAAAGCCACAAGAATAACACCACCCTTCAAAAGAGTTTTTACACTCATTGCTTCTCTTCACCTCTCTTTACGAACTGGAAGATTATAGCATAAGCTTGATAAAAATGCAATACCCTTATGCTTAGATTAAAGGGATATTTATCTGGACGGGATTAGTTTAATATCTTTGCAAGATCTTTCTTAAGTTTCTCAGTGGCAATAAAGACAACCGCTTGCATACCCACCGCTCTCGCCCCTTCTACATACTCTGGGCGATCGTCGATAAAAACACATTCATCAAGTCGAACCTCAAGTCTTTCAGCCGTTATCTCATATGCTTGTGGCTCGGGCTTCGCAAAACCAATGTCACCAGAAGCTACCACGACATCGAAATATGCATCTAAGAAACCTGGTTCAAACATACGCTCTACCCCACCCGTACCAATATTCGTGAGCATGGCCGTTTTATAACTATTTCGCAACTCTTTCGCATAATCCAGTACCGGCTGGTTGAGAGTACTGCCGGATGTAAGCGCTTGTTGCCATACATCTACGCTGACACCCAGATTTTCGGCTATAACAGGCAGAGAGCTCGGGATTGTTCCTTTACTGGCAGAGTCGACAGTCGACACAATAAAGTCCCTGTCGGCAGCAAAATCACCACCTAAAGCTTCATAGGCAGTTTGTAATGCATCGACACGAACGACGCCAAAGCAATCAAAAATTATAGCCTTAATCATCTCATAAGAATACTACGAACTGCCCGTTTCGGCATGGGGAGAATTTACCGGCTTAGACTCCGGAGAACCCTTTTGCCTGAGCCATATACTTAATACGACTATAGAAAACACTGCAAGGAATTCGCTTTGCCAGTTCTGGAAGGATTCAAACCAGAATTTTGAAGTCTGAATATACTCCACTACCCCAACTGCTGACTCTCCGTGAACCAAGTTTTCTTCAGTTGTAGCACGTGCCCCACCATACGCATGCATCCCAAATGACATAAGGAATAACAGCGTAAAAGCGATAAGTAATGAGTTTTCATAGAGCTTTAGCGCAATGCCGCCTTGCCTGACTGGCCACGGCGCATTTGTACTGCGTGACTTCCTAGGTTTTTGATCAAATGGCTCACTGCCCTGCAGCTTCTTAGATTCAGCGGAACCTTTTTGATATAAGAAAACCGTGAGGGCGACATAGGCTGCCATCTGGAGAAATTCGCTCTCCCAGTTTTCGAATACCGACTCGATAAAGTCACCCGAACCGATATATTCCATATATGTTATTTCTGGTTGACCGTGCTCTTGCTGCTCTTCGTTGTACTGTCTCTGCCCTGTTAAACTTTGCCCACCTAAGAAAATAAGAAACAGGATCCCCACCACCAAACTCAGTGAATTATCTTTAAGCCAACGCTTCATGGGTGTGTTCCTCCTAAAGCGAAGCATACTCTCCTCTACGCAATAGAAGAGTGAAAATCCTTACAGTTCACCCCAGTTTTCACCTGAGGAAATATCAGCCTTGATCTTAACAGGCAGCGTTGGATAGACGCTCTCCATGGTGTCTTTAAGGATTTTACCCACCTTTTCGGCATCCTCTTTTTTGCATTCAACCATGATGCTGTCGTGAATCTGTAAGAGCATCTTTGCACCTTCTGGTAACTTTTCATCAACCTTAATCATCGCAAGCTTCGTAAGATCTGCAGCCGTTCCCTGAATAGGCATATTAATAGCCTGTCGTAGTGCCGTTTCCCGAACCGCATGATTGCTACTCTGGGCATCTGGTGTTGGCCTACGTCGTCCTAATAAGTTCTCAACGTAGCCCTTCTTTTTAGCCTTTTCACGCTGTTCATCTAAATAAGCCTTAAGCTTTGGGCGTATCTCAAAGTATTTATTAATAAACTCTCGCGCCTCGCCATAACTCATGCCAGTAGTGGCGGCCAGACCGTGTGGGCCTTGGCCATAAATAATGCCGAAGTTCACTGCCTTAGCTTTATAGCGCAGATCTTTGGTTACTTCCTCTGGCTTAATACCTAGTACCGCAGCAGAAGTGAGCTGGTGAATATCTTGGTCTTCATTAAAGGCCTTGATCATGCCCTCATCCCCGCTGAGTGCAGCTGCAAGACGAAGTTCAAACTGTGAATAATCTCCACTCACAAATACATTTCCTGGGCCCGCAATGAAGGCCTTCCTTACTCGCTTACCAATGTCGGTGCGAACGGGAATGTTTTGAAGATTTGGATCAACCGAACTGAGTCGTCCCGTTTGGGCGACAGTCATGGCAAAAGTAGTATGTACTCGATCCTCTTTATCTACCTGTTTTGGTAAGGTATCGACGTAGGTACTCTTAAGTTTTGTATATTCACGATACTGACTAATAAGATCGATAATCGGATGTAGCCCTCGAAGTTTGGCCAGTTCCTCAGCAGCCGTAGAATAACCAGTCTTGCCCTTCTTCACCCCTACCGTAGGAAGGTTAAGTTTTACATATAAAATGTCTGCTAGCTGCGATGGACTTGAGATATTAAATTCCTGATCAGCATGACCATAAATGGTTTGCTCAAGATCACTAATCTGTCCCTCTAATTCGTCTCCCATCTTCTCAAGATACGTACAATCAAGCTTAATTCCTTCGTATTCCATGCGCGCCAATACTGGAATTACCGGTAATTCCACTTGATCCGCAAGCTGAATGAGCTTCGTAAGCTCGCTGATCGACTCACCTTGAAACGTATTCAGCGCTGCTATAACCGCAGTGATTTCTCCTGCACGCTGAACAATTTCCTCATTGGTAAGATCATCAAGTGAGGAGCCACTGTAACCAATATCTACCTCGGCCATTTCCCTCAGAGACCGCGCCCTGTGTAACGGATCGATTAAGAAGCTACCAATTAGTACATCGCCATTTACCTTTGGTAACGGGATGTCTAAATCCAAAAGCACTTGCAGGCTTGATTTAACATCATAGCCAATTACAGGAGGTAAGCTTTTTAGCTTTTCAGCCAATACCTTTTTATCAAGTTTTGGAATATCAAATGTATAGGCAGTCTTGTTGTCTGCCAATATAAGCGTGAGAGGATCTCTTCCGTGCGCGCCGGCAGCAAATGAATGAATAACCAGCTCTTTTTGCTTACTAAAATCAATCGCCTTTAGTGCGGCATCCGAGTCCACGGGCAATACTTTTGTCCCGGCAATTTGATGCACCTTACCATCCTTGCTTTGTGTTACCGGTACATCTGGCACATCCGCCTCACTCACTCTCATGTATTCGGGCATAGTGCGAAGTAAACTTCTAAACTCAAGTTTTTGAAGCAAGGACTTCAATGCCGTCACGTCTAAATCATGCGTATCGGTTGCTTCAAGATCTAAATCTACTGGCGCATCGTCCATAAGCAGTGCTACTTTTTTACTCAAATATGCTGAGTCTTTGCCGGCCTCAAGCTTTTTGCGCACAGATTCTTTAATAAGGGGTAGATTCTCATAAATCCCGTCGAGTGTTTTGTATTCTTGCAATAACTGCACTGCGGTCTTTTCGCCAATACCAGGCACACCGGGAATATTATCCGAGCTATCCCCTTTTAAGGACTTGAGGTCCAAGAACTGATCGGTGGTTATGCCATGCTTTGCCGTAAAGTAATCGGCATCAAATCGTTCAATATTACTAAAGCCTTTCTTTAGCACATACACATGTGTGTTTTTATCGATACACTGCAAGGCATCAAGGTCAGAGGTAATGAGCATTGTTTCCATACCTGCCTTTTCGGCTTTCTTCGCGAGCGTGCACATGATGTCGTCGGCTTCATAGTCATCAAATTCATAGAGAGGCCAACTAAATGCCCTGAGCAGATCGTAGAGAATTGGAATTTGTGCATAGAAATCTGGTGGCGCAGCTTTGCGCCCCGCTTTATATGCAGGATACAACTCCAACCTTTTACGGATATTGGTCTTTGGCTTATCCCAGGCCACTGCAACATAGTCTGGCTGCAGCTTCTTGATAAGCTCAAGGCTCATAGCTGCAAAGCCGTATACGCCACCAGTGGGCGTACCGTCTGCAGTACTTAATGATGGCATCGCGTAATAGCCACGGTAAAAGACTGACTTACCATCGATAATAGCTAGCTTTTTCTTCTCCGCCATTAACTAATAGTATACGCTGTTAACAGAGAACTCTCTACTCTAACGCAATTCTTCTTGAGCCACGTAAAGTTGACGAAGCTCACGCTCGCCTTCGTAAAATATATCTTCAAACGCCCGGTAATCATCGTCACTCATTTCGCCAAAAGTATTCATTGCCCACCTACGGCCATTTTGTAGACCTCTTAACTCTTCAATTCTCGAGGCAATGGTTTCTCTACGGTTGAGTCCTAATATGTACAGGTCGCGACCATGAGCAATTGTGCCCTTTGTAGCGGCGTGATGTGAAGCATGTCCTAAGCTAAGATTTCCCGTATCAACAACTGCTTCAGCTTCAATTTGCTCCGCAGAAAGTTGCAGATGAGGAGCTTGGATACTTTCACGCAGCTGCCATTGAATCATTTCACGATAATTAATAAGACAGTCAAAATCATCCTTCCCTTCTGGATGCATGAAGCCTAACTCATTCCAGCCCGGGAAGTGTTTTTCCATGGCATTTTCATCGGTGTAGTGATGGATGAAGTTCTCGCCTTCAACCGCAGCAACAAGCTTTATTTTCACAGACTGAGGATCGGCACCATAGTGTTTCATTGCACTACCCAATACATATTCGCCCCAACTTACTTGCCTGCCATCTAGCTCATGCACATAGGCAGATGGACCGCGCATATTTGTACGCGAAAAGTGTGCAATGCCAAGTACATCATCACCTTTCGAATCTTGGAATGAATATACAACGTCCCCACAGTCCGCCATACGCATAGCTACATTTGTTAATCGTCGGCCAAGATTTACAGTTTTATCTATGCCAGGACGGAAGAAAAACGCGTTACACTCAGGCACAACCGTATACCCGTCAGCGTGCTTCGAAGCGCCAAGTTCTTCTATATTGTCTCCAAAACCTACACGATCTTTCGTCGCGGCTACCATAGCGAAGTTTTCAGGATTAACTGTAAGATTTTCAAGTGCCTCAACAATATTTTCTTCAGCACACAGTTTGGGCTGATGCTCAGGATTACCCTGCAGTTTTAGTTGACAGGCTTGGGCACATGCACCAGCACCAGCAAATTCACACAAACGCGGAATCATGTTGCCATCGACAAGTTGTTCGGAGCCGCTACCATATTCTCCGCCAGCACGCATTTGCGTTACTGTCGCTGCACCATTTGTGCCAAATTCAAATGTCTTCATATGTCCTCAATATTAACTAAAGGTCATACTATACCTACCTTGAGAGATATTGTCAATCTTATATTCCCCATTATGTTTTGCTTTATGATCTGTTTTACTACATTTTGTGAAATATATATTCACATTTTTACAGAAGTATGCTACACTTAAGATATGAATGAACAGATTTTGCAAGAGGCCGGCCTCACACAATCTCAAGCAAGTACGTACACTGCTCTCGTAAAAAATAGCCCTTGCACTCCCCCAAAGCTTGCTTTAGTCATTGAAGAAAGCCGCACAAATACCTATAAACTTCTTGAGCAATTGGAATCATTAGGACTTGCAAGTCGTGACGATAGTCAAAAAAAGTTGCGTTACTGGGCTAATAACCCCTCGGCACTTGTAGATCATATAAAGAAACAACGCCTGAGGGCCGAAGAAGCAGAAAAGCGCTTTAATAACAGCCTCCCCAATCTCATAAATGATTATCTCGCCCACTCTGAACGCCCGGCTATACGTTTTTTTCAAGGCAAAGAAGGCATTGAGAGTATGTATGACGACCAACTCAATACAAAACTTCCGCTTTCCATGGTACGCACCCCTGCGGACATTACATTTTTTGGCAGTTTTAATGAAATGTCTGCTATTCGTTCGCGCTTTAATCATTCAACCATTAGCCGACATATGCTCACTCCTGATACGCCGGAGGCCCGAGTTGACTGGAAGGAACACGACAAAAAGAGCGGCAACACTCGTACCTGGTTACGCACAGAAGATTATACCGCCCCCGTCGAATGGGCTGTATATGGCAACAAACTGGCTATCATTTCATTTGGTGAAGAGGTCATGGGAATGGTAATTGAAAGTCCACAGATTGCAGAAGCCTTTCGACAACTACTGTCTTTTGTTGACAAGGGTGCTCGTGCATATAAAGGCTACCCCCAATTACCTCGTAAAGCGAGCGTAATTATAGATGATGAGACAAAAGTTAGTTAGGTTATAAAATCAGCCCTGCTTCATGGGTCGAACGACCCTAAGGGCATATCCTCCCGCAGCAAGTAGGGCAAGTGCAATTACCCCGTATACGGCAGATTTTGAGCCAACTTTTTCGGTGTCTGTTGTTTCGGTTGCCGCCCCTGGATCTGAAGTGGTATCTGCAATGTCATTAGCAGAACTAACTGGAACTGCATCTTCAGCGACAGCAGTATCTGTTGCTTCAGAATCTGAGCTACTTGCGCTGGTCTTTTTATCAGCCTGATCGGAACTACTCGTTGTCGGTGCGGCGTTGCTCGTAAAGGTAATGAAGCCCAACCATTCTCCTCCACCATGAGCATTCACTGCCCTGACCTGTGCCAAAACCTGAGTAGATGGGGCAAGTCCAGTTATCGTATAGGTAAGTGCAGAAATACCCGTAGCCGTCGTAAAGGACGTTGCACTTTCTGCCTTATACATAATTTCATAGCTGGTAACGGCATTACCGCCATCATCATCGACTTCTTCCCAGGTAACAACTAAAGAATTAGGGCCTGGGGTAACTCGTATAGTACCCACGCCACCTGGCTCACTCTGAAGAACTGGAAAATTGTTGGTTTGAACTCGCCAAACATCATCAAAATCCCAACCGATAAACGGCACAAAACCACTTGGGACAAAGAAATAATCAGGTTCAATATTTCCCCCATTCATACCAGCACATACAGTGCTTATGTGCGATTCTCCAACACAGTCAGACACACCGGTACGATATTCGTCAAAGGCCACACCATCAATATCCCCTCCGGCGATACTGTCAGTCGTACCCACGACAGCACCCACTTCACTGACGCCAGTTATTTCCCCTGCCGCAAAGCTGTACTCAAGCGTGCCACTAAGCAAACGGCCCGTCACACCACCCACAGAGAGATCACCCTCTACGGTACCACTCGAGTAAACACGGCTGACATCGGATCCAGCCATAAGTCCCAGTACGCCTCCGACGTCATTATCTCCACTTACAGATACTTGAGAATAACTATCGGATAATGCTGTGCCCGAATACGCATGGCCAATGAGACCGCCCGTATAAGAAGATAAGCCGGAGTTCTCAGTGTTGCCTACTACTGTACCGGTACTATGTGAGCGAGTAATCTCTGAGTTGTCGGTCGCCCCGAAAGCTCCACCAATGTCATTGGTTGTTCCCAAACCATCGGCACCAGCAACATCTACATCAATCGCTACCGCACGCGTTACCGTGGTGTCATCGAGGCTGCCACTTATACCCCCGACAGTATTTTCACCCCTCACAACCGTGTCTTTAACCTTCACATTGGTAAGAACTGTACCTCCAGTGGTAAGGCCGGCAAGAGCTCCGACGTAGTCCTCGCCAGTCACTTCCGAGAAAGCAATGGTAAGATTACGAACTTCTCCTCCGTCTATAAGCGCAAAAAGACCAACACCATCTTCGGTAGGACGATCAATAAAGATGTCCGCAATTGTATAGCCGTTACCTTCAAGGATTCCTGAAAAACCCGGGCCAGAATAATCCCCTAATGGCTCAAAGTCCGCTATAGCATTGCAGTTAATCGTATTAACAAGCTCGTAATGGGCATCAAGATCATCATCTATATCAAGCAATTCTTCACAGGTAGAAATTTCATATGGATCACTCAGAGTACCCACTCCGCCGGTAAAGGCATGTGCGAACACAGGAAATGCCACCTGACAGAGAACCAAGGCGGCCGTACCAAAAACTGATGCAAATACTCCCTTAAGCTTCCTCACATCTACACCTATTACGCTTATTCTTAATTCTAGCGTAAAAGAAGCCGAGCGAACAACTTAATTTAAATGTCTAATGAATTACGAAGTAGCCTGTAAATCTAGGGAGCCGGGAGAGTCTTTCGCACCAAAGTTGACATTACCAAAGTAACCAGCGGTCGCTTCGTATTCAACGGCCAGCTTTTCACACGCTCCTTGCATAGCGCAGGAGCCACACATTTGAGCTCTTACTGCACGAGCCTCTGGCTGGTCTGCGGTAGCGGTAAAGAATACTTCATAGGGCTCATTTACGCACTCGGCATCATAAAAACCTTCTCTGTCTTCACGAGGATCAACTTCACTAATAAGCCCACTTGAAGGATGTACGAGCATGAATTTAGCTTCATCAAGCATTGCTTCTACGATCGAAATAGGAAGTCCTTGTTCCTTCGCTAATAAAGTCACGTCCCGCGCCTTTGATTTGCCAATTCCGGAAGAATAAACTTCGTGAGCTTGGTTTTGTATATACATATCTCGGTGAGTTTCTGGTAAGGCATTGATGGCGGCAAAAAGTAAGGTGTCTACTTCTTCTGTTTTTTCCCTGTCCCCCGACACGGAATATGTTGATTCGTCGGGCAGAGTATCAATAAGCTCTCTATCCCCACGAGCATGTGAATTTAAGGATATTTGATGAGAAGTCATTTCACGCATATGCATTCTTTCCCAAACTTCCGGAACCTCGCAACCGATCACCTCAGCAAGCGTGGAGTTGGTAGGAGCTATATCATTTTCAACCAACAGCGATGTAACGTCCTGCAGTTCATCAAGCTTTATAGCGTCTTTAGGTTTAACGCTAATCTGGAAAGAACTCTCTGCTCTTCCAACAGCAATGAACTGTTTAATCCATGGGTCAGCATAGGTTGAAAACCTGAAGCCTTTTCTATAATCAAACTTTCGAGCAGCTTGCATAAGGCCAAGGTATCCCTGCTGTTGCGCATCCCGGAAAGGCATGTCTCGTCTAACTCGTTTCGCGATAGCACTCACTAAACGCACATTTGAATCGACTAACCGTTCCCACGCTTTATCGGCTGCTTGAGTGATACCAAGTCTTGATTCTTCATCGGATGCAAGGTTTTGCAATACCGCCTGCTGACCAGCCATGATTGTTCTGCCCAGTAGTTGCTGGCCTACCGTAGTTAAGAGCGAAGCGCTCTTGTCTTTCGGGGTCGGCATCTCAGCATAACCTGCCATTGCGAAGTCATAAGGCGAGTCAAGCAAAAATTCAACCTCGTGGGCTTCTTCTACACCCATAACGAGCGAGTTTGGTAATTTTTCAATATGGAGAGGAGATAGCTTGCCTGATCTTGCATGGCGCGAAGGAGCTATAAAACGATACCCTAACCAATCAGGGCTAACTTCAGCCGGTTTTTCGGCAATAGCAAACACAGATCCTTGTCTCTCCATTTGCTATATTTTAACAGAAATAAGCTGTTTTAGCAATGATGCGACCACTGAAGGATATGTTATCGACCAGCTTTACGAGCTGCTTTGATTGGGACAAGCTCTTGATCGAGCTGCCCTTTATAAAAGTCGAGTGATTTATTATCGCGGGCATGCCCCACCATACCGACGGCTGTAATGCTAATAGGTAATTCAAGACCAGTTTTAGGATCGTGATAAGTCCCGAAGTTACTAAGACGGCCCTTGATAATATCTACTACTTTTTGTTCATCTCCAGGCTTAACATGCGTAAGGTTTGCGATACCCAAAAATTCGTCACCACCCATACGCCCCACACCTGAGCCCTTAAAACGACCCACTGCATCTTTATCTTCTGGATGAGCACGCTTTTCAACTCTCACTGGATCGTCGCCGATACGAAACTTATTTGCAAAATTTTCACCGATATAACCAATGACCCTGTCACCAACGTCATGGCCGTGCTTTTTATTTATTTCACCAAAGTTATCACCATCGCCAAAGAAAATACCAAATTTTTCAGGCTTATATCGCTCAAACCATTCACGTAAACCCTCGCGGTTTAAAAGCCCTGTAAGGGAGTCTGTGGTTCGCATTCGAGCCTCGCGGGCCATTCGGATAGCACCACCATATAGTGGGAGTAGTTCGGGATCGGCACCTGCTTTTAGGGCTTTCTGTTCTGCGTTAAGGGCTGCGAGATATGCCGCATCAACTTCAGGTATTACGGGCATCGGCTCATGAGCTTCCTGTATATGAGGAGTAGGAAACATTCGTTCGGCTGGTGTCGGTGCTTGATTATGATGCGTGTTCATCTGTATGTTTTATATCTACAGATGTAAATTTATCATACTTATGATTATTTGTCAATGTTATGTCAAAGATCTAGAGGTAGCCCTCGGCCTGCTTTGTAAACATCTCATGATACAGTCCTCTGCGCTTCATCAACTCCTCATGAGTACCCTGCTCTTTCAGTCTACCGTTATCAAGTACGATGATGTACTTCGCTCGACGTACAGTACTAAAGCGATGAGAGATGAAAATAGTTGTTTTATCTTTCCGAGCTGTCTGCAAGCGACTAAAAATACGCTCTTCTGCATTCGCATCTACGGCTGAAGTTGGTTCATCGAGAATGAGTATTTCCGGATTTCGGAACAGCGTACGCGCAATTGCCAAACGTTGTAATTGTCCGCCAGAAAGTTCGGTGCCTTTTTCTTCGTCAATCCACTTACCTAAGTATGTATCAAGTTTATGTGGCAGCTCTTCAATAGTCTTCTTAAGTTCCGCATGCTCGAGTGCTTGCCATATCAGTGTGTCGTCACGTGGCTTATGAATATCACCAATCCACACTGCTTCCCTGATTGTTATATCTTCATTAAGCCCAAAATCTTGCAACAAAACACCCGCCTTACGCAACCAACTCGCCTCTTCATAACTAGCTGCAGGTTTGCCATTTAGGCGAATCTCACCTTCTTGCGGCCGGTACAAGCCGAGCAGCAATCGAGTGAGTGTAGTTTTACCGCTGCCGTTTTCACCCACAACTGCAATTGACATACCGTACGGGATAGCAAGGGTTATGTCTTTAAGGGCGGGAGTTCTAGATTCTGGATAGCTAAAAGTAAGATTTTCAATGGAGATATCTGGTTTTGGTGGAACTTTCTCTAAGCCAATATCTTCTCTGGGTTGTAGCTCTTCGGTGATATATCGATACTCAGAAAACCCATAGAGATCCTCATCGAAGCGACCGAGTTCAGAGAACAATGTATCAATGGCATTACCAGCACGACTTGTCAGCTGTTGTGCGAGTACAAATATACCCAGTGGTGCACCTTGAAATGCAATACGCCACAGCGCAATGATAGTTGCGATAAAACTTGCTATCTGGATTTCACCCTCCTGCAAGAAATTCAGGCGATCTCGCCGAAAACTGATCTCCTGTTCCTTGCGATTCATGCTTTCAGAAAGTTTTCGTCGTTCACCTAAGAAATGTTCAACCACTCCGTAGAGTCGCGTTTCTTTAATGTAACGAGGATAAAATTGTCGCTCGATAGTCCAAACTCGCCGTTGTGCCGGACGATTATCACGATAAATTCGGGCATTTTCACGATTAATACGAAAAATGGAACGGAGCAGAAATGGCATAAGAATAAGTAAGAGTAATGGCATGTACCACGCGACAGCCACAAGCGCTACGGTAGCGGTGATAAATTCAATAACACTGCCTACTGAGCGCGCAATCTGATACAGCCCAAATTGGCTAAAACGATACATAAACTCATCGGCATAGTTGAAAGCATCAATAACGTCCTTATCCTCATAGAGGTGATACGGCAAGCGGGCATAACGAGAATAAAAATGCTCTCGCATGATAATCGCCACTTTCGCTTCAGCACGGACCTTGGTTTTATTAACAAGTAAGTCAAGTAATCGTGAGCTAAGCTCGATAATGAGCGCCAAAGCCGAAAGCGTAACGATACTACGAAATTCAGTTTCATTATTAATAATAGACGGCAGCTTGCTTGTTATGGCTGCCGCAATAAAGAGTGTCGCGTACGGCACAAGCCGATCTTTTATCTGCTGTAAGAGCGAGATGAGCACATAGGCTGGAGAAATATTCCAGATCGTACGAATAACATAGCCAAGCGCTTGTGGTACTTCACTATATTTAAGTTTTTTCTCCGCCATCTGCTTCTAGATAATAGCCCGCTAATGTAATTCCGAGCAACTAGAGTTCAATAAAACCCGTATAGGACAGATCCTGTTCTACGTAGTCTTTGAAGGCATCAATGTCATTATCATTGTTCTCGAGAAAAATGTCAGACCGTTCTTTTACCGCAGACATGTCGAGTGTTGCTTCATCCCCTGAACGCTTCATTTCGGCTTCTTCTTCATTAAGGAATTGTTCAAACGTTTTCGTATCTTCTTCTTTTCTGCCCCGATTCAAGGCATTTGCCTGAATGCGATCATATCGAACCCGCGGATCTGCGTCAGACCATACAACAAGCCCTTTTAATGCATGGACTCGATCTGCCTCACCAGGATTACGCAAACTTGCAATGGCTAGACCCTTGTATGCACCTTCTTGTGATTCAAAAAGCTCTACTGCCTTATCAATAAGGGCACCTAGACCACCTTTACGGCGCCATTCAGCACTAATTGAGCTGAGCACTTCACGTTCAACGGGCTGTCCACGCTTACGAGCCTCATCACGAAGAAGGTCCGATACAGAGACAAACAACCATCCATGCCTTTCGCTAAGCATATGGCCTATAGTGTCTTTGCCCGAGCCATTCGTGCCAGAGATACCAATAATTTTCATTACTTTATGTAGTCTAGTAGTTTCTTAGAGTCTTTATGCTTACGAAGCTTAGCAAGGGCCTTAGCTTCAATCTGACGGATACGTTCACGGGTCACAGAAAATTCCTGACCTACTTCTTCGAGCGTATGAGACTTGCCATCTTCCAGCCCAAAGCGAAGCTTTAGTATCTTTTGTTCACGTTCAGTTAATGAACCGAGAAGACCTTTTACCTGCTCTTTTAAGAGTTGTCCTGCAGCTGATTCTTCTGGAGACACCGTGTCTTCGTCTTCGATAAAATCACCGAGTACTGAGTCTTCTTCATCGTCACGCACTGAAGCATCAAGCGAAGAAATATCCTGCTTAATCTTCATAATGTGCTCGACCTTCTCAACTTCGATTTCCATCTCTTTGGCAATTTCTTCGTTGGTTGGCTCACGGTTAAACTCTTGCGTTAAGCGACGCTGGGTACGAAGCAACTTGTTAATAGTCTCAACCATGTGCACGGGAATACGGATAGTACGAGCCTGGTCAGCAATAGCACGGGTAATAGCTTGGCGAATCCACCACGTTGCATAGGTAGAAAACTTAAAGCCCTTATCAGGGTCAAACTTTTCAACCGCACGAAGCAGGCCGGTATTACCTTCCTGGATAAGGTCAAGTAAATCCAGACCACGACCTACATAGCGCTTCGCGATTGAAACCACGAGACGCATATTAGCCTCTGCCATCTGATCTTTCGCATCTTTGTCGCCCGCGACAACACGCTTTGCAAGCGCCAACTCTTCCTCGGCTTTAAGAAGCGGAATCTTACCAATTTCACGAAGGTATAAACGGACAGAGTCATCGGCAATGTCATCAAGATAGACATGATCATCAAGAACAATCTCTTCTTCGTCTTCTGCCACCCATTCATCTGAGAATTCTTCAGGACTTGGTTCGGTCGCACCTATAAGTTCTACACCGGCATCAGTTAATTCGCTATAGAGCGTATCCAAAATATCAATATTTTCTGGAGTGTCAGGAATGGAGGCAAAGATTTCTCGCTGATCAATCTTGCCCGCTTTCTTTGCCTTCTCAAGCAGTTTTTCCTTTACTGCCTGCAATGCAGCTGCACCATCTTCCTGTTTGATTGGCTTGGTCGGCTTATCTTGTTTATCTGTCTTCTTAGGCACGCTCATATCCCTTCGCTTCTTTTAGTAGTGTGTTGAGTCTTTTATCTTCTTCCAATAATGCACGCTGGTCCGTTTCGGAAGCAGACTCTAGCTTCTCGCGGACATGTTGTTTTTGATCTTTGACATATCTGCCTACCAGTCGTTCCTGCAATCGAGCGACTTCGTAATGAAGTTCAACAAACTCGAGGTTCCGGTAGAGTTCTTCATAATATAATACTACAATTTTCACATAATCGCCAATGGTCGTTAGCTCAGTGGTTGCTTTACTGTCGCCTTTAAAATCGGGATGTTCTTTTAGGAAATCGAAAAGCTTCTGTGCTTCAGTCTGCATAAACATATCTGTATCCAACAACGTCACTTCGTTCCGCAGTTTTTGGTGCATGAGCAATAGCGCAAGCATCCGTTGTTCCGTTTTACGCTGCTCCATCATTTCCTTTGTCTCGACAACAGGCGTAACTGTTCTTTTAAGCCGCGGCTCTGTAGCACCCTTTTGCTCATGTAATTTCGTACTCACCGCCTTTTTGCTCACGCCTATAATATGAGCAAGCTCCGCCACATAATGGTCTTGTTCAACGGAATCAGACAAATTCCGGAGAATGGCCAACACAACATCAGTAAACTGCCGCTTGCCCTGCCCACTCTCAATATTGAGTACTGCTTTGTAGCGATCAATGAGCCAGTCTACTGCATATTGATGCTTCGCAATTGCCTGCTCCCAAAGTTTAGGGTCCTTGCGCACGAGCTCATCCGGATCTTTACCGTCTGGAATGGTGATAATACTAACATTCACCCCTACCTTCTGCGCTAACGGTATAGCTCGCTCCGTCGCATTAATACCCGCCCGATCGGCATCAAACGCAAAACGCACATCACTTGCAAATCGACTTAAGCTCTTCAGGTGATTTTCGGTAAGGGCAGTACCGGCGGCCGCTACCACATTGCTGATTCCCGCTTGGTGACTGGCGATAACATCGAGGTTTCCTTCTACGACTACCGCAAATCCTTCTTTGCGGATAGCTTCCTTAGCATGGTGTAAACCATATACTTGCCTGCCCTTGTCATACAGGAGTGTACTGGGAGTATTTATATACTTTGGCGCATTAGGATCATCTTGTAATAATCGTGCCGTAAAGCCCACCACACGCCCTTGGGCATCACCTAGAGGTACCATAACTCTTCCTCGAAACATATCGCCTGGATATTTGTAGCGTTTCGTTATAAGTCCGGCCTGCTGTAGCTCATCATCTTTAAATTTTTTGCTCTTTAAGAAAGAGTACAGTGCATCTCCGTTATTGGGTGAATACCCAAGACGAAACTTGAGAATTGTATCCTTTGTAAATGCTCGCTTTTTAAGTAAATACTCAAGAGCTGGACGAGAAATTTTGAGTTGTACCTGATAAAACTTCGCTGCTAATTCAAGGGCTTCGTATAATCGCTCTTTATGCTTGCTGTTGCTTCCCCCGGTACCACGGAACTGTTCTAAATCAACACCCGCCTTGCGAGCAAGCAACTCAAGAGTCTGCTTAAAGTCCAGGCCTTCTACCTCTTGAATAAAGGTAAACATGTCACCGCCCTTACCCGAAGAAAAGTCGTGCCAGATTTGTTTTTCTGGGCTAACCATAAAGCTTGGCGTCTTTTCATTACCAAAAGGACTAAGACCTTTTAGATTGCGACCAGAACGCTTTAACTGAACGTATTCAGAAATAACATCCTCAATACTAAGCCTCGCCTTTACCTCAGAAACCGCATCCATACTACTAGGGTACAGCGTTCAGGGCTCAGGGTACAGCTTAAGGGCTTTAACCTAGCGAGGAGTATTTAAAAGATCTGGATTGATGCTCGGCTGCGCACTTGGCTTTGCATTATAGGCATCAAGGATATGCTGAGGAATCGCGCGGCCCTTAACAGCCTCCCTATGGTCTTCTAAACTAATTTTACCGAGAGCAAAAGCGGTATCTGGATCAATGTCTGCTGTAGCCTCTACTGTTTGCTGATTTTCTGTCATTATTTTGCCTTTTTATTTTTATGAATTTCAGAAATAAATCTATCATACTTATGCTTAATTGTCAATTATGTTTCCTCGCCCTACTATCGTCTCTATCTAATATTTGTTATGCTTGAATGTATGAATCCGAATGATACTGGTCTGCCGCCAGTTAATCCTGAAGGCCATAATCCTTATGGGTTTATTATGGACACTCAACATCAGCAAAAGAAGAAAGTGCTCAGTGGAGGCGGTGGCGGAAATGGACTAAAGTCACGCATACTCGTACTTATAGGTGGTGGGATCGTTCTTATCACGCTTTTCATTCTTGCCTCCTCTCTGCTCTTCGGCAATAAGGATAGTGCTGCACAGTTATTGCTTGGAGTTACTGCCCAGCAACAAGAAATTGTTCGAGTTGCAGATGCGGGCATCAAAAATGCAACTGACCCATCAGTAACAGCTTTTGCTCAAACAATTAAATCAGCCGTCAGCTCAGAACAGCGTGAGCTTATTACTCTTCTAGGTAATGCAAAAACGAAAGTGTCTCCTGAGATTTTAGCGAGCCGTAAAAGCACACGCACAGATTCAGAGTTAAGCACTGCATCTAAGAGTAATAACTATAACGAGACATTTAATGAGATCATGCGGGCATATCTCAACACCTATAAAGCCGAGATCGAGAGAAGCCATACCGCAGCAAGCAGCGCTAAAACTAAAGAACTTCTGAAGAAGTTTTTCGATTCTACAAATACACTCTTACTGTAGGCCAGCTACTAATTGATAGCTGTGGCGAATGAGATCTTTGATTTCTTCCCACGTTAACTGCCCTGTTAGAAGTATTGTATTCCAGTGCTTCTTATTGAGGTGGTACCCAGGCATAACACTCTCATACCGCTCACGTAGCGTCGTCGCGAGGAGAGGGTCACACTTAAGACTAAGTTGCACTGGTTCATGCCCCTCGGCGATAAGAGCAAACATTTTCCCATCACCCCTTGGCCCCGTTTTATAAACAGCCACATCCTTGCCAAAAGGATAGTCTAAATAACTATTGGGCATGCTCAGGATATATTCTTCGACGGTTTTGTGGTCCATTATTTGCCCTCTTTGGCAAACCAGTCGAGATAAAATTGTAGTTCAGCAATAGAAGCCTGAATATCATCATAGGCACGATGAGTATTGTTTTTGTCATAAAACACACCGTACTTGCCTTGCATGAGGATCTTGAGACTCGAAACATCAAGCATGCGATAGTGTAGTTTCAGATCAAGTTCTGGCATATGCGCTTTTAATACCGCACGATCTGAATGAATCGAATTGCCTGCCAAGATAGCTGGCTCAGAACCAAAATGCTCCTCAACAAGAGCGATGAGCTCTTTTTCAACTTGCACTAACGGCTTGCCCTTCTCGGTATTCTTTAAGAAGTGGTCTCTGTTTTCTGGATACTGTTGCCAAAAGGTATTGAGTTTAAAACGCTGTACCAGTTTTTTAGGATCATTCTTAATACAGGCCTCATAGCTACCAAGCGTGACAAAATTAAAATCAGTAATTTCGACTGATACCTCTAATACATAGGCATCGGGATAGTCAAAATCCGTATATTCCAAGTCCATCCAAAGAAGCTTGGCGGGTACCGTTACATCTTTACTCATCACGCATATTGTACAATAAGTTTGTGCCAAAGAAATTTTTAACCCTTTTGGGTATTCTCTTACTTATCGTTTTTGCTGGTTTGGGTTGGCGTGAATTACATTCACGGAACTTCAGAAAAGCCACCGAAACAGATACAAACCCTCAGCAAACGACTAACACTCCTTCAAACCAGCAACAAACTCAGCAGCCCCCAGCATTTGATAAAACGAAATTCTCCACCACTAATCCTGGCAGTATTTGGGTTATTGCCAATAAGACCCACCCTTTAAATCCCCTTGCCTACGCTCCAGGTGACCTTGTATCAGTTGGAAATGGCGAGCAGCTCCGCAAAGAAGCAGCGGATAAGTTTGCTGAGCTGGTGGCTGCCGCAAAAGTTGCCGGCCTCACTATTCAGCCCCTCAGTGCCTATCGTTCCTATCAAACCCAGGTCAGTGTCTATAACAAAGAAGTGGCTACCTATGGACAAGCCGTCGCTGATACGCAAAGCGCAAAGCCCGGATACAGCGAACACCAGACAGGACTTGCCATTGATATTGGCGGAGGCGGATGCGGTATTGAAGATTGTTTTGGTGATACCGCCGAAGGTAAATGGGTAGCTGCAAATGCGCACACCTACGGCTTTATCGTTCGATATGTTGCCGGCAAAGAATCGGTTACTGGTTACCGTGCTGAGCCGTGGCATATTCGCTACATTGGTACAGAACTTGCCGCTGAACTTAAGAAACAGAATGTTCAAACTCTCGAAGAATTCTTTAACCTTTAACTTTTTTTGGCTTCTTTTGCCACCAGCTAATTATTTTTTTAGCTTCATCTTCTTCACAGCTCACTATTATCCGGCAATATCGATTCTGATCTGTTTCTATAACTAATACATTCTCTGCTGTTGGCTTATAAAAACCGCGGGGTTTACGTACATACATAAAGTCCCAACCCTCCTCTGTCCAAAAGGAACCCGCGATAAGGAGCTTGGGTGCACTCGCACCAGGCATACGCACTTCCCACTTTCGCCAATCCTTAAAAGACTTCTCGAAACGCATACCGGTAATAGTCTCTTTTGGAACCCGAACCTTAGCACGAACCGCCCACAGCTGCTCTCGACCATGAAGGATCACTGATAATTCCTTCTCGTCTGTTGCTATGGTCATGGCCCCTCCTTTTGGTTTAGGTTATTTCCCTTATCTATGAATCCTTTGGCTTAAAATCGAGCGCACATGAATTAATACAGAACCGCATACCTGTTGGCTGATCCGGGGCATCATTAAAGACGTGGCCGAGGTGGCCACCGCACACTGCACACTGGACCTCAACACGGTGCATACCGTGTGATGTATCTTCTATAAGCTGTACTGCCTTTGTGTTGGCAGGATCATAAAAACTTGGCCAGCCAGTTCCGCTATCGAACTTCGTATCACTATCAAATAACTTTGTTCCGCACGCGGCACATGTATAGTCCCCACCCTTATCATTATGGAGAAGCTTGCCGGTGAAGGGCGTTTCTGTACCTTTTTCGCGCAAGACAGCATACTGTTCAGGAGTTAACTTTTTCTTCCACTCATCATCTGTTTGAGGCATGTCCATAGCCCCATTATACGCTGCGGTTACGCTAAAATTACTTCGATTTTCTTACAAAGATTGGATGGATCCACACAACCAAGCGAAGCAAAACTTCGAGTGCTAAAAGCTGCAACAAGAAGAATACTGTTGGCTGTAAATATGTCGTCTGCCAATCTGCTCCTGGCATGCTGTAGGAGTAATATTGTCCATCTGAAATACCCGATATCCAGCCAGACAATCTACCCAGCAAAGATGGTAGCCAGGTAGTGAGTGCGAATGCAATAAACACAGCAACTATTACTGAAGACGCGTCTCGGCGCTTCAGGACTTTGATGATATACATAGATCCCCCTTTGTTATAGCCCTAAGTATACGCTTATTTTTCTTCTTTTTTCTTATCAAGTCGATCGAGTTTTAAACCCTTCACAACAAAATAGATAACAAACGCGATTGCTAAGAAACGAATCAGTGAATCTATGAGCAAGCCAACTGCAAAAGTGCCTGAACGGTCACCTACAGTGAGCGTATAGGAGAGCCCCTTGAGACCTTCTTTACCCACAAGTAAATCTACAAAGGGCGTAATCAGCGCACCAACAATTGATTTGACTAGTTCCGACGCCTGAGTACCGATTGCTAAACCAACTGCGAGCCCGACCACTCCTTGTGTACGGACAAAATCCATAAAACCCTTTGCCTGATTAGCAATCCGCTTCTTTTCTTGCTCAAGTACGTCCTCTTTTGCCTTTTCTACGAGATCATTCGCTATTTCTCGCGTTGTTGGGGCCTTTTTTGCAGTCATAGTATGTAAAACTCCCTTTATTACTTCAGCATAGCAAAATCTCGCGATAAGAGAACTACATTTGTTCGGGCGCAGTAATGCCCAGCAACTTCAGCCCGCGTTTTAGAATATCAGCATAGATAGCAACAAGATTGAGCCTGAGTGCCTGACGAGGATCATCAATAACCCTGTTATTCTCATAAAAACGATTAAATGTTTGGGCAAGCTCATACAAGTATGTGGCTATATGGTGCGGCATGAGCTCTTCGGTAGCCCGCTCCACCACTTCTTGATACTCACTTAATTTCCTTGCCAAGGCGCGCTCTCCTGCCTCAAACGACTCTGTCTCACGCACGAGTTCTTTGAAATCCGCCTTACGTAGAATGCTTCGAGCACGTGCATGTGCGTACTGAAGGTAAGGCCCACTATTACCTTCGATGGAAACTGATTCTTTCGGATCATAAATAATATCACCGCCCGTCCGCTGCTTTAGAAAGGCATACTTCACAGCCCCAAGCACCACCACTTCGTCATCCTTACCAGTAGCTGCTTTATTAGCTTCAGCCGCAGCATTAAGCACATCTACCGCACGCAGGATATTACCTTTACGTGAGCTCATCTTTACCCCACCCTGTAACTTCACAATGCCATGCGTAAGGTGAGCAGTGGCTTCGACTAACTCAGGGGCAAACTGTTCAACCGCCTTTAATACCACTTCCATATACTGTTGTTGCTCATTGCCCGTAATAACAACGGACTTATCAAAATGATAGTCCTGCCATTTGGTCATAATGAGACCTACATCTTTGGCTTCGTACGTAGGAATGCCTTCTGAGTTAATAAAGACCCGGGTGTGCAAGCCGTGATCTTCACCCACAAATACCACCGCACCGTTAGACTGTTGAAATACACCCTTTTCCAGCTGCTCTTGTACCGTCTGTAAACCAAGCCCCGCAACCGCACTTTCTGGATAATACTTTTCGAACTCAGTACCTATGCGGGCATAGAAGGCATCAAAGTAGTCATAACTCCACTGTCTGGTTGTCCAGTAAATACGAGCGAGTGCTGAATCGTGATCATTCTCGGTATGCAGTGCATACACCCGTTTGTTTAATGCAATTATTTCTTGTTTAGCAGCCTCATCTTCTTCGTATGCATTCGTCCCTCTTATGTAAGCGGCTGCCATCCATTCCGACCGCTCATTTTCTGGAATTCCCTCAAGCTTTTCCGGATTTTCGCCACCAAGTTCCTCCAAGATTGCCCACATCGTCTTCCCGACATGCAGTCCTACATCACCACCAAAATTAACCCGATGTACTTCTGCGCCTGCCTGTTCGAGCAAGTTTGCAATAGCATCCCCCACAACGCTGGTATACAAATGCCCCGCATGGAGCACTTTAAAGGGATTAGGATCTGAATACTCGGCTACCACCACATTGCCCGCTAGTGGTTTGCTTGATGCTGTGGTTAGCTGAGTAACCAATACGTCATCTTGCAAGGTAAGGTTAATAAATCCAGGGCCTGCAACCTCTGCTTTTGCTATCATTTCACCCTGTAATCTACTGGCTATCGTTTCAGCGATCTCACGGGGATTTTTTTGTAATCTGCCCGCCAATTGCATAGCTACATTCGTCGCATAGTCACCAAATTGTTCATCAGGACGCGTCAGCACCGCTACAACATCTTCGTTGTACACATCTTTTATGATTGCTCCGATCCGCTCCTGTAATTCTTTCATGTTATCGTCAGTATATCAGAGGTGTGCCTAGACCTTATAGCGACGCACGGCTTGAATTAAACGGAAAACCGTCAGGTAGAGCGAGGTTAATAAAACAAAAAAGATAGAGGTAGTAGTAAAGGTATTAGGGTATGAGGCAGGGCTCACTATTCGATCGGACAGATCAAACAAAATGCCTGCAGGATCGAATAGGATATCCCATGTATTCCACTGCAGATTGCGTCCTAAGTAAATCGCAAAGCTACATAGTAAGAATATTGCACCCACTATTATAAGTACGGTTCTGTCCCTGAAGCGCTTTGCAAACTCGGCATGCACCAATAGAACACTTAAGAAGCCAAGAAGAAGCCCATTCCATGCAAAACTAAAGAACATGACCGAGTCAAACAGCAGACTTACCTCTCCTGTTACTCGGAGATGCACAAAATCGCTCACTAAATAAAAACTGTTTGGCAAAAAACCAAGCCATAAAAGACTTAAGGCTATACCTTGCCAGGATAACCAGCGTCCCGTTTTAAGCCAATCGTAAAGGTAGTGCGCTATAACAACTGGAAGCCATGCAAGAAAAAGATTCCATAGCAAAAACCAGTATCGATCTGTTCCGCCGCCTATAGCTCGGCAAACAAACAGAAAGACACTCACGCCACTGCTGATGAGTAAGGGCCAGATAATCTCCCATTGCTTCAGTGCACGTAATTGTCTACGAGCCATAAATTTTATTATAGCAAACAGGGGTAGAAATCATGTTTATATATAAATATATTTACATATTTAAATATTTGGATTATATTATACTATGTTCATGCATGATGATACGTTCGTAACTGTCTTTAAGGCACTGGCAGATAAGACTCGGCTGGATATTGTGCGCACTGTCGCTACTAAGCCGCAAGATTGTGCCAGCTGCAGTGAGGTAAGTAGCCACTCTTCCCTTTCTCAGCCTGCTATGAGTCACCACTTTAAGAAACTGGTGGATGCCGGTGTATTGCTTGAGAGAAAAGAAGGCACCGAAAAGATTTACGAACTTAATCACGACCTGTTCTCTACTCTCGGGATCAATCCCGCCAAACTTTAGACTTAATTTAAATAAGGGGAAAATAATGCCAAAAGTTATGGTTCTATTAGGTAGTGCCCGCGAAGGCAGGGCTGCCGATAACGTTCTAAAGCAACTACAAAAAGAGTTTGATAAGCATACCGAGATTCAGTGGGATGTAGTGGATCCAGTTGATCTAGAGCTCCCTTTCTTTAACGAGCCAATGTCACCAAACACTATTAACAACACTGGCGGTAGTTATAAAAACCCTAAGGGCCAAGCCTGGGCTGATAAAGTTGGTGAGTACGACGGCTATGTTTTTGTTACCCCTGAATATAACCACGGCTACACGGCTATTATGAAAAATGCCATCGATTGGGTCGGTAGTAAGCAATGGGGCGGTAAACCTATTGCCTTTGTAAGCTACGGAGCTATTTCAGGTGGTATTCGCGCCGTTGAGCAATTGCGCCAAGTAATTATTGAGCTGCGTGCCATTCCACTGCACGATGCCGTACATATTCCTCATGTTTACGCCGCATTCAACGAGTTTGGCGAGTGGAATGATGACACCAAAAGCGATGCATTTGCCCCTATGATCGCTGAACTTAAAGCAGCGTTGTAAGACTTTAGATCTCGCCTTTCAGGTAGCTCAATCGCTTTGGTGCATCAAAATGTTCAATTGCATAGCGAAGCGTCGTACGTGGCATAGACTTGTAGTGACGTGCAAGAAAGTCTATTAGCAATTCTCTGTCACACCGCTTTCCAACTTCGCGTAACATCCATCCTACGGCTTTTTGGATAAGATCGTGCTTATCTTGCAAAAGCGCCTCAGCAATGATCAATGCTTCGTCCGGCCTTCCCTGCTTGATGTAGTTAAAAGTACTGAGCATAGCAATTCGACGCTCCCATAAACTTGAAGACCGAGCCAATCCTATTAAGACCTTCATTTTATCGGGCCGATCATTAAGATATGGCCCAACGATAAACTCGGCACTGCTATCAACCAGATCCCAGTTATTGATATGAGTCGTATGGGTAAGATAGAAATCATAGATCTCTTTTTTATTCGCAGGTTCACCTCGTTTGTATGCGGCAACCAGTATGAACAATCCTGTTAATCTTTCTTCGTGCCAGGGGCTCATAATGAGCTTTTCAACATCATCTAGCCGGAGGTCTTTATATTTCTTAGCTATAAGCCGTTGCATCGGCACAGTTACACCTAAGAATTTATCTCCTTCTGCATACTCGCCTGGTCCGGCTTTAAAGAAACGCGGAAAAAAAGCGGCCTTTTCAGGATTAGCCGCAGCACGTAAATCTCTTTTTAAATTGCTGAGCACTAGAGCTTAGCCTCTCTAAATGCCTCTGTACCTACGCCTAGCCGTAGACTGCCTCCAAACACTTTAAACATTGCTTCAGTTTGTGACGGCATGGCATAAAAGGCTGCTTGTTTGCGTTCATACAGAGCGTCATCAAGCTCAAAATATATTGCGCATTCATCACGCGCACAGGTGGCGGGATTTTGCGTATTAAAGTAGATATTAAACTGCTGATCTGCTGCGAGCATTGCCTCATATTGTTCCTTGGTTTGAATAGAGTGATACACCTTAGCTTTGCTACTCGCCTTTTCGGCTGCCAAAGTAGCCCATCCTGAAACAGTCTTATGATCTTCATGTCCAGTCATGCCATCAGGACCAAAGGTCATAATACTATCAGGTTGATACTTCTTAATAAGCTCCGCGATTCGCTCGGTAGCTTCATCTTCATCAACCAACTTGCAACCGCCATCAGGGTAATCAAGCCAGTGGTGATTGGTTACGCCGAGCTCTTTTAGCGCATTTTTAAGTTCTTCAGTTCGAATTTCTCCCAATCGCACGGCAGGCCAGCGTGCTTCGTCTTGCACCCCTGCCTCTCCACGAGTTGCAGTTATACAGATAACGCTTTGACCATTTTGTATAGCTGCCGCCATAATACCAGCCATGGTGTATGTCTCGTCATCGGGATGCGCCCAGATGCCCAATATCGTACCAAGTGACTGAATGTCTTGTACTGTGAGAATTTGCTTCATGGTTTCCACATAATCGAACGACCAAATGCAGCTAATAACCTTTCTTCTGCACCGGCATCTTCAGAGACCGCAACCATCTCCTTAACCTCTCCTGCTTTTCTTGCAGCTGGCAGCATGTCTTTTGTAGCATCCAATACTGCTACTACTGTATCATCGTCAATCTTATATGACGCATTAATGGCCCGTGCGAGATCCCAGCCATGCACGATAATATCACCCGCTACTTCATTTAAGTAATCTTTTACCGTTTTATCCCCCGAAGACACATGAACAACCGCATCGCTTGCGGTAATGGTAGCCGCCTCTATAGCCTGGCCCGTATACATTTGCCAGGCAGTATTCAGATCCCTGCCTACCAAGTCGCCTTCTAATAAATTTCCCACTTCTTTTATAGTTTTACCTTCAAGCAGTGGTTTTACCCATGCAATCTCATTAATAATATGATTTAAAAGATCATGCACATTCCATTCGGTGCACGGTGTTGGTTTTTGCATATCCTCTGACTTGACCTGCGCGACCACACTGCCAACCATGGCGATGGCGGTATGGAAAAGTTGTTGTTCCATAATGCCTCCTCTGCATTGCCCTACCTTTCACTGTACGCCTATCCATGACAAGATAAAAGTATGCTGCCTGATTTATCTAACTCCTTAAGCGGAGCACAAAACTTGCTAGGCTGGGAACTTATACACCATACCCCGGCAGGAGATATTGGTGGCATAATTATTGAGACTGAAGCCTACGCCGAAGAAGATGAGGCATCTCATAGCTTTCGGGGCCGTACTAAACGAACAGCTCCCATGTTCGAAGAAGCCGGACATATTTACATGTATTTTATCTACGGTATGCATTGGTGCATAAATATTGTTACTGGTCCAAAAGATCATGGAGAAGCCATACTTATTCGTGCGCTCAAACCTACAAGAGGCATAGATTTAATGAAGACGTACCGCAAAACTAAGGATGAACGTAGGCTTACAAACGGACCTGGATCACTTGTTCAGGCCCTCGCTATTCCTCCAACCTATAGTAGCCAGTTCATCACAGCAACAAGCCTGGAGCTTATTCCCCCGACAAAAACAAAGTTTAAAGTTCAAAGCAGTCCGCGCATCGGCATAACGAAAGCCACCGAGAAGCACTGGCGATTTTTTATTAGCGTTTAGGCGGCAATGTCTTCGAGCGTAATCATTTGGTGCTGCAGCAAATAGTCAATTGCTAGCCAGGCAATTTCAGGATGGCATACCCTACCTTTACGAAGCATTTGATTCATGAAATCTTTAAGAGACATGGTAACCACCTCAATAATCTCATGATCACCAAGTTCTTGTTCGTGCTTCTTTTCGCAATCTAGCGCCAAATAAGCGTAGCCTATAGACCCGGCATACGGATTATGCGCGTACCCCTGGGGAGTCAGAGCTACCCATTCGCCTGCTTCATAGCCTGTCTCTTCCCGAAGCTCACGTTTTACCGCGTCATTTTCTGCTTCACCTGGGTCAACTAAACCCATTGGCGGATCATACGTAACAATCTCTGGTCCCGCCCGAAATTCTTTACATACAATAACCTTTTTATCTTTTGTTAGCGCCAGACAACCGCTAAACTTACCACTTTTATTATAGGTCACATCAAAGTCGGCTTCGGTGCCGTCGGGCAGTTTGAACGTACGAGTTAAATAAGTTTTATAAGCGCCCTTAAATGGTTTTTCGCTGATTTTTGTCCATACCATCTGCTGATCGTTCATAACATCCCTCTTTCACTTGGCGGAGAGGGAGGGATTTGAACCCTCGATGGAGTTGCCCCCATACCGCCTTTCCAAGGCGGCGCACTAGGCCACTATGCGACCTCTCCGTAATCAGGGTTCATTATATCTAAAAAATACTACAATTACACCTTGCGAATAGATGAGCAAACTTCGTATAGTAAAACAACTATGGCAGCTGTAATTGAACTAAAAGATGTCTCTAAGATTTACGGCTTTGGTAATGCTACAACTGTCGCGCTCGATGAAGTAAGTCTCACTATTGAAAAGGGTGAATTTGTTGCCATTATGGGCCCCTCGGGCTCTGGCAAATCCTCATTGCTTAATATTATTGGCCTTCTTGACCGCCCCACTCATGGTACGTATACCCTCAGTAACCGCATTGTTTCACGGCTTCGTCCTAACCGCCTAGCAAAAGCCCGTCGAGATCATATAGGCTTCGTTTTTCAGTCCTTTAATCTTCTTCCTCGCCTTACGGCTATTGAGAATGTTGCCCTACCGCTTGCCTATAGGGGTATGTCGCATGTACGCAGACTTAAGCAAGCCTCTCAGGCACTGGAGCAAGTGGGTCTGAGCGATCGTGAATACTTCCTACCCAAAGCACTAAGCGGCGGCCAGGCACAACGAGTAGCAATTGCTCGAGCACTTGTTAACAGCCCTAGCCTTATTATTGCGGACGAACCAACAGGCAATTTGGATAGTGCTGCGAGTAAGGTAGTTATGGAAATACTTGCCGAACTTCATGCAACTGGAAGCACGATTCTTATGGTTACACACAATCCAGAACTAACTCGCTACGCCACCCGCGTCCTCTACATGCATGATGGAGGGATTGTTTATGACGAGCAGACCAAAATTGGCGAAATACCAAGACGAGCTCGCCGAGGTGGTCAGGAAAAGCCAAAGACAGATGAGGAAGAACAGCTCGAAGGCATTTCACTATATATGAAGGAGATTCCTGATAAACCTGCCCCTTCGCGTAAATCCGTATATAAAAAACCGCCAAAGGCGAGAAAAGCTCCGAAAAAAACGCGGACCTCTCGTACTAAGAAAACTTCGAGGAAACGCTCATGACCCTACTTCTTACTCGCAACGCACGTATGGCCCTGCAGTCGATTCGTGTTAATAAAACGCGAAGTTTCCTTACGATGCTCGGCATTATTATTGGCGTCGCTTCTGTCATTACGGCAGTTTCTCTTGGCGAAGGACTTCGTCGGCAAGTAGCAAATAATATTAAAACGACGGGTGAGAATCTTATTACCATTCGCCCTGGTAAATTGGTAGATCGAAAGCCCGATGGATCTATTGAACGTGTAAATTACCTGGCGGCTATCTCTGCCAATTCTCTAACTGAGCAAGACGTGCACGTAGCAAGTAAAACACCCGATGTAACTGCAGCCGTACCATTGAGCATTATTTCTGCCCTACCCACTACGAAAGAGGGTCGTACGCACGAAAGTATTGTGGTAGGCACCACTCCTGATTTCCCCGAAACAATTAAGCAGAAGGTTTCATATGGTAGCTTTTTCAGTCCCAGCCAAAGCAGCCGGCATGTTGCTATTATTGGGAAGACCGTTGCAGAACAACTCTTTCAACAGAATGTACCGATTGGTCAGATAATGGTACTACGTGGCCAAGAATTTGTTGTTACCGGAGTGTTCGATACTTTTGACAGCAATATCATCACAAACGGCAATGACCTTAACAATGCCGTCTTTATTCCTTATGCCATTGCACGCACCATTGCCGAGAACAATCATAATATTTATCAGATTCTCGTAAAGCCAGCTGATGCTGGTGTGACCGATCAAATTGCTAAAGAAATTACCCAGAAACTTACCGAAAATCATGGGGGACAAATTGATTTTACTGTCCTTACACAGGACGAAACATTGGCCCTTGCCGGTCGGACAGTTTCCCTGGCCACCTCTTTTATTGCTGGCATTGCAGCTATCTCTCTCATCGTGGGAGGTATAGGTATTATGAACATTATGTTTGTTTCTGTAACCGAACGAACCCGCGAGATTGGAGTACGCAAATCTTTGGGCGCTACAAACCGTCAGATATATAGCCAGTTTTTGATTGAATCTTCTGTAGTGAGTCTGGTAGGGGGCATCTTGGGAGTTATCACCGCTCTCGCAGCTAACTTTATTTTGCGGGTCACCACTAATCTACACCCCGAAGCAACCTTGCCTATTATTGGTATAGCCGTACTCGTTGCGGCTGCAATTGGCATTGTATTTGGTACCGCACCTGCCATTAAAGCAGCACGTAAAGATCCGATAGAATCATTGCGATACGAATAACTTATAGTTCGCCACGCTCTTTCTTGCGTTGGTCCGGGGTCTCATGGGGCCGAGCGTAGTCATCATCCAGCCTCCATGTAGTTCCTACTTCTGGAGTAGATACCTCGATAATATCCGTATCAGTTATTCCCGCTAAGCGATGTTTCTGCCCCACCGCGCACGTATATCCCTGGCCTGGCTGAAGTACTGTTTCTATAAGTTCGCCTTTATCATTTTCCCAGATAACCTTGGCCTCGCCCTTAAATAAAGTCCAGCTTTCTTGCTTGATATCATGTACTTGCAAGCTAAGCCGTGCACCAGCATTAATATGGAGGATTTTACCCATGTAAGGCAAGTTTTCAGGCGTCCAATGCAGCTCATATCCCCAGGGCTTCTCCACTCGTTTTACATAGGGGTTATTTGTAAAAGTACTTGGGTCAAACTGAGGGGCGTCACTCATGAATTAAGTTCCTTCTTTAACTTCTCTACAAGATCAACAGGAAACGGATTGAGCCCGTTTAACAATGCAACGTATGTTGAAACAAAATCACCAAATGCCACGGTCCACAACAGCTGGCTCAAAATATTTTCACCCTCTGCATACACAACATGAGGCTCTGGCCATCGGCCACTTAATAAACGATTGCTGACTTCAAATCTCTTTTCAATTCGCGAATGTTCAAGAAAGCTACGTAACTCAATAATTGCATACGGTTTATCAACCGGGTGACTGCTCCATCCCATAAACTCGTTGTGATTAAATTCAGGAATTGCATTACACCAGGCTACATTCTTAGCATTCTCGTTAAAGCTAATCTTCCACTTGTATGCGGCCGGCCATAATTTTGGACCGCCATAGATTACTGGTGACTTCCCTGCCAGCTCCAACGCTAGGGCTTTCGCAGGATTGCGGCTAGTAGGAACCTCGGGCCGCCAAAGAGTCACCGATTTCTTAAGAAGATCAAGCGCACTCTTGAGTTCCTCCTCTTCTTCGACTTTCTGCCCTGCTCGCTCCAATATGGTCACAAGTGCCTTGAGATTATAAAGCGCTATATGTCGCGGTTCGTAACCGGTTGGTAATTGCGCAAATGGATACTTCTTTTCCTTCGCAATATCACCCAGTTTGCCCCCCGACGTAATAATAGCTATCTGAGCTCCGCGAGACTCAGCAGCAGAAAGCGTTGCCAATGTCTCTTCGGTGTTGCCAGAATAGCTCGCAGCAATAAACAGGGTTTTTGCAGAAACATACGCAGGAATTTCATAACCTCGCACAATTTCAAAAGGCACTGTATAGCCCGGCCATGTTTTGCTCAGCTCTGCCGCCAATGCAGATCCACCCATGCCTGCATAGACAATATTTTCAATATCGGAAGATAACTCAGGAATATCATAGACTTGCTGAAGCTGTTCCCATTGCTTCTCTGCCACTCCTAGGACATCCTGTGCATCTTTCTCGTGGATATATTTCAGGTCATCAAGCAAGATAGTTCCTCCTTTTGGTACTTATGTTATATACTAGCATCAAAATACTACTTATTAGAGGGGGCGGGCATGTTCGGACACGATAAATCAGATCGCACAGATCCACAAGTAATGACACCAACTGAGCCGGTACAGCAAGATGACCAGGCACAGGCAGATGCATCTGTAGCAGACAATGAGGAGTTAACGCTTCCTACCCCTGCCGATCCACCAGCACAAGACACCCCAGCTCCCGATGCAGTAGCGAGCGACGATGCTCAGGCTTTACAGGATGCAGCTGCAAGCCTTTCTGCCGAAACCTCTGAAGCAGCTACCGAACCAACCCCCGCACCAGAAGCGGCCGAGACTCCTGAAGTCGAAGAAACGCCTGCTCCTGAGACACCCGCAGAACCAGAGGCTCCTGCAGTAGATGCACCCGCACCAGAAGCAAGTAGTGATCTCCCTGCTGATTTAGCTGAACTAAAGGAAGAGACCCTTAAAGAACTATCCCCATTGGTAGGACATCTTGATCAACCGCCAGAAGAAAAGCTCAAGACTATCACAATGCTTTATGAGTCAACAAAAGATCAGAGTCTTCTTAAAGCGGCTCATGATGCTGCTATTGCTCTCACAGACGACACTGCTCGCGCAAAAGCATTGCTTGATCTCATTCAAAAGATCGACGAAGCAGGCAAGTAATACTTAGGCCTTGCGACGAACTGTAGCCTGATAAATCAGGGTTGCAATGCCTGCTGTGACAGCAAAAATTGCAAGCATGCTAGCTGGACCACTACGTGGTAGATTACTATTTGCACGCGGAGCAACTGCTACAGGAGCTGGGTTATTCTGAGCCGGAGCTGGCGTGGGTGCTGGGGTTGGCGTAGGAGTTTGAGGAGTAGGTGTAGTTTGTGCAGGGGGAGTTGCATCAGTGTTAGCCTCACCTTGTGGTGCAGAATCTTCAGTTTCAGCAACGGGCGCCTCTTCTGCTGGCTCGGTATCATTTTGCTCGGTCGTCTCTACGCTGACCGTTTCGGTGCCCATATTATCCGCAAGGCGGTTATAAAGCCATCTACCGCCAAAGAAGAGCCCGATAAGCACTAATGCGACGCATGCAACAGAGACTAATGCCAAAAGCCAGGCTAGGCTTGCCCGCTCACGACGCTCGGCATTGTAGTATTCCTGTAATTCAGGAATTGTCCCTGCCTCTGTTTTATTGCGGCGAAATAGTGCCATCACATGAACTCCGTTAGAGTGTATATAATACTACAAACTGGCGCTTTCCGCAATAAAACGAGCCTCAAAAGAGGCTCGTTTACAGATGAAAGCCCATGTTCTTCTTACATCATTCCCATGCCACCGCCCATACCGCTCATATCAGGAGCGGCGGACTTTGGTTCTGGTACGTCTACAATGAGGGCACCCATGGTCATGGCTGTGCCGGCAATACTTGCCGCATTCTGTAAGGCTTCCTTGGTAACACGCGCAGGGTCAACGACACCAGCAGTCTTAAGATCCACCAGCCTACTTGGATTATTGACGTCTACACCCTGACCCTTCTTGCCTTTCTTAACTAGGGGTAGCCACTCATCTGGATTAAGGCCAGCGTTTGCAAGAAGGATTCTAAATGGTTGTTCAAGAGCATTTTTAAGAATCGTCTTGCCGGCAGCAACCGAAGTATCATCGTCGTCGGTTGCTAGTATAGTTGCAAGATTAATTAACGTTACACCACCACCCGGTACAATACCCTCATCAAGCGCCGCTTTTACTGCATGAACTGCATCATCTACGCGGAATTTCTTTTCCTCAATCTCGGTCTCTGTTGCACCGCCTACCTTGATCACGGCAACCTTGCCGCTTAAGGCAGCTCGACGCTTCTCAAGACTTTCTTTATCGTACTCACTATTCGCAGCCTCTGCCTGTTTGCTGATCTGTGCTGTACGAGCCTTAACCGTCGTAGCCGACCCTGCACCTTCAATAATGGTAGTTTCGTCTTTTGTAACGATCACCTTACGAGCTGTTCCAAGCATATTTAATTCTGCAGTTTCAAAGGTGATGCCCCGATCCTCAGAGATAACCTCACCGCCTGTAAGGATAGCAATGTCTTCGAGGATATCTTTCCGCTTATCACCAAAAGCAGGCGCTTTGATGGCAATAGTATTGAAAACACCTTTAAGACGGTTGAGTATCAGTGTTGCTAACGCTTCACCTTCTACATCATCAGCAATGAGTACGAGATCTTTTTTACCTGACTGAGCAAGTTTCTCAAGTACTGGCAGGATTTCCTGTACACTGCTGATTTTCCTGTCAGTTATAAGAATCGCCGGCTTGTCATAAACAGCTTCCATACGAGTTGTATCGGTTACCATGTAGGCGCTCAGGAAACCACGATCAAAGGTAAAGCCTTCAACCACTTCACTTTCGAGCTGTAAGCCCTGACCTTCTTCAACAGTAACAACTCCGTCTTTACCCACTTTTTCAATTACCCCGGCAATGAGCCTGCCAATTTCAGCATCTCCTGCGGAGATGGTAGCCACTTCAGCGACGCGGTTCTTTTTACCCGCAATATCTTCACGCATGCCCTCAAGAGCCTTTAAGGCTTCCTGGGCAGCCGCCTCAAGCCCCTTTCGAAGCAACATAGGATTGTGCCCGGCAGCAATTAACTTATTGGCCTCATTCAAGATATGATAGGTCAATACAGTAACGGTTGTGGTGCCGTCTCCAGCCACATCATTCATCTTGTTTGCAGCTTGCTTTATAAGTTCGGCGCCGACTTTATAACCTAGCGTTTCTTCATCTTCAGGCAGTTCTATACCCTTCGCAACCGTAACACCGTCATGTGTAACAGTTGGATTGCCATAGCTTTTACCAATAACAACGTTTCGGCCTTTTGGCCCCATTGTTGTGCGAACGGCGTTGTATAACATTTCTGCACCAGCGAGTACGCGCTGGCGAGCTTCATCGTCATAAAATACTTTCTTAGCCATGTACCTCTCCTTATTTCACCGTCGCAATAATATTTTGTTTATAAATAATGACGTAGTCATCTTTGCCCACCTTAACATCAGTTGCTTCGTAGGTATTCTTATACAAGATTCTGTCACCTACTTTTACGCCATCAACACCCGCACCCACCGCGACAACCTTGACTGACTTTGGCTTTTCCTTAGCAGCTTCCGGCAAGAGAATACCGCTTGCTGTTTTACTTTCCGCTTCTTCAGCAACCGCTACAACATAATCCGCTAACGGAGTAATGGGTACATTCATAAAAACCTCCCTTTAGATACAGAATGAGTTAGTGACTCTCGCAACTGCCACCAACTGCTGGCACTCAATATATATGAGTGCCAAAAACAGGTCAAGTTCTATGCCTGGATGATAGCTTTCACTTTCGCAACTATCTCATCAAGCGCTGCCTGCGTCTTCCATTCAGCATTAAGGCGTAAAAGCGGCTCAGTGTTACTTGGGCGAACATTTACCCAGCCGTCTGTAAAGTTAATAGTAAGACCATCAAGCCAGTCTTGCTCACCTTCGGTAAAAGTTTCAGAGATTTTCTTAAGCACCGCGTCTTTATCGCTCACCTCAAAGTTCGTTTCTGGGATTTGTACGTATGCCTTGCGGAAAGGTTCAGCAAGTTCAGAAAGTTTTTTACCGCTCAGGCTCGTTACATACAGACCGATAACTGCAGCAATGAGGCCCGAATCGGCATTAAAGTTATCTTTGAAGTAATAATGTCCACTATGCTCGCCAGCAAAGACTGCGTTATGCGTTCGCATATCCGCCTTAATAAATGAATGCCCTACGCGGGTACGTACTGGCGTGCCCCCATTAGCTTTAATTGCCTCTATCGCCGCCCGGCCGCAGATGGCGTTGTGTAAAATAGTTGCTCCGGGGTTATTTGCAAGAAAATACTCAGCGAGGATTGCTGTCATGACCGTCCCAGTAAGGGGTTCGCCTTTTTCATCAATAAGTACCGCCCTGTCGCCATCACCATCAAAAGCAATACCTGCATCACACCCACCTTCTTTCACCGCCTTCTGCACATCTACAAGGTTTTTCGGCTCCAATGGATTAGCAATATGGTTTGGGAAGGTACCATCAAGTTCGAAGTACATTTCATTAACTTCCCATGGCACATAGGGTTCAAGTTCAGGAAAGATCTTACCTGCCATACCGTTGCCGGCATCGACAGCAATTTTCATCTCCGTGAGCTTATCGGCATCAATAAAGCCAAGTACGTGCTGTATCCAATCTTCGGCTACTTCTTGCTTCTTTACCGAACCTGGTTGAGCTTCGCTAAATTCACCCTTAACAGCTCGATCACGTATTTCAAAAAGACCTGATTCTTCACCAATCGGCTTGGCAGCCTCCCCGCAGAATTTAATACCGTTATATTCCCCAGGATTGTGACTCGCCGTAATCATGGCACCACCAGCAAGCTTAAGATGCCCAGCCGCAAAATAGATCATGTCGCTGGTTACCTGACCTATATTTATAACTTCTCGTCCTTGAGCAACGAGTCCTTTAATAAGCGCCTCGGCAAGGCTCGCACTATCTGGTCGCATGTCATGACCGACTGCCACCGCACCCTCACCTGGCAACCAATCCCCAAATGCTCGACCAATAGTTTCTACGGATTCTGGTGTTAATTCACTCCCCACCTTGCCTCGAACATCGTATGCTTTAAAAATGCTTGTTAAATCTGGCATCGATTACCTTCCTCTTACTGAGAGGTATTGTAGCAGGTCTAATGGCTAATTCTGGTCAATGATATTCAGAGAGTACCACTCGCCACCAACAGGTGTTGCCAAGGGCTCCACAATCACGTTTCTTGTTTGCCAGTCAGTCAAAATTTCAGTAGGGTCATAGCCACGTGCGCTAATCACAGTGTTAAGGATATTTCCTGCCTTATCAAAGAGCCGGCCAATTTCTGAGGCATCTTGCTCTGTAGGCTTTCTTCCTAGTTCCTTTAGTACACGCTGCTGCGAATGATTATTAACTTCATCAAAATCAACGATATCTTGTACCGTGACACCAGAGTCAATACGATCCATTAGCGCATACTGCCTGCCGGCTTCCGTATCGCTATAAAGGGCATAGGTATGGGGAACATTGATCCATCGTGGTAAACCACCTTCCACAATAGAAATGAGCCTATCCTGACGAGTAAGGTCTGAAAGGGCGTGATAGAAGGTTTCGTTGCCCCCCGTTTCCCTAACGGCGAGTTTAGCATTCAGACCAAAAACCTCTGCCTGCTGTCCACTTCCCAAAAACTCTCGGGTATCTTTTGATCCTGGTCCTTGTTCAGCAGCACGATACTGATGAAATGCACGCTTTAAGGCCCGGAACGGAAGATCACCATGCAAGAAAAGTTCACGCCCTGAACTTGTAACGATAAGGTACCGTTGATCCGGATTCCTCTGGTCATAAAAAGCCGTCCAGACAGCACCATCATCCTGGGTGAAGCTTTCTTTACCTAAATTTTCGAAAGTGAACTTAGCCATAACTTATAGATGCATATTATAGCATAAATTATATAATAAGTAAAACAATATACTTTGTTTTACTTAGTTATTGTTTCACACATTTATGTGGCATACTTATTGGTATATTTTAAAGAATAAAAATGACCCTTATAAATCAACGTGTTCTTATGTCCAGTGCCGAGTTCTTCAGCGACCAATTCGCTATTAATGCGTACATGAACTCGCATGTTCCCGTTAGTATAGAAAAAGCCCAGGCCGAACATGCAGCTATTAAGCAAGCTTTAGAGTCAGCAGGCATCATTGTAACTCAAGTAGCGGCTCCTCCTGATTGTCAGGATGGTGTGTATACAGCTAACTGGGCATTATGTCGAGGGAATAAGGCTGTCATGTCACGCCTGCCCAATAAACGCAAAGCAGAAGAAACATATGCTGTTCAAGTACTCAAGAATGAGGGTAAAGAAATTATCTTTGTACCCAATGAACTTCGTTTTAGCGGTCAGGGAGATGCTCTGCCCTGTGGGAAATATCTTTTCTGTGGTTCAGTATATCGAACCGACCTTGCCGCGCACGACTTTCTTGCCCAGACACTTGGTTACGAAGTTATTAGTCTGCAAACCAAGCCTTTGCGTCGCCTATTTGGACGAGGTAAGGAGGTAATCAATGCTACTACCGGTTGGCCCGACAGCTACTACTACGACATCGACCTGGCTCTTGCTGTTATCCGTGACGATCTGATCGCATGGTGTCCTGAAGCTTTTATGAAAGAGAGCGCCGCCAAGATTCGTGCGCTTCCTTTAGAAAAGATAGAGGTATCTCTAAAGGAAGCCAAGAAAGCTTTTGCGTGTAACCTCGTGAGCACAGGCGAAACAGTAATAATGAGTGCGTTCGCGCCAAAGTTAAAAAAGGCGCTTGAAAAACGAGGCCTAAAAACCTTAACTCCAGAGGTACGTGAGCTGGGCAAGGGTGGCGGCTATATTCGCTGCACTACTCTAACGCTTGATAATGCCTGAGAGCTTGCCCTTAGGTTCGGGCACCGAACTTACCGTGGCAACGACAAACGGTTTGCCTAAACGTCTTCTTAGAGCAGCTCGAGCCACACCAACCTCATCGTAGTCTCGTTTTATTACTCGCTTTGGATCATCGTCATTCTGAACCAAATGACGGAGTTGAGCAGCCTCTGGCCCATTACCGAGAATTGATTTCTCATGTCCCTTACCCAGCAGCAGAACTATGTCTCCTGTCTTGGCGATATCGATTGCTGCTTGCACGGCCGCTTCACGTTCATGAATAAGGAATAGACTTTCATCGCGCTTTTTGCCGGCACTCTCAGCCCCTGAAGCAATTTGCTCTAAAATAGCCATGCCATCCATATCTCGATCATCTTCTTCGGTTGCTATAACAACATCACAGTAACGACCTGCTACTTCGCCTTGGGCTGCCCGCTTTGCCTCATCGCGCCGGCCTGCCGAACCGAAAACAGTAATGAGCTTTCCTTTTACTAAGGGCTTTACTTCTTTGAATACTTTTTCGAAGCTTTCTGGCGTATGTGCGTAGTCCACAATGACATCAAAATCCTGCCCTTCATCCACCCGGGTCATACGTCCTTCCACATTTTCTAAGCTCGCAATACCCTCTTCAATCTGTTCTTTACTCAGACCAACAGCTCGCCCTACCGCTACTGCCGCTAGTGAGTTGTACACGTTAAAACTGCCCGGCAAATGGCAAGTAATGTCATACGTCTCTTCGCCAATTCGAGCGATGTAATGAGATCCACTGGGGCTGAGCTCAACATTTTGAGCTTTTAAACTCCCGCTGTTTATGCCATAGAAGATGGGACTATTAATATCACTCGCAAACAGTTCTGCGCTTGGATCTTCGGCATTGATAACCCCTACCCGTAACCCTTTTTTATTCGCATTAGTCTGCTTAAAAAGCATGCGCTTGGCGTCGCGATATCGTTCAAATGTGCCATGATAATCAAGATGTTCGTGACTTACATTGGTCATCACTGCAACGGTATACGGTATACCCCAGACTCTATGCTGAGCTAAAGCATGCGAAGTAGTCTCAAGCACCAACCATTCGGCACCCACACTCTTAATTTTTCTGAGCTCCTTAATAAGCTGCAGTGATCCAAGACTGGTCATGCGAGTCGCATTAGGCTGAGGCCCCTTACCGTCACCATAATCAACCGAAATAGTGGTCATCATGGCCACTTTAAAACCGGCAGTACGGAGCATCTGAGTGATAAGGGTACATGTACTGGTCTTGCCATCGGTACCCGTAACACCAATGACTTTTAAGCCACGTGCCGGAAAGCCAAAGGCCGTTTCTTCAATAGCAGCTTCAAGCAAATGACCTACGGGCTCAACTTTGCGAAATAGACCGCTCGGTACTAAACGTTTAACAAGAGCTCTCATCGTCCCTTATTGTACACCCGCTGGAGAGACTAAAACATAAGCCTATACAGACGGAGGTGTGGGCGCGCTCTGATCCCACAATTGCTCAAGCACGCCACTAGTATGTGCGATAAGCGCATTAAGTTCATGAGGCTTGAGGCGGCCTATTGGTTCGGACCACGTTTCATATGCATCCATGCCCGACCATGGATGCTCTTCATCATCCATAGCATCAAAAGCGGAGTATGCTTCGACACGCAATGTATCGTCTGGCATGAACTTTATAAGATTGCCTCCTAAAGTACCTGCTTGTGAGGTAGTGCCCGCCAAAACACTCTGGATTTCCGGTGCATCAGGGGTTTCTTTACGCAGCTCCAAGAACCGTCCCACTAATTCATTCTTGGGTGCGAACAATGTTACCTCTGGCAGTACGGTATCATCAATCTTAATGAGCGAGAACCGTTCCTTAGGCATACCGTGGACAAGTCTAATTCTTACTGCGTTAGCCTCGTTGATTGCCTGGGATAGTTCCGGATCGCTCGCGAGTGCTCGATAAGCGTCACCACAAAAAGCTCGTAAACTTTGCGCATATTGATTAAGGGCTTCCTGCGAAAGACGTTCGGAGGGATGTTCCGGGCGCGATGGTTTATAAGCTTCCGACATATCTGTATAATACCATAAACGCTTTAAAAAATCAATATGTGCGCTTAGTCAGCGTTTACAAGTTCTTCAAGGATTTGGTTGAAGGCTTGTAGCTCAGCCCCCGCATACATCATGCGACTATCACTATAAAACTTACCGTCTACCATGATAAAGAAACTTTCTGGATGGGCGGCGTTGTATATATCAAGAGCTTGCTGTAATAGTGGCGTCTGATTATCTGCACCTGCAATACCAATGTTCTCTAAGTTAGCAGATGGTAAAGCGTCTTTATTAAGTATGATCTCAGGAGTTGGAGGCGTAGAAACGGAAACTTCCTCTCGAACCGGTTGTGGATCGCTTGTAAGTGTAAATACCTCATTAAGAGTCATGAGAGGCATAGCCACTGTTGACCCTGTTGTAGGAGCAGTCTGCTCAAGAGGAGGCGGCAGACTGACTTCAGATACTTCCCTTCTGCGCTGTTCTAAAGGCGAGATAGTAGAGGGGGTGGGGGCAGTCGGATGGAGATCCACATCCTCACACGCATACACAAGAATCCCGCTTGATACGAGCAGGCCAGCCCCAGCAATTATATCTACCCTTCGCTTGCGCTTCTTATCTATAGCTCTTTGTTCTTCTTGAGTACGGACCTTTGGTTCTGGTAAAAATGATCGAACACGATCATTCCAGCGAGAGAAAGTGTTTTTGACACGAGTAAGTCGCTTCGGCTTGGCTGCTTCATTGCTACCAATCGTGAGTACAGCACTGTCACGAACAAGTACTGGTTCTCTTGGCTCCTCAGAAAAAAGAGATACAGGTTCTGTTGTCGCTGCTTCGAGATCGGCCGCCAATTCTTCAACAGACATTGAGGCATAGTAATCAACTTGCTCAGCTACCTCTGGAGAAGCAGGAACATCAAATGTTTCAATACCCGACATAACATCCGGAGTAACAGCTTCGGCTGCAGACTGCGTGGGAGTAACTGGTTCAATACTCAGTTGATCAGCCATAATGCGAAGAACGTTAGCACGACTCATGAATCGTCCTCGTTCATCACGAAATACTTGACGATCACCGTAAATTTCGCCCATTACAACTGGTGGCTTTTCGCCCAAAAACTCATTCATAGGAATATATTTATATCAAATAAATCATAAAATGTCAATGTTCGCTTACCATCTGGTATGCTATGGTCATGATAATTTTGGGCATTGAGTCGAGTTGTGATGAAACAGCATGCGGCATTGTTGAGAATGGCGAAAGACTGCTTTCGAATACCGTTTTTAGCTCTATGGATCTACACACTCAATATGGAGGCGTAGTACCGGAGATTGCCGCCCGCAGTCATATTGAGTCGATTATCCCTGTTATAGAGCAGTCTCTAGACGAGGCTAATCTAAGCTGGAAGGAAATAGACGGTATTGCGGTAACGTATGGTGCCGGTTTAGGCGGTTCACTGCTCGTTGGGGTCATGACAGCCCGTACGCTCGCAATAACCAAAGAAAAACCATTGCACGCTATTAACCATGTCGAGGGACACGTCTACGCCAACTTCATAACCCAAACCTCCCTACCCTCTTATATTTTGCCCACCGTCCCGCCTCAATTCCCCTGCCTCGCCCTGATCGTATCGGGTGGGCATAGCCAGCTCGTATTATTCCGTGATCACTTTGACTACACCTTACTCGGACAAACCCAGGACGATGCTATCGGCGAAGCATTTGATAAGGTCGCTAAAATTCTCGGCCTTGCCTACCCCGGTGGTCCGAGCATTGGGAAGAAAGCCCAGGAGGGCAACCCACAAGCTTTCACGCTTCCAAAGGCGAAGATGCAGGGAAAATATGATTTTTCTTTCTCGGGCCTTAAAACAGCCGTTCTAAGGCACGCTCAGGAAATGATTGGGGAAGACTTCACTTTTCCTTCCCAAAAGCTGCCAGCGGCCCTCACAGAAGCTCAGAAAGCAGATATTGCAGCCGTCTTTCAACGCATAGCCGTGGAAACGGTAGTTGATAAGACTATTCAGGCATACGAAGAGTTCTCCCCTGCTTCGGTTGTAATCGCAGGAGGTGTAGCAGCAAGCCCAGAACTCAGACGCCAGTTGAAAGATCGTCTCCCTATCGAGATTCAATACACCGATCCTAAGCTCTGCACCGATAATGGGGCTATGATCGCTACTCTAGGGTGTTTCAAGGCTATGCATAACCAGCCTATGGCAAATCCACATTCTCTAGAAATCGCTCCCAATTTATCGATGTAGTTCTGCTTTTGTTCTCTTTACTTCTTTGTTTCAGACGCTTATGCTTAAGAGGAAAACAAAAACGTTTTGCCCTTCCCTTCGGGGAGTACTTTTAAGACAAAACGAGTGGGACAAGCAGTTTAATACCAGTACTTCACGTGAAATGTGTCGAGTATTGTATTAAGTTGCTTTTTTCATGTGAAAGATCAGAGATAGAATCTCCCCTGTAAAAGTGATATTATTCCCCGTATGAAATTATCAAAGGCTTATGAGCCAGCTCAATATGAATCTGATATTTATGACCTGTGGGAAAAGAGCGGGGCTTTTGAGCCCGTCAACAGGGGTAACAAAGGTTCGTTCAGTATCGTAGTGCCACCCCCAAATGCGAACGGGAATCTCCACCTAGGGCATGGTCTAACTCTTGCTATTGAAGACATTGCCGTACGGTATCATCGAATGAAAGGGGAGGCGAGTCTGCTTTTACCAGGGGCAGACCATGCTGGATTTGAGACACAAGTAGTGTATGAGAAAGAGCTCGCAAAACAAGGGAAGAGTCGTTTTGATTTTAACAGGGAAGAGCTCTACCGGCAGATTTGGGAGTTTGTTGCCCAGAACAAGGATAATTATGAATCTCAGTTCCGTCGACTCGGAGCCAGCGTCGACTGGAACCGCTACACCTATACGCTCGATCAGAAAATAGTAAAACGCGCTTATGCTACTTTCAAGAAAATGTGGGATGACGGGCTTATCTACAGAGGCGAACGTCTTGTTAACTACTGCACCCAACACCGTACTGCCTTTGCAGACATCGAGGTATCCTACAAAGAAGTTAAAGGGCATCTCTGGCATATTCGTTATCCGCTTACCGACGGCAGCGGGGAAGTGATTGTCGCCACTACCAGACCGGAAACACTTCTGGGAGATACGGCCGTTGCCGTACACCCAGATAGCAAAAAGTATGCCAAATATGTTGGCAAAACTGTCCGTTTACCCCTTACAAATAGAGAGATACCGGTCATTGCTGACGAATTTGTAGAACAAGAGTTTGGTACCGGCGCGGTTAAGATTACCCCTGCGCATGATCCCAATGACTTTGAAGCAGCTCAACGCCATTCTCTACCAATGATTAACATCCTTAATCATGATGGCACACTCAACCATGAGGTACCCGATGCTTATCAGGGACTTGATATTAGCGAGGCCAGAAAAGTAGTCGTGAAAGACCTAAAAGAACAGGGGTACCTACACAAAACTGAAGACTACACGCATAGTGTAGGGCACTGCTATAAGTGCGGCACGGTTATAGAACCGTTACTTATGGAGCAATGGTTCGTAGACATGAAGACTTTAGCCGCACCTGCTATTAAAGCCCTCCGGGCTGATGCTATTGATTTCAGGCCACAAAGCAAGAAACAACAGCTTATTACGTATCTAGAAGGTCTCCGGGATTGGAATATCTCTCGTCAGATTGCTTGGGGCATACCTATTCCCGCTTTTCGCAATCCTGAAGATACAGGTGACTGGATCTTTGACGAACGCGTTGACCAAGAAACAATAGAGGTAAATGGGCGTACCTACTATCGTGATCCGGATGTTTTTGATACGTGGTTTAGTAGCTCAAGCTGGCCTTATGCCACCCTCGATTACCCTGAGGGGGCCGACTTTGATCAGTTCTATCCTTTAAGCCTCATGGAAACGGGAGCCGACATTCTCTACCCTTGGGTATCTCGCATGATCATGATGGGCCTATATGTTACGGGTGAAGTGCCTTTTAAATCTGTATACCTTCATGGACTCATTCAAGATGAGCATGGTCAAAAAATGAGTAAAAGTAAAGGCAATGTCATTAACCCCATGGAGCAAGTAGAGAAATTTGGCTCTGATGCATTCCGTATGGGTATTATTGCCGATGAATCCGCTGGCAAGAACCGACCTTTTGATCGTAGCAAGTTAGTAGGGGCCCGTAACTTTGCCAATAAGCTTTGGAACGTTGCACGCTATATCGAAGACACCATTGGGGATAATTTCGAACAACGTCACAAGCCTGAAGCAGTGACAATAGCCGATCACTGGATGTTGACTAAGTTACAACATGCTACAGAGAAGATTGGGAAAGATTTAGATAGTTATCGTCTGGGCGAAGCCTACGATACGCTCTATCACGCGCTTTGGGATGACTTTGCTGATTGGTACCTTGAGGCCAATAAAATTACACCGAATCATAGTCTGCTTGCATATGGACTTGAAACTTTGTTAAAGCTTGCCCATCCCTTCGCACCATTTGTAACCGAAACAATCTGGCAAACTCTTAAGTGGGAGGGTGACAGCCTACTCATTAAAAGTCATTGGCCAGAAGCCTCTATTCATGGCGATATAAAGGAAGCACGTGAGTTTGAGAAAGTACAGAAGATTGTTACCGAAATCCGTACCATGATGACAAATTTAGGCCTCAAAAAGCCTGTGCTCGGTTTTGGCGAGTCAAAGTTCCTAGAGCATGGCGGCCTTATAACGCGCTTAGCCCGGCTCACAGGCGTTGAGAGAGGCTCTGAGAGGGAAGGATTACGCCTTACTTCAGTCGATATTGATGCATGGCTTGAAGTCGACTCAGAAACTGCACGAGACTATTTAGCCAAGCTTGAAGAAAAGCAGACTTTGGAGGCGGAAAACCTCGAACGCTTACGAGCAAGATTAGGCAATAAGGCTTATGTTCAGAATGCTCCAGAAAAACTCGTAAATGAAACGAAGGCTCAGCTCACAGAAGCCGAAGCTCGTCTAAAACAGATCATCACTGAAATTGACAGTTTTACTCTTACTCAGTAGTCCCCTAAGAGAGCTCGAGTGATTCACGAATACGCTTAACCGATTCATCGGGATGAAAATCGTCAAACCATAGCACCTTCCAACCAAGGTGCTCGGCCGCCATAAGATTGGTGCGGGAATCATCAACGAGAAGAATCTCTTCTGCAGGTACTCCTGCCTTTTCTTGAGCTATCTCATAGATCTGCTTTTCGGGCTTAATAGCTCCTACTCTCGAGGAGTCAATGACGGTAGCGTAGGGTAGGGCAGGGATAAGACCGATCTGCTGCATTTCATCGATAAACCCAGGCATGATATTACTTAATAAACCTATGTTGTAATGCTGAGATGCCCAACCAGCTAGTTCATGCATTTCAGGAATAGAATCTACTGCCTGCAGGTAATATTGTTTCCAATCGAGTGTGGACATACCAAGCCGTTCTGCAAACACCTTATTAAACTCACTCAGAGACATTTCACCCCGACATACTTCATCGTTATAGTGCCAAAATGTAGTCTCAATGATATCTGCCGAAGCACCGCTATCATGCGCTAGCTTGCCGAAAGCCCGGTGAAAGAAGCGAACCAAACAGCCATTAATGTCAAAATAAACGAAGGTAATACCCGTTTTACTTCGACCTTTTGGCTTTTTAGCCCCTCTCTCCACTCCCATAAGCTCATCAAGGGTGACGCCTATAACATCGCTGATGCGCTGAATTGTAAAAACAGAGGGCGCACGGATTGCCCCTCGTTCAATTTTAGCCAATGTTGAATAAGAAATGTCCGCCTTCTGACATAGCTCTTGCTGAGTCAAACCGGCACGCTTGCGCGCAGCCTGCAGATGCCTACCCAAACTCTGCTCATCCATATCCTTATAGTAACAGAAAGGAGGACAAAATTGGTATTAAATGGCTAGTTAGCCCGGAATGAGGCCAATAAGAATTAATACGATGATAAATATAAACGCACCGGCCGCCCCTGCAAGTATCAGCGCATTTTGTGTGTTATTGCCACTTGAACGCATAGTTTTTGCATATACCCATGCCGCTGCGCTTACTGCGACTAAAAACGCGATAATTCCATTTCCCATTTAAAATTTCAACCTTTCTGCCATCTCGGCTAACTTATTGTGATCTGGATTTGTCTCTGCAGCTTCTCTAATATTTCCTATTGCCGTATAAAACTCATTGCCTGAATTTGAGGGCAATACATGTACGTGAGCGTGCGGAATATCATACCCCATAACCAGCAGAACTGCGCGCTGGGCACCGAGTTTACTTTTTACCTGAGCCGCTACTTTTTTAACCGTTGAGAATAGGGCAGCATAATCTTCCTCCGGCAAATCATCGACATGGTCTACCTGATTTTTAGGCACCACTAAAACATGCCCGGGCATAACAGGATGAATATCAAGAAAGGCAAGCGTCTTTTCGTCCTCATATACCTTATGAGAAGGGATGTCGCCCTTGATAATTTTAGTAAATACACTCTCTTCCATCCTTCTATTGTACCAGCCGCCCCTTCGCTTGAGTGCTACAATAAGGCTTATGAATTTCTTAAGAAAAATATTTGTTAGCTTATGTGCTGCTCTTTTAAGTGCATCCCTTTTTAGTTTAGCCTGGTCGCATGTCGCAGTAGCCACTGTTGGCAATCGTCAAACCATTAAGGGCTGGCTCGATAAGAGCGACGCCTATAGTAAGGTCGTTGATATTGCGATTACAAAGCTTGAAGAATCTACTAAAGAGGGAGGGCAGAGCGATATTCCGGTTGACGACCCTCAAATTAGAGAAACTGTCCGCAAAGCCTTTACCTCCGACCTCCTTAAACAGAATGTTGAAACCTTTTTAGACGGTACGTACAGCTGGCTTGAGCGCGACGCGGAAAATCTTGAGTTTAGAATGGACTTCACGGCCGCAAAACAACAACTTGCGGATGGGCTAGCTGAGTACGTAAAAACCCGTGCAACTTCCTTGCCGGTCTGTACGCCCAATCAAATTCCTGAAGACTTCAGTGGGTTTTCAGAAAGTTGCCGACCGTCTAACGTATCGCCAGACCAGGTTGCCGAAAAGATTCGTAGCGAAATCCTTACCGGAAAAGGCTTCCTAGAAAACCCCGTAATTACTGCCGACAATATCAAAGTTACAGATGAAAATGGCGCCACTATCCCTTTGAGTGGATCTTCCCAAGCTCAAGTATCACGAGATGCATATAACTTGAGTACTAAAGCACCTGCTATTTTTGCAGTAACAGCCTTTGTCTTAGCGTTAGGTGTTATTTTCTTAAGCCATGATCGCCTGGCTGGAGTTAAACGGGTAGGAATCGTACTGCTCACTACCGGAGTTATTTTGTTGATAGCCTTCGCCGCTCTGGGAGCGGTTGCTAACTTCGTTGAATCAAAGGCCCAAGAAACGGTCGTTACGACTGAAGCCGCAACCGAAGCAGGCAAACCAGACTCCACAAGAGAGCTCTTAGCTGGCATTGTAGAGGTGAGCTTTAAGGATATTCGCCGCGTACTACTTATGTATACCGTCGGCTATATAGGCGTGGGGGTAGGTGCCTTAGTAGGTGGTTCTGCCTTACAAAAACGTCGCGATAAGACTGAGACTCCTAAAAAAGAAGAGAAGCCGCACGACATCTTACCCGAACCTAAGTCGCCTGCAGTAAACGAGAAGAGCGAACCTAAAAAATCATCTGAACCAACGCCAAAATCTAAAACAAAATTATAGCTCGTGGCGGAAGGGGAGAGATTCGAACTCTCGATACCGTTGCCGATATACTGCATTTCGAGTGCAGCGCACTAGACCAACTATGCGACCCTTCCGTATACGAACTATTTTACAAATTACCTTATCTGTAAGACAAGTTCTCGAGTGTCATTCAGTGGTATTATAGACTCTAAATGAATAGGTGGAGATTTCTAACCACACAGCGAGTATTAGTTTGCCTTATAATTTTTGGTTTGATTGGCATAGCAGTCCTCACTCCCTCCCGTTTACCTTATAGTGACGACGAGTTTTTAGCCCACCATCAGCTTGGGTGCGTCTTTCACCCGGAAGCAGTGCCAGCAGAACTTTCTCAATATCAGTGGGAAAGTTGCGATAAATATGATCTTTTTCTTCCCGGGACTAGTCAGGCCCTCCCACTTCGTTCTTATGGTTATGTGGGCAGCCTGCCCGGCCTTCTGTATGCGCCTTTTTGGTTCTTTATTTATTCTCCCGTGAGTATACGCATTCAGGGACTCGCTTTCTTATTAGTAGCCATCTTTCTCATGGCGAGACTACTCAGAGCTCGGATCCTCTACGTACTGGTCGCATCCCTTATCTTTCCATTTTTTACCTTTTCTTTCATCATAGATACCGGACCGGTGGCTTTGAGTATCATTTCTTTATTGAGTGCGCTCTTACTTATCAGACGGGGCTTTGAGGCAAAACAAACCGCGCAGTCGTACGGCTATTTTGCGCTTGCTGGTTTTATAAGCTTCTTAGGATTTTGGACTAAGCCGGTCTTTTACTGGTGGCTCCCTGCAATAATGCTTTATATAGCCCTGCGTTTCTATGCCCGAGGCGAGGAATTTAAGGAGAGCATTCTAAAGGGTATTAAGCCTGCAGTGATGTATCTTGTAGGGTTTGCCCCTTTGGCAATTCTTTTACTACTCTCTGTCGATCGAGATGGCCAAACATATATGCAATACCTCGCCGAGATGAATCTTCGGGTACACAATCTTAGCGAAGCCTGGAAGACTTTTACGGATCTCGCTTACCTCCTCTGGAATGGTAGCTATACGACATCTGTAGCGGTAGTTGTAAAAAGAGGAGTAATAGATTTCTTGCCCCTGATTCTTACCGTAGGCCTTGGAACGTGGTGGATTAGGTCTAAACACCGCTTAAGAGATAGAAGGCCTCTCTTTCTCGCACTTAGCTTTCTTTCTGTTTTAGTCTTTGCCATCTATTCAAAAGGGTGGGCTACTCATCATCTTGTTCTTGCCGCTACCTTTCTCATTGCAGCGCTTGCCTTAGTATTAAGCCGTTTATCACTAAAGATAGTAATAAGCCTCCTTATCGTAACCTCACTCTATTGGGCGTCTGTATTAATACGACTCCCGAGCGCCAGTATTAGACCCGGTAGCAACCCCGCAAAAGATAGACTCGTGCAGAAGGTGCTGAGCGAAAACCAAAGTATAGATACCGCGCTTATTCACTTTAGTTGGGGCTCATATTATATGTCTGAACTATTTAGTGCAAAAGGGCAGAACTCCCAGTATTACTATGCTGCCGAAGTGCCGGTTGAGAATACTGTTAACTCTCTACCACACTTAAGTAAGGGTGGTTTTAAAGAGGCGTTGCTTATAGTTGATAGCGCGCACCAGCCAGAAGTACAGGATCGTGCGAACAATATTTTTGGTGCGCCTATTCGCTCATATGCCGATGAAAACTGGTTCGCGTACTTATATAATCTACCCACTGAGTAGCGTACAAATAAAAAGCCTCCGAACGGGCTTTGTATATTCAAAATAGACAGTGTGTGACAAAATCAAAAATTATTCTGCTAGTTCAGGCCTAAATGCAGGGTCATCGAAAAGTATATCTGCCTGAAAACCTACTGCTAGCGGCGGAATTGGGTCTTCGGAAAAACGAGCCATTTGGATTGCTGTTTCTACTGCTGCTGCCTGCCTTGGTGACAAGAACCCATAGACCGCTGCAAAATTCATTCGATCCACTACAGAAGTTTCTTGCTCCCATTGTACCGGCGAACATTCAGCCCCATATTCTTCATGATAGGTACTTGATGCGCTCATAATTGGAGAGTAGGAGGCACGGGTTTCAGGACTTTTATCTTTACTCATATTTCCCTTATACAGCCACCCTTAGTGTGAATTACTATACGTTATTTACATCAAAAACGCAAATAACGCTGCACGGCTTCGTCTTTTTCACAAAGGCTAGAACTAATATAGTCCGACACATTGAAATGGTACACCCGGCAGGATTTGAACCTACGACCTTCAGTACCGCAAACTGACGCTCTATCCAGCTGAGCTACGGGTGCCTAAAAGAACAGGGGAGATTGTACCAGATATAAGGTGTTATGGCTAGTCTTAGAAACGCAACCGGCGGCTAAGGCTATCGACAATGTCCCGCCTATGCTGTTCGAACGGAAGCGAAGCGGCAAGCGCATCTACTATCTTCCCCTCGTCCGTGGGAGCGTAGTGAATAGTAATCGGCGGCATAAAGCGCTTAAGAGGGAGCAGGGAAATGGAGCTAAAAGCACCTTCCTGGGCCACCGAAAATGATTTAAATGCTCCAAACGGATAAAACTTTGGACCGATGTGGATGCCACCCCTGTCTATATGATACTCGAGCGTATTTGGCTGGCGGGCTGCAAAAATACCTACTGTGATACCAAGCATGATGATAATAACCACCGAGATAATCTCATAGGTAATGAAATAAACAATGGCCGCTACAGCAATAGTAGCGAGGCCAAGGAGTACAAACCACTCCATATTTTTAGGATTTGCTATGTATTCAGAAGCAGACCAGGAGACAAGAGCTTTTTCCGAAGAGCCTTTTGACCTCTTTGAACCTTCACTATTAGCAGGGATGGGGGCACCCTCATTCTCTTCGCCAGGCTTAAATACCCAACCCGCCTCTGGCTCTTTCTCATCTTGCATAAGCGTATTGTACCAACTTCCCACCTTTAGGTACAGGTGCAGCAATATTTAGTGAGTATAGAACCTAAATTATGGCGGAGAGAGTGGGATTCGAACCCACGGTACCGTTGCCGGCACGCCAGTTTTCAAGACTAGTGCCTTCAACCACTCGGCCATCTCTCCGTTAGGGAGAATTGTAGCATATATTCTTGCGGTATTGCATACCGTGCTATATTTATTCTTAATGCGTGACACACAGCGTAAGGGCGATATAGCCGTTTCCCAGTCTATAGCACGATTCACTAAAATGGGATATGATGTCTCACTTCCCATAACGGAATCTGCCGCTTACGATGTTATTGTTGATGATGGCAATAAGCTATACCGAGTTCAGGTCAGATATAGTGGCACCTCCGAAGTTGAACTCAGAAGAATCCACTCCAATTCAACTGGATATATGATAAAGAAAACAAAAACAAATGCCTATGACTGGCTATATATCTATATGCCCAATGGTACTGAATACTTAATAAAAGAATGCTTAAGCGGTCGAAGATCTATAAAACCGAAAGATGAATATAAGATCGAGCTAAGCCGTGGCGGAGAGGGAGGGATTTGAACCCTCGCGGGGGATTGCTCCCCCCTATCGATTTAGCAAACCGACCCCTTCAGCCTCTTGGGTACCTCTCCGTATCGTGACTGGCAACCCCTTGCACATAGGGCTACACAACAGGGAAGATTATAGCAGTTATCACCTTAGGAACAAAGTCGTTATAGATTAGCGCTTGAAAAACGTTCTAAGGGAGCAAAATCGTCTGTCATAACCAAACCCTTATCGTCGGAAAGAGTAAATAAACCACTCACAAACCGTTTCTCTTCTTCAGTTTGTGCGGCACTGAGCAAATCTTCGGGAGTTAATTTGCTATTAGAGGCGACAAGGATAAGGTTCTGATTTCTTTCAGGAGATACGTCAGGTCCTACGGGAAAAATGACCACATGCTTAAATACAGTTCCATATGTTTTGGCAATAGATTGTATGGGTTCATTATTGGTGGGGCTAATAATATTAGCTGCAGCAATTCCGTCCTCAGATAAATGCCTTCCTATTTGAGCAACCGCCTCCTGGGTAAATAACTGGAAGGGCGGGAGCAAGGAACCGTATGCGTCCATATAGACGAGGTCATACTGTGTATCGCTCCGATTGAGGAAGGCTCGTCCATCTTCGCTAAAAATTTTGAGGTTGTCGGGCTGTTCAAAATTAAAATACTTCTTGCTCAATTCAATAAGATCTTCATCAATTTCAACCGTATCAATCGTACTGGCAGGGTAGGCTCGCGCTAATTGTTCGGGTAGCGTAAAAGCCCCGCCCCCAACAACGAGCTGCCGTGTTGCGTTCGGACGCAGCTTGGATATAAAAGAAAGCGCTCTCGTGTAGCCAAAAGCGAGCTCTTTTGTGTCATCTTTAAAAACACCAGACTGAAAAAAGTCTCCATCGGTTTGCAGTACCCGCAACGGGCGATTTCCTAACTGCACATCTCTCACCACCACACGTGCATAGTGGGTATCAACATCCTGCACTAAACCTTTTACCGGAAGAGGTGTCGCAACAATAATGGATAGGATTGCCGCGACAGTGAGCAACAAGCGATAAAGCAAATAGTCTCTTTGGGTTAGCACAAAACTAATCACCACAAGTACTAGCACGAGTAAAAAAAGGATGCGTTTCGTTCCTAAGTACCCAAATAATACGTACCCGGTTGCAAATGTACCAAACAACGATCCGACAGTACCCCAAGCGCTCATGCGCGCCACTCGCTGACCACTGGTTTTGAGATCCTTAAGGCTTAAGCGGGTAAGGTATGGGGAGACCGCACCAAGGAGAAGGGTAGGAAGAGCAAAGAGTATAGTTGCTATGAAAAGTGCTTGTATTTGTAAGGGGAAATTATTATCCGTAAGGGATCTGAGCACACCATCTTTTACGATACTTATAATCAGTAGCCAGGCTGCGGCAAGCAGCAGCAAGGCAACGACATCAGAAGCGAGTTTACGAGCATCCGCCAGCTTACCACCTATCCAGTATCCCAGAGCTAGTGCCGCTAATATAACGCCGATGATGCTCGTCCAGGTATAAACAGTATTTCCAATATATGGCGTTGCAATACGAGCTGCCGTTAGCTCAAAAGCAAGTACGGCCGCACCAACGACAAAGTTAACTATCTCGAGGTTATAACCCCGTATTTTTTCCCAAAGCAACATACCTGGTCATCATATCACACTAAAGCTCACACTACTTGCGTAAAAACCGCTCCATAGACTTGTTTTGCACCCGTAGCCTTAAGTACACGAGCAGCCGCTTCTAGAGTCGAACCCGTAGTTAATACATCGTCAATGAGTAAAATATGCGAACCCACGATAGCAAAAGGTGATAGGGGACGAAATGTCGTATCTACCTGAGAGACACGAGTGTCTCGTGATGCCCCTACCTGACGCAGCTGTCCTATGCGGGCAAGCGTATTGATATGAGGTAGCCCCGTTTTTCGTGCTAGCTCCTGTGCAATCAAGGTGGCATGGTCAAACCCACGTTCACGCACGTGCGAGGTCACAGTTGGAATATGAGTAATGATTGTGTCAGACTTCAGCCGCGGCAACATAAACGCAATTTCTTCTGCTATTACTTTGGCGGAATCACGTGCGTAGCTGAATTTAAGCTCGTGTATAAGTTTTCGCGCCACCATCGTATAGTCGGAGCGCACAAAGACATGGCTGAGTACAGAAGAGTTCCTACATTCTTGGCATGTTTTTGCATGCGTAGATAGTTTTTGGCACCGATAACATTGAGGGGCAAGAGGAGGGAGTTGCTCACTTACACATGCCTTGCACAATAAATTACCCTCGTCACCGCAAACCATGCAGTCATAGGGGGCGAGTGAACGCAATAAATGTTCAATAATGCTCATGTTGTGTTTATTATGTTGTGAATAAGTGTACAAAACCGTTGCACACCTATATAACTCTAGCTATACTAGGAGCAAGATAAAAAATCAAATCTTTATCGATAATTACTGGAGGGGAAACCTATAATGGCAAGACGGAATCAGGATGATGACCTCTTGATGGAAGATGAACTGACTGCCGCCTTTTTGGGCGACGATGATATGAACGCGCCAGCTGCTGCGCCTGCCGCTGATCCTCAGCAGGGTACCGCTACACCAACCGCAGCCGACTGGGACGATGAAGAACCAGTTCCAGGCCAGCTCGCTGTTGATGTATATGAAACAAAAGATAAGCTTGTCGTTAAGGCTCGCACTGCGGGTGTTAACAAGAATGATCTAGATGTAAGTATCTCAGATAATACACTGAGCATTCGTGGCACGCTCAGTGCAGGGAATGAAGATGATGTCGAGAACTACTTTGTACAAGAATGCTACTGGGGCGAATTCAGCCGCAGCCTTGCACTGCCTGTACCGGTAAAGGAAGAAGAGATTGAAGCTATGTTAAAGGATGGGGTATTAACCATCTCCTTCGCAAAGGTTAAGCAAGATACTGTTAAGAAGATCGAGATCCAGTAGTTTACTCTCTCGCAAGTAAAAAACCGCTCCAACAAAAGAGCGGTTTTTTATTAGGCTTAATATTGCTTAAGAAGCAAATCGCGTAAGAACAAAACGAACGATAAACTGTGCAAGGGCAACGATAACAATACCAATTATTGCGTAAAGGATCGTGTTTTTAGCACCTGTCACATTACCAGAATCGCCCCCAGAAGTAATGTATTTCAAACCACCGATGATAATCATTACAACCGATACTACACCCACAACGAGAGAGAAGAGGTTGATGATGCTTCGTATGATTCTGTTAATACGTTCTTGAGCTTCCTGATCGCTAATACCACTCGAGCAGTCTGTACTAACATCAAGGTTTGCACCTGCACAGAGATTTTCTCTAATACCATCTGCAGCATGCACGGCAGCTGGAACAGCTGCTGGAATCAAAAGGGCGAACAAAACGGATAGGCTAATGCCTATCCGTTTAATTGTTGCTATGAAGCTAGCCGTCATTAGATACCTGCAGGATCGGCAGCGCCGGCCGTCCTGTTAAGTACGAAGCGGACAATGAGCTGAGCAAGAGCTACAATTACGAGACCGATTAAGGCGTACATAATAGTGTTCTTGGCAGATGTTACATTACCAGAGTCACCACCAGAAGTGATGTACTTGAAGCCACCGATGATGATCATGATGACTGATACGACACCAACAATCAACGAAATAAGGTTAATAACGATACGAATAATACGGTTTACGCGTCCGGTGCTATCTGCATCGTTCAAACAGCTTTCATCTCGCACACCTTCACCTGTTGTACTTTCAGCGCTGGTGATACCTTCACACAAACCAGATGTTACCGCACTTGCCCCTACAGATGTTGGAGCAGCTACAAGTGCAATAGGTGCCGCGAGTGATAACGAAACCACAAGGGCGGAAATTACGTTTTTAATCTTTTTGAACATGGTTTTATTCCTTGTTTATAAGTTACGTTTATTTATAGCACTTTTGTAGACGAAAATACAAGAGTTATTTAATGAGGAGAAAAGTACTATTTACTAGGAGACAGACCCGAGCACAAACCTTACAAGAACAAACGATAAGGCAGCTATGGCAAGACCGATAAGAGCATACATGATGGTATTCTTGGCGTTTGACACCTTATTGCTATCTCCACCAGAGGTAATATAACGCATAGAACCTATAATCATCATGACTACCCCTAAGATACCGGCCACCCAAGCAAGTAGGCGTACGATTGTCGCAATAAGGCTGCCAACAGATGGACCATTTCCTGTCGTCTGGCAGTCACCGCCCCCCTGTGTAAGTCCTATACTTTCGCAAACAGATTGTTGGGCAGTTTCCGCTGAAGCCGGGAGGGCAAGCCCCCATATACTTGTTAATGTCAGAAGTCCGATAAGAGCAATTCTTAACTTTTTCATATATATCTCCGTTTTCTAGTTTGTCCTATTTATTACAAAGGCAATAATAGCCTGAGCCGATATTGCCACCACTAATCCAATAAGTGCATACATTACTGTATTCTTGGCGCTTTCGATATTGCGTGCGTCGCCCCCAGCCGTGGTGTACTTAATTGATCCTACAATAATAAAGATAACGCTCGCTATCCCCGTAAGAATAGCTATGATGCTTGCGATTCGCATAATTGCACCTCCTTCTCCGGTAAGGGGATTAAGGGGATTACCGTTAGCATCTGTTCCGCTACGCTGACAGGCAGGTGAATCTGGAGTAGTAGTGCAGGCACCGTCAAGAGGATCAACAGCAAAAGCCGACCCACCGCTAAACAAAGTAGCAAGGATTGTTCCTGCCGCGATCAACAGCGCTAGCTTACGTTTCATGTTCTCCCCACGACAAAGGTCACAATACTGAAAGCAGCCATTGAAATAAGTAGCCCAGCTACGGCATAGATAATTGTTTCTTTCGCCTTCGTAATTTCATCAGGATTTCCCCTAGAAAGGGTATATTTAAAACCTGCGATTACGATAATAAGAAAAGCTACTGCGCCTAATGTTCCAGTAACGATGCGAAGCAGAGTCTGAAGGGTAGTGCCACCAGGCTCACCCTGCGGAATGGTTATGTCAGTTTGGCTAATACCTATTGCGATGATTTCTAATGAACTCATGTAAGAGACCTTCCCAAAAAGCTTACGCCTACACTCGCAATAATACTTATTACGACACCAATGAATGCATTCTGAATCGTTTGCCGGGCAGATTTGGTCGCATCAGGCTGTCCTTGACTCGTGATATAACGAAAACCACCATATACCACAAAAGCAACCGCAGCGAGACCAATGATTCTCAGTAAGATCTCAACAATTGCGACAAGTACGGGGATAGCATCTGACGGGCTATTTACTACTGGTGTACATTTGCCAGAAACATCTTCTCCCTCAAGATACTTATACCAGGTTGGAAAGCTAAGAAAGTTCCCGCCCGCTCCCGGGTTACAGGGTGCCGCTAATGCAATGGCAGGGAAGGCAAATACGAGAAGTGCCAGACTGGCCAAAAATGAAGTCACTAAAGATTTAATACGTCTCATATTTAGAAGATTCCACCCGGCACAAGCCACTGCAAGAATGAAAAGATAAATATATAAGCCATAAGTGCTATTACCGCATTAAATATACGGTTCTTCGCAGCACTGACTTTTTGAGGATCGCTGCCTGCAGTGGTGTACTGGATAGCACCCCACACTATAGAACCGACTACAATTATGCCGGCAATGGCTGAGAGAAAGTTGATGGCATCACGCAATCGGTCATAAATCTTCTGTCCATCTTCATTAATATTCGTTTCTGGAGAATTATTGCCACCTCCGCCGGTGCTTGTGAGTGTATTGCAGTCATACTGAACAAATTCTCCTATACCATTGCCCGCAGCCGCGACATAACAGAATCCCTGCTCAACGCCCACTGCTTGAGAGTTATCTGTACAGTTTGCAGGGAGATATTCCCCCTGGGATAGGGCATAACAGCCCGGAGTAAGTGCAGAGGCTATCCTAGTATTTACGAGTAATGGAACAAAAAGTGATGCCGCTATCACCGGCGCTACTAATAACCATCTTTTGAGCTTTAAAATTGATGCCATAATTTTGTCTTAATCTTAACTCATAAAAACCATAGGCGTCAAAATATCGGCTTCTAATGATCTTTTTTGGAGTCAAATATGCTATATTCTATAAGAAATGAAGTATCTAAAGAAAATTGGGTTGGGGCTTTTAGTCTGCGTTTTAAGCCTTTCTCTTATTCTGCAATTATTCCCCGAGAAAGCATCTGCGGCTGCTCCGACTACTGAAAGTGCTATTACCGGTCTTGCGAGTGCCGGTAGTCCTCCCGCACGGTTTATTAACAGTTCTTATATACAGCTCACGATAGGCTCAGAAACATACACTTTCTTTGATCAGAATACATGGGATACAGTCCGCAGGTTTCGCTTACTTGAGGCTGACAGCGAATGTTATGGTCAGATTGATCTTGGTAGCGGTAACGGCGTCCTTTCGCCTGTTGGAGGTGGGGCCTTAACTGGACAGCTCGATATGGATTTTCACCCACCCAATGGTGATTGTGACGGTACAAATCCTAACTCAATATCTATTCAGGTAGATAAGACTCATGAGAGAGTCTTTTATGAATATGTGGATCCAGATACGATTAGACCCCTTCAAGATGCCAATAATGGTATTTATCGACGAGCTACCGGTGCAGGAGTTAGCCCTCAGCTTTGGGTAAAACAAGGCGATGATTCATGTGCGAACCTCATGATTGTCTCAACTGACGGACTAAGTGCAGAGACATGGAAACTGGAAGATAATAGGTCAAATGGTACAGATGGACTCGATACCGTGCCCCAGCCACAGCGCGATATTCTTACGCCCTTCTTTCCCAGTTCCTGTGAGGTTGAAAACAGCCTGCCTTATGGAGACTCCAATGGTTGGGTTTTTAAGGATAATAATGGTATTTGGACAGCGAACAGCTTCCCCCTTGGCAATACGGCCGCTATTGGGGTAGGGGGTGGCACCCCACAAAGCCCAACCGGCACAAATACAACAGCAGGCGATCCACCGGAACAAAGTTGTGAAAGCAATGACACCTCTAATTTAGGCTGGATACTATGTGCGATCATCCGAGGAATTGACGGAACACTTAATGAAATCAACAGTCAGGTGCAAAATATTATGGAGATACGCACCGATAACCTCACTGACCTTCGCGTTGCATGGGGAAATATCCGCAATATAGCTAGTATCCTTTTAGTCCTCTTTGCCATGATTATGGTGATATCAACGGCAATTAACGTTGGGCCTTTCGATGCCTATACTATTAGAAAAATTTTACCTCGAATGGTTGCCGCTGTAATTCTTATGCAGATTTCTTGGGGCCTTATGACCTTCCTTATTGAGGTCACGAATGACGTAGGGAAAGGTATAACTAATCTTATGCTTGCACCGTTTGGTGGTGATGCGGCAATTGAATATCCTGACGTGATTTCGCAAAGCGTAGCAGGAAGTGGGTTGATAAGCTTTAATGCCGTCATGATTGGCTTGGCGGGCGCAAGTGCATTAGCGCTAGGAGCGCTTGGTATCGCATCACTTGCGTTAACTACACTTGCAAGTGTTATTATCGGCTTTGCGGTGCTTATCATACGAAACATCGTCATCATATCGGCGCTTATGATCGCACCTTTTGCAATTATCTGTTACATCATTCCAGGTACTGAGAAGTTCGGTAAATTCTGGTGGGATGCCTTTAGTAAGGGCCTTCTTATGTTCCCGCTTATCATGGTCTTGTTTGCCAGCGGACGTATCTTTGCATATGTCACAGCTGCTTCCGACCCACCTGATACATGGCAGATTTTACAATTTGTGATCGTCGTGGCCGCATACGCTATTCCGTATTTCTTAATCCCCGCAACCTTTAGGCTTGCCGGGGGTGCAATTGCAACTCTTGGCGGCATGGTTAACGACCGTTCACGCGGCTTCTTTGACCGCAATAAGAAATTCCGTCAGGGTCAGGTGCAAAAGAACTTCGAAGGCATGCAAACAGGCAATCGCTATCGCGGCAATTCTTGGGCTGCTCGCAAACTTAATAGCGGGCTTGAAATCGCAACAAACGCCACTCCGGAAAATATTGGCTTTATCCCGGGCAAGCAGATGCGTTCACGCATGCAGGCCCTTCGCTCACGCAATGCTTATGATGAGGCCCGAGAAGCACGCGAAAAAAACCATTGGTTCCAGCACATTATGGGAAACGAGGATTACCTCGAGGCAGGCCGTGAAGCATCCGATGTAGTGCGTGATACTGCCGGCAATGCCGTTACGGATGCACTGGGCAGGACAATCCAACGAGATGGCTCGGTAAAAGCAATCCGCGCATATCTTGCTTCACGTGTAAATGATAAAGGAGAAAAAATTTATCAGGGCCGAGATCTCGAACAAGCTGTCGGCGCGATCACGAACGCACGACGTAGCATGTCTAATGAATCGTTTAATGTTGCGGCAGCAGTTAATATAACAAGTACAGGCACTGGGTATGGTAGTGGTGCGGGTGAAATGGACCGTGCTATTGCTGACGCTGCTCATGGCGATAGCATGCTAGCAACTCGCATGCTAGCTGAGATGCGTGGTCTCGCAGGTAATGCCCGACGAGCAGATCTTGCGGGTGGGGGCTTTGGACATCGTCTAGGCCAGTTGAGCAGGGTGCGTGAAGCCGTAGACCGGGGAGGCACATACGAGGAAATTAAGGCAGTTCAGGATGATGTAACCTCAGTAATTGACCGCGAAACCCTACGCACACAGAGTGGCGGTACGATTGTATCGATGAAGCCAAAACAGCTTAGAGAACGACTTGCGAAGGTAATGACAGAGGATCTACATTCGGATATAACCGCCGTTCAGAGTGAGATAGACCGCATAAATACAGATCCCAGCTACACTAATGATGAACAAAGGGCAAAGGCTGTTGCGAATGCAAACCGAGTTATTCTTCGTAACATTGGCGCAATTGCAGGCCGCTATGATCTCGCGAATCAAATAAGTCCTGAAAGCGCACAAGTTATGGCAGACAAAGTCATGAGTCAGGAAATTGACGTATCTAAGCTTAATGACGATATGCGCAACAGACTTAGGAGTGTTATTACTAAATATGAGGAGCAGGAAGTTACAGTTCCAGACGCAGCCGCACCTGGGGGCACTCGCGTTATTCGTCAGATGGTTCCTGTGGGTCTACATGAAAAGATAACCGTTCAACAGGCAAGCGAAGCGCTTGCAAGCGATCCAATATACAAAGAAGCTCGTAAAGAATATGCCAGCAGTCTGCAAGCACAGGCAGCAGCTGCGGCCGGAACGCCCCCACCCGGAACAGATCCTACAGAAATTCCTACTGGTCCCCGCTCACTATAAGTGCTGTTTGCTGAGATTTTACCCGACTAGAGGCTTTGATCTATAATAGGAAAGATTATGGCTACATATAAGGTATTGCAGGATATTGAGGCAGAAGATAAACTTCTTGGTCCTTTAACACTTAAACAATTTATATTTGCCATTGTTACCATTGGTATTGGCTTTGTCGAGTTTAAGCTTATTACTACCACCGGGCTCGGTATTGTCCGCTATCCTTTTGTATTTGCTCTGTTAGTTCCTATGATAATCTTTGGCTTTTTAGCAGCTCCAATTAGTCGTGATCAGCCCAATGATGTATGGTTGCTGGCTCGTTTGAGGTTCTTCATAAAGCCCCACAACCGCATTTGGAACCAAGATGGACTGAGCCAACTCGTGACCATTACTGCACCAAAACGACTTGACCATATCTTTACTAATAATCTAAGCCAGAACGAGGTACGAAGTCGACTTTCCGCTCTCGCCACTACTCTGGATAGCCGTGGATGGGCCATTAAAAATGTAAATGTTAATATGTTCGGACAACCAGGTTATTTAAGCACTGACGACGGTTCTGATCGTCTGGTAGCTCCGAGTGCGCTTCCTACATCCGTTACCGACACTGACGTTCTTCCCGCGGACGATATGCTTGATGCTAAAAGCAACCCAACCGCTCAACATCTCGAACAAATGGTAGAGGCATCAACGCAAGCACATCGTGAAAAAGTCATGCAGAGCGTAAAGCAGGGAGGTACACAATCCACTCAACCGCCTGCAGACTATTGGTTCCTTAATCAGCCAGCTCAAGGCGGGCAGCAATCATCAGCACCCGGTTACACAACTTTTGCCGCGAGCCGTGTTGTGGTGCCAGGCTCCAGTAGCGCAGCTACACCCGCTCCAACAGCCGAGGAGCAGGCACTTATCGATAAGATCGAAGCCGAGCAGGCAAGGATGCAGTCCGCCTTTGGATCACACATAAAGACTATCCAGCCTTTGAGCGGCAGTCATCCAAGCGGCCCTGCAATGCCGATTGGATCGTCTACGCCAACACCAAGCCCTGTAGCTCCAGCAGCATCACCTTTACCAAAACCTGCCACAAAACAGCAGACACCACCCCCTAATCCTGCTATACTTAGTCTTGCCAATAACGACGATTTGAACGTGGCAACCATTGCCCGTCAGGCCCAGCAATTGAGCGAGTCTGATGGCGAGGTAGTGATTTCACTTCACTAGTAGCGTATAATCGTCTATTTCAGGGGTGGGATTAGCCAAACATGGGACCAAGCAGCACACAACCAAGCCAGCCATCAAATGCGCCAGGTACCGCGCCTGCGTCTGCTGGCACACCTTCGGGGCAATCAGGCTCACAGCCAGGAGCGAGCCCATTTCTCGCACCAAATAATCCCCAAGAATATGCTGCTACGCATTACTCACCGCAGCAAGCAGCGCCCGCACCAAATGGACCACAGACAACAACCGTAGCTGCTCAATCGAATCCAAACAGCACACAGAACACTCTAGAGATTGCCGAAATTCGTGATGGTATCGTAATCATGAACGATGGTACGTTCCGCTCAGTAATCATGGTAAAGAGCATCAACTTTGACCTCATGAGCCCTCAGGAACGTGAGGCAGTTGAATTCAGTTATCAGGGCTTCTTGAACTCGTTATATTTCCCAGTTCAGCTTTTTGTGCGCTCACAAAAGGTGGACTTGCGGCCCTATATCCAAAAGCTTGATAAGATCCGCTCCGAACACGATAACATGCTTCTTGCGCTCCTTATGGAAGACTACATCTTCTTCATGGGTGAACTTGCTCAGCAGACAAACATTATGGATAAGAAGTTTTACATTATTATCCCGTATATTCCTGTTATCGATGCCCAAAAGGCCGTACAGGCAAGTAAGAACTTCTTGGGTAACTTCATGGGAACCTTTTCAAAGAAAGAACAGCATGTTGTTATCAATGAAGCAGACCTTGAAGCAGCCAAGACCGAACTAAGAAACCGTGTACAATCGGTGTTGAGTGGTTTATTACAGTGTGGCATCCAAGGACTCCCATTAGATACCCAGGAGCTTATTGAGTTGTATTACGATGCCTATAACCCCGATACCGCAACCCGACAGCAAATGAAAAATTTTAATGACCTTACCGCTCCTGTTATTACTAAAGGGCAGGGTGCGGCCCCACAACCAAATCTTGATAGGGAGCTTATCTAGATGGCGCTCTTTGGTAAGAAACAGCAACCAACTCAAGATCCTGTCGCGTTAGCACAGGCCCAGCGTGCTCGGGAAGAGCAAGAAGTTAATCTTGCGTTCCAGAAAGGCGTCACAGCCCTCCGCGACTTTATCGCACCAAGCTCCATTGAATTCCAGAGCGGCTTCTTCCGTATTGGCACTCGATATGCCCGCACCTTTTATGTATACGGCTACCCTCGTCAGATCTTTACTGGTTGGCTCAGCACGATGGTGAATCTTGATGAAGTTATTGACCTATCTATGTTCATCTATCCTGTCGAGAGCCAGGTGGTACTTGAAAACTTACGCAAGAAAGTCTCCCAACTCGAAGCGGGTATCCAGATCGATGCCGAGAAAGGCCGCGTACGTGATCCCGCCAAGCAAGCCAGCATTCTTGACGCCGAAGAAATGCGCGACAAATTGCAGGTGGGTGAAGAGCGCTTCTTCCGTTTTGGCCTTTACTTTACCGTCTACGCCAACAGCATGGATGAGCTGGAATTTGTCAGTCACAAAGTTGAATCGATGCTCGGCCAACAGCTTATCTATTCAAAACCAGCAAGCGCCCAACAAGAGCAGGGGCTTAATAGTACTATTCCGCAATTCGTAGACCAGCTGCAAATACGTCGCAATATGAACACGGGCGCACTATCTACTTCATTCCCATTTACTTCAGCAGACCTCAGCCAAGATAACGGTATTTTGTATGGCATTAACATGCACAACTCTGGTCTTGTTATCTTTGATCGGTTCTCACTGGAAAACGGCAATTCAGTTGTATTCGCTAAGTCTGGTGCAGGTAAAAGCTTCTCCGTTAAGCTTGAGGCACTTCGTAGCCTTATGTTTGGTACTGAAATATTCATTATTGACCCAGAAAATGAATATGAGCGTATGTCCGATGCCGTGGGCGGGGCATATGTACGTCTGAGCCTTAACTCAACTACTCGTATTAATCCGTTCGACTTACCAAAAGTTGTTGATACTGATGAAGCCGATAGTGCACTGCGTTCAAATCTCATTACACTCCATGGTCTCTTGCGACTCATGATGGGTGGCGCCCAAACACAGTTAGTGGGTGGCCAGGCAATGAGCATGCCTGCCTTAACTCCAGTAGAAGAATCAGATCTTGACGCAGCCCTTATCGAAACCTATGCTCGCGCTGGTATTACAAACGATCCGCTTACCCATGTTTCACAACCTCCAACTATTAACGACCTGTATGATACGTTGCTTCACATGGGCGGCACAGGTCCACAGCTTGCTCAAAGGCTTCGCAAATATACGACCGGTACCTTCGCAGGCATCTTCTCCCAGCAGAGTAACATTGATATTAACAACCCTATGGTTGTCTTTAATATCCGTGACCTTGAAGATGAGCTCCGTCCGGTTGCCATGTATATTGTCCTTAACTTCATCTGGAATAAGACGAAGACTGATCGCAAAAAACGCATCCTTATCGTTGATGAAGCCTGGCAGCTTATGAAATATGAAGACTCAGCAAACTTCCTGTTCTCACTCGCAAAGCGAGCTCGTAAGTACAACCTAGGCATTACAACCATCACGCAGGACGTGGAAGACTTCATGGGTTCTCGTATGGGGCGCGCCATTGTTGCGAACGCGTCCATGCAGCTACTCCTTAAACAATCGACCTCTGCAGTTGACGTACTTAGTGACGTATTTAAGTTAACAAGTGAAGAAAAGAAACGATTAAGCCAGTTCCCGGTTGGGCAGGGGCTTTTCTTTGCAGGACAAAACCATGTTCATATTCAGATTATTGCTAGCCCAACTGAAACAAGCCTTATAACCACCAATCCAAGCCAAGTTCAGGCTATTGAGCAGGGTGACATTAATCAGCCACAAGGTACAATAGATTTAAACAACCGTTTAAGCCCGGGAATGTAGGATAAGACATGGCATTGCCCAATCGAGTATATGACGACGAGGGAGACGTCAAAAACCTAAGCGCCCAAGAACGAGCAAATCGCCGCTGGGGCATGGCACCAAAGGACGAGAATCTTGAGACAGCGGAAAACGAAAGTGCAGCGAGCACTAAAACAGGTCTTGAGAAGGCGCGAGAAAGCTGGGGTGAAGCCTCTGTAGTTTCTGGGGAAGGCGGATCCTCAACAAAAGGAAACAAGAGAGAAAAAGAAGACGCCGAAGATGCTGGCACTATGTTCCGTGATGCCTTAAAGGAGGATAAGCGCGAAGATACGGGCCTCTACAATAACAAGCAGGGCACGGGCAGTGGAAATGCCAAAAAAGGTGGATTTCTTGGGAAGTTCAAAAAGAATAAAAAACTTCTTGCTGGAGCAGGTGCTGGTATTACTGGTCTCGTGCTGGCGGGCTTTGCGCTCTTTAACTTCTTAGGCATTTTCAAGCTTCAGCACATACTGGATAATATCGATGCCAAGTCTTTTGCGCGCTTCAATGCCGTCTTTGATAACCGTTCCGATAAATGGGTTAAGGCTTACGTTCAAATTCGTATGTTTGAATTTAACGGCACCGCCAACCCAGGACAAGATAACCACTTCTTCCGTGCCCAAAAAGTAGATACTGATCGCCCATTAACCGATTGGTACCGCACCCTTCGCACAAGTCGATTTGAGCAGGATGTCTTTAATAAGCACGGCATTTACTTTACAAGCATGGTGGATGCCGTAGGAAATCCACGCACCGGACTCATATCGGTAAGAACGAGGTCGCAAGATATTAACTTTACGTTCGATCCCGTCCAGGAATATGGAGGGGAGGCAAATGCGCGTAACCTCTTCAACCAAATTAATGCCGGGGGACAAAGCAGTATTGATGCACTCAATACAGTTGGAACTAGGCTCGATGAATTTATAAATCTCGATATATTTGAAAATAGTCAAGAAGCCCGGAGAGCGATTAAGAAAGTCGTGAATGATAATACGCACTTCCTTCGCGTCTTGCGGAGACGTCACATTCGCAAAGATATTCAAAATATGACCGGCGTAACTGAATGGAAGTTCTTTGAGACAAGGCGAAACAATAGAACGCAGCGTAAGATAGAGATTCAAAGAAAGCTACTTAGAAAACTCATTCCAGCAGATACAAGGAGTGGCAAATTCTTGCTGTGTATTTTTGGAGCAGGATCTTGCCCCAAGAACGGAGATGTTAATAATCCAGAAAATAAGACTCAGCGTAGCTTTTCTGGCCGAACAACCGATACAGACGGCGATAGAGCCGAACTTAATCCTGATGGTAGCCCTGTGACCGATGAAGATGGAAACATTGTACGGGGTGATGGAAGTTCCACCGATGCTGTCGATGACCTTGTTTCTGAGGCCGTAGACAACGTAGCAAACGCCACTGATGAAGCGGCAAGTGCAGCACTACGTGCCGAACTTTTGCGTGGCATCATGACCAAGCTCAATATCGCCGCTACTGTTATTAATATCGTGGATACAATGGATATGCTTTCGCGCATTGACTCCAACATAATGAATGGACGCCTTAGCCAGCTAGCTACCGTTGCTAAAGGTACTCAAGCTGCTGCTGCATACACCACCTATTCGATCATGCGGGATCAAACAAAAACCGGGCAGCTCACCGCCGACGAATATAATGTAATTATGGAAGGCCTCAATGGGCTTGAAAAGAGCGAAGCCTATGATTACTTCTTTAATGACGAGCTCAACCATGGCAATACATCTCAGGAACGAGCAGATTTTTGCAACGACTCACACGTGCCGGCTCAGGGTGAATACTATTGGAACTGCGATAGCACAAAGATTGGGGGCCGGACAAATGCAAGTCGCATAGAGAGCTTGTATATGAATTCGGTAGGTCGCATATTGCATCCAATTGTTGAAGATTACAACAGCGCACGAGACAATCCGGTAACTGGCTTCTTCTTTGATGTCGCAAGCTGGATATCAGGAAGAATCGGTGATCTTGTCTCGGCTATTATTGATCCTATCTTTGATGCGTTGGGTATTACCGGTGGTATTGAAAGGGCACTGGCTTGGCTGACCGAGAAGGTTGTTGCATTCTTGGGCGCAGGACCAATCTTAACAGGCTTTAATGATCTCGCAGGGCTTATCCTAACAATGATCGGTCAGGGAGCTGCGTATGTAGCAGAGAGTGTCATGCGTGCCAGTGGCGCTGGACGCAGCAACCCAGGATCTCAGTTAAAGGCCAGCGAGATTGCATACAATTACGCTCAGGAACAAAACCAAACTATGTCTTTCACTGAAAGATATTTCTCAACCGCCAACCCAGAATCATTTGCTTCTCAGACACTCTTCAGCCTATCTACACTTAAGGCCACCGACTTCGGCTCACTTAAGACTTGGGTCGGCAATCTCTTTAGCTCGGGTATTTCTATAGTAAGCCCCCGCATTGGCGCACAGCCTAGTTTTGCCGGTGCTGCATCGTTTGCCGGTATTGATACCTACGATTTTCCTGCATACTGTCTTGATCGAGATCCGTTTGTTGGTGTACCCGCTGCCGACATGACAAATGCCGACGATCTAACCAATGACGATGGGGAACCATTCATTGATGCAAGTGACCTCACCATGGAGCTACTGGGTGATGTAGACGCTTTCTGGAACAAAGTATATGAACGAGTGGACGATAACTCCGAGGACCCTCAGACAGTGCTTGATATATATAACTGCGAAACCCTGGATAGGCGAGTCCGTGGTGGTTTAGGTTTTACTAGCGGCTACACATCAGATGGCGGGCTTGAAAGTGGTATTGTAAACCCACAAACAGTAAATGGAGGCCAGTAGCATGCGGTTGCAAGAGTCCTTGAAAAAGCTCATTTATCTTCCTGCTAAAGCTATGTGGCTCGCAGCACTGTCGATTACACTCGTAACAATCAGTGCATACGCTCCGGTTGCGCTTGCGCAATCTGCCGAAGATCTTGAATCGCTATACTACGGCAGCCCTTTATATGATCCAGAGAGTGGTGGCTGTGCTGTTGCTACGGTGCCCGGCCTTAATTCTAATAGCGTGTACGTGCTCGGCGACTCAATTACTAACAGCGCTCGAACAAACGTCTCTACCGAGTTAATTGGTGCAGGGTATGCGGTGACCGCTATTAACGCCGACCCAGGAAGAGCAATTTCCGTCGATACCGCAGGAAGCAATCCACCAGGATTACAGGCAGTGCTTGATGATGAAAATCACATATCTAACTCTAGCGTCATCGTTATTGCTCTGGGCACGAATAGTGGCACCGAGGATCTAAACGTACAGATTCCAGCCCTCCTTGCTAATATTCGCGGCATTAATCCTAATGCCCGCATCTATTGGGTAAACCTGTTCTACACCAGCGACACGGCAGGAAGGGATGCTCGCAATGAAATCATTACCAGCCTCGCAACATCTTCTGGCTACAGCGTTATCGACACAACAGGTGCTAATATCGAACTCGGTTCAGATGCTATTCATCCCACCAACACCGGCAATAACACTTTCGCTACCGTTATTGCCAATGCCTTGCGCCCAAGCGCCTCTGAAACACCTGGCGCAGCAGGAGATGTGCCCGAAGACGGTATTCCTTCCCATGTACTTACATATCCCGGTATCGTTGATGAAGCCGCTGCCGCACAAGCGATAAATACGTATATTTCTAGTCGATGGTCTTCAAGCCCATTTGTTGGGTTGGGTGAAGCGTTTATCCGTGGCGCAAAACGAAGCAATGTTAATCCATTCCTGGCAGTGGGTCATTTACAGCGTGAAAATGGCTTTGCCACTGCCGCGAGCGGGTGGCACGCAACTACTCCACCAAGCTACAATGCTTTTGGTCGATCAGCCAGCCAGTCACAGCCGCACACGACCTATACAACATCATCAGGACGTGTACGATTGGTTTATCAGTGGCCCTCATGGGAGGCAAGTCTGGATGGAGAGCCAACTGGCAGTGATGACTGGTTTATGGCTATACGGCGTAATTATCTTAACGCTGGCAGCCCTTATGAATCCCACGACTTCACTACGTATATCAGTCACTATGCACCAGGCTCAGACGGCAATGATGAACAGGCCTATATCAATGGTCTGTATGCCACAATCGATGCGGTTACTCAGGGTCTCGTTATTACAGGTTCTGGTCTCTCAACCACTCCTGGCGGCTGTATAGCCACCGGTCCCGGAGGCAATCCTGGAGCTAACCCTGGCCAGGTTAATATAGATGGCTATGCTTTTCCGCTTGCACCACAAACACAAGCTGTCGGTGGTATACGCGTTGGGCAAACTACTACCGGACACCATGATGGCACGCCAGCGTACGACCTCTTCAGCACCGATAGTGCAGATGTCTACGCAATTTACGATGGTACTCCCGTCACTATTAATACGAACTACAAGGGCGTCGCTGGCTGCTCCACTATTCAGTTCAGAGCCGAAGACGGATATTACTATTGGTACGGACACCTTAAGAATGTCACCGTGACCCAAGGAGCCCGCGTAGCGGCCGGTACAAAGATTGCTGAAATTGCCGATAGACAAAACTTCACCAGCGTCTGTTGGGGTGGTGGCCCTCACTTACACATCGACCGTGGCTGTACAATAGGCGGCGTACCGCAACGCGGTGGACGAGATGAATGTCGCGACCCAGCCTTTATTTCATTCCTTGCTCAGATTTATGCAACATTACCAGCTCGTTAAAGGAGGTCTATATGCAACCCACAGAACCAAAGAGCAATCGTAAACGCCTTATTATCTTTGCGCTTGTTGCCCTTATTGTTATTACTTTTCTAGCCATACTTGGGAGGAGGGAAAAGATAGACACCCCACCAGAAGAAGGTACCGCCGCAGACTACACAACCCAAGCCCGAGTAATTGGCGGAGAGGAGCTTTTTGTCGAATTAGAAGGTGATGCACGCTACGACTCTTTCATAGAAGATCTTTTCGTATTTGGTGAAAAAAATTATGAGGAATATAAGAATTCCGATAAGGTTATTGGCTTTAAGCTCGATGATAAGCCAAAACGAGAAGGTGAGGAGCTCGTATTTACTGGAAAGTACGGCTCGAGCGGCAATACCATTTCGATACGTCTGCAGAAGCTTCCCAACAGCCGGCTTAAAACGCAGATCACCGATACAAAGAGTGGGGTAAATATTGATGCAGAACTCCCATCCAATTCACCTCGGAATCAGTACATAGCTACGCTACCCGTTCAGTCGGCTACTTATGCTATTAGTTATCATCTAGCGCAAGACAGTTTCATCATTGACCTTTATGATGGCTCGACGGCAAGCCGTACGGCCGCAGAAGCTGCCTTAGCGGCTGGACTTAAGCAACCAGACCTATCAAAGGAAACGGTGCGAATCGTCAAACCCACAAGTGGCGGTGAAGGCGAAGGAACCTTACTTCAATAGTTTATTTCGTTAACCCAGTGCTATTACGTTCGTCTCTTGAGCAAAATCGTGCATGATGAGATCGGCATCAGTGGTGGTTATAAAGGTCTGATATGTCTTTAGGTAATCGGTCAGGGCGTGACGCCTTTTACCATCAAGCTCGCTAAACACATCGTCAAGCAGGAGAAGTGGTTTCTGCCCAAGCAATTCCTCGAGTAAGCCAAGCTCAAAAACCTTGAAGGCGAGGAGGGCAGTACGCGTCTCCCCGCGTGATGCGGTTTCGTGTGCAGGCACACCATCAAACAGTACGACAAGATCATCCCGATGTGGGCCAACGGTGGTAAAACCCCGTAATAGATCTTTTTCTAAGGAGTGTTCCAGCTTATGGAGAAGGGCTGTTTCATAGTTCTTAAGCGGCAAGCTACTAGAATACTCAGCCGTAACCTTCGTTTTGCTATGCGCTATGCTTTCGTAGAGGCCGCCCAATCGCTTATTGAGCGCAGAAACTAAGTCAGTGCGTTCTCGCGCTATATGTCCACCCAGCTCGCTCAAACGTACATTCCAGACAAATAATTGCTGCTTAAGGTCCTTGGGTTGTTTCTTAAGCAGAGCATTCCGCTGTGATAGCACTCGCTTATAGTGTCGCCTGATACCCGCAAACTCCGGTTTGAGTTGCTCAAGTAAATCATCGAGATATTGTCGGCGCATATCCGGCTGACCATTTAAGAGCAGGAGGTGGTTTGGCTCAAATAGCACCACTGGTAACATGTGGGTTCGCGAGAGACGCGTATAAGATTTTCCGTTTAAGACATATGACTTAGTACTTTTTATGCCTTCACGCATAATCTTAATCGTTCTATCGCTTCCATCTACCGCACTATCAAGCCTTGCCCAGGGCTCATCAAACATAATAAGGTCCACATCTCCTACTCGATAGGATGAGCCGCGAGCTATGACCAAAATTGCCTCAAGTAAGTTTGTCTTGCCGCTCGCATTTGGTCCGACAATAATATTCACACCTTCACCAAACTCAAAAGAAGCATCCATATATGAACGAAATTGTTTTAGCCGAATATGGGGAAGCATAGTTTAAGGGTAGAGAAGGCGAGCACCATACACAAGTCTTAGCTTCTGAGCGGCATAATAATGTGCTTATAGTCTAGGTTCTTGGGATCGGTAAGCAAACAAGGATCAAGCTTACCATTAAAACTAAAGCTTACCGTCTCACCACCAAAGACATGGAGAGCATCGAGTATATAGCGCGAATTAAGCGTAACCTCACCGCCACCCTCAACCTCAGCCTCAGCACTTGCGGTGTTCTCGCCGAGCTGTGAGGCAACAGACCGGATACTTACTTGCTTCTTTACTTCATCAACCTTAATCGTGACGCTGCCCGCGCTCTCTCGCGCAAACAATGAAGATACCTTAGTGATATTGGTAAGGTCGTCTCGCTTAAGGGTAGCCGTAACCGCAAATGAAGGCGGAATAAGCTTACGATAGTCGGGGTAGGATCCTTCAATAAGTCGACTCACCAGCTCAACTTCACCAACCTGGAACAATACCTGTTGATCGTCATGGGTGATAGTAACCGGCTCATCACCATCGTCAAGAATTCTCAACATATCTTGCAGGGCACTCCCCGGTATCAAGAGTGAGATAGATTCTTTATTCTTCATTAGCTCTTTCTCGGCTAATCGATAGCTATCGGTTGCTACGACATACAGCTTACCGTTATGAGTATGAAGGAATACTCCCGTGAGGACTGGCCTCGCTTCATCCGCGGATGCCGCAAGAACAGTCTGCTGTAAGCCTTTTTTTAGAACTGATGCGGGTACCTGCCACGAAGTGCCGTCACTAATAGCGGGCATAACCGGGAAATCCTCTGCACTCACCCCATTGATAGTGGATTGGTACTGGTTGGTCGATATATGAAGTTTGCTTTCCTCAAGCTCGAGATCAATAACACCGCTTGGTAAACTGCTCACAAAGTCTTGCATGAGTCGAGCAGGCACAGTAATAGCACCCTCCTCGCTTACTTTTGATCCAATATAGTGCGTGATAGCTATATCAAGGTTGGTTGCAGCCACACTCAGTCTATTGTCGACAGTCTTTAGAAGTACATTACCCAGTATAGGTAGTGCATTCCGTGTATTGGCTACACGAGCAACCGTGCTAAGTGCTTTGCTGAGATTTTCCTGGGTAACCTGAAGCTTCATGTATATGCCTTTCTAAATATATTCTTATTTATATAGATAGTTATAGTTTTTATAAGGCCTGTGAAAAATGTGTACAACCACACCGTTTAATCTGTTAATTTGCTCAAAAACCTGTGTGTAAAACGAATTTTGAGTATCAGATTTTTGTGCACGAGTTTGTGGGAAAGCGTGCAATTTATCCGCAGGGCTTCGCCTATGGCTCGTTGCTCTGTGCACAACTGACTTAGTTACACCCATGCCATACACAACCATGCGGACTAGTTCTACACAGTTTTTACGCATACAGACGCTCCTTAATTTCCGTGATGTGCTGGCGCATAATGGAGTCAAAGGTAAGTTCCTGTTCGATTTTTTCAACAGAATGAATGGCGGTAGTATGATCTTTGCGTCCTAATTCGCGAGCGATTTTTGGGAAACTTAAATGTAATTCACTTCGCAGCATATACATTGCTACCTGACGAGGAACTACAATGTCTTTGTCTCGCTTCGGACCCAACAAATCTTCAAGGGGCACTTGGAAGTGCTTAGATATACGCTCAATGACCTGACGAGCGCTTAAATGCTTGGGTCTCGATTTGTTTGCGCTTAGAAGACTTGAAACGATTGCAGCGTCGGGCTCAAGACCGCGCATTTCACAAAAGGCAATAAGTTGGTTAAGGGCACCCTCTAATTCGCGAATGTTGGTTTGAATATGATTGGCAAGATACTCTACAACGTCCTGGGGGAGGACAATGCCAGTCGCTTCAGCTTTGGACTGCACGATAGCACAACGTGTTTCAAAGTCGGGGTTCTGCATGTCAATTGACATACCCCAAGCAAATCGACTGCGAAGCCGTTCTTCTAGTGTTGGGATATCTTTTGGCGGCTTGTCGCTACTTATGATGATCTGTTTGTTGGCCTGATGGAGCGCATTAAAGGTGTGAAAGAATTCTTCCTGGGTTTTCTCCTTGCCAGCAATAAACTGCATGTCATCGATAATCAACACGTCAGCGCTACGGTAGAAGCCGGCGAAGTCGGTGTTCTTCTTATATCGAATTGCATCAAGAAATTCTTGAACGAACTGTTCGGTGGAGATATAAACGACGCGCGCGCTTGGATTCTTGGCAATGACAGCGTTACCAACCGCCTGAATAAGATGGGTCTTGCCAATGCCGACACCCCCATAAATAAATAACGGATTATATTTTGTGCCGGGATTGGCGGCGATAGCCTGACAGGCGGCATGAGCTAGTTCGTTGCCAGAACCAACAATAAAATTTTCAAAAGTATACCGTTCATTAAGGCCTTGCCGATAGGAATGACTCAGGCTGTTTGAGGCAAGGGAAGGAGAGGATGGACTCGTTGAGGCTGTCTGGGATGTTTCGAGGGTAATCGGTTCGTCTTCCTGTCGAGCGTGATTCGCATATAAATCGGTATGAATCTTGTAATCAATGCGCTCGGGGGTGGTGTGGTTTTTGGCAAGGGTTTCTGTGATGAGGTCGTTATATTTACGTTCAAGTTGCTGTTTTACAAAAACATTCGGCACACCAATCGTTAAAATACCATCTTTGTATTTAAGGATACGAGTGTTTTTAAACCAGGTAACATAGTTGCCGCGCGAAACGCTCAACTCGATTTCGCCTAAGACTGCCTGCCAAAGCCGATCGTCCTGCATGTCTACCTGTCCCCTCATCCTAAACGTTCTTTTCCACTAACTATAGCAAAACTAACTGACTTTTCCACAAGTTTTGAGGTGTAATTTTAACTATGACCAGAAAAACTCACAAACAGGTTGTAGTTTTGCACATATTTACAAGCTTCTCTTAAAAACCTGGGGATAAGGCTGGTTAAACAGTGGAAAAGCTGCTAGAATTTGTGGGTTACCATTGTCAAATTAACACGGGTACTAGACAATACTGTTTATATAGTTTAGAGCCTAATAGAAGGATTATTTACTGTGCCAAAACGAACATATCAGCCCAAGAAACGTCAACGCTCTAAGGAGCACGGCTTCTTAAAGCGCATGGCTTCACGTACGGGACGAGCTGTTGTTGCTCGCCGTCGTGCCAAAGGCCGCAAAAAGCTTACGGCTTAAAGCTCACTTCTGCTTTTCACTTTTGTTATTCGGCTTTAGACTAAAGTTATGCTTGCTCGTCCATTTCGCTTTCACGGACATCAATCGGTCCGTCGTGTTTACCGACAGGGTAGGTCAGTTCGCAATGAGCTGGGGAGCTTGCATGTTTATGCCGATCCGCGAAAACAGCGTACGCGTGTTGCCGTGGTGGTAAGCCGTAAGGTTAATAAGTCTGCTGTTGTGCGAAACAGAATCAGACGCCGCGTGTATGAAGTAGTGCGTATGCACCCTGCTCATAAAACATTTACGTATGAAATGGTATTTACGATTTACCGACTGGATACGGCGGATATTCCAATCACCGCACTCAAACAGCAAGTTGATGAATTGCTGAAAAAAGCCAAAATAACTTAAGTAAACAGATACGAATATGGTATAGTAATACCACCAACTAACGGAGTTTTGTCCTTTTCCATGTTTACAACCTTAATAGTTCAGCCAATTTTTAACATACTTGTATTTATCTATGCGCTTCTACCGGGACATAACTTTGGTCTAGCGATTATTCTTTTTACTATCCTGGTTCGGCTTCTGATGTGGCCGCTTGTTAAGAAGCAACTGCACAACACTAAGGTTATGCGGGCATTACAGCCAGAACTACGACGGATCAAGAAGGCTGCAAACGGTAATCGCCAAAAAGAATCCATGCTCGTTATGGAGCTCTATAAGGAACGGGGGATAAGTCCTTTCGGTTCGATCGGTATAATTTTGCTTCAGCTACCAATTCTTATTGGCTTATACTCAGGTCTCAGTAGAATCATAAAAGACCCAAACAATATCATTTCGTTTGCATACCCTTTTTTGCAGGATTTTAGCTGGCTCAAAGAACTTGCAGCAGACATTGGTAAATTTGACCAAACCCTCTTTGGCGTCGTAGATCTTACCCGCAGTGCACTCAGTTCATCGGGGGGTATCTATTGGCCAGCAATGCTCATTGTTATTGGAAGCGCGGTTGCTCAGTATTATCAAAGCAAGCAGTTACTGCCAAACGATAAAGACGCGCGTAGTCTTCGGGACATTTTTAAGGGTGCAAATCAAGGACAGCGAGCTGACCAGGCCGAAGTGAATGCGGCTGTTGGACGTAGCACCCGCTTCTTTATTCCGCTCATGATCTTTTTCCTCACTGTTAACCTTGCCTCAGCCCTTGGTCTGTACTGGTTGGTGAGTGGCGTAGTGGCTATTATCCAACAGAAACGAGTGCTTGATAGCGATGAAGAAGAGCTTGAAAAAGGTACCGTTTCCTCAAGTAAGACCAAAGTTATTATTGAAGGTGAAGTCGTCTCTAATGCAAAAAAGCAAACACCAAAAAAACCATCCTCTAATAAGAAAGGTAAGAAAAACAAGAGGAGGCGGTAATGGAAGAGGCGATTCTTTATGCAAAGAAGTATCTAGAGGATCTTCTATCGTTTTTTGGACTTAATACGGACGTATATGCAACAAATGACGAGGACATGATCGAGTTAAGTGTACCCTCTACCCATTTAAACGGTTTCCTTATAGGTCAAAGAGGGGATACGATGCGTTCGTTACAATTTATCGTGAGCAATGCCCTAAAGAACAACGGATATGAATATACACGCGTTAATGTGGATATTGCAGACTATAAGAAACAGCGCGCACATCAGTTAGAGCAGAGAGCAGGGGAGTGGATTAAAGCAGTAAAACAGAGTAAAAAAGGAATGCCATTACCTCCTATGAATGCCGCAGATCGACGCACGGTTCATAAGGTAGCAGGAGATGCTGGCCTTAGTACCGAGTCGGTAGGGGAGGGTAGGGAGCGGCACATTGTTCTTAAGCCGCAAACTGACGCTATGGACGATGAAACAGAAGAATAAAAATATATATTTAAAACTTTTTTAGGAAAATGCAAATAACCCCCTACTCAATGTTCGCTTTTTGTTCAAACTGTGGATAACTTTATGATAACAAAAAACTATAATTTATAACCTAAATACAAAAAGTCAAACGCCCCATATTTATATCGAAAGTCCCCCGGCAATTTATAACTTAATTGATTGGCTACATTTTAAGTAAAAAACTTTTAGAATTTCTTCTAGCCTCGCAACGGCGTTGTAACGAGTTTTATAAAAACCACTCACCTACCCGGTCGTCTTATTTTTCATTCAAAACAGCAGTGTAGACGTCGAGGGTTTGGCGGGCCATGCGATCCCAAGAGTAGCGGGCTGCCTGATCTTTGCCTGCTTGTCTCAGCTTCCCTGCGTACGGTGCATCTTCAAGCAATCTCTTAACAGAGGTAGCAATAGCTTCACTACTGGTAGGATCGAAGTATACAGCACCATCTCCATATATCTCTGGTAGACAGGTTAAGTTGCTGCTAGCAACAGGGGCGCCATTCGCCATCGCCTCGAGACCAGGCAAGCCAAATCCTTCACTCAGAGATGGAACAACATACGCAGCGGTATTTTCATACAACCACCGCAACTGCCCCTCTGAAACAAAATCCGTAAAGATAATGTTTTTTATGCCTTTTGTTTGGGCGTCTCGCTCATAATTTTCATACAAGCTATCTTTCTTGCCGGCTAGTACGAGATGAAGATCTGGATGGGTCTGCTGCAAGAGCTGAAATGCCTCAATGAGTCTGTCGAGGTTTTTGTGGGGTAAGGGTCGTCCAACATACATGATAAACTGCTTCCCCGTAAGGTCTCCGACAGGACTGGGGACGTCCTTTATCTGATCAGCAGCCTCGTAAGTAACAACCACCTTACTTGGATCAATTTTTGTCAGTTCAACCACATCGTTTTTAACAAACTCAGATATAGCAATAACGCGACGACTCTTTCGAGCGGCAGCTTTATTAACCCATTTGTATACTCGCTGCTTAACAGTAAAGACAATGGCGTTTTTGCTGGGGTTACGGAAACGAATAGTAGTAAGGTCGTGCATGGTAGTTACTACACTTCCCCGATACAGAACTGGTTGCTGCACCATACCAAAGTGGACAAGGTCAGGGCTGAGTGACTCTAGTTGTTTTTTGAAACCAAGCTGTTCTTCAAATGTAAATTCTTCATATGTAGATTCAAGAACTTGAAACGTAGGAGCGGTCTGGCGCACAAATTCTACACGGTGAGGCTTGGTAAGAATAATGATCTCGTATGGAGGGTTAAGCGGGTGCAGGTATTCGATGAGTTTATCGATGTATCGTCCGGTAGAGGTACCTGATTCGCGTGCATCAATCACAATCTTTTGCATAGCAATAACTATACTGCATCTGTTACCATGTTTGTTAAGAAAAGGAGTTTTAACATGGAATTGCGGCCGGAAGTGACTAGCCCTTCAAACACAAAACCTCAGTTAAGTGAAGCAGAAAGACAGCTCGCCGTAGCCATAATCCACTCCCCATATCTTGGAGACGGTTTAAATCAATTAGTAAAAGTAGAAAAAGTTATAGAGCCTGAGCTTCAGCAAGAAACAGCACGTTAGAATCTGCTAGAATAAGAAGACTGATAAAGGAGAAGAATAGTGGCAAAGCGTGCGTTGATTACAGGAATTACAGGACAAGACGGAAGCTACCTCGCAGAGCTTTTACTTGAAAAAGGCTACGAAGTATACGGTATTATCCGTCGAGCAAGCACATTCAATACACATCGCTTAGACCATATCTATCACGATCCACACGAAAAAGGTAACCGTCTACATCTTATTTATGGTGACCTTAGTGATGCAAGTTGCATCCAAGGCATTATTGATGATGTAAAGCCTGACGAAGTATATAACCTGGCTGCACAGAGTCATGTGCGTGTATCGTTTGATATTCCAGAATACACTGCAGATGTCACGGGTAGCGGCACTATTCGTATACTGGAAGCTATTCGTAAGTCGGGCCTTAAGACGCGTTTTTATCAAGCATCTTCGAGTGAAATGTTTGGAAAGGTTCAGGCAGTACCACAGACTGAAGAAACTCCTTTTTATCCGCGTTCACCTTATGCGTGCGCTAAGTTGTATAGCCATTGGATCACGAAGAACTATCGTGAAAGCTATGGCATGTTTGCCTGTAGCGGTATTCTTTTCAACCACGAAAGCCCACGTCGTGGCGAAACTTTCGTTACACGTAAAATTACTCGTGCAGTTGCTCATATTAAGGCAGGCCTTCAAGACAAGCTTTATTTAGGCAATCTCGATGCAAAGCGTGACTGGGGTTATGCAAAAGAATATGTGGAAGCAATGTGGCTTATGCTGCAGCAGGACGAACCGGATGATTATGTCATTGCCACGAACGAAACCCACACTATCAAAGAATTCCTCGAAGTTGCATTTAGCCATGTCGGTCTGAAGTGGCAAGATTATGTAGAATTTGATGAGCGTTACTTACGCCCCGCTGAAGTCGATTTACTTATCGGTGATCCCGCAAAAGCTAAGGCAAAACTTGGCTGGGAACCAAAGACGAAGTTTGAAGATCTCACAAAACTCATGGTTGATGCAGATATTGCCGAACTTCAAGCGAAGCTGGATGGTAAGGTCCGTCAGCAGCACGAAGTCTAAGTTTTGGTAAAGGCAGTATAAAGAGTTCTGGCTACCGATTCCCAGGAGTATTTTTTTACTTGCGTCTTTCCTTTTTCGGTAAGTTCATGTGCACGTTTTTTATCTTCCAGAATAATCTGTAGAGACTGAGCTATACTCTTTGCTTCTGGTTTGCAGTATTCGGCCGCATCACCGCAGACCTCTCGTAATACGGGGATATCACTTACTACAACTGGCGTATTGCACGCCATAGCCTCAAGTGGTGGGATACCATACCCTTCATAGTATGACGGGAAAACAAATGCGGTAGCGGACTGATAAAGAGCTGCCTTTTGTTCGTCGCTCACATAGCCGGGTGTAATAATTTCTAGTCCTTCAGAACGAGCCTTATTAATAGCTTCTAGAATTGCTTCATTATTCCACCCACTTCCCCCTGCTAAGACAAGCTGATATTTTTTACGAAAAGTTTCAGGCAGAAGCTCAAAAGCTTTAATGAGATTTACAATATTTTTTCTTGGCTCGATAGTACCCACAAACAGTAAGTAATTATTCGATATATTAAGCTCACGAACGATATCTTGTGCCGCCTGCGCCGATACAGATGGCAGTGAAGGAGGGGTATATGTTATGCGTATGTCCTTTTTTGTTTTATAGACCTCTCGAATTCTATCTGCAGCAACGGCCGATATAGTTGCAAGTGTATGTGACCTGCGAATACTTTTAGGTACAAAGCGGCGAAGATCTTGGCGATTACGTGCACTTACCGTTTCAGGCATATCAAGGTAGGTTAGATCATGGATAGTACAAACGCATGGAGTGCGGAATAGCGAATGATGTGTTAAATAATCAGGGAAGAAATGGACGTCGGCACGAGTCTTAGTGAGAAGTTCAAAGGGAAACTCAATGCTAAACCGTCGCAAAAGATTAACAAGTTTTTCCGGAAGAAGGTAGCTTGTTTTGTAGCGAATATTCTGGCCGTGTGGCATGTCTTTAGGAACGGACTTTCTTCCCAGAAAATTATAGTAATGCCCAACTAATTCGAGCTCTTCAGGATAAAAATCACTAAGAGCTTGTATTGCCCCATACGTGTAATAGCCAATACCAGACTTATTGCTTCGTGCAACCGCGCGAGCATCAAAAGCAATAATAAGCTTACGTTTCATTTTTGGCTTTACTTCCTGATTTTTCTAGGACCGCCAGTGTTTGTTTTGCGCTCTTTTCCCAGGTAAATTTCTTCGCTTGCTGCTTGCCCTTCTTAATGAGATTGGCGCGTAGTTTCGGATCATCAAGCGCCGACCGAAGTGCACTTACAAACGAAGGATGATCACGCACAAGAAGCGTTGCATCACCAGCAACTTCTGGAATGGATGAATTATCGTACGTAACAACCGGGCAGCCTTCTTGCATTGCCTCAAGTATGGGTAGTCCAAATCCTTCATACTGACTCGGAAATATAAAAGCCTTGGCCTTAGCGTATAAAACTGCGAGTGTTGCATCATCGACAAAGCCAGTGTTAATCACATCCTTCGCATAGTCGATTCCTTTTAATGCATTGTACCACCCAAGATCGTGCAGCTGATCAGTCAGTCCAAATTCTTTACCAACCACAACCAACTTAAGCTTAGGATGAGTCTTCTTAATGGCAACAAAAGCCTTGGCCATCCCGACAATATTTTTTCTTAAGTCAATACCACCCACATAGAGCAAAAAGGTATCGTTTGGTTTAATACTCTTTGGCAACTTTGCTTTGCTTGAAGATGCTAAAAGATCGGGAGCGCCATGATAAATGACTGTCGTGGGAATATGTGAAGTGGACGGTACATATTTGTGTAGGTCTTTTTTTGATTGCTCAGAAATAGCAATAATGTGTGTTGCTTGTGAAAAGCTGTTTAGAAAACGCTGGTACTTTTGCCAGTACAGTGACGATGCAAGCTGGCGCTTCAATTTTCGTATGCCCTTGGTTTTCTCGATTATTTCCTTGTCACGGAACAAAAACGGAATGATATCATGAAAGACCGCTACGACAGGTGCGCCCTTTGGCATGCCGACTGTTGCATCCGATACAAACATAACATCAATTTCCGAAGGATCTGTCTTGATAATTCGACTTGGCGGAGCAAAAGCTCGTATAAAACGAATCCGAGAAAGATAGTAGGGCGGCAGATATCTAATTTCTGACGAAGAAAAAGTTTCAAGCAACTCTTTCGGTAGTGGTAAGCCCTTTTCTGCAAAAAATATGAAATGGTGCTCATTAGGAAGTTTTGCCATTGCTGCGAGTAAATGCTCCAGGTGTTTGCCGATACCCCGAAAACGAGTTTCACGTTGTAAGGGTCGAATATCTACGCCTATGTTCATGACTTTCTCCCCGCTATCTCCAGTACTTTAAGCGTTTCTTTAGCGGTGCGTTGCCAGGTAAATTTTGCCGCCTGCCGCCGGCCTTTTTTGATAAGCTCCGTGTGCACAGCAGGACTGCTTAATACTGCACAGATTGCAGCCTCCATTGACTCTCCATCTGGCACTACAAGCGCCGCTTTTCCGGCAACTTCTGGTAGGGAGGAGTTGTCGTATGTTATTACCGGGCAGCCTGCCTGCATTGCTTCGAGGATAGGCAAACCAAACCCCTCATATCGACTAGGAAATACGAACGCGGTTGCGTGTTGATACAGCCACGCAAGTTCCTCGTCACTAATAAAACCAAGCAGATGAACCTGGTCTGGGCGTGATAACCCCTGAACAGTCTTACGGAGCTTTACTGCCTCCGGCACATCAGCCTGAGTTACCTCTTTACCGGCCAGCACAAGCCTAGTGTTTGGAAATTGTTTCCATACCCCTTCCATAGTACGTGCAAGCGGAACCAAACCTTTGCGGGGATCAGCGCCACCTACGTAAAATAAGCATTCTTTATCTTTAAGTTCGGCAAGACGCTTTGGTGCAGATTTTGGAATCGGCGGTAACTCACCTGCTGCTAATGGTATGGCTTTTACATTCTCGGGTTTTATGCCGCTTAGAAATGACAGGAGATCTTTTTTGCTGTGTTCTGAAATACTGATGACTTGAGCTGCTGAACGGAAGCTCTTTAATTGTTTTGCATGCACTTTCCAGCGCAACTTAATTCTTGTGTATCCAATAAGATGCCCCGGGGTGAGGCCCCCCAAATGAACATGCTGGTACATATCTTTGTATAGGAAGGGTATGAGATCATAGAGTACGCTTACCACTGGCGTAGTGCGTGCAATAATTGGCTGGAAAATATCGATATGGAAAAATACATCGAGCTTATACGAATCGATTTTAAGAGGCCGTCTTTTTAAGGCAAAGATACGTGCATATTTTACATTCCGCCACCCTTCACCTTTGCCCTTGGCATGCGAATGCGAAAATTTTTCATGCAATTGAAACGTGGGAATTTCAACGCGAGGACCAGACACAAAAAAGACGTATTCATTTGTATGATCTATCTTGCTGAGGGCGCTCAATAGCTCACTCGCATAACGTCCAATGCCGCGATGCTGAGCACCTCCTTCAAGAGATCGAAGGTCTACCCCAATGCGCATATTACGAACGCTCCTTTGTAATGATCTGTCGGCCAAATAGTGAACGCCAGAAAGCCGCCAGTAAACCAAGCCCAAAAAATACACTGCGCTTAAGTCTAACTTTTTTAGAGGGTACTTCGCAGTACTCACGATATTTACGTCGCAGTGCACGGGGAAGATTTTTTAACTGCACTGCTCTTATAGTGAAGAAAAGCTCGTTGCGATAAAAACGATGATTATCATAGATGTGTCCTTTTACACGCGACTCTACCCCACCATAGTGTGCTGCTAAATGAAGCATCTCTGCTTTTGGTTCGTAATAAATCTTTTTGCCCATACGACTGAGTCTTAAGGACATATCACTTTCTTCGCGAAAAGCATTGCCATAAAAGCGTGTATCATAACCGCCCGCAGCTAATGCATCTTCGACCTTAATAGCATGATTCCCACCAGGAAAGGCGTTGGTATAGTTGGCGTGAGTAGCTGTAAAAACTCCGTGTGAAATAGCAAACTCATCAAACTTTAAGACGTCTTTTTTAATAGGAAAATCTTTTTGCAATACTCGTCCGCCCACAGCGCTTACATCGGGGTGTGCCTTAAATGCGGCAAGATGCTGAGCGACCATATCGCGTTTTAGTTCTACATCATCATCAAGAAATAAAACGATAGGTGCCTTTGCGGCACGAAGTGCAAAGTTACGGGCAGCGGGTAGGCATGGCGGATCTGCCTTGATATAGCGAAAACGAGGATCTTTAACGCCTGCAAGAGCTTTTTCTGTCTCAGGCTTATGTTTAACGGTCTGATCAACAATAAGGAGCTCAAGATTCTTATGAGACTGATTGAGCACATCGCGGATGGTATTTACCAGAACTTCTTCACGATTGAAGGTAGGGATAGCCACGCATATATCGGGAGTGCTCATCAAGAATCCTTTTTTAGTTTTCGCTTTATTATACCGGCAACTTTACGATACGCTAAAGGGCTAGCAGCCAACAAGGCTGCATTTTTTGCGGCAAACCTAAGATCTTTTTGTTTCTTTGCTGCGGCTGAAACGCTGCTGATATTTTTAAGAACTCGCTCAATCCGCTGTTGCCCATCCTCAAGTTTTTTGTATGTTCCGAGCGATATTTTCTGCCCACCCACGAGTCGATGCCGAACACTCCAGGCAGCCTTATGAACCAGCTCTACCGCATCGTGTTGCCGTTTTTGATTTGAGGCTGATATACCCCCGCTGTGCTCACGGTATATGTATAAATAATCGTCGAGGTTGGCAAGCTTACCGTGCTCACTCAGTCTTAGCCATAATTCATAATCTTCGGCAGGCCAAAAATTTTGTTGATAGAGCCCCGCCGTCAAAGCCGCAGATTTTTTGAACATTACCGAACCGTGCGCAAACGGCGATCGGATCAGAAGCTCTTGTCTTAATTCTGGATCATGCAATAAGACTGAGTGCTTATGAGTAATAGTGCCCTGCTTATTCATGACGCTCATCGAGGAGCCCACAATAACTGTTTCTGCGTGTTGTTGGAGGTAGTGAGATTGTAACTGTAAACGCTCAGGCAACGATGCATCATCAGCGTCTTGGCGGGCAATATATGTTCCACGGGCAGCTTCAATGCCGCGGTTAAGGGCAGCTACCAGGCCCTTATTTTCCTGCGTAATAATTTGCAACCGAGGGTCGGTGTATTTATTTAAAATCTCAGCCGTTTTATCGGTTGATCCATCATTGATAACAATTAATTCAAAATCTTTGAAGGTCTGGTTAAGGATAGAGTCTACTGCTTGCGCAATATACATCTCACCGTTGTATACCGGTAAGACTACAGAAACGAGCGGCGCGCTTTTCATGAGTTATACCGGACGTTTACGGTAAATATATAGCAAGGCCCGGAGTGGTAATCTAATAATATTTTTGAAGATGCGAATAATTCTTCCAATCACTCTACCGATAACGTCAAAGACTGGATTGCCAAAAATCACACGCGAGAAAATCCCAATTCCAAAATGCGGTTTCCAATCCTGCCAGTTAAATGCTGCACGTGGATATTCTCGGAATAATTTAAGAAAAGCTCGTCTGGCTTCCTTGCGCATACCAACTGCGCGATAAGCCGTTGCTGCATGAAAAAGTGAATATGATGCAAGTGCATGCTTTTGAGCGATGGTTAGATTGAGTTCTTTTTTCATAAACTCATAATTGCTCATAAGACCATCTGCCATCTTTTTGTGGTTTGTTTGCATGCCATCACTTCTTTGTCTCAGTGCGGCAATAATTTCAGGTACAAAATCAATTTCATATTTTTCGGCAATGCGAAGCCACATTTCCCAGTCCTCGCCGATCAGAAAGTTTTCGCGAAACAAACCAACGTCATTAATAACGTCACGTCGAATCAGTACCATGCTGGCACTACCTGCAATATAATTTCCGGTACAGAGCTTATCAAAAATATTTCCTCGGAAAGAATGACGAAGATTACCTTGTATAATGTCATTCTCGTCGATGAGGTAATGATGTCCATACACCATACCGACATCAGGCTTTTTAGCCATAATGGCCATTTGCTTTTCAAGCTTTTCGGGGTACCAAATATCGTCTGAGTCGAGTAGGGCGATGAAGGGTGAGTCAGACTTTTTAATACCTAAATTTCGTGCGGTTGATTGTCCGCCATTGGCCTTCTTGATATACGTCACGCGTTTGTCTTTTAGAGACTTCACATACTTCGCCGTGTCGTCTTTAGAACCGTCATCAACTACATACAGCTTAAGATTACGGTGAGTTTGTGAGAGAACACTATCTATGGTGGCGCGCAGCCACGGCATACCATTGTAGGTTGGGATAATAACATCAACGGCTGGCTGATCTTTCATAGGAATTCGTACCCCCAACGGTCAAAACGCGGTTTGTATACCGCGATTAGTAAATACCGGTAATTAAGTTTGTTTCGTGGCTGCAAAAGTATTGCCAATAATACCATACAGAAAGCACCAAACCAACGATCACGGGCCCTATATAAGTAGCCAAGATCTCGATATAAAATCGCTTTTCGTTCACGATACCGGAGCCCACTAGAACGGTAATACAGTATGCGATATGAGCGGCGGTGCTTGAGGAAATGCTCGAAAGCTTTATCACGAATAGCAAATGTTTGTTGAATCTGTAAATCGAGATTACTGTGTGAGATGCTTTCTTCAGTTTTTCTCCATAAGTATAAAGGCTCTTCAATGTTAGCGACATCAGCAACACGGCTTATACGAACCCATAAATCGTAGTCCTCTACATGCCCTACCGATTTATCATAATCGCCAACTTTTTTTAGCACATCTTTTCGCATCATAACCGAACCATGGCCATATTGATTGCATGTAATGAGCGTTAATTTTAAATCATGGGGTCGAGTAAAGACGTTTGTCACCGTTCCGGTTCGGTTACCTTTACGATCGATATGGGCATAATTGCTGCCTACAAGACCAACTTTCGGATGTGCATCTAAATAGGCTACTTCTTTTTCGAGTCGTTCAGGAATTGATATATCATCAGCATCTTGGCGAGCAATAAATTCACCTTTTGCGAGCTTAATACCTTGGTTTAATGATGCGACAAGCCCACGGTTCTCACGGCTTATAAGCCGAATGCGTTCATCCTTATAGCTTTTAATAATGCTCAAGCTTTTATCTTTTGAACCGTCATCAATAATGAGAAACTCAAAGTCGGTGAATGTCTGACTAAGAATGCTATCGATTGCCTCATGCAAAAAATCCTCGGCATTATACACGCTCATAAGTACGGTGACGCGTGGAAACGAGAGGGTTATATTCTTTGCCATGATTTCGGCACAACGTCCTTTGCGTTAGGGTGTTTGACCTGGAACCAGACTTTGGGAGCATAGACGATTTTATCTTTGCGCGGGTTAAGCCACGCTCCCCACCAGCTGAACGAGCTGTTGGCAATAATATGGTGCTTGCAATGAGACATAAGACGCATATCTTCCGAACCGTCTTTGTTATGAGAAACGTATGTAGTTGGGTAGTCGATCTTTAGATTCTTTTTGCACCATTCTGGTTCGTCTGAGAAAACAAAGAAATGGGGATTTTTGACTTGCTTCGCAATAAGTTCGATCGCCTTTTTGTAGTAATCAAGACCCATGAGTCCATGAAATTGGGTTACGGTTTTGATATTGGCATAGTCTCCCCGACGAACATGCAGCGAGACTGCATTAGAGGATTCGATTTCTTTTAGCAGCTCTTTATTCTTGCCCGTCGGCGGTTTCTTAAATGAAAAATCTTTAAGAATAATGTCACGTGCCCCAACAAAATAATTTTCACATTGCCAAAAGCCTTCTAAAAATGTATTGTCCGGAAGCCAGAAAACCTCTTTATGAAATTTCTCCACCTCTTCTTTATACGGGTGCACTTTTGTTTTAAGAGCTGCTTTTGTGTGAAGATATACTTTTCGTTTTAAACTTCTCTTTTCGTTGTTGTCAACAAGTAAAAGTTTATTGGGAGATATGAATCGCTCCTGTATGTTGAAGCAGCCAAGTTCGTATGTGCGAGGTGTATCGATATTCTTTGCAGTTTCAAACCACGATGCGTCTATGTACAATTTTGTTTTTCGGGCGTCCGCAAGACGGCGTGCAGTGGCGTATTGAAACATTTGGTTACCAAGGCCACCCATTAATCGTACGATTATCATAGACCCTCCTCAAACAGTTTTCGGTATTCTTCAATGATTTCTTGCCAGTCAAAACGGGAAGAGCTAAAAAATTCAGTTGCGAGTTTTAGCTCGTTTGCTTTTTCTGTAAATACGGATGTGTTAAGTGAAGTAAGACGGGCTCGCATTTCTTCTAAAGAGTAGAACATTTCTACATGGGGATAATGGCCGTAGTTTTGTCCTGGACACAGCGAGAAGTATGGTACACCCAAAAAGCCGAGCTCTAATAATATGTTAGGCTGCGCTCCTTCAATTGAACTGGTTGAGACTACCCCAGATGCTTCTGCAAGTGTCTTTAAGAAATCTTTGCGATTAAGTCCAAGCAAGACCTCGATGTTTGGATGCTCCTTTGCGAGCTCAACTGTCTGTTCAATGAAATCACCCGTTTTATCATTAGCCAAAATTTTGAAGTTCATGTGAGGAAGTTTTGCTGCAATTTCTTTTATAAATACATCAGGCTTTTTCCACGACCATAAGTTATGAGCATACAGAAAGTAAGGCTTTTCCGACTTTCCTACATACTTACGGAAAGGCAGTAGCTCTTTAAAATCCAGCCCTTGAGAAATAAAACGATATTTAACACGAGGGTTAATAGTGCGATCAATGAGATATTCGGTGCTTAGTGCATCAACATGAATTGCTGCATCAGCAAAATCCTCAAGTTTTTTCAGATGCTTAATACGTGGCTCAAGTGGTGAATCAGGCGCATAGCCACCAATGATATTTACGACGGTCTTCTTACTGAATGCGCTCACCGCTTCGATATTCTTAAAGGTAATACGGCTATGAATCATGTTAGGGAAATACACATCGGGTGTGTGTTTGCGTGCAAAATCCTGCAATGCTTCGGAGCTATAAGGCATGATTCGGATAGAATTATGTACAAGCTCTTTGTCGGTCGAGTCAGTGAATACCACGATGTCTTTAAAGGATTTTCGAACGCCAAGCAGAATGGACTCTAGGACACGCTCTGATCCTCCAACTGAAGGCCAGTAGGCGGGATTGGTAGCGAGAAGCAATTTATGCTTTCTTTGTGGCACGTCGTCTCCTTTTCTTGCGATCAGCCATAACTTCAATATACCGTTTTGCTACTACATTCCAATCATGATGTGTTTCAGCGTACTCTCGTATCTCTTTGCGGTGAGGATCATTGTTCTTTATTGCAGCACGAATCATTTTTAGTAGATCGGCATTAATGGTTTTACCTACATACACCCAAGGCAAAGAGCGATCTAAATTTGCTGCGGCCTCCTCGGTTACGACAACGGAGAGCCCCGCGGCAATTGCTTCTAACACCACAAGCGGGTGTGCTTCGCCATCACTTGCTAAAATAAGGCACGAATAATTGGTAAGATTTTTGTGGACTTCATCGCGTTTCCAGGTGTTTAAATAGCGTGTTTGTTTATTGTCTGGCTCGAATGTCTCATCAACTAATGGCCCTACAAAGTCACATTTAATATCCGTGCTCGCATTGATTTTTTTTGCGAGTAAAGACTGCTGTTTACGAGGCTCTACCTTCCCTAAGCAAATGGCCTTTTTATTTCCTTTCGCCTTAAAACCAATGTCTTTAACTTCAACGCCATTTGGCAAAACTTCAAGCCACCCAGTATAGCCTTTCTTTTTGAATGTGCTTGCAATCTCCTGGCTTAATACTAAAAGTGCCGGACTCTTCATGAGTTCAGCAAATATAGTCTTATAGTAATCGTCCCAGCGTTCTGGTTGGGCAGCGTATCCGTAGTGGGTCGTCACAACGAGTCTAAGACGAAACCGTCGTGCGAGTTTATTCCAAAACGCAGCAAGCTCATCATAATGAAGGTGCACGATATCGTATCGCCACGGCTGTGCTTTTAATGCTGCTTTGAGCCCTCGTTCGTTTAAGATATCGACTTTGTGTCCAAGCTGCTCAAGATGAATTTTTTGTTGCCAGATAACAATCTCTACTGCTCCCCAACCATCGTTGGGTATGGGCATGATTCCTGGTCCAACAAGTAGTATTTTCATTTTTTAATTGGCGTCAGCTGACCCATATAAATTTTGATTGGCTGGCCTCCGCCCATTTCAACGAGACCGGGTAGACGAACAGGTTTAACTACTGACTTAACTTTAAAGCCCGCATTTTTAAAGAGTGTATTGAGTCCATCTTCGGTCAGGACCTGGATATGTGCATCATCTGGAGGAATGTCTACATACTCAACAACATAAATTTTCCCGTTAGCAGAAACTACATCTGCACACTTGCGGCCAACGGTTGGTAAGTCTGCAAAATGCTGAAGCGCATTATAGAAAGTGACAATGTCGTACTTTCGGTTGGTTTTAAGCTTCTCAAACTGAACTCGGTGAGCTTTAAAACCCTGTTCTTTATAGGCTTCATAGACCCACGCAGGGTAACGCAATGGATCGACGCCTTCCCTCGGTTCGCCAATTTTGTAGCGCGCCACAAAACTTACTGGTCCACAGGCAACATCCAAAACAGCCAGCTTTTTCCAATCTTTCTTAGGATTAATTTTAAAGTGTTTCGCCATCTGCTCAATGATGAATTCGCCTTTTTTGATTTCGTCCTGTTGCTGCTTCTTATTTTCCTTGCTCGTCGTCGGCTGCCATAAGTCAATCCATGATCGCTTTTCTGCTGCTTGTGCCTTTTTCCATCTAATGTATTTTGCTACGTTCATTTTACCTCCTCAGTTTTACGTGCAATCCAGTATACGAAAGGCATAGTTGTTGCACTTTTTCGTTTTGTTTTTTCAAGTTTTCGGTTGATATAGTTGGTGGCTTTTTGGCTACCGCGGACTTTTGTATTTTCAATCCATATATGCGGATCGCCAAAATATCCTACATCGAGCAGCTCGCAGCCATTGCGTTTTAAGATTCCGCTTACATACTTTAGATCAGTTGCACGTGGGTTATGGCCGCGCAATAAGGCAGGGTCGAATACTCTCCAAAAGAAGGCACGCCAAAAGCTTAGGTTGGGTGTATTTAGAAAAACAATCCCGCCGGGTTTCGTTGCAGCTATATGTTTTTTAACTATGTCTTCAACGTCATCAAAGTGCTCAATAAGGCCACCTGACATAGTAATATCGAACTGTCCCTTTACTTTATCTTTTGACAAGTCTGCGCGTTGAAAGCTTGATTTTGGGAAATGTTTTCTAAAGATTGCCGCGACAATATCAATTTCTTTAACAAAATCCACGCCGTGCGGCACAAGCCCGTATCGATCACTGACCTTATAAAGTCCCTGTCCTGGCACGCAGCCGAACTCGACGATGCTTCCGCCTTTCAACATCTTAAAATACTTGTCAAGCATAGGGTATAAAAATTCAAGATTATGAAAATTTTGGTCTAATATAGCCTTTTCTATTGCAGGGTGCTTTTCCGACCAGTATTTTGAGCTTGTCAGATTTTTCATACCATCTCCCATTCTGCTTTTGTTATTACTACGCCTTCCTGGACGGGCGCGAGTTTTTTGGAGGCATCTTTATCAAGAACCTCAACAGTTAAAAGAGACGGGGCGTAAATACTTGTCCGATTTCCCGTTGCTTCATGCGCCCCAAAGCCAATAATATACTTACCAGGCAGCAAGGGATTATGAAGTTTTACTTTGAAAGTATACTTACCTGGTTTTAAGTCCATAGCTTTAAGGGCATGGTCTTCATCGCTATGGTTAATACAGATCATGACACCTTCAAAGGTTCGTATGGCAACTCCAACTCGAAGTTGCTCCATTGCTTCGTTAACTTTAATACCAATTTCGAACTCCGCACTTTCTTTAAAATGAACCTGAGCCTTTTCTTTACTGGTGCTATTAGTGATCTTGACTTTAGTAAATTCTAACTTAGGGCTCTCTGCCTCATACATTTCGGGTTTCACCGCAACTTCTGTTGCCGACTCATCAACTTCATTTGACGCAACTTCAATCACCTTTGTAAGATAGCTTTTTGTGATGTCTTGGATAGCTCCCTTCATTTCGATGCGGCCATCTTTTAAGAGAATACCTTTATCACAAAGCTGACTAACGGTAGCCATACTGTGGCTGACAAAAATAACAGTCCGTCCTTCCTTAATAGTATTTGTTATTTTCTTTAATGACTTTTGCTGAAAGCTTGCATCGCCTACCGAGAGAACCTCATCCAGGATTAGTATCTCTGATTCAAGATGAGCGGCTACGGAAAAGGCAAGACGAACATACATGCCAGAAGAATAGAATTTAACTGGTGTATCCAAAAACCGTTCAATTTCTGAAAACTCAACAATTTCATTAAACCTGCGCTTAATTTCTTGTCGACTCATGCCTAGCATAGAACCATTGAAAAAAATATTTTCTCGTCCTGTAAGCTCTGGATGAAAACCCGTGCCAACTTCAAGCAAGCTGGCCACTCGTCCAGTCATCTTTATCTGTCCTTCGGTAGGGTCTACGATACGCGAAAGTATTTTTAAAAGCGTTGATTTACCTGAGCCATTCTTTCCGACTATGCCAAAAATCTCACCCTGGTTAACTTCGAAGCTTATGTCTCGAAGAGCCCAAAACGTTTCATGCTCTTCGCCCTTTGCTCTACCGCCAAGAGGACGCTTAAGAAATCCCGTTAGATCGTCTTTAAGTGTGCTGTAGTTTGCCTGCATCTTCGTTTGGTGCGAGATGTCGTAGGATTTTCCGATACCTGAAACCTGAATGACTGGTGTGCTCATAGAATATCAACAAAGCCTTTCTCGGTTCGCTTAAAATACCATAAACCAATCGCTACGCAGATAAGGGCAGTTAGCCAGGATATCAAAAGCCCCACCCAGTTAATTGGCGTGCCAAACAGCCCCCCCTTCACACTACTAATAGCACCGGTTATGGGATTGATATAGGCAAAAAGTTGGTAACGTTCTGGAATCATAGAAATAGGATAAATAACAGGTGTTACGAAGAAGGCTATTTGAATAAGAAACGGTAAAGCAGAGCGAACATCACGGTATTTAACATTTAGCGCTGAGAAAAACAGACCAACCCCAAAAGCGGCAACTGTACTAAGAACTAAGGAAGGGATAATAAGTAGGAGACCAACAGCATCGGGCATAACGCGAAACCCTATGAGTAGTAGGAAGAATACAATTGCTGCAAACATGAAATCGACGACGCTGAGTGCGGCGGCTGCCAATGGAGGAATAAGGCGCGGGAAATAAATCTTAGTCATGACACCCGTACTCCCCACCAATGAATTACTAATACTCGTCAGGGCACTTGAAAAGCCGTTCCAGTACATAAGCCCCAAGTAGGCAAAAACCGGATAGGGAATATGAGCTGCACCGGAAGATATTTTAGCTACTCGGTTAAAAAACACAGTGAATATGATGGCGGCGAGAAGGGGCTGCAAAATAGCCCATCCAGCGCCCAACGCAGTTTGTTTGTAACGAACTTTAATATCTCGCCAAGCAAAAAAATAAAACAGTTCGCGAAATAGCCAAAGCTCTCGAAAGCTCAGCTTATTAGGAGCTTTGGCGGAGATAGCAATTTCTGGAGTAAGACTGCGCATTTTCTTTTTTACTGTTCTCTATATCTTTCGACGGTTTCTTTCACGCCTTCTTCAAGATCTATTCGGTGTTTCCATCCAAGACCGTGAATCCTACCGACATTTAAAAGCTTACGCATAGTACCATCTGGATGAGAATGATCAAACTCTATTTCGCCCGTAAAGCCGGTAATTTTCTTGACCAGCTCAGCAAAGTCTTTAATGGTAATGTCGCTGCCCGTACCAATATTAATCTGAGTGTTTTTAATTTCCTTCTGACCATTCGTAAGATCAGAGAAATCAACGCTATTCATAACAAATACACTTGCTTCAGCCATGTCATCGGAATGCAGAAATTCTCGGTATGGCTTGCCGCTCCCCCACAGTTTAATAGAAACCTTGCCTCCATTCTCAAAGATTCCATAGGTTTCAAGCTGCTTCTTAATTTCGTCGTTGCTCTTATTCGCAACGCCAAGATCACTGCGGATACGATCAAAGTTTCCTTCTTCTAACCATCGTGCCAAAATGAACTTTCTGATAATCATAGGAAAGCCGTGAGCAGTTTCTAAATCGTAATTATCGTTAGGACCGTACAAATTGGTGGGCTGGATTGCGAGGTAGTTTGTGCCGTACTGGATATTGAAACTCTCAATCAATTTAATACCAGCGATTTTAGCAATTGCATATGGTTCGTTACTGTATTCGAGATCGCTCGTAAGCAAACTATCTTCAGTTATGGGCTGCGGAGCATCCTTAGGATAGATACAGCTGCTACCGAGGAAAAGTAGTTTTTTAACGCCATGCTTATAACTTGCTCCAATCACACTGTTTTGAATTAAAAGATTCTGATAAATAAAATCTGCTCTGTACAGAGAATTTCCAAGAATGCCCCCTACCTTAGCGGCAGCAAGGAAAACATATTCAGGCTTTTCAGTGGCAAAGAATGCATCGGTGGCGACTGCATCAGTGAGATCAAGTTCTTTCGAAGTCCGGTAAATAAGATTGGTATAACCATTTTTGGTTAAATTACGTACGATAGCACTGCCGACAAGGCCTCGATGTCCGGCAATGTAAATCTTGGCCTTTTTATCCACGATAATCCTTCATTTACCGAGATATTGTAGCACGGAGTAAGGGGTATGTGTGGGCGATGAGAACAAAAAACAACAAGCAATATGTATTAAGGAGTTTTCAAAATTTAGTACAATACATGAAATGCAAACCGCACGGAGGGTATTAACTCAATATTGGCTTAGAGGGCTTGGTGTTGCTATTGTGCTGGGTCTTTTGCTGGTAACGATTGCTTCACCACGACTTATTCCCTATAACATGGATGAGTTCATAGCCTATCAGACGGTAGGGTGTGTTGTGCGGCCGGATGGTGCGGATGTTATAGAAGAAGTAGCCACTGAAAGTTGCAGGAAAGATAATCTGCGTTTTCCTAAGACAACAACTTGGTTGCCACTTCGGACGTATAACTACATCGGCAGTATCTCGGGCCTCTTTTATGCACCGTTCCATCTTCTTTTTAACTCCCCCTTTAGTGTGAGATTTCAGGGACTTGTATTCTTCCTCATCACTGCCTTTTTGATGGCTAAGTTTCTCCGAGTAAAACTAACCTATGTACTCTTGGCGGCACTGATATTTGCGCCCTTTGTCTTTTCCTTCATAGTTGACACTGGCCCCATAGGGCTCTCTGCAATATTGCTTCTTATTATTTTGTTACTTATACGTACAGGCTTTGAGAGAAAGCCGCAACGGACTCGAGACTTATATATGCTCAGTGCAGGCGCCTTGGCTTTCGTGGGCTTTTGGATTAAGCCAAGTTTTGGGTGGTGGCTTCCGGTGGTTGCACTCTATATCACGTACCGCGCGTACAGAAAGAGAAGTAAGCTGCTAGTGAATGTTCGCACAACGATACGCCAGGGCCTCCCCTTTCTTGTAAGTTTCGTACCGCTCACCGCACTATTGCTTCTTACGGTTGACCGTAAAGGATATTTTTATGCCGAATATCTTTCAATGCTCAATTTAAGAGTAGAGAGTGTAAGGGAAGCGGTTATTAATACTAAAAAGCTCTTTCCTTTGATATTCCAGGGAAACCATATATCGTCCGTAGCTGTTGATGTGACCTCACGACTTCGTGATCTTTTCCCAGGCGTCCTGTTTGTGGGAATCGTATGGTGGTGGAGCCGCAATAAGAAACTTCTCAAAGATCGGCGTCCGGTCTACTTATTTATAAGTGCAGTCATTGTCTTTGTATTTGCGATTGTGTCGTTTGGAATCGCCACGCACCATGCTCCGCTTGTTGTGGTCTTTTTGGTCATGCTGGTTGCTCTGCTGCTTAATAAACTGCCGGATCGAGCAGTTATCGGCATAGCAATACTCACCGGGCTATTTTGGCTTAATCTCCTGATGCGCGTTAATAATGCGCCAGTCTATCAAGGTACGACAAGGAGCAAAGATGAGTTGCTGGCACAAGTTCAAGCGGATAATCAAAATCCGAAAACGGCCTTTATAAACGTGACATGGGGCACGTATTTTATGAACAATCTCTATGCGGCTCCTCAACAGGAGGTGTGGTATTACAACCTGGACGATAAGCCCATAGAAGAGCTCATGAAGCGGTTGCAAACTCTTCCGAGCCAAGGAATAAACGAAGTAGTAATACTGGTTGCTGATCCTAATAAAGCTCGAGTACGCGAACGATTTAATCAAGACTTAAGCATGCCAAGTAAGAGCTACAATTCTGGTAACTGGGCAGCATATATTTATAAGCTACCTGAACCAACGACATACTAAGAATTACGGTCGGACGTGGATATTGAATTCCATCCACGGATCTACGAACCAACCCAACCCTTCCATAACAAGATTAAAACGCTCAACGTAGAAGCCCGGTTGGTTTGGTGCTCGAACATTAAAGACAAATGTACCATTTTGCCCCGGAGCCACTGACGACTCTACAAGATTTGCTGCGCGGAACTGATTAACCCAGCTGCCGTCATCGAACTTGCTCGTACGATACGAAGGTTCCCAGGTAGCTAATCGTACCGGATTCGTGCTGTTGTTCCAGGTGCTATTCCCAGTATTTTTAGCGACAAGGGTAAATTGTGCAGTTTCGCCAGGTGTGAGCGCAAAGCCTTTGTTTGAACTCTGAGAAACCATCTGCCATGTAAGTTGGCGTCCGACATTGATATTGAATTCCATCCACGGATCTTCGAACCATGCCGCTCCTTCAGCGACTAAGTTGAAGCGTTCGACGTAGAAGCCCGGCTGGTTTGGGGCGCGTACATTAAAGACAAAGGTGCCGTTTTGTCCCGGAGCTACCGATGCTTCAGATAAGGTAGCAGCCCGAACTGCACTCACCCAGTCGCCCGCATCAAAGGGACTTGTGCGGTATGATGGGGCCCATGTCGCAAGCCGTACCGGGTTGGTAGTTTTGCTCCACGTTGTATTACCGGTATTTTTAGCGACTAATGTGAACTGTGAAGTAGCACCAGGCAGCATGCTGAATCCGGTTGTTGAGCTTTGTGAGACCATTTGCCACTTATAGGTCGATTTTGAAATGTTAAGCTGAATCGAGAATTCAGGATCAGGGAACCAGGCAACCCCCTGTGAGACTAAATTAAATCGTTCATAGTAAGCGCCATCTCGATTAGGAATATTCGCTACAAATGTAAATGTGCCGATTTCATTGGGCATAACAACCGATGGACTGACGGTGGCAAGTTGTGTCGCGTTTACCCATGTGGAATCATAAAGAGCGCTCGCATGATTAGTTGGGGCGAAAGTTGCAAGTCGCACAGGAAAGTTGCTGTCGGACCAGGATTGATTGCCTGTATTACGTGCGCTAACGGTAATAGTGACCTTTGTATTGCCTACTACATTAGAAGAGCCTGTAGAGAAGCTGATGCCGGCATAGCTCCAGTCATAGTCCTTGCCCATGGTAGGGCCAAACCAGTCACGCCACATCCGCCAGAAATTACGGTTACCGTATGCGCCACAGCTATCTCCGCTACCATACAGATTACTAAGGGCTGACGCGTTTGGCTGGTATGGGGTGTAGTTATAAAGATTGGCAGTTGCTTGGTTTTGTATATATACGTTTGTACCCCCGCAGCTGGCATTGGGGTTGTATTGAATGAAGCTCGTATTATTGGCGCGGTGGGTAAATAAATTAGCGTTTCGCTCGTAACGTTTAAATTGACGGGCCGCATTGTAGACTTGGTTAAAGAATCCATAATATTCACTGTCACACGGCGCAGTATCAGGACAGCCGTAACCAGTTGCGCTTCTATATTGAATAGGCCATGGCCAATCGTCCGTAATAAGGCTCTGCTCTTTTTGTAAGAGCACAATTAAGACCTGCGGATTGATGCCACAAATTTGAGAAACGTAAAAGATAATTTCTGCGGCACTATTGTTACCGCCACCATATGCTCCGCATAACCCCGTCTCAGCTGATTTTGTTGGAGTATTCTCGCGGTAATCTTTCAGACATGTAAACGGTGTCGATACGCCACGTGACGCAGAGTATTCACGACGATTTGCATAGCCGGGATATGGTTGGTCACCATTCGTATCACAGGTAGGAACTTTTGAGTTTAAGAACGACTGAATGCTCGCAGCATTCATACTGTCTTTATGAAAGAAAAAACTGTTATCAATAATACGGCCAGGTTGAAATTCGCTGCCTGAAAGCGCATTTGCTACGGGTGACGAAATTACGCTAAAAGCTGCTACAAATCCTGCGATCAGGACTGGTAGGAAAAAGGCTATTCGTCTCTTGCCCATATTTCTATTTTACCTCTACTACCGATTTCTGCGTTGAGGTGCCTGCTGACTTTGCTGACTTATATGAAACGGTTACGCTCCATGTTCCAAGACTTAGTTCGCTCTGATTAACATACAAAGGAGTGCAGATTGTTTGAGAGACATTATCAACGCCAGCAGATGTAGCCGTAACTTGTTGCGAATCTTTTGTGAGAGTTAGCGTACACGTACCACTTGCTTCAACAATACCTGGTATATAGGCCCGGACCTCAATGCTATCCCCGAGATCATTTGCGCTACTTATAATAGGGGTGACATTAGAAGATGTGCTTGGAGGTGTAGGCTGCTGGTTGCCTAAATCTTCCTTATGTTGGTCAACTGCTTCTCTATCTTGTTCGGTTGGAGGATTTAGATCTATTTTTGGTTCTTCTTCAGGCTGCGCTACATCAGCAGTTGTGGTTGTTACGGGACTATTTTCGCGGTTCTTATATATAAGAATACCCGCAGCCACGATGGCGATAATTAAAATCGGCACAATTAATTTAAGCGGAAGCTTTTTTCTAGAGGAAACACGGCCATTTTTATATCTTTTTGTTTTTATAGTTTTCACCTTTTTACGATATAATATATTTAACATAAGCACAATGGAAATATTCAAATTAGGACCTACTATTATAAGTAAGTGCTCATGCTAATGCAAGATTCCTGCTAGACTAGAAAGACGTATGGGAAATAAGGAAAACACAAACGCAGTACCGGTTGGTCTTTTTGATCGAGGGATTTTGCTTATTAAAGAAACCTGCACGTTAGAGCGCAGCAGTAACTACATGATTCAGTTTATTCGAAGTTTAATCGTGTCAGTCATTGCATTAATCGTAGATTTTTCTACGCTTGTGTTTTTAAAACAAGTCGTTGGGATTAATTATCTTGTTGCAGCAGCGCTCGGTTTTAGCGTGGGTGTTTTAGTGAACTATGTATTAAGTGTGACGTGGGTTTTTGCCGAAAGAAAACTTGCTAAACGTTCGCACGAGTTTTTAATTTTTGTTGTAATTACTGGGTTTGGTTTAATTTTTAATCTGCTAATCATAGCCGGTATGGTAGAGTTATTAAAGATCGACTATCGGGTGGGAAAAGCCGTGTCTACAATAGTCGTATTCTTTTGGAATTTTTTGGCACGCAAAAAGATTTTATATTAGGGAGAGGGTATGCCAAAGACGGGGAGCGCACGAAAAAAGGGGAAATTAAAAGTGGCCGTAATTGGTGCTGGGCCAGCAGGTATGGCTGCAGCATATGAGCTCACAAAACGTGGCGTAAAAGTTGATTTATACGAAGCTTCACCGCATGTGGGGGGTATGGCGCGCTCAATAAAATTATGGGGACAGACAGTTGATATCGGACCGCACCGTTTTTTCAGTAGCGACACGCGTGTAAATAAAATTTGGCTTGAAGCGATTGGTAAAGACTATGAAATGGTCGATCGCCTCACGCGCATTTTCTTCCGCAACAAGTTTTATCACTATCCCATTAAGGCCTTTGATGCTTTAAAAAACCTCGGCGTGTTTGAAGCAATCCTATGCGTCGGAAGTTATGGTTGGCAGCGTATTAAGCCTGGTAAAAAAGAACTTGGTGATACGTTTGAATCTTGGGTGACTGCTCGTTTTGGCAAGCGCCTTTATCGGCACTTCTTTAAGACATATTCTGAAAAACTGTGGGGCATTCCTTGTACTGAACTTGATGCTGATTTTGCAGCACAACGCATTAAGAAACTTTCACTCTACGAAGCCATTAAAAGTGCGGTATTTGGAGGTGGGGGCGAGAAGCACAAAACACTCGTAGACCAATTTGCCTATGCTCGCCATGGTACCGGGCAGGTGTATGAAAACATGAAGAAATACATTGAAAAAAATGGCGGTACTATTCATCTTGAAACTCCCGTTGACTCATTGCTCACGCGCGGCAAAACGGTGATCGGGCTTAAGCTTACGAGTGGTAAGGAAATTAGTTATGATCAAATAGTTTCATCAATGCCACTTACTCTGCTTGTGAGTCGTATTAAAAACTTGCCGCCTAAAGTTGAGCGTGCAAATAAATACTTAAAATTTCGCAACACGTTAATTGTGTATTTGAAAGTTAAAGCTCGTAAGATTTTCCCAGACAACTGGATTTATGTGCATAGTGCAGAACTTCGCACTGGTCGTATTACTAACTTCAGCAACTGGGTGCCGAGCATTAATAACGGCAAGAAAGAAACTATCCTTGCGCTTGAGTATTGGTGCTTTGATGAGGATGATTTTTGGCACTGGACTGACAAAAAGTATATTGACCTTGCAAAAGAAGAGATTGTTAAAACCGGATTAGTAAAGCCAGGAAAAGTTGAAGATGGAAAAGTAATTCGTGTCCCTCGTTGCTACCCAGTTTATAAAACTGGTTACAAGAAGCCACTAAATACAATTCAGAAATTTGTAAGTGAATATAAAAACTTACAAGTTATCGGTCGCTATGGTGCATTCAAATATAACAACCAGGATCACAGCATTCTTATGGGTTTATTAGCTGCTGAAAATATTGCTGAAGGCAAAGATCATGATCTGTGGGGTATTAATACTGACTACGAAAACTACCAAGAATCATCCGTCATTACTAAAACGGGATTGGTCGAAAAGAAGTAGGTCAATAAAGACCCTTTCTTTGAGCATGCAATATTTTTAGAATAGAAGGATACATGGCTCAAAGAAAAATGCAGACAAAACTAAAACGGCAGACCGTAAAAAGGTCGGTTGAAAAGCCGTCTCCGAAAAAGGTGAGCGCATCAAAGTCAGCTTACGTACGAGTAACTGATACATATATAAAGAGCACGGTATTTTTAAAGAGACATTGGCGGGCCACTTTCTTTGTGGTACTAGCTTTAGAAATTGGCTTCCATCTTTTGCGGATTATCTTTACTATTCCTATTCATAGCGATGATACATTCGTGCAGAACAACCTTCATTGGTGGCAAAGCGGAACGCACGAGACTACCTTTCTAGGTACGGATAATTTCTTTCTAAAATTGCCGATTTACTTTATTTTGGAGGGTTTAAATCTCAGCCCTCGTAAGACGGCCTTTCTTACGCTCATTATATTTATATACGGCATGTTTCTGCTCTTCTATTACGCGATGGCGAGACTTTCGCGTGTATTTAATTGGTTCCACGATAAACATCTGGCAGTCGCTACGCTTTTCTTAGCTTCGAATCCAGGACTTTACATGATTGCTAAAAATCTTAATGTTCGTAATCTTGAGATTGGCCTCGCATTTCTATTACTTATTCCATTAGTATTTATTTTTCTAGGTAAGCTTAATAAAAAATTGCTGCCAATTCTCGTCTTGGGTATGAGTATCTTTCTTTTTAGCGATCCCTATTTTCTTTATGTATTTTTTGTTCCTCTGATGGCCATTTTGTTATTTACCTGGCGTGATGCACCTCCTAAGTCCCGACGCAATACAGGCATTATCTTAGGAGTATTAGTGCTGAGTATTCTATTGGCAAAATTGTGGACGCCAACTATAGCCCATTTTGGTGTACTGTCACCGGGCAGTGAGATTCATGTTGCGGAGCTTAATGAGCTACCTGGAAATGTAAAGTTGTGGGGCAAGTCAATGATGAGAGTCTTTAATGCAGACATACGACATCCTGCTTCAAACGATTCATTTGTGTTGGCTTTTCAGAATTTTGTTCTTATCGCCGTGTTGTTTATATTTTCTCTCTACATTCTTGTGCGGTGCTTGCGTAAGAAAAACAAGGATCCTTGGCAAATATTTATTGCGGTCTTGCCCATCACAATCAGCGTGATCTATATGCTGCAGCCGTCCGAATATCTTAATGAATTTCGCTATTTAGTTATTGCACCATTTGGACTCGCATTTATCCTTGCTCTTTTGCTTGAGACGACAAAGAAAGGACTTAGAGTTGCAGTCACTACCCTTGTGCTTTTGTTGTCCCTTATGAATACTCTGTATATTGTGCCGCGAGTTATCGAGGGAGATATGCGACCAAATGCCATTAATGATACGATGGTCGATTTCATGACAAAACGGAATCTTACCAAGGGTTATGCCGATTACTGGAGCGGTAACACCAATACGTACTTTTCGAAGCAGTCCATCGCCTTCCTGCAGGTATACTGCAATCCAGAAGGACGCTTGCAGCCTATGGAATGGTTAGTGGACAGCGGCCCGTATATCAAAGAGAGTTCAAATAGCTTCTACATTTATGACAAAGAAGGATTTTACACTCGTGACTGCTCACCTGAAGAGGCGGTAGAGCAATTGGGTAGGCCACAGGAAGTGGTAGATATCAATGAGCAGTATCAAGTAGCTATCTATAATTATGATATTTATCAGGTATTTGACGGCAAATTTCCTGTTCGCTAAAGAATGTAAAAAATACTCTTAAAAACTCATTAATAATCTGGTCCCGGTCTTGAGGTTTTGGTATTATTATGTGGAATGATAACCGTGATTATTGCCGGGGGGTCGGGAACACGCTTGTGGCCACTTTCGACACACGCATACCCTAAGCATTTGCTTCGTCTCACGAACGAAAAGAGCCTACTTCAGAACACTGTTGATCGAGCTGCTCAACTTACAAGTACTGATAAAATCTTTATTATTCCCGAAACATCACATGCGAATCATGTGCGTGAACAGCTAACGGAAATTGATGAAAAAAATATTCTTATCGAACCGGGTCGCCGAGGAACTGCTTCATGTCTCCTGCTTGCCCTAAGCGAAATTAAGCAGCGTGGTTTTAATAATGAGCCAATCCTATTTCTGTGGGCTGATCATCTAATTCGGGATAGCTATGGATTTGCCGCCACAATCTCAAAGGCCGGCAACATAGCTGAAGACGAGAAAAGACTTGTGTTTATAGGCGTTGAGCCAACCTACCCTTCAACGGGCTTCGGGTATTTAGAACGTAACGGCAAGTTAAAAAACTGGCCGGGCGCGTACCATTTAGCGAGCTTTAAAGAAAAGCCCGATAAGAAGACTGCAGATAAATACTTTGAAAGTGGTAAATATTTCTGGAACACAGGGTATCTTATCGGCACGCTTGAAACATTTGAACGCGAAATACATGAGCGGTCTAAAAAACTTTGGAAGAACTACCATAAACTACTCGGCACAAAGAATTTAGAAAAGACGTATCTTAAATTTTCTTCCGAACCAATTGATACTGCTCTGTCCGAGAAAGTAACCGATGCTGTAGTGGTGCCCGGTACCTTTGACTGGGCTGATGTTGGATCATTTAAGGACCTTCATGAGATTAGCCTGCAAGATGATGGCGGTAATCATGTGATGGGTAATGGTGTAGAAATGGAAAACACCACCAACAGTTATGTTCGTAATGACACCGATATACCAGTTGCAGTGATCGGGCTTGATAATATCGTTGTTGTCAGCACGGCGAATGGATTTTTAGTTACTAATAAAAATTATGCCCAAAAAGTGGGTGATGTTGCAAAGAGGTTGCAGGAGGGTAAATGAGGCTAGGAGTTGTTGGTACGGGCTACGTAGGCTTGGTAAGTGGAACATGTTTTGCTGATATAGGTCATGAGGTGACGTGTGTAGATATAGACGAGCAAAAAGTTGAACGAATGCAGAATGGGGAGATTCCCATTTATGAACCTCAGCTCGAAGATTTATTTCAGAAAAATATAGAAGCGAATCGCCTGCGTTTTACAACTGATTTAAGCCAAGCCATTTTAGATACCGAAGTAGTTTTTTTGGCATTACCAACCCCTGAAAGTGATGACGGGTCGGCAGACCTATCCTATGTTCTGCAAGCGGCAGAAGACATTGGCCCCCTACTCACCAACTACACGGTAATTGTTAACAAGAGTACTGTGCCGGTAGGGACGGTGCCTAAAGTAGATGAGCGCATTGCTCGCGGCGCTAGGGTTGAGTATGACGTGATTTCCAACCCAGAATTTTTAAGAGAAGGCTACGCAGTGGATGATTTTAAAAGGCCTGCCCGCATTGTGATCGGTACGGATAACGAACGTACACGGCCGATCATGGAAGAGGTATATGAACGGCTAGTAAGAAACGATCACCCCATCGATTTTGTTCTCCCCGCTTCAGCGGAAATGGGTAAGTATGCGAGCAATGCATTCTTGGCAACGAAGATTTCATTTGCTAACTTCTTGGCACAAATGTGTGAGCAGTACGGAGCAGATATTCAGGAAGTAGCAAAGATCATGGGAGACGATCCGCGTATTGGTCGCGACTTCTTGAATGCGGGAATTGGGTGGGGTGGCAGTTGTTTCCCTAAAGACGTTCAGGCACTCATTATGATGGCAAGAGAAGTAGGTGTGAACCCCGGCATTGTAGAGGAGGCCACTGTTACGAATGGTGAAATGCGCCGACTCATGCCAGCTAAAATTAAGAATTTTTACGAGACTCAGGACTTAAGCGGTAGACGATTTGCTCTGTTGGGACTTGCGTTCAAGGAGAATACTGATGATGTGCGTGAAGCGCCTGCCTTTGATATTGTCAGAGATTTAACTGACGCTGGAGCAGAAATTGTTGCTTATGACCCTCAGGCAAAAGAAACATTTCAGCGAAAAATTGAACGAGAACTCCCTAACATCAGGGGCCTTCGCTTGGTTGACTCAATTGAAGAGGCGGTTACTGGCTCCGATGCGCTTATAACTGCTACTCTCTGGCCCGAATTTAGCACCATGGACTTGCGTCGCGTACGAGACTTGCTGAAAGAGCCGGTTATATTTGATGGCCGGCATGTGTGGAAGAGGCCAGAAAGAGTGCGGGCGGCTGGCTTTAAGTACGTCACAATCGGTAAAACTTCCGATAAGAAAGCTGCGTAATGGCTCAAAGACTGGTGCTGGTAACGGGTGGGGCTGGTCATGTTGGTTCTCATCTCATTGAGCAGCTACTTAAAGATCCAAATAATCGAGTCATTTCACTCGACAACTACTCGAACGGAAGCAAAGCCAATCATATTCGAGGCGCAGAGTATCGAAAAGGTCATACAAAAAACATAGATCGTTTAGCTCCTGAAACACCAGACATCGTCTATCACCTAGGAGAATATGCTCGTATTGCACCATCATTTGATGAACCGGCACGAGTTATAGATCTTAATATTGTTGGCACAAGCGCAGTGTTAGAATTCTGCCGCACTCGAAATGTCTCAAAGCTCGTATATGCTGCATCAAGCACTAAATTTGCTGATGATGGGACCGGTCGAGATCAAAGTCCGTATGCATTCACCAAGGCTACCAATGTCGACCTCATAAAAAATTATGGAAAATGGTATGGCCTTCCCTATGCGATTTGCTATTTCTATAATGCATTTGGTCCTCGTGAAAAAGCAGACAAAAAATATGGAACAGTTATCGCTAACTTTGAGCACGCTTATTTAAACGGATATCCTCTGCCGGTAGTATTGCCTGGTACTCAAAAGCGCAACTTTACATATGTTGAAGACCTAGCTCGGGGCCTTATTCTCGCCGCCGAAAGGGGTAAGGGGGATGGGTATGCACTTAATAATCAAAAAGCGCATTCTATTTTAGAAATAGCCCAAGCATTCGGTGGCCCACTTGAATATGTAGAAGGCAAACCAGGCAGAATGGAATCAGGCGACTCTCCCACTAAAGCCCGCGACGAACTTGGCTGGGACACAACCGTAGATATTTTGGATTACATTCGAGACTTTATTGCCTTAAACCCGAAAAAATAGTTTTCAGGCTTTTTCACCTAATTTAACTTGCCAGTTCCAAGCGTCCTTGCATGCATCCGCCAATGTCTTTTCGGCTTTCCAGTTAAGCTCACTGTTGGCTTTTGAAGGATCTGCGTACGTTGCTACCACATCGCCTGGTCTGCGAGCGCCAATTTTGTGCGGTACTTTTTTACCCGTGGCTTTCTCAAATGTATTAATGACTTCTAATACGCTGCTGCCTTGACCAGTGCCGAGATTAAAGGCGTCAAAGTATGCAGCAGGTTGTTTATCCAGGTATTCCAGCGCTTTAATATGCGCCTTTGCGAGATCTACCACATGAATGTAGTCACGTATACAGCTCCCATCAGGTGTATCGTAATCATTACCATACACGGTAAGCTCATCACGTATACCTGCTACAGTCTGGGTAAGGAAAGGAAATAGATTGCTTGGTATCCCAAGAGGTAATTCGCCAATAAGACCGGAAGGATGAGCGCCAATAGGATTAAAGTAACGAAGTGCTATACTCTTTAATTTGCGACTTACCCTTGTGGCGTCACGCAAGATAGTCTCGTCCATTTGTTTCGTAGAACCGTAGGGTGATTCGGCTGGCTTGAAAACGCCCTGCTCATTGACTGGCAGTTTGTCGGGCTCGCCGTACACCGTACAGGAAGATGAGAAGACAAGAGGGATGCCATGTTCTTCAAGGGTCTTTAAAAGGCCGATAAACCCAGCAACATTATTTTCGTAGTATCTTAGCGGCTCTTGTGTGGACTCCCCCACTGCTTTTAGTGCGGCAAAATGAATAACACCATTAATAGATTCGTCCTTAATTATTTTCTGCAGGGCGTCAGTGTCCGTATAGTCAGTCTTATAAAAAACCGGCTTTTCTTTAATTATGGCTGTGATACCGTCAATTGCGCTTTCTAACGAGTTACTGAGATTATCTACAATAATAGGGCGGTAGCCTGCATCATGAAGTTCGACAACAGTATGGCTGCCAATAAAACCTGCACCACCCGTAACTAGAATATTTTTCATTACGTACCCTCGTTTACCTTTACTATTCTAACGTTATATCGACAGGACTGCTTAACTTAATGTTGCCGACAAAACTTTCGATTTGATGACGGAATCGTGCTTCGCTAAAGCTCTGAGCATGCGCACTAACAGTGGCAGAATCATATTGTGTGGGATTAAATTTCTTAAGTGCTTCAACTAACGCTTCTATTGATTGTTCACTAAAGAATTCGCCAGTTTTTCCAGGCACGACATAATCCAGTGCCCCACCTTTATTAAATGCCAATACGGGAGTGCCAGCTGCCATGGCTTCTACAGGCGTGACACCAAAGTCTTCATAAGCTGCAAAGATGAAGCCTTCGCTGCTTGCAAGGTATGTAGGCATTTCATTGTCTGTGACGTACTCAACGAGTTTTATGGTCGGTCCTGCAATGCGTATTAATGCTTGGTGTTCGGGACCTTTCCCGATTACCGTTAAGGGCAGCTGAAGTTGATTGCAAGCTTCAATAATAAGAGCAGTCTTTTTATAAGGTACCTGGCGTCCAGCCGTTACATAGCCTTCTCGCTTTGGAATATGAGCAATATGAAAACGCTCTACGTTAACGGGTGGATGTACAATAGTTGACTCACGATTATAAAATGTCTTAATTTCGTCTTGAGTGTGAGATGAGTTAGCAAGAACATAATCGGCTCGTTGAGCAGCTTCGTAGTCCCATTTCTTCAAGGGGCGTACGAAAAGGCGTAGACCCAGTCGGACGATAGGATTAAGGAATCCAAAACCTGGCTCTTTAAGATATTGATCATAATGACGCCAGTAAAAGTGAGTAGGAGTGTGACAATAATTAATATGAACCGTACGCTCGTCCGTAATGACACCCTTTGCTTCGCCATTGCCTGAACTTGTTATAACCAGATCGTAACCCTTAAGATCTAAATGAGTAAACCACCAAATACGAAGAAAAGGGATGAATTTTCTTATGGAGCCCAAATGCTGAAGCCAACCCGTAACGACTTTACCGTCAAGTTTTTGCCGCCACTCCTCGGTTGCATAGGAAGTATAAATAGGTGCGTCGGGGTACAGCACATGTAATTGCTCGACTACCCTTTCAGCCCCTCCGCCTACGAGCCAATCGTGAACAATCGCAACCTTCATGTATTATCGTGCTCCGCGGTGAAACAGTACAACAGACGCAGTTTTAAGTAGGATGACAATGTCTCCCCAAAAACTCCAGTTTTGTACATAGTAAAGATCCAGTTTACGACGCTCCTCAAACGGAATATCCCGTCGTCCCGATATAGCAGCAAGTCCGGTTAAGCCGGTCTTAACGCTGAGCATAAGATTCTTGTGTTTGTATTGATCAAGCTCAAATGGCTCAAGTGGTCGTGGTCCAACAAGACTTATATCTCCCTTCACAACATTCCACAGCTGCGGTAACTCGTCCAAGCTTGTTTTGCGCAAGAAACGACCCAAACGACTAACTCGTGGATCGTTCACGAGGAAATCGCCATTCTCACGGTATTTTATGGCTAATTCAGGTCGGCCCATCTTTGCGAAGCCTTCTTCCGGCGTCATGCGGTTATAGGCGTGTTTATATGTGCGGAATTTATAAATCTTAAACTTACGTCCAAAGCGTCCCAGACGAGTTTGACCAAAGATTGGATCGCCGTGATCAAACACGATCATAAGCAGACTGATGAATAAGATGATAGGGAGGGCGATAAGGAAAAATATAGTACCAAACACGAGATCGAATAACCGTTTTACAATTCGTCCCCAACCAATCAATGCGGTTTGGTGCACGGCAATAACAGGAATTGAGCGGAAAAGATCAACTTCTATATTTCCTACAAAAAGTTCACTATTACCGGGTACGAATCGATAGCTAATGTGGTTTTCTTGAGCATAGGTAAGAATTTCGCTGTTATGTCCGTTCTCGGCGTAAAGTTCAGTCTGAATAATGCTATGGAACGGCTCCTTGCGGAGCTTTTTTATGGCTGTTTCAAATGTGTCAAAAACAAGCTCTGAAGGGAAGTCACCAATACGATGCTTCTTGCCCCCTACCACACCTACTACGCGGTAGCCCGTAAGCTTGATATCGGACAATGAAACCAGCAGTTCGCGGGTAACCGGCGTGTCGCCAATAATAAGGACGTTATTAATCCCAATACCGTAGTTAAAGAGTTCACGTCGAATTGAACGAGCCAGTGTACGAAATGCTATAAGGAAGAAAAGACCCAGCCCAAGTCCATAGATAGGAACTAAGCGAGCGGGGAAGATTGCTTGATCTGTAAAGAAGCCGTACCCAATAATGAAAAGGATACCAATGGCCGACCCTATTATAATGCGGCCTAATTCTGAAAAGCGCTTCTCATAAACATTCTTGTTATAGAGGCCGAGTAATCCAAAAATAATCAGCCAAAAAGGTAACAAGAAGAGAAAGGCGCGCAGATATTCACGAGAAGTAATCTGTGCGGTTAAAGGACGAGCATCAATTGATACGCGAAGAATATATGCCGTTACAAAAGCTGCCACAAGGGCAAGGAAATCACCAATTATCAGGAAGAAACCATATGTTAATGAGGCGTTATTCTTCATGCTCTAACTAGACAGTATAATCTATGTTCATTACCTCACAACATCGCATAGGGTATTTCATAGAATAATAAGCGAAAGTTACATAAAAATTGGACCATCTACCACAAAAGATCGCAAATTGTTCACTATTGCATAATGCCCGTATACTAGAGGTATGAAGAAGCAGAACTCCGTTGCAGCTCGTTTCCTCATCGCTGGAACTGCGGCAATCTTTTTGCTTGTTCCCTTTCACGCTTTCTTCACGGCATGGTTTGCCAGTAACTTTGGATATTTTGACGCAGTACGTCTTTGGAAAGAAGCACTTCTTATGCTGCTAAGTATTGCTGCAGCAATAGTGGTTATGCGTGATGATGTTTTATGGGCAAAGCTCAAAACTGATCGTCTCGTTCAACTCGTATGTCTTATGCTCCTCTTAACCCTGTTAATGACTTTTTCAGGGATTATGGCTCGGAGAGTTGGTTTTGAGGCGGCAGTATATGGGGCGGTTATTGATAGCAGATATCTTATCTTTCTCTTAATTACTATAATTGCAGCGCATAAGTTACCCAAAGATACAAAATGGCTGCGGTGGATATTATGGCCGGCCGCTGCAGTAGGGATATTTGGACTACTGCAGCTCTTGGTATTGCCTAACGATTTTTTGCGTCATTTCGGTTACGGTGATGCAACACTTCCCGCCTATCAAGCAGTTGATAATAAGGAAGATTTTGCGCGCATTCAGTCAACGCTACGAGGGCCCAATCCACTTGGAGCATACCTCGTGCCTGTACTTGCCCTGGCCGGATCGGCTGCGCTATTTTTTAAGAGGCAGCAACGCGTAATTCTAGGCTTTTTTATCGTGGGCTTGGCAGTATTGTTTGGTAGTTACTCAAGAAGTGCGTGGATTGGATTATTTGTTACGGCAGTAAGTTTTCTTTATTTGTCAGCACGTACCAATCAGCATAAGAAAGCATTATATATCACACTTGGTATTTTTATTGTGATAGGTGCTAGTGCTGTATACATCCTTCGTCATAATGACACGTTCCAGAATTTGGTATTCCACACCAATGAGCTATCGGCTTCTCCCGAAAGCTCAAACGCCCAAAGATTCACCGGGCTGAAACAAGGTGCTCAAGCCGTACTGAGTGATCCGTTTGGTAAGGGTGTTGGAAGTGCAGGACCCGCTTCCTTGCGTAATGATAAGGCTATGGCATCAATAAATGAAAATTTCTTCTTACAGATCGGCCAAGAGATGGGAATGGTGGGCATTGCCTTACTTATCGGAATCTTAGTGGTTATCGGCTACAAGTTATGGCAGCGACGAGACGAAGGGGTACCTCGAGCCCTACTCGCTTCCCTACTCGGTCTTATAGTTGTTAACCTTGTATCTCACGCCTGGGCAGACGACACACTTGCGTATGTATTCTTTGGTGCAGTGGGTTTTGCAATCTACACAAAAAAGAGTACAAAAAGCGAAAAACGCGCTACACTATAACATAAGCATGTTACGAAAACGTCAGAAGAAACTGCTCATACAGTTTGTTGAATATATGATCAGTGGTGGAGCATATTTCTGGACGGGCTATCTTGTATTTTTCATCGCCGACAAAGGCTTAGGCTGGAGTTTGTGGTGGGCAAAACTAACGGCAAATATCATTGGCTGGACAGTTAACTTCATACTGCAGCGCTACTGGGTATTTCGTAATCCGCATTTGAAGGGGCATCTTGCTGAAACGACAGGCAGGTATATGCTTATTACACTTGTTAACTTTGGGCTCGATTACCTTATTGTGGCAGGCCTCAAGAGTCTTGGTATCACACCGTACATTGGCCAGTTTGTTTCGAGCGGGTTCTTTACCGTTTGGAACTACCTATGGTATCGATTTTGGGTCTTCCCTGAGCAACATAAGAAAGGCCTTAAGCCAAGGAGAAAGCGATGAGCGAGGAAGCTGTTCGTCCAACAAAAAAACAAAGAGCACTACTGGAGTTTATAGAGGCATTTATTCGTGAGCATGGCTATAGTCCAAGCTACCGCGAAATTATGAATGGTATGCAATATAACTCTGTTGCTACCGTTGCATTGCATGTTAATAATCTTATTAAAAGAGGGCACTTACGAAAGCGCGATCGTTCGGCTCGTTCGCTCGAAGTGGTAAGCGCAGATCTTGGTCCAGTCGGTGCGCTTAAGTCTGTTATTGAGCGTGAAGAGAAGTGGCTTATTACTCGTGTCCATAAGCTCCTGGAAGAGCTTGAGGCCGAAGCGCGTCCTGCTATGAAGAAAATTGATGATGTCTATGTGCTTATTGGAGCATTACATGTCCTAGGGTTAGACGAGGCAGTTCGCGCCCTTGTACCGCGCCTAACTACCATTAAAGAACGTGCGGACATAAACGAGTAGTTTATTCACGCCGAAGCGCATCGATAGGATCGATTTTCTGAGCGCGTCTGGCAGGGAAGAATACAACCAAAAGCCCCACAACAACGGTAAAGCCTGTTAAGAGAAGAATTGCCCATAAGGGGAAAGAGAAGAGCATAAAGCTTTCCTGTACACCTCTGCGCTTTGCGAACTGGTTCATAAAGAAGTTAACAATCATACCCTGGCAGATAGCCAGGCCAATACCGATTAACGCACCCATAAACGAAATAATAACTGCCTCAAAAACAAACAGCTTACGCATGTCCGAATTCCTTGCACCCAGCGCCATCATAAGTCCGATTTCTTTGGTGCGTTCAAGTAAGGAAATGGTCATGGTGTTGAACATACCTAAGATTGAAACAATCATACCAACGCTTCCGAAGCCGATCAGAATGAAGGTGAAGAATTTGAAGATTTGATTAATCTGCTCGAGCGTATCAACGGGTGAGGTAGTTTCAAAACCAGAGCTCTGTACCTGCACTCGGATTGAGCCAACATTACTTGAGTTATCAGCAATCACTCGGGCGTTTTCGTAGATTTCTACACCCGCGACGTTAAAAACAGCACTCGGCAAGAAGACTTCGCTGCCCGATCCGGAATCTATAACTCCAACGATTTTAAAGTTATCCGAGACCTCTTTTTTATCAGTCGTTACGCTCTGGAGTGGAACAGTTAATGCAATCTCTTGTCCTAAGGCAGCGTCCTTGTCTTTAATTCCTATTGCTTCCATTGCCGAAGTATTGATAACAAGGGCTTTAAAATCTTCGTTCTGTAACAATCGTCCGGCGATTAGGGTAAGGTTGGAAATTTCTTGATAATTAAGATCAACACCATACACGACACTGTCGATTTCAGCACCTTGGTTTTTAAGACTGCCAGGGAATGAATACTGCACGCCAACTTTTTCAACATGCGGATAGGTACGGATTTTATTCACTGCTTCATCATTGAGCTTTATGAGTTTTGAATTGGGAGAGGTGATGTCAAGAGATTTAATAGATTGATCGCCGATAACCTGAGTGGTTACTAAGTGCTGCAAACCAAGCCCAAATGACATTAGGAAGAAGATGGCTCCTATACCAATGACCACGCCGAATATAGTAAGGAGCGAGCGGAGGCGTTTGCTCGTAAGGTTTCTCCAGGCTATATAAAATAGGACCTTCCGGTGAATGGAGGTATAGATACGCTTGCGACCAAAGATTTTCTTACCATTTTCACCCATGTCGTGCATCCTTCTCTTTGAGCTCCTGCAAATGCATAATACGGGTTTTCATGTCCTCAATGAGCGTTCCGGTGGCTTCCTTCACGTTTACCATTTGTTCAACAACACCGTCCTGAATATGAAGCAAGTGATCTGCGAGCGGGAGGTATTCCATATTGTGCGTAACAAGGATGATGGTACGGCCAAAGTTTACCTGTGAATCGTGAAGCAGGTTCATGATCATGTCTCCGCTTGTGCTATCAAGACTTCCGGTAGGTTCATCGGCGATGATAAAGAGGGGGTCATTAACAATGGCTCGCGCCATTGCAATTCTCTGTTGCTCACCACCGGATAGGAGGAGCGGAAATTTTTTGGCATAGCTTTCCATGTGCACCATTTCAAGTGCGGCGTAGGCTTTTTTAGCGGCCATAGAACGGCTGTATCCTAAGAAAAAGAGCGGAATAGAAACGTTCTCTATAACGTTAAGGCTCTTAACCCAGAAGTTTTGCTGATAGACGATCCCAATGCGGTTTGCGCGGAAATACGCCAGGTCATTAGGACTTAATTCATAAACGCGTTCACCCTCAAACTCAATGGTGCCTTTCGTGGGTTTTTGTAACCCGGTTAGCACATTAAGCAGGGTAGATTTACCTGAGCCGGATTGGCCGAAGATGATGTTAAATGTATTATTTAATATCTCAAAATCGCATTTCTTAAGGACATGAATAAGCTCATCTCCTACCTGGAAGCTTTGCTCAATGTTACTTACTTTTACCAATACTTTTGGATCAGCCATACTAGAACCCAAACACTTTCTGCAATGTATTGAGAATGATAGTAAGAACGCTTTCATTGGCTCGTCCAATGATTGCCGACTGAACCTCTCCCGCTCCTACGTTACCGGCTTTATCTTTCGAAAGTGGTTGCAGGCTATATACCTTTGAAGTAGGAAGGTCAGACACAATAACAAGATGGTCAGTCGTGAGCGTGCCATCTTCAGCAGTCTTGCTGTTAAAGGTCACTGCGTTCGAGCCTTCTGTATAGGCTACTTGGCTGGCAGATGGCTCGTCGGTCTTCCATGAAATAATAACCTGTCCACGGGCCTCGGCACCGGTGCCTCGCACTGATGATTCTACGTTAATTTCACTCACCGTTGGAGGGCGAGTATCAAGAGCGGTTCTAAATTGCTGACGGTCGGATGTGGCAAGATTACCAGACTCATCTCGACTTTGGGCAATAATAGTATATTCGCTGTCGTCCTCAAGGTTACTAATGATGACCTCATGGTTGGTCGTAAGAGTTGACTGCTGCATGTCGATACTGTTCCCACCTACCTTGCTATAGCTCACCATTGAAGTCGATGCTACGTTTGTGTTCCATGTTACAGACTGTGTGCTTGTAGGTTTGCCTTCAACGGGCTGGAAGCGTAGGTTTGTTATGCGAGGACGAGGCGGTGTATTGAATGAGAAGACGTTGCCTAAATACTCACCGCCTTCACTATCAAATGCACTGAGACGGTAGAAATACTTTGTGCCGTCATTGAGACCATCCAGCGCAAATGAATATTCAGATTCAGACTGTGAAGTATTTACAGTCTTGAGTCCACCAAAACCTTCACTAAGTCCGTAGTAGAGATTAACTTTACTTGCTCCTGTGGTAGTGAATGTAACGGTTGCGCCGGTCAAACTCACCGAGAGTGTTTCCACCTCTTTAATAATAGGAGCAGGAGCAGTCGTAAAGGTGAATTCTTGACTCGTTCCGGTGTTACCGTCTTCATCTGTCCACTTCGCAACATAGTAATACGTTGTACCTGCAGAGAGGTTATCGAGTTGAAGGGTGTGAAGATTCGTTTGGCTAGAGTTACCAATTTCTGATGCGCCATACTGGCCACTGCTTGTGCCAAGCGCAACCTTAGAATCGCTGGCACGATCTGTAGCCCATGTAATTGTTGCTTTCTTAGTAGTTAGGTTGCTTGCGACAGGATCGCTTGTTAGGGCGGCCGGTGACGTAAACTTACCGGTTGGCAACATTGAAACAATGGCACTATCTGCGCCACAGTTATTTGTGCTGTCACAGGCACGCACACGGTAGTAGTAGAATTGTTGGCTTAAACCTGCATCAATGTATGTCGTACTCGTGCTACTACCAACAAAATTAAATGATACGCCATCAAGGGAGCGGTATATCTTATAGCTGGCTATGCCAGCTCCTACGTCGGATGGTGCATCCCATGTTAAGGCTAAGCGCCAGTTACCTGTTGATTTAATAGAAACGTCCACAATGTCTGTATTGGTCGGAATGCCAGGGGAAGGAGTATTGGCGGCAAAGTTAGCGCTAGCATAGCTGGCATAATTTATATTGCTTGATTCATCTCGGGCTACAACGTAGATAGTATTCGTACCAGGCTGGGTGGCATATGGTCCGGCACCAAGACTGGTCACGCCTGCCGACGTAAAAGTACATGTACTAATACTTGGCAGCGTATTGACGGTATAGCAGTAAGTAAGATTGTCCGCATCGCCAATGAAGCTTGCGGGTTGTGACCATGAAAAGGCAAAGGAGTTCGTGGTATTGCTTGAAGGGGTGGGGGTAACATTCTGGGGTTCAGAAGGAGCGCCGGCTGTGTTTACCTTCAAGGCAGCCGTTACGTAGCTACTCGTGACATTACCTGCCGTATCCCATGTCCTAAAGTAAACAGTATTGATGCCTTCATCAATGTTGTCGAAATCGGGCGGGTCAGTTGTTGCATACGAGCCATCGTTCGTAAGAAGATCATTGATATCTCCGGTTCCGCTGTGACTATCGCCGTACCATGTCGTGCTATTAATGCGGTATTGCAGACCGGCTACACCTGAGCCTGTATCTGTGGCTGCCTGTCCGCCAATAGTGGGCCAAGTAAGGGTAGCGTTCTTCGTATTAATAAATCCTGAAGGTGCAGTTATAAAGCCAGGGTTGGACGGTGGGGTATTATCAAAACGGAAGTGGAACTCAGCCGTATTACCAAAAACATTTCCCGCATTATCCATGGCCTTAACGAGTAAGTAATATGCGTTAGCTGAAGTCGTCATAGCGGTACCTATATAACCAGATGTTGCAAGATCTATAGAAGTACCGCTTACTGCAAACTGACAATGTCCGCCGGTATAGAGTGGGCTGGTACCTAATAAGCCTTTTGTTGTAACGGGATCTGCTGTGTTGTCTGTACCGAGGTAGAGACAGTAACCCTTTATGCCCGCACCGCCATCTGTTCCTGCCGTCCAGCTGAAGTATGGTGAGGAGCCGTTAGACCAATCGTTAGAATTTAATTGAGTACCACCCTGGCTCTTATAGCCTAAGATAGTTGACGCGTTTGCAGACGGAGCAGCTATATCGGAAGTGGCCGCCAGACTTACTTCATTAAGAGTAACTTGCTGATTGCCGTTACCGGTGAGTATCGCCTGCCACTTAAGGCCATAAAACGTGACAGGGAAGCTCGCAATGTTGGTATTAATGGTAGCAGCATTGTTGGCTTCTGTGGTATTGGCAGACAAAACCCAACCACTTCCATCCCAACGCTTCCAGGTAGCCCCGTTATCGTCGGATAATCGATACGTAATGGTGCCACCATTCGCAGTTTCATCAGTAGTAAATCCATCCCAAGATTCTACGCCACTTATATACACGGCGGCGGTTGGGGTAACCGTTTGAGCAGCAGCGGGATAGGGAAGGGTAGTAAAACTTGAACGAGCAGAGTTGCTTATACGCACCTCATCAATTGAGCCCGTAAAGTAACCTTGGCTCATGCCACCCTCACGTGAACCGCCCATGGTACCAACAAACAAAGGGGTATTCTTATCAGGCATAAGTAATGTCGCGCTACGAGTCGCGTTTTCTGTACCATCAATAAAGATTTTCATCGTACTGCCATCGTAAGTAGCGGCTATATGATGCCAGTTGGTATCCTGCGATGTAGCAGCTGATTCCAGGACGGCGTTATTACCATATGCCCAGACCTTTGCATCAGCATTCTGTCCATCGCCTGTACCTACGAAAAGCCTACCTTTATAGACGCTCGACGCACCCACCGATTCTTCTGTACCCGTCCAGCCGTTATTGAGTCCATCACCACCCACCTTAGTCCAGGTAGAACCATCGTATCGCCATACCTCACCATCTCCTGCAGTGACACCCAGACCTGCATATAATTCACCGTTATAGGAAGTCATTGTGCGGACTCGCTCATAGGTTGCATCAGCCCATGAGTTATTGAGTCCATCACCACCCACTTGAGTCCAAGTATTCGTACCGTTGAACTCCCAGACTTCCGCATCTCCTGCGCTGTTACCTAATCCAGCGATAAGTTTGCCCTGATAGTACACAAGATACTCAACCGTTTCGTAGTTGGTATTCCATGAGCTGTTAACGCCATCTCCCGCAATCTTTGACCACCCGGCTGTGGTGCTACAAGTCGCTCCGATATCACATGTCCAAATCTCGCCATCTCCCGCACTACTTCCAACACCTACATATACATTTGTACCGCTGACCGCCAAACTCACTACTTGTTCAAAGGCATTAGTCCAACTCTGTCCACCTGTACCGGTTGCATCACCTCCACGTTTTGTCCAACCGCTGGTATTCGTACAGCTACCGCTAATATTGCAGCTCCACAACTCACCGTCATTACCATTAATACCAAGCCCAACGAGCAAGGTATTACCAGAAACGGCCATGGCCATTACTTGTTCATAGCCGGTGCCCCAGCTTTGTCCGCCCGTTCCACTTCCATCACCTGCAAGTTGGGTCCAGGTACTGCCATTCCACATCCAAACTTCCGCATCGCCAGCTGTTGACCCGAGTCCAACATACAAATTACCTTTATTACCGACCATGCTCGTTACGACTTCATAGGTACGATAAGCCCAACTGCTATTTATGCCCTGACCTCCGATCATGGTCCAGGTTGTTCCGTTGTACTCCCACACTTGAGCGTTGCCTGCATCGGTAATACCCGTTCCGGCATACAGTTTTCCGCCGGCTGTAGCAAGTACCTCAACACTACGCATCGTATTAAAGCCCCAAGACTTATTCAGAAAGTCGCCACCAATGCGAGTCCAGGCGGCGGCGGGGGATGAGTTAAAACATCCACTGTCACAAGTCCAAGCTTCGGCTGCGTTTGCTGCAGCCGCTCCAGTAATGCCGGCATACAGTGTAGAACCTCCAATGGCGAGAGACTGGACGCGTGCATGGGTGGTGCCGGTAAAGCCACTCCCAACACCATCACCACCAATTTGAGTCCATGTAGAACATGCCGATAATGTACAGCGCCAAATTTCCTGGTCTCCACCGGTATTACCAATACCGGCAAATAAGTAGGTACCATCTGATTCAAGCGCCCAAACTTGTTCGTAGTTAGTATTCCAAGAGGAACCAACACCATCACCACCAATTTGAGTCCAGCCTGAAGCAACCGCACAACTCCCTACGGTACAGCTCCAGACTTCAGCTTCACCGGCGGCACTGTTGCCAAGCCCGATATACAGTGTTGAGCTTACAACTTCTATGCCGGTGACTGATTCATAGACTGCGGTTACCCAACTCTGTCCACTTGTTCCTGTTCCATCACCACCAATCTTTGTCCAGTTAGTTGCTGCGGCACAGCTGCCAATTGTACAGCTCCACACTTCAGCATCACCAGCGGTAGTACCGATGCCGACGATAAGGGTTGTTCCTGATACATCCATAGCCGTTACGGCTTCATATCCGGTACCCCAACCTGTCGTGACGCCGTTGTTGCCATCACCACCAATCTTTGTCCAGCCAGCAGTCGTGCTACAGGTTGCGGCAAGATTACATGTATAAATATCTGCGTCGCCACTGCTATCACCGAGACCCACATATAAATTAGAGCTATTAACCGTCATGGTGCGAACAGATTCATAAGCATTAGTCCAGCTCTGTCCGCTCGTACCACTTGCATCACCACCAATCTTCGTCCATGCACTTCCATTCCAGCGCCAAACTTCCGCATCTCCCGCCGCACTTGTGCCCAAGCCCGCGATAATATCTGTGCCATAGGCTTTCAGAGAAGTAACTGCTTCATAGGTACCATCAGCCCAACCGCTATTGAGCCCGTCACCACCTATTTGAGCCCAAGTTGTACCATTCCACATCCAAACTTCTGCATCGCTTACGGCATTACCGAGCCCTACATAATAGTTGCTGCCAACAACGACTGAGTCTTCGATAGCTAATTTACCATTCAGATCCCAGCTACCGTCAGTAGAAGCACCAGTTGTAGTGCTGCCACCCCCTGCCTGTTCCCAGTCATTGGCATCATTCGGAGAAATCTCATAAACCACTTTTCCGGTTTCATGATCATAGTAGAGCTGATAATTGCCCTTATTAATCACACCTTGTCGGTTATTGTGAGAGGTTGCATCGAAGGTTGAGGAAAATTTTGTCCAGGCCTCAAGCGTATGAGACTGCTGGAAGGAAAGCGACGCACTGTCGTTTGCTCGTACAAACGCACTGGTACCATTAAGAGAAACAGCATTATTTAACTGTCCAGAACCAAATGTGCCGTTTGTTACCGTGCCATCGTTATTATTGCTTGAGGCGTCATCGGCCGAACTGCCATTTATCTCATCAAAATGAAAGAGCGCAGCGGTGTTAGCGTCACTGGTGTAGTTTTGTGCCTTAAGGCGAGCGCTGGTGCCACTCGTTTCAACACCGTTCTCTAAACTAAATTCTGAACCGTTATCAAAGTCCCAGTCATGAAAGAGATCAGAAACCGCCTTAACTCGGCCATAAGATGAAAGCACTATAGCTCCGACGATCACGACGTATACGGCAAGAATAGAAAAATGGACATGAGGATGAAAGTTCCATTCATGCCACTTGCCATACCATTGCCATCTTTGCATCAGATGATTATGGGGCCGTTTGGCGGCGTGGTGATGGAGAAAGCGGGCAGTTTTTTTAGTAACCCTTGCCATAATGCGGGAAAACTTACGAGAATATTTATGAGTAAGCCGGGCACTTTTTACCAAAAACACACGTAAATAACGCTTCCAAAACGTACGGAGTAATTGCGCACTATTTGTTATAAGACGGCGGAACACAACTTCCCTCAGTATTCAATCTGTTACACAGTGTATCACCTAATGGCGGAATTGTTTATGCTTTTTACCCCTAAACAATCAGGGGTTGTGCACAGGTGACATACGAGGGCATAAAGAAGTTTGACGCAAGTAGATAAAGCTGTGATACGATACGAGGCACATTATGGTCAAGGTGATCAAATGACTGAAAACTCCTTCCAAGTGATTGAGCATACGGCTGAGGAAGACAACAGTACGTACCTATACGTTGTCGATGAGTCTTTAGCGGAACTTCGTGAACATGAGCTATTAGTCCATACGGCGTTTGAAAAACTTGCGGAAAAACACATCAAAGCATCAAAGGGTCTTCTTTCGCTATTGCCCTTTGATCCGGATCGATACCCATTTCAGCGGCTTGATGTAGTAGAGGCGCGCGTGCCAAAACCTGCAGATCAGAAGGTGCTAGAGTCATTCGCCACAGCTGCCTATCCGGAGTTTCCCAGTCTAAAGCGGCAATTCTTAAAACCGCAAAACAATCCAGTATTCGGTGCAGTTGCCGAAGGTTTAGCGGTTGGTCAGAATTATTCGTTTCTCTTTGATCATGGCCGTATTATTAATGTTCCCTTGGGACAAGTCGCCATTCAGGCGGGCATACAGCAAGCAGCGGAGCGATTAGAGGAAGAAGTGCCAGAGTATTACTCACGCCTTACGGTTAGTAGGCAGCTCGCATGCATACGTGCATTTGGCTTGCCTGCAATGCAAGTGCTAACGCAGCAGGGCATAGTAGGTATGAGTATACCTCCCTCCCGAAGCGTTAAGAATGCGGGGATATCATTAAGATTATTATCTCGCTATAACCGGTCGTTCAAAGAGATTAGGGAACATCCTCAGCTTACAGAGCCGAATAACCAGGAGTTGCCAACACCTACAAAACCGGTGGTGGATTTTCTTGCAGGCAGTGGAACGGCGGATGTATATGTTTCGCGATTTCTCGCCAAGAAGAAACAGCCAAGTGCGGCGCATATGGGGCCGGCATCACGGGGTGTTGTTGGTCTACTGAGAAACTCACGAGTGGTCACAGTCTCTGTTAATGTCGATCATTCCCATCCCAAATCCGCGATTGGTACCGTGCATAAAGCTCCCGCAGATGAAACAGGCCTGCATATGTTAATGACAGAAGTTGCCGACCTAGCCCAGCAAGCTACACACGTACGACATCAATATCATATAACCTCAGAGTCATTCCGTGAGGCAACAGAAAAAATACGTTTTCGCCATCGAGGTGATAAGGAGGATGTGGTTGACGATTAACAGATAAGACCATATAATTTGCACCTGTACTTGGCCATATTCCGGGGTAGCTCAGCGGTAGAGCAATTGGCTGTTAACCAATGGGTCGCTGGTTCGAATCCAGTCCCCGGAGCCAAGCATTTACAAAATACCATTTCGATGGTATTTTTTGTTTTATGACAAAGAGAAATGTACTTGAATATTTTTACGAACAATATGCCAATAATCCCAACGTGGACGTGCAGCCAATTGGAGAACCTATTACATTAAAGGATGGCTCCGAGCTGGGGCTATTTGATATGAAATTTCTTCCTACTGACAGACATGAAGTCCGAGTGGTACAAGTTGGAGAAGATGGCGCAGGACAATGGTTTATACCTGAGGAAGAAGTTATAGAACTAGGCGAGGGAAATTTCCATGTTGGAGTTATCAAGGCTGCCAAAAATTGTGTCGCCTCAAACCTACTTTAAATCAGCGCAGCTGCTACAATCTGAATCTACCAGTGAAGTAAAACCTAGTTTCGGTGTGGTTATAACTTCCTCTATCGTTGTGAGCCAAGCATAAGCATGCTGTAAGAAGCGCTTTTTGTTTTTCTGGTTATCCGTGTTGGAATTATTACTCTGTTCATAAATTATTCTGTTTAAATCGATAGATGATACCTAACCTTATTCTCTAATGACGCTAAAGAAGAAATCGAATCTCACTAGCCTTAATATAAAGGAGCGGCAGAGTGCGCTTGATCAGCTTGAGCACTATCGTATTCTCATAGAAAGTGTTCAGGACTATGCCATCTTCTTGCTTGATCCTAAGGGTAATGTTGCGAGCTGGAACAAAGGTGCCGAAAGATTTAAAGGCTATAAGGCAAAAGAGATCATAGGGAGACACTTTTCGATTTTTTACCCAAAAGTAGATAAAGAAGCGGGGAAACCTGAGCGGGTGTTAGCGGAGAGCCTAAAACACGGGCGCATTGAAGACGAAGGCTGGCGCATTCGAAAAGACGGTACACGTTTCTGGGCAAACGTGATTATTACTGCCCTCAAGGATGAAAATGGCAAACATGTAGGATTTGCTAAAGTAACCCGAGACCTAACGGAACGCAAGTTATTTGAAGATGAGCTCAGTCTCACCAATATACGGTTACGCGAGCAGCAAGGTGAACTTGAAAAACTTAATACGTCAAAAGATGAGTTTATATCACTTGCTTCACATCAGCTTCGTACGCCTGCAACGGGCGTAAAGCAGTTCCTTGGACTATTACTCCAGGGTTATGCGGGCGCGCTTACCGAACAGCAGCGTGATTTTGTGCAAAAAGCATACGACAGTAACGACCGGCAGATCGATATGATAAACGACCTCCTGCGAGTAGCACAGGTTGATGCGGGGAAGGTAGTGTTAGAGAAAAGCCAGACAGACATATACGAAATGGTCGAAGACATCATTGATGAGCTGATTGACTCTTTCAAGGCTCGTAAGCAGCAGGTTAGTCTCGTATCTTCTAGAAAGAGCATGCCGGTCATTGTGGACAGTATGCGCTTTCGCATGGTCTTAGAGAATTTAATAGATAATGCAAGTAAATATACTCCCGAGAAGGGCACAATAACGATTACGCTCAGCAATGCTCATAATTTTGCGCGGATATCAATTGCTGATAATGGTGTAGGCATAAAGAAAAGCGATATAGCGAAGCTTTTCACTAAATTTGGCCGGATACCAAACAGTTTGTCTGATAGTGTTGGAGGCAGTGGCCTGGGACTATATTGGGCCAACAAAGTAACGGAGCTGCATGGCGGAAAGATCAAGGTGACATCTGCTATTGGCAAAGGGTCAGACTTTGCTATCATCATTCCAAAGGGGAATAACGGTGACAAAAGTTTTGCTAGTCGAAGATGAGAAATTAATTAGCGAAGCCTTTAATATTATTTTAAAGTCGGCCGATTTTACAGTTGATGTAGCAGCAAATGGCCGTGAGGCCTTAGAGTTCTGTAAAGAACAAAGTTATGATATCGTCCTGCTGGATCTCATGATGCCCGTAATGGATGGTATCGAATTCTTGCAAAAGGCCCGAGATTTAAATGCCAAAATAATTATCTTAAGTAACCTTTCTTCGGGAGAAATGGTAACCCAAGCTCTCAAGCTTGGTGCGCATAATCATAAGCTTAAGGCGGACCTCACTCCGCAGACCCTTATCGAGCTTGTTCGCTCAACGGTAGCTAAGACAAAGTAACATCCTCATTTAGTAAAAGTGATAGAGTAATAATATGAACGCAGATATTCGTGCCTATAATGAATCTCTTGATGCTGAATCTAAAGTGATATGTGAGCTATTGGCGCACGAAATTAATCAGGGTTTACCTGAAGCAGAAAACAAAGTATGGCATGGCCATCCGGTTTGGTTTTTAGACGGAAATCCGATCGTTGGATATCATAGGCTAAAAGATAGTGTAAGAGTATTATTTTGGAGCGGCCAATCTTTTAATGAAGCTGGTTTGTCGCCTGAAGGTAGTTTTAAGGCGGCAGAAGTTCGCTATACGAGCCCCGACCAAATCGACAAGAAAAATTTAGCATTCTGGCTCGAAAAATCTAAAAAAATCCAGTGGGATTACAAAAATATTGTGAAGCGTAAGGGCAGATTAGAGCGGCTAAAGTAAAGACTATTCTGCAGCAGGCCGATCATAGTACGTTTGTTTCCCGACTTCAATAATTTCAGCGAATATATCATAAAGATAGGGTGAGCTTCGGGCGAGCAACTCTGCTTTTTTAGCGCAAAATTCGTCGTAGGTTATGCCAAGCCTTTTATATGGTCGCCAATCATCCATTCTGCCCAGTACAATTGCCTGCATTTTATCGACCGTCCATACAAACTTTGATTCCTCATCGTCTTTAGTCTCGTAGTCGGCTATTGTGCTGGTTAGATCTTCAAAATGGACAAACTCGGCGGTGAGTTTTGCTACTTCTCGACGTTCACGCTCTGCTTTTGCAATTCGCTCGGCCGTCGTTGCAAACGTGTTTGTGTCGCGCGCTTGCCCACGTTCGGGGAAGTCGTGCACTAATCCATACTTTAATATCTTTGACACATCAAGATCGAGACCAAGCATTTCATGAAGCTGCCATGCAAGTATAGCTACGCCGGAACTATGCGTAACGACATTCTCATGTTCTTCACTACCTGGTATCTGATGGTTCCGTGTCACCTGAAGCATGTCCAAAACCAAATTTTGTGTCTGAGAGAGGCGGTCAAAATTAGAGCTCATGATTGGTAGTATCGCAGCTATAAAGTTATTAAACAAAAGCAATAATCTGTAATGCCTAAAATGACTTATAATTTTGGCAATGGCTACACCAAAAAACGATCAATTCAATGAAGAAGAGCTTAGTGTGCTGTTGCGCGAATTAGGCCAAGTACTTGTTATGAATGTTCGGGGAGAGGTAATAGAGTTGGGTTGTTATAAGGGGCTAACATCTTTAGAAATTGCCCGGGCACTAAAAACCGCCGGTTCAAATAAAAAACTCTATGCATATGATTCGTTTGAGGGGCTACCTTCAAAAGTCCCGAAAGATCAAAGCCCTGCGGGCGAGCAATTTAAGGCAGGCGAGTTGCCCGCTACAAAACAAGAAGTAGTAAAGTTATTTAAAAAAGCAGGCCTCCATGTCCCGGTTATAAAAAAGGCTTGGTTCAATGAGCTGAAAGACAAAGATTTACCTGAAGCAATTTCTTTTGCGTTTTTAGACGGAGACTTTTATGAATCGATCAGAGATTCATTGAAGTTGGTATGGCCAAAACTTTCAAGTGGCGCCATTGTCGTGATTGATGATTATCAAAACGAGGCACTACCTGGAACGCAAAAAGCCGTAGACGAATGGCTGAAAGTCCATCCTACAAATATACGAATTGAAGCTTCTCTGGCTATTATTGGCCCAGTAGCATAAATAGTTTGCGAGCCATTTCGTCAGGTACGGGCATAACACTTAAACGCGATTCACGGACGAGTTTAAATTCTTTGAAAGTGGGGTCGGCTTTGATCTCGGCAAGGGTGAGTGGTCTACTGAAACGCTGTGCGAACTGTATTCTTACTGCCCAACTGAAGCGCGAATCATCCTTATTCTCGAATGGCTTACCTGCTACCTTTCCTAAGCCAACAATTGCTTTGGGACCTTGAGACTCATACAAAAAAATTTCGTCGCCAGGCTCCATTTGCTTAATGAAACCGATTGCAGCGTAATTGTGAACGCCATCCCAAATAGTTGATCCCTCTTTTTGCAGGTCAGCAACGCTATATGTGTCTGGATCAGTTTTGACAAGAAAGAATTGCATACAAAGGCATTGTAACGTACGGAGCCCTGTATAATGAAGGGAATGGAAATTTTCCAAGCTATTATTCTCGGAATTGTTGAAGGGCTAACTGAGTTTTTGCCTATCTCAAGTACCGGCCATTTGATCGTAGCTCAAGAAGTGATTGGCTTTAAGGATACTGCGGAATTATTTACTGTCGTTATCCAAATTGGTGCAATTGCTGCGGTGTTATGGTTTTATCGCCTCGACATCATTCGTCGTATAGCAGGGCTTATTAAAAGAGACCCTATGCATGTGCGTTTTTGGGTTAACCTTATCATCGCAACCATCCCAGCAGGCCTTATAGGATTCTTACTCGATAAGACCGTACAAAGTTGGGCACGGCCAGGAGTTGTAGCAGTTGCGTTAATACTTGGTGGATTTGTGTTGCTTGCCGTAGAAAATAGCCGTAAGGAACGTAAGGACTCACCACGACGCCCACATCATAAGGGCGAGCCAGAATTAGATGCAATCACGCCACGTCAGGCTATTGGGGTTGGGTTGGCGCAGACCGTTTCGCTTATTCCTGGTGTGTCACGGAGTGGCGCATCAATCGTGGGCGGAATACTAGCTGGACTTGATCGAGTTACTGCCACTGCGTTTTCATTTTATTTGAGCATTCCTATCATGGTACTTGCTACGGGCTATAAGCTTATTAAGGAACACGAAGAGATACCAAATCTTCCTGGTGGTTCTGCAGCGCTTATAGTAGGCACGATCACAGCTTTTATTACTGCATTAATGGCGGTGTCCTGGTTGCTTCGTTACATCTCGACCCATGACTTTAAGAACTTTGCTCTTTACCGCATTCTGTTTGGATCGTTTGTCTTGATCCTAGTTATCGCACGGTTTATCAGATAATACCTAAGGTGTTATGATTAGCCTCGATGAGAGTTTTGCCTCGTATACAATTTGGTGATCCAATTCTTAGACAGGTAGCACGGCAGCTTACGGTTCCAGAAATTTTATCTTTAGAAACCCAAGCACTTATTATGAATATGCACTTTACGCTTACAGAAAAGAAATTAGGCATAGGATTAGCGGCACCACAGGTCGGTGAAGGTGTGGCAATCGCAGCCATTCATATTCAGAAAACATCTCTTAGGCCTAAAGTTGAAGAATTTAGTCTCACCATTATTAATCCGGTCATCACAAGACGAATTGGCCGCAAAATTCAAGAATGGGAAGGTTGTATTAGCTCTGGTTCCGGTAAGGCGGGGCTATTTGCAAAGGTGCCACGCTATAAAAAAATTGAGGTAGAGTATCTGGACGAGTTAGGAAAAAAACACACCAAAGAGTTTCAAGGTTTACAGGCGCACGTTATACAGCATGAGGTCGATCATTTAAACGGAATATTATTCGTCGATAAAGTAAAAGACACAAAAACTTATATGACTTATTCTGAATATAAGAAACACCGCAAAAAGACTGTCCGATAGCGCACCAAATGCAGCAAAAAATACTATATCTAGCGTAACCGGATTGGTTTATACTTCGACTTATTAACAATACAAACAGCTGGAAGTGAGGTGAAATTCCTCCACTGTGCCGCAACGGTTAGAGTCCGATCTGGCGATAAAGTCTTCCGAGCAGAAGCAAAATCTTTTTTGCCTGCTTTTGGAATACCCGAGCAGGTTTTTTAATGCAAACACTTTTAGAAAAGCCCAAAGATATAAGATTTCCTACGAGCGTTGGACGAACGAGGTATGTGCTTTTGGATGGTGAGCCCGATTCTCTAGATGAGAGTAATTATTTCCGTGCTCCCGAGTCAGAAACGTACGGTCGTTCACTCAGTACGATTCGTCGGCTTGGGGCCTTTATGATTGATAGATCTTTGTCAGAGGTTATTCTAAGCCCAGAAGCAGAGCAGGCGAGGGTTGAATTTTATACTTCTGTAGAGGAAGGTTTCGGTACTGACATGGAGCTGGGTAAGGGGCTCGAGGTTCGCGATTTTGATAGACGACCAGTTATAGACGGCAAGGTTATGGCAAAGGATCTAAAAACTCCTGTTTCCCGCATGACAGAAGCAGGACTTATATGTGCAGAGGAAACCGCAAAAAAGGACCGACATTTTTCGCCACAACTAACACGCTCGCAATGGGATCACCATAACGCCGTTATTGTAGACGAAATGGCTCAAGGCAAAACAGAATATAACACCCGTATCGTTATAAGCCCTTTCCCGGAAGAAGCAGCAGCACGAAGTGGAGAAGAATATTGGCGTAGAGTAGGCTATGTGCCTCACCTAAAGCGTGGGTTTGTACAGTTGTATCACACAACCAAAAATGGAGAGGTTCTTGCTGGATCTTTATCATTTGATGGCAGTAACAAGCAACGATTGAGAGAAGTATTTAGCAAGCATGGCGTCGATATACCAGACGGCGAGATAACAGACAATTGGCTCCGGTATGCAGTTACGGGAACGCTCACCGAAAACGAAGCGAAAGCGCTTGCATTAGGGATTGCAAATCAAGCTGCTGATCCTAAGTATAGGAAGACTACCAATACAATCGACGTAACACGAGAATATGGGCCGGTTATGGATCAGGTATTTAACGAGTCCTATGTTCATGTTTGCGAGTCATTAGTAAGAGGTCGTCAGACAGAAGAAGCTGCAAAATTGATTGATCAATTCACAAATAATGCCCATTCCTTCAATGGCCACTACGCTACCGCTCTTTATAAAATGCGAGCTAACAAAGATAAATTTACTGACGATGATGCCGCAGTGCTACATGAGATGCTGGTCTACTCAACTATCGAAATGATGCGAGCCCTTCATCTTAACAAGGGCGGTTTGCAGTCTGTGAACGCACAATTAGCTCCGGAAGACCTACAGTATATTGATCCGGCATCTTTCCAGAGTATGCTGAGCGGTTTTGGAGCAGATGGCGCAAGAAATGGGCGTACCTATTCTGCTTGCGGATTATCCATATCATTGGGTGGCGATAAAGATGATGTATGGGGAAATCCACAAAAAGTCTTTGGCGGTATGTTGGATGACCAAAAGAATGAAGACTCAGAAGACGGGGAAAATAAAAAAGGATGGAGATGGAAAAGGGGTGTTTGCCGGGTCGACAATTGTCCTACACGACCCGGACAGACTGAGGTAGGTCCCTGTGAAGTATGTCGGTGCTGTCAGAGATGGTTTGATAAGGGACGTGACCCTACCAAGCTATATACGGGCGTGAAGTCTGCAGTAAAAGAAGTTGTAAATTCAAAAGACGGAAAAAATTCCAAACAGATGACCGTACATAAAGCAGATAAAACTAAAGATGCACCGGAGGCGGAAGAAGATGAATAGACTAACCAAAGAGCTATACGAGCATCAAGCTGCAGAATGTGAAGGGCTTTGTAAAATAGACCATGATCGCATTGATACATATGATGAGACCAAAATGCCTTGCGTGACTTGTCCGTTTTGCAAAGAAATTGTAACTGCAGAGCTTACCCCAACAACCATTCATTGTCCGGCCTGCAAAATAACGGTAAAGCGCTAAAATAGAATCATGGAAGGCGAGGAAGAAAATATTTATCAGGAAATGGTGAAAGAAAAATCACCTGAATTTTTCTGTGATAATTGTGAATACTACCCAATCGTTCCGGTCCATGGCCATTTTGAATGTCCTAACTGTCGGTATAAATCAAAGTGTTGTGAGGGAATTGGAATTGATGAATAAGCAGCGTACACAAAATGGGTGGCTGCGAGGGAGAGGTTGAAAAGGATCGGCATTTTAGCCGGTACCTTTGATCCGATACATAAGGGTCATATTAGTTTTGCCCTGCAAGCCATTGAATCTGCGGGACTAAGTGAAGTTGTCTTACTCCCCGAGCCAAAGCCTCGTCATAAACATGACGTCACGCATGTAAGTCACCGGATTGCCATGATAAAACGTGCAATTAAGCCTTACCCAAAAATTAAACTGCTCGAAATACCTGATAAGCAGTTTACTGTAGCCACCAGCCTACCGCGTCTCAATCAGTCTTATCCAAATCAACAACTACTTCTCCTTATTGGCACCGACGTCCTATCCCACATCACCGTATGGCCGCATATTAGGCAGTTACTTAAAACGGTTGGGCTTGTGGTTGCGGTGCGTGGAGAGAAAGATGAGCGACATGCGCATCAGCTCTTAAGTCTTTTGCCAGTTGAGCCTCCAGAAAGTCATGTACTGGTGAGTAATTATAAAATGGCCTCGTCACGGCAGATTCGTACGCAGTTAAGAAAAGGGCAAAAGCCTGATGGCATGTTGGATGCAGCTATGCAGTATGCGAATGAGCACTGGCTTTATGAATTTGTAGCAGGCTCAGGGTCTGCTAATAAGTCGTAGTGTGTCTGTAAATAAGCAAGATGCTTTTCACGGTATTTTTTAAACTCAGTCTTATTGAAGCCGTTCCGCTTAATAAATGAACCAATTTTTTCTGATCCAATAAAATGCGGCAATATGACATAGGTAACGCCTCGTGTATACAGTTCAGAGGCTTCTTCGCTGCTATCGGCCGTCGCGATAAAGACGGCATTTGGATTATGTTTCTCAAGCCACTCAGCGAGGTATAGGTTTGTAGGCAGATCCGTTATGGCTGAGATAATAAGCTTACTTTCTTGAAGGTTTATTTCTTCAAGCATTTCTGGGTCAGTTACATCACCATACAAATATTCAGCACCGCGATGCTCCAGGATATCGATAACGGTAGGGTCGTAATCTACGACAACATAGCGCTTTTTAAGCTGCTGGTAGAGCTTCAGGAATTCCTGACCGCCTTTCTGGTAGCCAATCAAAACGAGTTCGTAATGATGTTTATGCTCACGTTCTTCTTTGATTTCTTTACGTTCGAAGATGTTAAGATAGCGTTCAAAAATTGCGTAAAGTTTATCTGAGTAAATGATGAGGTAGGTCGAAACGGCAATAGTGAGTAGCCCGACCATAGTTACGAGGGATAAAACCTCCTGACTTACCTGACCCATTTTGTTGGCCAATAGTAGAAGAATAAGAGAGAACTCACTTACCTGGGCGCCTGCAAGTCCTGTCTTAAAGCTCGTTTTCTTTGTATACCCGCCAATACCCATAACAGTCATCACAATTAAAGGATTTGCGATAAGAACAATGAGAGATAAGATAAGTGCCTTAGGCATAATCTGTGAAACACTATGAAGTTCCAGGTGAGAACCAAGGCTAATAAAGAACAATACAATAAAGAAGTCGCGTAAGATCTTAAGACGAGATGCCACCTCTTGTGCATAGGGCAGGGAGGCGAGAGTCACACCTGCAATGAGGGCGCCAATCTCGAGCGAAAAGCCAGCTTTTTGGAATAATGCAGCAATACTTAACGCCCATCCAATGGCAAACAAGAATAAAAATTCTTGCGACTTAGCGATAAGACTGCCGAGGTTGTTGATAATCACTACTCGTACAAAAATGATAGCCAGGATAAGTAGGATGCTCTTTAGGAATAACCCGCCGAAGTCGGCAATTGTAACGCCTCCGTTACCTGAAGCAGAGACAGCAACGAGCGTTAGTGTAGCAATAAGGTCTTCTACCAATAAGAAACCGATCGAGATTTTCCCGTAAAGTCGCGACTGCTCCTTTTTATCGCTCAATAGCTTAAGGATAATAATGGTACTTGAGAACGAAAGCCCAATACCTATAAGCAGCGAAGTGGTGGTATTAAAACCGAATAAACGAGAAATAAGATAACCGAAACCAGTCGTAAGCACGACTTTCGTTATGGCTATAGTAGAGGCGATTTTACCTACCTCTTTAATAATGCGGGGGTTCAAACCGAGCCCAACAATAAGGAGTAGAAGAGCAATACCGAAATCCGAAAACACCTGAATGGTATCTGGAGACTTAATAAGATGTAGCGCCGTGGGTCCTACTAAAAGACCCGTTAAAATATGACCGATGATGAGCGGCTGACGAATGATCCGCATAAGTAAACTCACGCCGACGGCAACGGCTATGACAAGACTGAGTTCTGAAAAGATGCTATGCATGTTTATTAAAAGTGAGTTCCACTATTATTTTACAAGTATAAGCAGAATACGCCAAAAACGAGTATTATCTATAAGTATGAAAGAAGTATTTAGAAGGATTGCCTCGAAGGTTTCGTTGGCTGCCGGTCACTCAAGTGCATTTTTAGCGGCTCTTACTATTGTTATTGTGTGGGCAATAACTGGTCCCTTATTTAATTTCTCTAACACCTGGCAGCTGGTTATAAATACTGGAACAACTATCGTTACTTTTTTAATGGTCTTTTTAATTCAGAATACCCAGAATCGAGATAGTAAGGCTATGCATTTAAAGCTCGATGAGCTGCTTCGCGCAGGTCGAGGTCGAGATTCTCTTATAGATATAGAAGACATGAGCGATGAAGAGTTGCAGTGGCTTGATGATGAATTCAAAAAAATTCACGAAACATACAAGACCCCTAACCCCACACTTAATAAGCTTCATAAAAAGATTCAGACTGCTCATGAACAGCGGCGTAAATACGGTTTAAATAAAGGGATGAGTGTGGCTGAGAAAGTGGTTGATATGCTTAATCCTTTTAGTGACCACACAGATAAGAAATAACTACAAAAAATCTTGTTGACACTAAGCATAACCGGCACGTATACTGCTCGCATATCTTTGGAGTGGAAGGCGAGAGCCACACCTAGGAAATAAAAATTAACAAAAATAAAAAAACATAGCATATAACCAGCTTTTTGGTTGGTGTAGAGCTAGGTATGGAGAGCTATCATGCCTATCAAAGTTCGTATTGTATCGAGTCGCCCAAGCCAAGTGCCCGTGCGCATTAAGCGCGCTCCATGGCAGCAGTTTATACACTACTAAGTAAGTCCCTTCTAAAAGCCGTCCCTAAAGCTGAGGATGGCTTTTAATTCGTAGGTGCAGCTTTTGCAGCAATCGCGTCAACGATGAGTTTATCGAAAGCTTCGGCGTCTCTAGGATTTTCGGTTAGCTTTCTGCCGTCAATCACAAAGGTCGGAGTAGAGGTTGCGCTTATCTTCTGTGCTTCCTTAAGGTCGGCATTGATGATGCCGTTTACCGCACTGCTTCTATAATCACTTGCAAACTTGCTCGTATCAGCTATGCCTATTTGTTGTGCGTAAGTATTAAACATACTTAAAGGATCGCTTGAGTCTTTCCAGGCATCCTGGTTTTCGTACAGAACGTCATGCATCTCCCAAAACTTATCTTGCATAGCGGCTGCTTCGGCTGCGCGGGCTGCTGCTCGTGCATTCTGGTGAATCTGTTCAAGGGGGAGGTTACGGAATTGGAAGGTTATATCGGCTTTAAATTTTTCTTTTAAGTCTTTAACAATTGGGTAATACGCTCTACAGGCGGGACACTGGAAATCACCATATTCAATAAGCGTTACGCCTTTTGCGCCCTCTCCATAGGTATGGTTACTTGCTGCACCTTCGCCCGATGGCGAATCAGCCTTAGGCTGGGTGGCCCATATAAACCCGGCAATAAGTAAAATACTCGCGATAACAATGCCAATGAAACGTTTGTTCATATGCTTTACAAAATCCCCTCGTTAGTCCTCTCATAATAATTGATTTAGACCAAACGTGCCACTCCTTGTCTTGATGCTACAATAAAGCCATGAGCGTCTTACTTCTGCTTTTACTTACCGCTGCCGGGCTGTGTCTCACTGCAATGGCAACTGCATATGGAACACTCTCCACCCCTCATTTGAGACATTGGGGACGCAAAAAAGATCCCACGGCTACAAAACTATATCCACTTAAAGCTCAAGGTTCGGCAACGATGCTTACCATCGAACTTTTGCGAGCTCTCATTATCAGCGCTGCCCTTATTTTGCTTGCTCATATGGTGCCGACTTTAATTGCCTGGGCCTTTGCATCAACGGCCTTTTTTGTAGCATTCATTGTTTTAACGCAGCTTTATCTTAAGCAATTCGGTTTACGTGCCCTTACCTTTTTTAGTAGCGGACTATTATTTTTAACTCGGCTGCTCAAACCAATTACTCTTCCGCTTGGTCGGATTTTTGATCGCTTTTTGGATGAAGAGCCCGTTACCCTCACTAAAGCCGATCTCTCAAAACTTATTACTGAAGTTGAGCCAGAAGATACAGACATATCAACCGATGAACTGCGTATTCTAAAGCACGCATTAAACTTCTCAGATAAAACCGTCCACGATGTTATGACTCCACGTAGTGTTATGACTGCAGTAAAGGTGAACGACACACTCAGCCCGGTTGTGTTAGACGAACTTCATAAGAGTGGGCATTCACGCTTTCCTGTTTTAAATGAAGATGGCAAGGAAATGGTCGGCATCTTATACCTACACGACATGATGAAAATGAAATCGCATGCGTTGGTAAAAGAAGTTATGCGATCAAAAGTCTACTTTGTGCATGAAGACCGGGAGCTTGATGATGTTTTGCAGGCATTTTTAAAAACAAAACAACACCTATTTGTCGTAGTAAATTCATTCGCTGAAGCAGTTGGCCTCATTACAATCGAGGATGTTATCGAGCAGATACTCGGTAAGTTAATTATTGATGAGTTTGACCGCTATGATGATATGCGTGAAGTTGCGGCTCGTGCCGCGAAAAGCCATCGTAAACAAAATAAAGAAAATATGGTAGAGTAACAGAGATGAAATGGTTGGCTGATAATAATATGAATCAACGGGCTGGCGCTATAAGCCGGTTTGATTCATAGCGCTCAGAGCCCGGAACCAAAAACCACCAAACTAACTCATACATTAAGGAAATACGATGACACGCACATTACATAAAGAAGTTGCTGCACACATTGGAAAAGCAGTAACGATTGAAGGTTGGCTGCATAAGAAGCGGCTTTTGGGTGGTTTAAGTTTTATCTTAGTTCGCGATCGAAGCGGTGTTACGCAGGTTGTTGTTGAGGACAAAGATGAAGTTGAAAAGCTCCGTGCTTTACAAATTGGCACCGTCCTTGCCATAGAAGGTAAGGTTGTAAAAGAAGAACGTGCTCCGGGTGGCGTTGAGTTGCACGAAGCTAAGCTGGACGTTAAAGTACCGATTCTTGATGTTCCAGCCGTTGAAATTGATAAGCCCATTGATCATAAGCCAGATAATCTCGATACATTGTTTGAGTATCGTGTCGTTTCTTTAAGGAATCTCCAAGAGACATCAATTTTCAAAATTCGTGCAACGGTTACACGGGCTATTCGTGATTATTTCTACTCAAACGAATTTACTGAAATCCAAACACCAAAGCTTCTTGCTGCCGCAACCGAAGGTGGAGCAGAAGTATTTAAAATGGATTATTTTGGACAAGAAGCAACACTTGCCCAGAGCCCTCAGTTTTACAAACAAATGATGGTAGGCGTGTTCGAGCGAGTCTTTGAAATCGCACCAGTATATCGTGCCGAGGCAAGCGCTACTGTCCGCCACATGACCGAGTACATCTCGGTGGATGGTGAAATGGGTTTTGTAACGATTGAAGATATCAAAGCATTTTTGAGCGGTCTTATTAATGCCGTCGTTGACACGACTTGGAAAGAACACGAGGCAGAATTAAAGAGGCTAAACGCAACAAAGCCAAGCCTTACAAAAGTCTTCCCGTCTATTTCTATGGCAGAGATACATGAACTCTACGAAAAGGCCACGGGTGAGACTATTACTGATAAAAAAGATTTAATGCCAGCTGAAGAAAAATGGGTCTGCGAATATGCGAAGAAAAAGCTGGGTTCTGAAGCGGTGTTCGTGACGGACTGGCCAGCCTCAGAAATGAAGTTTTACCACAAGGCTCAGGCTGGCAAACCAGAATTTGCTGATCGCTTCGATCTTCTATTCCGGGGTGTCGAGATCGTAACGGGTAGTATGCGCGAGAATGATCACGCCACAGTACTCAAGCAGCTGAAAGAAAAAGCAAAAGGCGATCCGGAAGCACCAGGCTTTAAGTATTTCCTTATGGCCATGCAGGCTGGCATGCCACCGCACGGTGGGTTTGGTATGGGCCTCGAGCGCTTAACACAGAAGATAATTGGCTTAAACAACGTTAAAGAGGCAACGCTCTTCCCACGAGACATTAATAGACTCGCTCCATAAGTATGATAGTTGCTACAGCAGGTGCGGCATATATTGATATCGATGCGTACGCGAGCATCATTGCATATGCAGAATTGCTGAATCTTCAAGGTGAACATGCCATTGCTTCGAGCACTGCACCGCTTAATGCCAGTGTAACCGATAGTTTACGACGCCTTGGGAAAAATCTGAGTTTGTACAAAAAGGGAGATAAAGATCAGTTTGTGGTGATCGACACATCCAATGAACGCTTCTTTGATCCCGTCGTTAAGAATGGCGTCATAGTAGAGGTTATCGATCATCATCCCGGCCACGAGCAGTACTGGAATGATAAGCTAGGCTCTAAAGCTCAGATTGAGCATGTAGGTGCAGCGTGTACGCAGATTGTTGAGCGTTGGCAGAAGGCAGAGCTGCTCGAACAAATGGATAAAGCTACCGCCGCACTGTTGGCGGCAGGCATACTAGACAATACCCTTAATTTCACTGCCGCTGTTACAACGGATCGCGATCGAGCAGCGTTTAATGCATTAGAACAGCAGGCAAAATTACCCTCTACTTTTGCTGCCGATTATTTCTCGGAATGTGAAGCTGCTATAGACGCTGATCTAGAAAATGCAATCAAGAATGACTTAAAAGAAATAACTGAAACGGAGTTAATCCCTCGTTATTTTGGGCAGCTTGTTGTATGGAATGGTCATCGAATCCTGCAAAAAGACAAGGCGATTATGGCAGGAGTTTTGGCGGAGTATGGAGAAGACTGGGGCTTAAATCTCATAAGTATTTCTGAAAATAGAAGTTATTTTCTTGCCGAAAATCCTGATGCCCAAGCGAAGCTTACAAGTCTCTTTGATGTGGCATTTAGTGGTGGAGTTTCTACGCCACACACCATGATGCTTCGCAAGGAGATCCTTAGAACCGCTCTTAATCGAATAGTTGCACGGTAAGTAATCTCACAGATTTAAAGAGATGATGTGGTACACTCTCCTTTTAACTAGGTAAAGTAGAAAGAGAGGATAGGCCTATTCGAGGTGAAGTAAAAAAGACATTATATGCGGGCGTTGGAGTATCGATAGCGCTTGGTTCCCTCACCCTGAGCTCTTCCGAAACCCCACCTGAACGACTTGTTATAAGTACACCGGAAGCTGCATATATACCCGAAGCAACCATTGAAGCACTTGGACATGACGCAACTCAGGCAGTCATTCAAATTGAATTACCTGAAGCAACAACCACGACCTCGGAACTGCCTATAAACGCAATATCAGAAGCCGCTACAGTTGATAGTACGGCTGTGGCAGAGCGTGGAGAAGCGATCCAGGTTACTCCCACAGAAGCTCCGCCTCCATCGGATCCAGATATTCATGGTGGACTTGATATACCAAATTTTGATCTATGGATGGAGGAGGTTGGTCCTTGTGAGTCTCAGAATACGGTGGATATAAATACGGGTAATGGCTATTCGGGGATAATACAATTCCATCCAAGAACATGGAGGGCAATTGGAGGTGAACAGTTTGCTCCATTTGCCTATCAGGCAACACTTTACGAGCAGTTATATATGGGTGAAGTCTTATTGCGCCATCCAGACGGCGGAGCGGGATCTTGGCCAAAGTGTGCGGCAGGAATTAAGTTTAATATGCGTGAATTAAGAGACCCTTCAGTGACGATGGCAATGCAACAGTAAGAGCTCGCTGTAAGTTCTTAAAAGGGGTATATAATAGAAGTCTATGAACAGTGACCTTTCCCAAACTCAGTCCGTAACGCAAACCTCCAATCCTCAAACTACGTCTCCTCGTATCGGTGCAAGCGACAGTACCCAGTTTCAGCAGAGTGCAGGTATAGAAGCGTTGAGTCAGAGTCAAACGCTCGAAGTGGTAAATACCGGCGAGCCTATCCGCACAGAAGCGGCTAAAGAACCCTCTGCTACGGCATATCTACCACTCATTCTTGTTATTCTTGCTCTCGTACTTCTGAGCGCCCGACTTTATAGATGGGTTAAGGCTGCTCCAGTGAAAGTTTCTGAAGTACCTGAGCCGGTGAGTGCACCCGTTGTAGCGGCGCGGCCAAAGAAGAAACCAGTAGGAAAAAAGAAACAGTCTCGCTCTAAGCGACGCAACAGCCGTTAGCGCAGTCGAGATAACTTCGTATTTCTGTTATGCTTAAACTCATATGAGCAAAACTAACACTACATCTGAAGACTCTCAAAATAGCAGTGTAGACATGGATCGTATTCGCGAAATGATGGGTCCGCTTCCGGACGAAGGTCTTGCCCCTCCTGAGAATAAGAAAGACAAAAAGAAGTCCTCAAAGAAGAAAGAAGGTGATCCAAGTCTCACGACTGCAGCAGAAGAAGCAAACGAGGTACTAAAGGCGATGTCGCCTGACCTCGGTAATGCTACCATTACAAAAATTGATGAATTACCAGAAGGTACAGAAGCAGGTGATATTGTTGAACCGACAGGTCCTCCACCCGTTGAATCCGAGCCGGTAGAGATTTCGCCCACGCCATCAACTCCTCCTGAAACTTCTGAAGAACCAGAACCGCCAGAGGGTGTGGATAAAGATGATGCAGTTAGCGTGAAGGCTGTGCAAGATATTGTTGCTCATGAGGGTGATGAAGTACTGGCAGCAGAAGATGAGAAGCTTGAGACCAGTGAAACTCTTAAAGAGCCACCAAAGAAGGGTAAACTACGAAACTGGCTCAGAGGGGTATGGGCAAAGCCCGGGGCTCGTTGGGGAATTATCGGAGGAATTATCTTTATTGTATTGGCGATCATTCTTATCCCGCCAAGTCGTTATTTTATCCTGAATAATGTAGGTGTACGGTCTTCACTCAGCGTGAAGGTGATTGATAACGGTACGCTGCAACCTCTAAAAAATGTAGAGGTTTCTGCGGCTGGAGTCAGTGCACTTACAGATAGTGAGGGTGTTGCAAGATTAGACCATTTAAAGCTTGGCGCGACGACACTCATCATTGAAAAACGAGCTTTTGAAGAAGTGAGAAAGCCCATCACAGTTGGGTGGGGCAGCAATCCTTTAGGGGACTTTAATTTATCCGCCGTGGGTACGCAGTATAGCTTTGTCGTGACCGACTACTTTAGCGGCAAGCCAATCGACAAAGCAGAGGCTACAAGTGGAGAGGGTAACGCGATTGGAGACGAAGAGGGTAAGCTCGTTCTTACGCTTGATACTGCAGGCAAAGCCGATGATGAACCGATAGAAATTCACATCACAGCTGCTAATTACCGTAGCGAAACAGTTACTATCGCAGCCGGCAATAAAGAGGTGCAAAACGTAAAGATGGTCACGGCTCGTAAGCACGCCTTTGTCTCAAAACGCTCAGGCAATTACGATGTCTATACGATTGATGCAGACGGCAAAAATGAAAAGAAAATAGTTACGGGAACAGGCATTGAGCGAAGCGATCTAGCCTTATTACCAGACAAAAGTGGTGAGTACGCGGCTTTTGTTGCGACGCGTGAGAATGTACGCAACAACGATGGTTATCTATTGAGCACTCTTTATACCATTAATATAAAAGATGGTTCGCTTACGAAGGTTGATCAGTCTGAGCAGGTCCAGCTTATCGGTTGGTCGGATGATGGTCGTATTTCATATGTAAAAATTGCTGCAGGTGCGAGTGCGGCCAATCCAAAGCGCAATCGTTTAATGAGTTATAGTCCTTCAACTGGCTCGACGCCGAAAGAGCTGTATGCTACCAACTACTTTAACGATGTGCTCATGATCGGTAATAAGATTTACTATGCACCATCGGCAGATTTCCAAGATCCCCCTAAGTCAGGGCTCTTTAGTGTACAACCTGATGGTACGGCTGTCACAACGATTTATGATAAGCCTGTGTGGACTATATTTAGAACTTCCTATGATACGCTCACGCTCAGCGCGGAGGGCGGATGGTTTGGCCATAAACTTGGTGGTACAACAGTTACTCCTAACAGTCTTGCTGCAACCTACAGCAGATTCTACACCGATGGGCCAGACGGTAAAACAAGCGCATGGATTGATGAGCGCGATGGTAAGGGGGTGCTACTTAACTACGATAAAGCTACCGATAAGGACGCGACACTTCTCACAAAAACCGGCATAAAGACGCCGCTTTATTGGTTGAGCCCAACGCTGCTCGTATTTCGAGTTAGTGATAGCCGGGAAACGGCAGACTTTGTTATGAGTGTTAATGGTGGTGACGCGAAAAAAATTACGGATGTGACCGATACAAAGGCAACCGAACGCTGGTTCTACTACTAAAAAGACTTAATCCTTAAGAATACAGATACGCATTTTGCCGTCGGCATGAAAGAAGCCTCCAATCGTACGGTTACGTAGTTCGTAAGGTGCCCCCACCTTGACGGTTTTAACACGGGCGACTTTATGGGCTGCACGCAAGCTCTCTACTACTAAGTCACGCTCACTATTTGTGTCAGGATCTATCATGTGGGTTAACTGAGCATTGTGACGAATAGGAATAATGCCGGTGTCCTTCGAGGCTGCTCCCACCCATAGCTGCCGTTCATCTCCACTATGGCGTGGCCTATGAAACCGGCGCCAAAAATGGACATGTTCATGAAAGTCTTCCGGACCTTCAAGATGACATGCCCAAAATCGCACATGGTGTCTATGAGAAGTGCTATCTCCAACTGGACGTTCAAAACCTAAATCTTGTTTGCGCCCAAAAAGGTACAGTCCACTAAATGGCGCATTGGGGTACGGGCGTCTTAACAATGTCGCCATGGCGAGCTTAAATGATGTCCGAATATTTTTTGGATCAGCTTTATACCATCCCGCGTCGATCATGGCATAGATTAATTCTTTACGAGTAGCAATAACTCCCACATTCATTGGATCACTCGCAAAACCATCGGGCGTGATGCAGTAAAGAGGAATGTGTGATGGTTCAAGGAAAATCCGAATCACTCGAATTACTGCCGGTATAAAGAAGTAGGCGGTAAATATATATGTTGCGAGCAGCGCTAATGCAATGGGAACACGGTGGTCAAAGAACGGAAAAATTTCCCATACCGTGAGGTACACAATAACAATACCAAGGCCAAAAACAGCCAGACGCTTTAAAAGCCGGATAAACCACGCAATCATTAAGAAATTATTATAATGTACGTTACAACTATGTGGCAGATTACCGATTCAGAAATTAGATCTTTTCAAGCAACAGTTTTAGACCATTTTTCTAAAAATGCTCGCACGATGCCATGGCGAGAGCCCGAAAAAAATGGTTTGTTTGATCCTTATAAAATTCTTGTGTCTGAAGTTATGTTGCAGCAGACACAGGTCAATCGAGTAACACCAAAATACCAGGAGTTTATTGCTCGCTTCCCGACAATTCAGAAGCTTGCGGCCTCTTCTTTAGGAGAAGTATTAAAAGTATGGAGTGGACTTGGTTATAATCGTCGTGCGAAATATCTTTGGCAGACAGCGCAAAAGGTGGAGCAAGAATTTAAAGGCACAATTCCGGACTCCGTAGAATCATTAGTAACATTCCCCGGCATAGGGAAGAATACGGCAGCAGCAGTCTGTGCCTATGCGTATAATAAACCCGTTATATTTATAGAAACTAATATCCGCACCGTGTTTATATATCATTTTTTTGAAGATAGGCATGATGTAAGCGATGAGGAGATTCTTAGTTTAGTCAAAAATACCCTGCCAAATAAAGACTTCCGCAAGTGGTACTGGGCGCTCATGGATTACGGGACATGGCTAAAAACAACGAAAGGCAATAAAAGTCGTCAAGCAAAAGCGTATGTTAAGCAGTCTGCTTTTATAGGCTCGCGGCGTCAAATTCGTGGCATGGTTTTGCGTGCATTGGGGGCTAAAAGTCAGGACCTTGAACAGCTGAAGCGCATAATTCACGACGATAGGCTTGAAAGCATCTGTGAAGATCTTTTAAATGAAGGACTTATACGTAAATCAAAACAGCAGTTCTCTTTAGAGTAAGACGCTTATGCTACAATGCATATATGAAGAAGATCATCTCTTTAGCTATTGCATTGTTAATGGTGCCCGCTTTCTCTATGACCGCATCTGCGATTGTAGAAGGAGATAGGGATACCTCAACATCAACTGACAGTAGTTCCACAACGAGCACCACAGACGAAACTGAAAAGAAAGCACGTAGCACGCGTGTTGAGGAGTACAAAAAAGCTTACAAAGAGCGCTTAAGTACTACGGTTCAGAAACGAATCGGCGAACGTTGTGTAGCAGCTCAAGGAGTGATAAAGACGCATACGGCTCGCCTTAATACGCGAGCAAAATTACGCAACGCAAATTACGGCGGAATTATTAGTGCGCTTGAAAATGCTGCCACTCGCTTAGGTGAAAGTGGTTTGGATGTTACAGCATTGCAGGCAAATATCACTGAGCTTAAATCTCGGGTTGAAAGTTTCAAAACCTCACTTACCGATTACCAACAAGCACTCAGTGATCTAGAAGCACTTGATTGCAAGACTGATCCAACGGCATTTAAGGCTGCACTTGAAACGGCACGCACAAAGCAAGCTGCTACCCTCCAAGTAGCAGCCGGAATTAAGACTTATCTTCAAGACACGGTTAAGCCAACCCTGAAAGCCTTAAAAGAACAAAAGCAAGAAACGGAATAATCCTATGCCAGAAGATACTACTCCTCAGAAACCAAATGATCAGCCTGTAGATACTAAAGACATAGCAGATACTTCATTTGCCTCTGAAACTCCCCCAAGTGCTACATCTGCGACACCGCCAGCAGTCGGCAATGAAATTGCTACAGCACCTGTAATTGATGTGCCTGTCGCGGAAACTACGAGCCCTATTGATGTGACTGAAGCGCCCAAGGATGACGTTATGCCTGGTCTTGAAAGCGAGGGTCCTGCCAACGAAACTCCAGCTGCGGCCCCGAAGCCTCCAGTATCTCCAGCGGAAGAAACCGAAACAGCTGCGACGGTTCCAAGCGCTGCAGATGCTATTAAAAAGAAAAAAGGCATGGGCCTTGTGATTCTCATCGTTGTGATTATAGTGGCCGCTTTAGCGGTTGCTGGCTATTTTGCGTTTTTGAAAGAGGATGAAAAGTCTGCTACGACGCCGGAGACAACCACCCAGACCTCAACTGAAGAAACAGCAGTTAACCCCGATGATGTAAGTGCCACAATTGATGAAAGTATCGCGGATTTAGATGATACAGCAGATTTCGATAGCGGCGAATTAAGCGACACGACATTAGGCCTGTAGCGCCCCTGGTATAACAGGGTATAATAGAAGGTATGAAAATTACCAAGTATGTCCATGCTTGTCTATTGGCGCAGACAGATGAAGCATCTGTCTTATTTGATCCAGGCGAATTTAGCTGGAATTCAGGGTTGTTTGATATTGCTGCATTAGAAAAGCTTGACTATATTGTCATCACGCATGAGCACTTTGACCATTTTCATTTACCTTTTGTACAGGCTTTAGTTGCGAAATTTCCTCAAGTGAGGATTATCTCTACTGAAGCAGTGGTGCATAAGCTCCATGAGGCCGGTATTGCTAATGCTGCCTGCGAAAGTATGGGACCTGTGCATGTATTTTCAACTAAACAACATGCGGATCTATCACCTCTAGGCGAAACTCCCGAAAACATTGCCATTCATTTTGCCGATATGCTTACGGTTGGTGGAGATCGCCACGACCTTGAAGAATCAAAACAGATTCTTGCACTTACTATAACCGCACCATGGGGCTCCATGGCGGAAGCTGTCAAAATGGCACTTACACTTAAACCCCAAAAGATCGTGCCGGTTCATGATTGGCATTGGAATGACGAAGCTCGAAGCCAAGCATATGCTCGGTGTGAAGCTTTCTTTAAAGAGCAAGGCATTACATTTATTCCGCTCATTGATGGGCAGGCGGTTGAGGTCTAAGAAATATGGAGTGGAAACCCTTTTCAACGGCTGAAGATGAACAGTCTAAAGACGATGATGACGAAGAACTTAAGGATAAGGGCAAGTCTACTACTAAAATCGCTCACGTACCACTAAGTAAGATTGCAGTACCAAAACCAGCCGAACAATCTCCTGAAGAAAAACCACTCTCTCTTTTAGAAAGTCTGCGAAAAAGCCGAGAAGAAAAAGAACGAAAAGAAATTGAAGCTGCCGAACTACAATCGAGGGAAGAAGCTTTAGACGAGGAAGATGCTGAGGCAGCGGATGCTTTCTTGAGCAAAAAGACTGATACTGTGCCAGACCTTGATCAGGGAGAGCATATAGAAGATCAAGACACTGAGCTAGCAACAAGCGAATCGGTTGAGACTGAAAACGACGAAGATTTCGCTGAATGGGAAGGTGAATTCGAGAGTGATGGAGAGATTCCTTTATCACGTCCTTCTACCGAAACTAAAGAAGAGACAGCCCCTGCTCCAGAAGGAGTAAAAAGACCCGTATATGCAGATACTAACGAAGAGCCTCCACAAGAAGAAAACGAAGCAGTTACTCCACTCGCAAACGAAGCTGCACCCCTCACCGAAGATGAACCAACCGTACCGCTTGAAACCGACGTCGACTTAGGGGGTGGGGGAGAAGGCCCGCCTCCTGAAGTTCCCGAGGGTCCTATAGAGGATGCATCAGAGCCGGAACCCATACGACCCGCCTATGTCCCTACTCCTTCGTTCAGTGAAGGATACTTTGAGCCGCCCGTTACTACTCGAAGAGAAGCTGCTGCTCCTGATATACGAGCAATTGAACGTGCTCGTGCGGATGCTGAGTATTATGCCGAGAAGCGTGGTGTACGAAAGGGACTCGTAGCGGGTCTGGCGTTCGGATGGTTGGTGGGTAGACGCGGTAAAAAGAAGATGGCCCGTGGGTTTGAAAAAGAGCTGAAAGCAAAAGACAGCGAACTTAAGCAGATTAAATCCGAGCAGGCTATTAGCCAAGAACGACTGAGTACCTTTAAACAAACCCAAGAGCACCTACAGACGGTTATTAGAGAGAAAGAGCGTGAAATACCTGCGGCTCAAGTCGCGCTTGAGGCAGTAGCAGAAGCACGGCAGGCTTCTACTGCAGCGGTACCACGACCTGAAAGAACTCCTGAGATATCACAATTACCACCCGAAGTATTAGTGGCCCCGTTTGCGATTGGTTCGCGTGAACATGTGCGGTATTCGATCGATGAAAAGGGCAGGGTACAAGCTGAGCGCACTCCTGGACTAGCAGAAAAAGAAATCATTAAAGAGTTGTCGCCCGAAGAACAGGAAATCACCGAAGCCACCTATTTAGCACCAGAAGGTAGGCGCGTGGAAACAAGCAGTTGGCATCGTATAGAAATTGATAAGAAGACTGGTCAGGTTATAGATAATCCTGAGATTGCATATGGCGAAGAGTTCAAGCGCGAAAAACAAAAGGAAGTATTACGCGCCAATAGAATGGGCTCGGTTGGGGCAGCTGCAAAACTGGGCGGGATGGCTGCCATTGCTGGCGCAAGCCAAGACAGTTCTTTAGTCTCTTCTTCGCAAGGTATCTCGACTAGTTCCTCGGCACATTCCTCATCATTTGCAGATGGCACGACTTCTGACCCTGTACTTCCTGCTCATAAGCAAATAGAACGAAACATCTTAAGTCCAACAATTTGGGTCGTGGGCATCTTGTTCGTTATAGTATTGTTTATTATTGGCGTTCTGCGTTAGTTTCTACGTTACAATAAGGCGGATATAAGGAGGGATCTCATGGATTTTGCTGCCTATCAAAAGATGGCAATTGTTACAGATACAATGGGGGGTAAGCCACAGCCCATCGACTCCCATGCATTTTTGGCACAGCTTCTCGGATTGGTAGGCGAGACTGGAGAAATTGCTGAAAAATTCAAGAAAATTTATCGGGATAAAGACGGTATTTTAAGTACTGAAGATAAGAAGGAGATGGTGAAAGAGTTAGGAGATATACTCTGGTATATAAGCGTTGTGTGCACCTATCTCGATATCTCACTACAGGAAGTTGCGGAGCTAAATATTGAAAAACTTAAAAGTCGTATGGAACGAAATGTTCTGAAGGGGAGCGGAGACAACCGATGAGTCCCAACTATCCTGCGTGTTATGTGCTTGTGCGCAAGGATAACAAGTTTCTATTTGTTATGCGCGAGAAGACTGGCTATATGGATGGTAATTATTCTTTGCCAGCAGGTCGCGTAGAGGAAAACGAGACCTTTTCGGTAGGTGCTATTCGTGAGGCGCTCGAGGAAGCAGGTATTACCATTGATCCTACGAATCTTCGTTATGTATATACGCAGCATCGATTTAGTAAAACAAGCAACAGACCACAGTGGGTGGATATATTTTTCGAAGCTGATGAATGGACTGATGAGCCGGTTAATAACGCCCCGCATGAACATAGCCATATTGAGTGGCTGCCAATCGGTCACTTGCCTGAAAACATTATGGATTACCAAAAATACGCGCTTGAACAAATTGCAGCAGGTCAGTCATATGGAGAGTTTGGTTGGGACAGCTAAAGATCAAACTCTAATATAAGCGGTGTATGGTCAGAGACAAGCACTGGGCTTACTGAGAATGTTTTTACCCGGGCTTCTTTACTCACAAGGATATGATCACACGGTACATTGCGTACCTTACCGAATTCGGTAAGCGTATCGCGAACGTTATAGGTAGCTGTGAGGTCTTTAAGCCAATTATCAAATACCCGCATTGCCGGCGCTTGAGCTATAACATTTAGGTCTCCTGCTAGGACAAGCGGTCCTTCCAGTTTTTTAAGTTCTGCGACAAGTTTTTGCATAGCGACAGCTGTCTGTTCGCTGCCTTCGGGGGTAAGCTCATGATAACCATGATGGTTAATAAGATTGAGCTCTATACCATTTGCCAAAACAGTAACAAGCTGGGCATTGCGAATATTAGGAATAAGGTCGTCGGCATGGGTAGATTCATGAAACGATCCATTTGTGAATACAACGCGTTTTGAAGCGAAGGGGTGCTTACTTAAGATAGCATTTCCAAATGAGATAGTGAGTCCGTTTGCCTGAAAAGTCTGAGTAGGCTCGAAATAGCATTCCGTGTAGCCCAACTCTTTTTTCAGGGTTTCGAGCGTACTAAACATATCAACGAGTGGGACAAGTTTTGGGCTGCTATACACTTCTTGAAGGCACACAAAATCTGCATCTTGTTCTTTTAAAAACGAGACAGCATTTTTAAGGAGTTTTCCTTGCCAAATATTTAACTGAATAAGCTTCAAGCAAAATTCTCCCGTAGCCATTCATCCAGCGAATTACCACCACCTCCGGTCATCGCAACTACCATGTCGCCATTTTGCATATGTGTTGCAATAACTTGCTTCAATTCTTCATTTAATTCCATAGGCATGGCTATGAGTCTCAAATCAGGATTTAAGTATTTAATTAACTCTGCCGGTGAAAGCACGGCCTGATTCGGGTCTTCGCGGGCTAGGTAGCTCGGCACCCAGTAAATGTTCTTGGCGCCCGTAAAGACATCGGCATGCTGCTCTTTGGTGAAGTGTGCGCGTCGATTCGTAAGCGGCTCATATACGACAACTACTTCTTGATTCTTTTCTTTCGCCATTTCGAGTGCGGCACTCATTGCGCCTTTAATCTTCTCAGGAGTATGAGCGTAGTCTGTGTAAAGATTAGGGGCAATTTGTTCCATACGCCTTGAAAGGCCAGGGAACTCATTCATAATTTCAATGAGCCGAGCAACAGGTTCTTTGGTAAGTTCATGAACGGCTTGAACGGCAAGCCATGCGTCTCGACGGTTAAATTCGCCCTTAAGACTGATATCATGTAGTTCTTTTACTTTAGGATCAAGAACCGAAATATCATTGCTGGCTGTGAGCTTAAGGCGTTCGGCTTCTTCATCCCAGACAAAAGTTCGTTCGCTTTGATTGATAAAGTCTCGGAATGCCTTATGGTATATATCTTCTGACTCAAAGATTTCATGATGATCCCAGGTTACGCCCGTAATAAGACTCATGTAAGGGTGGAAAGCTAAGAAGTTCCAGTCAAACTCATCGCATTCGTAGATGAAATACTGACTTGCAGGATCATATTGTCCCATCTCCCCAAAACTTACTTTGGCAGGCAGAAGGTAGCTAATTGATATGTTGAGCTCCTTAAATAGCCAGGTTGTCATGGCGGTCGTTGTTGTCTTGCCATGTGTGCCGGCAATAGCAATAAGCTCAAGATTCTTTTCTTTAAGAATTTGATTTAAAAGTTCATCACGTTTCGTATTTCTTATACCTGCCGAGTTTACAAAAGCTAGTTCTGGATGATCAGGGTTTTCTTTTATAACAGCGGACGAGTATACGTACCAGTCAATAGGCTTAGCCTGGTGGAGCGCAGCAATGGCGGCTTCTGTTTGCCCAACATGAATATCAGTTATGCCATGATCTTTAAGGTAGTGGATATACTGGCTATCTTGTTTATCGGAACCGCTGACTTCGTAGCCAGCTTGCTTGGCAATAAGTGCAAGAGGACTTAGTCCTGCTCCTCCTATGCCAGAAAAGAAAATATGCATGAGCTCTAGTATTAAGGAGGATTAACAAAGTAGCAAGTAGAGACGAAGAATATTTATTAACCAAAACTCTTGCTATTATGAGCATATGAAGAAATCAAAAATATCTAACGCAAAGAAACGGATAATACTACTCACTATCTTTGTACTGGGTTTTGGTGCTGCTTTGTACTTTGCTCACAAAGATCGTAACGAAGAAGCGGCGCGGCGCTCATTTTATAGCAAGAAGGCTGAAGCAAGCCTTAAAGACGAAAATGCTAAACTTGGCGAACCATTAAAAGCTCTTGGCTTCACTGATATAAAACAGGGTGAAGCATTGTGTAATGATGTGAATAAAAATGGTCCCCTCGGTAGTCCTGGCGACTGCAATACAACGATGACCAGCTATCGTGACTTTCCTGATGAAACCGTAAAAGCGACAACTATACAGGCTGCTGAACAATTAAGTCTTACCTTAGAACAGAACGGTTGGCAGCGTGGAAATTATGAACTTGGGCAGTGGTTTAAAGACGTATTGAATGGTGTTGATTGGAATCCTGATGCATATCATCAAAAATTCTTTGATGAAACACTTTGCGTTATCGACTTCTATGTCGCTTACTCTAACCCAAGTACACCAGCAGTGAATGCAACATTCAACTGCTCAGCTCCCGCTACGGACCCTTTGTCGAATTAATTTTCTCCTGAAACTGATACAATAGGTCTTGAAAGTTAGCCTAAAATAAAAATATGGATAAAAAGAAACTGCACCATCTTCTCACCTTAGTTAAAAAGGTTGATTACAGATGGCTTGTTGGCCTCTGCGTTGTCTTTTTGCTGATCTCGGTCTTTGCTCTTAGGCACAATAACCAAACCATGGTTAACCTAAAGGCAGCAGTATTTGCTGCCGATGAGAAAGACGGCGATGTCGAGACGGCGCTCAGGGAGTTACGAGAATACGTCCATGCACACATGAATACCAGCCTTGCATCAAGTGATAGTGCTGTTCGCCCACCGATTCAGCTCAAGTATAGATATGAACGTCTGGTTGCTGCCGAGAAAGCTCGAGTAGAAACGATCAACTCACGGATTTATACCGAAGGACAAGCAGACTGTGAGCGTCGTTTCCCGGCAGATTTCTCAGGTCGTAATAGAGTGCCTTGCGTTGAGCAGTATGTAACGGCTCATGGCGCTAGAGAAAATCCTATCCCTGACGCCCTTTATAAGTTCGACTTTGTTTCACCAACCTGGTCTCCCGATCTTGCGGGCTGGAGTCTCATTCTCGCGATAGGCATGCTGGTTCTCTTTGTACTTCGATCTATAAGCGAGTACATACTAAGAGCCGAGCTAAAGAAGCACCAATAAAAAGAGAGGGTTTCATCCCTCTCTTTCTTTATGACCGATCAACCTTACTGATTAGTAGGGGTTGTAGTGCTATTGGTCTGACACTTCTGGCCTTCTGGATTAGCCTGAACGTATTTGCTGATTGCTTGTGCAACCTGGCCATCTTCTTTAAGGTTTTCCCAGAATAGAACCTGATCGCGGTTAATAACCATTACATCAGTAGGACCGTGCAACTCACAACCAAGCTTTGCAAGGCTTACATCTTGGTTGGTGGTAGTGGTTTCTGACTGGTTTGGTTGTACTTGCTGATTAACACGCAGGTAGTAAATGTTATCAATCGTAATGAAACGATTGTTTAAGGTTCGAACCTTACCAAAGTAAACTTGGCCACCGTTAAGGAATACTGCTTGAAACTTAGTTTCATCAACGTATTTTGCTTCACTATTTGTGCCGCCAATGCTCAAGTAGAGCGTAAGAGCTCCAAGCAGTAGAGAAACGGTAATGAGCAATACGCCCGATAGGACGCGCAATGCTTTTCCATTTACTCTTTTACGAGATACTTGTTTGTTTGTATGACCTGACTGAGATGCAGGTGCGGGGGCCGATTGCTGGCCGGACTGGTTCAAAATGTCCATTTAATGGTCCACCTCTTCCTTTTTTCTAAATATTATTACATCGTCCAGTGTACCGCATAAGCATAACCGGTGGCAACACATTCTTTCTCTAATTTATAGTGGAAAAGTAACATTTATCTAACATCTCTCACCCCTGTTATTGGGATGTACTCTGTGTCAAAAGAGTGAACCTACCATTGACAAATAAAATCCACAGGAGTTATCGTAGGGGTACCATTAGTTAAGAGAGGGAGAAGAACATGGCTTACAAGCACACAAACTCTAAGGGTGTCACATATTACCTTAACTCAAAGAAGGTAACGCTTCGTGGCGGCAAGCAGCAGACTATCTACTACTTCAGCAAGGACGAGCGCCCAGAGGGTGTTGATTCTGTACCTGCAGGTATGGTTGTAAACGAAAACCCACGCAACGGTTTCTTGACTGTTAAGCGCGGCTAAATTACGCAAGTAGCTTTTAAAAGGCCCGCTTCCCGCGGGTCTTTTTATTTTGCCTTGTTTCCATAAGATAAGACCATGTATGCTAGAGGCTATGGCAGACACAATTCTCAAAGTAGACAAACTTGTTAAAAAGTATGGCAAGAAAAAAGCAGTTGATGGAATCAGCTTTGAAGTCTATCGGGGTGAAATCTTCGGTATTTTAGGTCCAAACGGGGCAGGCAAGACCACGACACTTGAAATGATTGAAACTATGCGACCCATTGATGGCGGCACGGCAGTATTAGATGGCATCGATGTTTCATCTAATCCAGAAAAAGTTAAGTCTGTGATAGGTGTACAGCCTCAGACGCCTTCGTTTGAGGAAAAGACGAAACTCACAGAACTTATTGAACTGATTGCTTCTTTTTATGGGGAAAAAGTAGATCCAAAGAAGTATCTCAAGGATGTGCAACTTCTCGATAAGGCAGATAGCTATCCCGAGCAGCTATCTGGAGGCCAGCGACAGCGCTTTTCAATAGCTACTTCATTAGTGCATGGTCCAAAGGTATTTTTTCTTGATGAGCCTACTACTGGCCTTGACCCACAGGCGAGGCGGAATCTATGGGATCTCATTAAAGAAATACGAGACCGCGGCGTGACAGTTATCCTCACGACGCATTATATGGATGAGGCTGAGCTCTTATGTGACCGCGTAGCGGTTATGGATAAGGGCAAGATCATTGCGCTCGATACTCCCAAAAATCTTATCAAGAATCTTCTGAAAAAAGGGTTTAAGAAGGAGCAGCATGTTGAACAGGCTAATCTTGAAGATGTATTTATTGATCTTACCGGAAAGGCATTGAGGGATTAAGTATGAGTAAACTCAGTAAATCATTGCTTCCTATCTGGACATTTGCACGTATTGATACAAAGCGACTTTTCAGAGATAAGGTAGCTATATTCTTTGTATTTTTCTTTCCGTTGATTTTCCTTATCATTTTTGGCTCTATCTTTAAGGGTGATGATGGTGTGAGTTTCCGTATTGGTCTTATAAATCAGTCTCAAACAGAATTTGCGAAAGATTTTGAGAAGCAAATCAGAGAAGATAAAGTCTTTAAAGTAGACAAAGATGTGACCAATCTTGATGAGGCAAAAGAAAAGATGAATCGCGGCCAAATGGATGCGACCATTATTTTGCCGGAAAACTTTGGCCAACCCGATGAGAATGCGGTTCCTCGCGGAGAGGCAACTGTATTGTATGCCCAGAGTAATGAAAGTGGCGGACAGACACTTGCTTCAATTATGGAAGCAACATTTAAAGAGATAAACCAGCGCCTCGTGCCCATAACGGAGCCTTTCACGGTTAAGGCTGAATCTACTGCAACTAAGGGTTTGCGACAATTTGACTATACTTTCTCCGGTATTTTAGGCTTTACGCTTCTTTCGTTGGGTATTTTTGGGCCTACCACCGTATTCCCTCGGCTTAAGCAAAGAGGGGTGCTACGGCGCTACCAATCCACGACGATCAAGGTGTGGCAGTACTTTATAGGTAACGTATTATCAAATGCCTTTATAGGACTGCTTGCGGCGGCCGTGATGTTTGTGGCAGCTCTACTGTTCTTTGATCTTAATATGCGGGGAAGTTTCCTGAATCTTATCCTTGTGGTCCTGCTCGGCGTCACCATGCTATTTGGCATAGGCCTCGCGGTGGGTGGATGGGCTAAGAATGAGAACCAGGCTGCGCCGCTCGCTCAGCTTGTAACCTTGCCTATGATGTTTTTAAGCGGTGTATTTTTCCCAACCTTCTTAATGCCTGAATTCCTTCAGGCAATCACAAAGTACATTCCACTTACTCCAGTTATCGATTCGGTGCGTCTTATTCTGACAGAGAACGCAGGGCTAACAGAGCTGGGTCCACAACTGCTCATCATGGGTGGGTGGACGATAATTGTCTACGCCATAGCCTTCAAAGTCTTCCGCTGGGAATAGACAAGTAAGCATAAGTATGGTGTAATGATATGATGGAGTCATTGCACCAATCTCTTGAGCAGTCGAATGCGGCCGTAGAGGAACAGCCCTTGCCGCATGAGTTTGTCACGCCCGTTACGGTGCGCCGAGCGGCAGCATATATTATCGGAGTGCCTGTAAAAGTGCGTGTAGGCGTACAGGACTAAGAAATATGTCTCGGCCGTTTTTTGTACTAGCACCGATGGATGATGTAACCGATACGGTGTTTCGTCGGATAGTACATAGAAGTGCCTCACCTGATCTTTTCTTTACTGAGTTTGCAAATGTAGATGGGCTCCAAAGCCCAGGACGTTTGAAACTTATAAAAAAGTTACGCTTTCATGAAGCTGAAGGCCCACTAATTGCTCAGCTATGGGGCCTAGAGCCAAAGAACTTTACTAAAACCGCTCGTGAGATTGCAGATGGCACCTTTGCGCGCGAGCTAGACCTCCCTAAAGATGTTAATTATGTGGGCATTGATCTTAATATGGGTTGTCCGGCAAAGTCTGAAGTTAAAAACGGTACCTGCAGTGCCCTTATTAATAATCGTCCGCTAGCCAGTAAAATCATCAAGGCGACTCAAAAAGGAGCGGGTAAACTTCCTGTTTCAGTTAAAACACGTATCGGTTTTAGTGCCGTAGATTTGACCTGGATAGAATTTTTGCTTTCTCATAAGCTCGATATGCTTACCATCCATTTTCGTACGCGGAAAGACATGAGTAAGGTGCCCGCTCGATGGGAATATGCAGAAGAAATAGTGAGGCTGAGAGACGCAATTTCCCCTCAGACCAAGCTCGTTGGTAATGGGGATGTTCTGTCCCGGAAGCAGGGCGAAGAATTGGCTAAGAAGTATGCGCTTGACGGTATCATGATCGGCCGTGGTGTTTTCCATGATCCATTTGTTTTTGCTACAAACTCCCCTTGGGAAAGTGTTGGCAAAGAAGAGCGGATCAGGCTCTTCAGAGAGCATGTAGAGCTGTTCGCGAATACCTGGCAGCATGGTGAAAGGCCCATTCATACCCTTAATAAATTCTGCAAGATCTACATAAATGGGTTTGATGGAGCGAAGGAAATGAGGGAGCGATTGATGGCCACAGAGAGCACAAAAGAGATTATTAATTTTTTAGACAAAACCGATAGTTTATAGAGTATTTTACTACACCACTATTTAATGACTTTAACGACAACTATAGTATATAATTAGCGTAAGCTTCGGTGGGGGAGGGTATGAACAAGCGTAGTAGCTGGGGTAATTATACGTATGCGCAAGAAAACCGTACTAATAGTAGTGCCAACTTACAACGAGAGTGGCAATATTGGCAGATTGCTTAATGCAATCTTTAGCCTCAAGGTACAAGATAAAGGATGGTCGTTGGATGTGCTCGTTATGGACGATAACTCGCCCGATGGCACTGGCGAGATTGTCCGCAAATTAGCAGAAACAAAGTATAAAGACCGACTTTTCCTAGAGTCAGGGCAAAAACAAGGGCTTGGGAGAGCGCTGCAACGTTCTTTTGATGCGGCCTTACGACGTAAGCATGAAGTTATTCTTACGATGGATGCTGATTTTTCTCATGATCCTAAAGATATTCCACGTCTGCTTAAAACCATTGATGAAGGGTATGACGTGGTCTACGCATCTCGTTATGTGCCCGGAGCCTTCATCCCCGGTGATTGGCCTATGATGCTCATCGTTCGTACTCGTATTGCTTCATTTGTAGCGCGATGGCTTGGTGGTGTAAGCAAGGACTTAAAAGAGATTACAGGTAATTTCCGTGCGATCAGGCGTCATGTGCTCGAGCAAATCGATTACAACAGTGCGCAGGCTAATGGTTACGGCATGCAAATCTTCTTATCAAATGCATTTACGAACAAAGATTTCCGCGTTACCGAAATACCGATAACTTTTCACAGTCGAGCCGAGGGTGCTCCTAAAGGACGCGTTAAAGATGTTATTGAATTCTTCAAAATTGCCTATCGGCTTAATCCAGACTCACCAGGCAAGCAGGTAATGCGGTTTCTGATGGTGGGAGCAAGCGGTACGATTATTAACCTTTCTTGTCTATGGATGCTCCGTAATGCCGGGTTAAATAATCTCGTGCTGGCATCTTTCTTAGCCATTCAGATAAGTGTTATGTGGAACTTCATGCTACATAACGTCTTTACCTTTAAAGCATATCGTCACGCCGTAGGAAGCTGGCGTCTGCCGATAATGGCACGAAATTTTGCACTCTTTGAGGGGGCCACATTGCTAACGCAGACAATAACCTTATCCGTATCGGTTCTTCTGACTTTTAGCGGGCTGCACTTCATTCTTGCTCAGTTAACTGGTATCGGTACTGCATTTGTTGTTAACTATTATATTTCTTCACGTTATATCTGGTCTTTAGCAAAAACATATGCTGTCTAGTCTGCTTGCCGTCATCTTAGCGTTATTCGCGCTGACCTTAATTGCGCAGAGTATTTTTAATCTTTATTCAACGCTCTACGCATGGGATAACGCCGAACGTATGAAAGCGGCTCAGGCTCCAGAAGTATTTTCCGATCGCTTCAAGCACTCCATATCAGTACTTTTACCTTGTCGTCACGAAGAGGCGGTCATTGGCGAAACTATTCGAAAGCTTTCTCAGGCTAATTACCCAAAGAAGAAGCTGGAGCTTTTGGTTATTTGTACGCCTGATGATGAGGCAACAATCGCTGCAGCAAAAAAGAGTATTAAAGAGCATAAAATTAGAAATGCCAAGATTATTATCTTTGAATTGCCTGCAGGTAAATCGCGTGGAATGAACATTGGACTTACTTATGCAAAAGGCGAGATCATTACCATCTTTGACTCAGAAGATGATGTAAGTCCGGATATTTTCAATATTGCAAATACCTTGTTTGTTGAGCGAGATATCGATGTCCTGCAATGCGGTGTGCAGCTCATGGACTACAACAATCACTGGTATAGTGCCCATAACGTCCTGGAGTATTTCTTTTGGTTCAAGTCACGCATGCATTTTCATGCCGAGTTAGGCATCGTGCCTCTTGGCGGCAATACCGTATTCTTTAGAAAAAGTGACCTCATGGAAGTAGGTGGTTGGGATGAAGAGGGTCTGACTGAGGATGCAGATATTGGCATTCGCTTAAGCCTGGCGGGTAAGAAGTTTGGTGTTATGTATGACGCAAAGCATGTCACACGTGAGGAAACTCCTCATACCGTAAAGGCGTTTATAAAGCAGCGTACACGCTGGAATCAGGGTTTCCTGCAGATTTTCAACAAAAGTGATTGGCACGGTCTCCCAACATTTAAACAGCGAGCACTCATCTTGTATGTTTTAAGCGCGCCCGTATTTATGGGAATAGTTATTCTTATGAGCCCACTTCTTATTGGAATAGGTCTGCTTTTCAAGCTCTCGGTGGTTGTGAGCCTGATGACATTTTTGCCAATGTTTTTAAGCATTGTTGCAATTTTAGCCAGCCTTATTGGGTTGTATGAGTTTGGTAAGGATCAGAACATAAAAATAAAGTTCCGCAGCTATCCATGGCTTGTGATCACGTTCTTGCCATACCAATTCCTGCTGACTATCAGTGCAATACGTGCTTATCTTCGCTATCGGTCAGGCAACCATGGTTGGGAAAAGACCACACACCTTGGAGCACATCGTGCTCAAGCCGTACTTTCGTTAGTGCCTGTTCCCATTGTTGACACGACAGAGCCTATGCGCATGACAACGGAAGAGGCAGAGGCATGAAAAAAGTTTTTAAAAAGGGCGTGAGAAAAATGCTTAGAACCGTACAACGGAGAGTATTGGAACTTTGGACATGGGCCAGAAGCAATCGTTTTGAAGCAGGTCTTATTGCTCTTCTTTTGATCGTAAGTGTGGCGGCACATGCAACGAATATGTTCCAGTTTCCGTATTACGAGAATGATGAAGCTACTTATACTTCACGTGCCTGGACGTTTGTGACGGATGGTCGGCTCGATGTTTATACGTATCGTTACGATCATGCGCCTTTAGGGTGGATTATCCTAGGTTTCTGGCAAATTGTGAGCGGCGGAACGCTTTTGTTTGGATCATTGCTCGAAAGTGGTCGAGTTTTTATGCTGCTGCTTCATATTGGTTCAACACTGCTCGTTTATATTTTAGGTAAAAGATTCTCAGGCGGTAGTAAGTTGGCTGCAACCGTGGCGGTGGCATTTTTCTCCTTATCACCTGTGGCGATTTACTTTCAGCGGCGCATTCTACTCGATAACATCATGACCTTCCTGCTGCTTCTAAGTTTGTATTATGCAACTCATTCTCACCAGCGGCTCAAGCACTTTGTGTTAAGTGGTCTTACGCTTGGTATGGCAGTGCTCACGAAGTTGAATGCAGTATTTTTTGCGCCCGCGATCTTATTAATTATCTGGATTCGTGCCCATCGCCAACATCGAGCGCATGCTGTTACGTATTGGCTAGCAGTCATGGGTATTGTGATCGGCAGCTTCTTTCTCTATGCACTCTTAAAGGGTGAGTTATTCCCAGCACCAGTTGGACCAGACGGCAACCCCACTCATGTAAGCGTAGTTGATACATTCGCCCTGCAGCTTGGTAGAGGAGATTTTGCATGGCCATGGGAAGCAAAAAGTAGCTTTATACAGAATATACGTTCATGGCTTTTGAAGGACTGGTCAATACTGACGTTCGGTGCTCTTTCAACAATCGGCATTTCTATAGTTGGTGTACGCTGGAGGAAGAAACAGCCGTATGTGCTTATATTGGCACTTCTCATTCTTCTCTATGTTGCATTCTTGGCCCGTGGAAAGGTTGTTCTCGATCTTTACATTGTGCCGCTTATTCCGTTGTTGGCGCTTGCTATCGGCGTGGCAGTTGAGCTGCTATACCGGGTAGTGTTAAAAATGCGTCTGCAACGAGCTGCATTTGTGGTGTTATTAATTGTCTCTTCTATTTCTTTAGCAGTGGTGTTGCCAAATAAGCATTACAGTCAGGATGAGGTAACCAATCAGCTCAATGCCGTATCTTGGGTGCAGCAGCATGTACCCGAAGGTGCAGTAATTGCGGCGGATAACTATATTTATCCTTATCTTGCACAGGAAGATGGTTATAAGAATGTAAGTTATTTCTTTACCGCCGAGTATGATCCAGAAGTTCGTAAGCTTTATAGTAACGATTGGCGTAACATCGAATACCTTGTGCTCACACATGAAATAGTGAAGCAAGTTAAAGCCGGCACCGTACCACGCATGAAGCAGGTACTTGATCACGCGGTCCTACTTGCCGACTATCGGCAAGGAACTTCAAGTTATATTGATCTGCCTAACTACATTTCGACCAATGGCGACTGGGTGCAGATTTATCAAATTAAGAATCGTAATGATATTGTGTTGCAAGATTCATGGCGACACTTTAAAGATACGTTCATTATCGATTATGGACAGGTCATTGATATAACAAATAATTCACTCAGTACTTCAAGCAGCCAGGCTCAGGCAATGCTGAGGGCAATCTCTATGGGCGACGGAGATATGTTTAATGGGTTATGGCAATGGAGTAAGGATCATCTTCGCTATCGTACGAATGATAAGCTTTTGTCTTGGAAATGGGAACGAGGTACGGACGGTGCATACAAGCTAACGGACAGTAACACAGTTTGTGATGCGGATCAGCTCATTGCATACGCTTTGTTCCAGGCTGATGAAAAATGGCCAAACCAAGGTTATGGCCAAGAAGCGGTTGTGCACGCGAATGATTGGTGGCGTGAATGTGTATTTGAGCGGGGCGGAAAACTGTATGTTGATTCTTCGGCTGATGGCAGCCTTGACGACAAGCTCATTAACCCCGGCTATTTCAGACCAGCAGCGTATCGATATTTAGCAGATAAATTGCCGCAACTTCCCTGGGGCGTATTAATAAACAATGGCTATGAATTACTTGATCGTATGTGGGCAAGTTATAACACTATACCCAACTGGACACTGTTAAAACTCGACGGATCATTTGCAACTGCAACTCCATTAGTGGGCACGGCTGCTAATGAATTTGGCTATGATGCTTTGCAGTTAGTGCCTAGTCTTAGTGAAGACTTTATTCTTAGCGGCAGCGAGCCAGCCGGAAAGCTATTAGCTCAACTGCAGCCTAAAACAACTGACTTCGTGACAGCTGCTAAGAGCGGGCCGCCTAGCGTCATGTCTGTACTGTTGGAGCAGGTGCTTCGGGAAACGATTGCTCAACAACAGTACGAGAAAATTGTCTACGGTACCTATAATGCCGAGCATGGTTTCTGGCTTGATAGCAATAATTTTCGTGACCAGGTCTGGTTTTGGCAGTGGCATGTTTTACAGGGTAAGTTGCCACCTGGAATGCAAGTAACATTAAAGTGATAAGGAGGAAACATGGCGAGCGAAAAACTATTACATCGCATTCCGGCATCGTTCTTACCGGATAAATTTGTAAAGTTAGTTAATAGGTTTGAGAAGCTAATTCTCTACGGAATTATTGGCGGTATTGCGGTTATTATCGATGTGGGAGCTTTCTGGATCATTGACGAGGCAACCCATATGTCTGTGATACTAAATAATGGCATATCAATAGCACTCGCAATGGTATATAGCTTTCTTATGAATGCCTTCTTTAATTTCCGTACACGTAATGGCCTTCTCAAGCGATTTGTGAGCTTTATTCTGGTGACTTGCACAGGATTTCTTATCAGTTCATTCATGCTATGGACGATGAGTGAAATTATCGGACTTAATAGTCTGCTCGTTAAGAACCTTACCTTACCGGTAGTATTTATCGTGCAGTTTACATTAAATAGTCGGTTTACATTTAAGGTGGAGAAAAATCATGAAGACCGTGCATTAGAAAGCGTTATATAAGGAATACTATGGCAACAAAGCAGAACTCAGGCTCTAAACAGCAAACAGTAGCAATTGTAGGTGGCGGTTGGACTGGGTTAACGGCTGCATATGAACTTTCAAAACAAGGATACAAAGTTGAAATCTTTGAAGCTGGCCCTGTATTGGGCGGACTCGCTTCAGGATTTGCCTTAAAAGACGGTACGCCACTTGAACGGGCATATCACTTTCTGTACACAACAGATAACTATATGATTGATATGGCTAAAGAGCTGGGCATTGCTAATAAGCTTCATTTCCATCCCAGCTCAATCGGCGCTTTCTATAAGGGCAAGATGTATCCGTTCACAACTGCTAAGGATCTCTTAACTTTTGGCCCCTTAAATATGATAGATCGCTTGCGTACTGGACTAACGGGTGTCCGTTTGCTCTTTATCAAAAAGTGGCAACCACTAACCAAAGTCACAGCCTACGAATGGCTGTGCAAATGGAACGGTAAGCGAGCGACGGATCTTATTTGGAAGCCGCTGTTGGTGGGTAAATTTGATATCTATTGGGATAAGATTACGATGGCCTGGCTATGGACACGCATTCATGTGCGCCAAACTTCGAAAGAAAAGGGCGAGCAGTCTGAACGCCTTGGTTATTTTGACGGTGGTTTCCAAGTTATGGTGCAGCGGTGGATTGCCGAGCTTAAAAAACGCGACGTAAAAATTAACCTCAATGCAAAAATTTCTGCCTTTACCAATGTGGACGATAAGCCGGCTTTGGAAGTAGAAGGTAAGACGCGCGTGTATGATGCAGTATTGGCTGCACTACCAAGCGGTACATTTGCAAAGCTAGGCGAAAAGCATCCGCAGATGACCAAAGAATATGCAAATCAGCTGACGTCGATCGATTACCTTGGCGCAGTGGTTATGGTATTTACGACTAAAAAACCAATTACTGATCGTTATTGGCATCAAATTCATGATGAAGGTGCGCCGTTCTTGGTGCTCTTAAGCCTTGATTCATTGGTAGGGGCAGATAAGGTAAATGGTCATCATGTGTATTACATCGGTGACTACACTCAAAATGATAGCGAGCTCATGAATCTTGATGACGATGCCATTCGTGCGCGCTGGTTTAAAGGTGCTAAAAAGCTATTCCCAGACTTTAGCGAATCAGATGTAGAGGAGTCGTATGTCTTTAAGTTTAAAAACGCTCAGCATATAGTAGGGATTGGGTATGAGGATAAATTGCCAGACATGAAAACGCCACTCGAAGGTTTCTATATGGCGAATTTCTCACAGATTTTTCCTGAAGATCGGGGTACAAATTATGCAGTGCGTGATGGTAAGAAGGTTGCGCATATGATCGCAGAGGACATTACAGAAAAGGGGTAGGGTATGTCAGGCAGTCACCGGTCTATACACTGGATCAAAGTGATAAAAGAGAAAACAGGACAGGACAGGTTTAAAGCGAAGAAAAGTCTTTCAAGAAGTAAACAGGCTATGCTGCTTGGAGCTGCAGGTGGTGTGCTTGTAGCGGGAACAGTAATATATTCTATTACCCGCAATGAACATAAAAAAGCGACCGAAGATGCCAACACAGAACCTACCGCCCAGCCGGAGGTACAGACTGCGGCAACCGAACAGCATGTGGTTGAATCGCCAAGTGAGCTGGTGAAGAAACCAGGTCATGGTTCGTCCTCTACAACAGCTACTGCGGTTTCTCGTAATGCGCTTGAACAGCAAGCCATAGACGAACTTAACTCATTTGGTTCGTGGCTGTCTGCGAATAGTGCCAAGGGCTTTGTAGGAGAGCTTGGCTGGCCGGCTGGCAACGATGCCGGTAGTTGGAATAGCGTTGCTGATCATTGGTATCAAGCTGCACAGAACTATGATATCTGGACTACGGCCTGGGCAGCGGGTAGTTGGTGGGGTAGTTATAAGCTCACCATTTATGCGCACGGGAGTGGACCACGCAGCCTCGATACAGCTCACCCGCAAGCATCTATTTTGGAAAAGTTTTTCAAGAGCAGCAATAAACTTCATGGTGTGAATGTTGCAGGAATGGAATTTGGCAATAGTGTAACCAACACAAATCCTGGGACGCCTGGCCGAGATTATTTCTATGAACCACGCGATAGTTTTGCCTATCTTGCTGCGCGTGGTGTTAAGATTGTCCGCCTGCCATTCCGCTGGGAGCGCATCCAACCCTCTTTAAATGGTGCGCTTAAAGACAGTGAGATTACCGAAATACGAAGAATTCTTGATTCGGCCAGTGCCTATGGAATCCGGGTAGTGTTAGATCTGCATAACTATGGTGAGTATAAGACTGCTGGGGGTGTCCTAAAGCTTGGTGCCGGCATAACCCATGAATCACTTGTTGATGTATGGGTAAAGTTGAGCCAGGCGTTTAAGGGACATCCTGGCTTATTAGCATACGGCATTATGAACGAACCTCATGATTTGCCAACCGGTGGCTATCCCTCTGCGGCTAAAAACTGGGAAGCTGCCTCGCAGAAAGTTGTTTCAGCATTGCGTGCTGCAGGTGATGGAACGCTCGTTATGGTTGCCGGTTATGATTGGTCTAGTTTAGCCCGATGGTCTAAGAACCATCCAAGTGCATGGATTAGCGATTCATCTAATAGCGTTCGTTACGAAGCTCACCATTACTGGGATCGATATTCCGAAGGTTTTTATGATTACTCTTTCGCGCAAGAACTAGCGATGTAAGAAAATTAACAGAACATTAAATTTGCTCTTTTTACAACATAAACGCGCCATAAGCGGTATACAATGGTATTTGTACATGTCTGCTGTGAGGGCAGGGGTGGAATAGGTAGGCTTACTAAGGCCTACAGTGTTATTAAATAATTTAAGGGGGTGGGTATGTTAGCAATACGAAAAATTAATCCTGTGGCACGTGCCGTCACGGTTGTTGGTGCTGTAGTTGCGTTAGCAACAGGCGTAACATTTGCTGCGCTTAACAGTACGGCGACCTTAACGGATAACGAAATCACAACTGCAACTGCCAGTCTCGTGATTGACAATACGGATGTAGAGGGCGCTAACACTGACAATAGTGACACAGGTTTTTCATTTACTGGATTAGTTCCTGGCGGTGGTTACAGTGCTCCGCAGCACTTCTCTCTCTCAAACACAGGAAATGTGGATCTTGACGTGACTGTATATGCAACAGTCGGAACCGTAACTGGTACTGGACTTGATAAGTCTAAAGTGGTTGTTAAGTTCACTAATAATAATCCAGAGGAATCAGCCGAGTACACTTTAGCTCAACTCGAAGCTTTATTTAACAATGTACCTGGCTCAGGTGGCCCTACCGCTACTCTTCCTGATGGAGAGACGGAGAATTTCGATGTTCAGGTCCAACTCTTACCCGGTGCGGTTAGTGGCAGTGGCCCAGTCGAAATTAACGACTTCGACCTCGTCTTCACCGGTACAAATGAAGCTGAAGTAGTGGTACCAGTAGTAGAAGATTAGGCTTTCATTAGATGATACGCTTTATTAAGCGATCCTTTGCCGCGCTTGCGCTAACCTTTCTGGTGGGCGTAAGCGCACTGGCAATCATAACCCGCATACAAGGCGGACATTTGCTGAGTGTGCAAAGTGGTAGTATGGTGCCTGCGCTTAATAAGGGTGATCTTGTGAGCGTAACTCGTGTCCCTGCGGATAAACTACAACCCGGGGACATTGTTACATTCATTAATCCACGAGATAAGAATTCCACGGTAACGCACCGTATAGTTCAAGTACTGGGTAGTGGAAACGAAGTTAAGAAATTTGTCACCAAGGGTGATGCAAATCAAAGTAACGATACGGCGCTTGATGCAACACAAATCATAGGAAAAGTGCGGTATTCTGTGCCGTATGTAGGTTATGGTGCTGACTTTATTCGCAAGCCTCTCGGGCTACTGCTTATAATCTATATTCCTTCTCTAATGATTATTATTTCTGAAGTACGACGATTACTCGCTCATTATCGTTCCCAACAAATTTACCAAGCTAATAAGCGAATGGCGCTTATAGGCAAGCGTCCACGTGAAGAGCATACTAATAAGCTCGCTCTTTCTGCAAAGGTCCTCGTTCTCATAATGATCTCAGGACTAATCATTAGTCCGCTGGTGCATGCACAGCTTAGCAGTACAGCCACTCTCACTAACAACAGTATTAGCAGTGTAGCAGTGCCTATTTCCTTTACGGTCTGTAAGTTCCCTGGCAACGAGTCCTTACTTTCATATGCGCTTATGGATGCGCTATATCCTGAACAGCCAGATCCGCCAATACAACTTAATGAGTCAATTCCTGCCGGTACATATAAAATTACTGCAGTATCGAATGACCCACACACTGCGAATCCTAGTAGTCCTACACAGCCAAACGAACGCTGGTTTGCACAGCTCTACACGGCTGAGAGTAATGAGCCAGACTATGTTACCGGCGTAACGGATGATATTCCGGACAACGTTGATCAAGTAAGTACAGTCGTCAATGATTCGATTACCTTCACCGAAACGGTTACGGGAATTCGCTATGCGCATAACGCTCTGAATACGGGCTTAGAAATAGATCAGTTTGGTGGGCGTGATTTTGATGATCTCTCAGTGGCAGAAAAGCGACAAGTTATTTGGAATTCAGTACATCCTGGTTGTATAACATTTGAGCGTATACAGCTTCCACCAGTGCTCGAAGAGCTCCGTTGGGGTGATAAGAATTATTACAGCGAACTATTTAATAATGGGTCTACACTGAAAGTACACTAATAGAAGGAGTGTACCGCTATGGCAGTCATGCAACACAAACGAGAGATCCTATCACGTGGGGAAGGGGTCGTCGAAAAAGATACACGAGTCGTAACGGAAGATGATGCGAGTCCAGTCGTAGAACCAGGAGTAAATGTCGCTGCGAGGGTCATTTACTTCATTACTTCAGTCATTGTAGGGCTGCTGCTAATTAGGTTTGTATTGTCCTTACTGGGTGCAAACCGAGCAAATGCATTTGCTGACTTCATTTACACTACCAGCCAGCCATTTGCTGCACCATTCTTCGGGCTCTTTAATTACCAAGCGCAATATGGGGTTTCGCGATTTGAATTTGAAACGCTCGTAGCTGCTCTTGTCTATGTGCTGCTTGCTTGGATGCTGATTGGGCTATTGGATTTGGGTCGTCGTCGATCTAACGTATAGATACTATTAAATACAACGTTCCGATAATAAAAAGCTGGCATAATAGGTGCTGGTAATGTAAGCAAAAGCGCTATTGTGTCACAGCCGATTGAAGTGTTTCGTAACAATCTTATAGAGGGTAATATCCGAGATCCTGAAGGAGTTCATCACGAATTCGTGGGTGAATTCCACGGGGTAAAATTGGATTTTGATCGTATTCCAGATGATTCTGAATTATTTGATCAGTGGGTAGATATTACCGCAGCCGAAATATCCAAAAAGTATCCCGAACAAGAATATGGAAGGCTTGTGCTTATAGGGGTTGCACACGGAACTAATCGACTGGTTGGCCCGGTAGCAGAGCAACTCGGTAGACGACGAGCGGAGTATGTAGAAACTAGAAAAGTAAGAAGTGATGGCGATACGGTTAGCTTCAGTGACGAAGAGTTTATGAAGCTTTACTCTCTGCGCTCAAACATGGGTATCGTATGCGAGGATGTTATTAAGAGTGGCTTTACCACCGCGACGGCCGTGGTTGCGGCACGTTTTCTTATTGCCGATAGAGATCGCTTGCAAGTACTGGGGACTTGGCAACGTAGAAAAAGCGCAATGTATCTAAAACTACTCAAAGCAAAGTACGGAGCAATAATTCATGAGCCAATGGAAGATTTTACAGCCGCACAATGTGAAGCAGAAGGCCCATGTTCTTTGGGATGGGAACTTGTGAAGCGAGATGGCACCGTAGTTAAACGCTCTAAGAGCAACAAAAACTAGAAGCTAATATAGGGGAAGATAAGGAGGTTATTGTTGCCGTTCCGGAATTTCAGGTCACTGCGAGAAGTTTTTTGCAGTGCCTCAAAATAAGCTAACAGGTCCTCGGGTTTTATATAGCCTCTAGCCTCAAGACCAACGTGTGTCTGTCCAATTATTGCAGAAGCAACGTAAAATGATTCTTTGTCAGGCGTATACCGGTCAGCATCAACATACACATCAATCCCATTCTTGGTTGTCCCAATCTTCTTGCAGCCAGGATCGGCTATTCCGTTTTTGGGTAAATTGCATGTAAAAAGCTGACCGGGAATTGCTGGGCCAAAGGTAGACATATGTTTGACCGAATCTTCATAAAGATACATCAGGGGCTCGCCAGTATATTCAACGACATAGCCTGCGCTATCTCCATTTCTTGTGGCACGTATACTATCTACCTTTGAACCGCCGATCGTTTTCTGCGGAACGTATATGTCATATGCTGTACGCGAAATGATGTTTTGATCAAACTTATTTCCAGATGTACGAATACGACCAACTATGGCATTCTGCCCAAATAGCGCCACGATTCCAAGAGCGAGTAAAATAACATGCCATTGCTTGATGGGGCGGTGATCAATAAGACTTCTTACTAACAATGTGCTCGAGAGAACCAACAGAGCGATACCAATAAACCCGAGGCCATTATAAAGGAGGAATAGTACAACGATTATCGGGAACATTACTTGAATAATAGCACGCTTAGATATTCTAGGCCGAAATATTGGTGGGGGTACTTGGACTTGAACCAAGGACCAAAGGATTATGAGTCCTCTGCTCTAACCACTGAGCTATACCCCCGCAGAATATTGCGGTTAACAGATCAGAGTATACCAGATTGGGGATTTTTATAAACCACTACACGGGCTTAGGCAACACGGCACGCTCATCTTCATCCGTCCCACCCCACACTCCGCCCATCTCATTACTAGCGAGCGCATAATCGAGACATTCCTCTCGTACTACACAGTTGCGACAGACCTCTTTTGCTTGGCGGGCGAGCGCAGGATCTTCAGTGGGAAAGAAAAGCTCAGTGTTAACGCCCAGGCAGTTGGCTGCATTTCGCCAAACTTCTTGATCATCACTCGCATAAAAGTTTGCTCCGGCTGAAGGATGACTGACGGTCGTTTCTATACCAATGCTCATAAGAACTACCTTTCGCTATACCGTTATGCTTCTATAGCGTAAGCGTAACAAATTGTCCGCTTTACTTAAACCAAAAACATGAGAAAACTGTTAAATTACAACAACCCGTATGTATGTTTATCTATTTGCTATAATTTAGAACATAAAATGCTCGATAAAATCAAAACATACCAAAATAGCCCGTTCGTAAAGTCGCTCGGAGATGTGCGCAATTTAGGCATGATTGCGTTTGGTATTGTCGCTCTCATGGTTACATGGAGTAGTATCAAAGTTGTGCAAACAAATTACAGTCTGCAGAAGCAGCTCTCAGCGTTGCAGCAACAGAATGAAGTACAGAAGCTGGCCAATGAGAATCTTAAACTTAAAAACCAGTACTATAACACTGATCAATATCTTGAACTGGCGGCACGCAAGCATTTTAATAAAGCACTGCCGGGTGAAAAGCTTATCATAGTACCAAAAGAGGTAGCACTTGCACGCACTATTGAGGCGGTACCGCTGCAAACTCCTGAAGATAGCGTCTTAGCAACCGATAAAGCGAGTGGCGGAAGCTTGCAGCGTAATTTTAATGCGTGGTTAGATTTCCTCTTTCATCGCCAACGCGAATGAGCCTAGCTAGGTAATTTACAGCGAGCAGTTAATCTTAACGAGATCTGCTACAAGGGTTGATTTAAGTTCATCAAGAATTGCACTATGTTTGATTAGTAGTTCTTGAGGGATACGAAGTAGGGTAGGTACAAGAGCAAGCGCCTTTTTATGGCGAACTTCTTCTTCGGATACCTTTCGGTTGTAATTCAAGATGAGAGTGGCTTTTTTACTCTCATCACAGGTGATAGTAACTTGAGGTAATGGTACGATGGGGGTAGGTAGGGTAACAGGGCCCGAAGGTATAAAGGGTAGGGAGGGATCTGGATCGGGTGTACTCTCTCGTAACTGAGAGGGCGAGCTGGGAGTGCTGTTTGTGCTTTGTGATTCCGGTACTGTTGGCTCGTCTGAATCGCCTGTTGCAGTGGCAACACCTAGCGTATCCATCTTTCTTATCTCAGAACTTACTGCATCGACGGGTGAAGGCGTGGCTGCAACTTCGGCAGTACGTAAACGCACAAAGGATGCAAGACCTAAAATAGCAATACCAGACAAAATAAGCAGGAGAATCTCAATAAACATCGGGCTATTACGGATCTTACGAAGCCACTTCATGCCATAACCATTTTACCATGTGGCTCGAATTGACAATTTACATCTGTTACGGTACTATATGGACTGCTCTAAACGTATCGCGGGGTGGAGCAGTGGCAGCTCGCGTGGCTCATAACCACGAGGTCCCAGGTTCGAGTCCTGGCCCCGCTACCAAGAAAAGAGGATTACTTTTGGGTAGTCCTTTTTCTTTTTAATAAGTTGGTAGTGGTATAGTTCAGTTAATTTTAGGAGCTGTAATGAAAAGTAATAAAATGAGAATCAAGAATCATAAGTCTTCACTCAACGAAGTCACAAGATTCATTAAAAGTATTCCGCTACCTGCATTAGTCCTATCTTGCATGCTTCTCAGTGGGCTTATGTTTGTTTCATATAGCCTTATTAGTAACAACAGCAAAGCTTCTACTACTAAACTGGTATCTCCGGGTGTATGGCAGTCCTTCGAGTCTCAAGCTGACAGATTTAGAGCAGATTTTCCTGCTACCCCAACTGAACATTCGGCAAGTTTCACATTTGACGGCGACACTATACCGATACGGTTGTACGTATATAGCGATCAAAATGAGAAAATAAGTTATATCATTACGGCATCAGAAATATCTAACGTATATGCAGACGAATCAGATACTCAGGTAAATGCTATGTTGAAAAGCGCAATAAGGGGTGTGAGTGTAAGTAGTAACGCGGACATTGTATCTGAAAGCGATCTCATAGATTTTCGTGGCTATAAAGCCATGCGAGCTACGTATGGACTAAAGACGGAAGCTCAAAGCATTCATATCTATACGATCATTTTCTATAGTGGTCAGCGAGTGTATCAAATTGTGGTGGGGGGCGAAACTGAAGAAGTGTTTAATACGTTTGTGGATTCATTTGAACTTTATTAGTAAGTGCCTCTAAGGCCTGGGAAGTCTTGGTTAGAAGCATAATGACTTCTGGAAACAGAGGTCATTTTTATTTTGTCTGATATGATGTTACATATGAAAGGTAAGATCTTAGTTACAGATACGCTGTTTATCACTGAGGAGCACGTTAAACAAATCGAAGCAGCCGGCTATGAAGTGGAGCGCCTTGAAAAGGCAAATGCAACCGAAGGCGAACTCATTGAAGCCCTAAAGGGCAAGGTTGGCTATATCTTAGGCGGCATAGAAAAAGTTACCGATAGGGTAATTGAAGCAGCAACCGATCTGAAAGTTATTGCTTTTACCGGTGCCGATTGGCAAGCTCTCATCACTGGCTGGGAAAAAGCAAAGGAAAAAGGTATCAAGATTTCTAATGCCCCTGGCGCTAACTCGCCAGCGGTTGCAGAATTCTCCTTAGCACTTGCCCTGCTCATGCAGCGTAACCTACTTGAGCTTGGCAGACCTGGCGATAAGTCGTTTCAGACAAGTGAAACTTTGCATAGTGCCGAAATTGGCGTAATTGGCGCAGGCAAAATAGGCAGCAGAATTATTAATATTGTTAATGCTTTTGCACCTGCAAAGGTTCGCTACTATAGTCGTACTGAAAAGCCTGAGCTAAGAGCAGAGTTTGTTGAACTTGATGTATTGCTCGAAACAAGCGATGTAGTATTTATAGCTGCTCCAGGAAGTGCTGGGACTATAATCGATAAATCAAATATTGAAAAACTAAAAGACGGCGCATTAATTGTTCATATATCGCCTCTAAATATGATTGATTTTGATGCCCTATTGCCTCGTCTTCAGAACGAAACCCTCCGAGCGGCAATCGACTGGCAGGCGCCAAGCGAGGAATTTTTAAAGCTACCTATGCATGTTTGGTATAACACCAACAGTCACACGGCATATAACACTAAATCGGTAATCAAATTGTGTAGCGATATGGGCACAAGCTCTTTACTTAACTTGCTTGAAAAAGGCACAGACGAGTACCAGGTCCTTTAGGCATTGCAGAATTTGTAGATTGCATTAAGAATTCAACAATGTTTGGCAACAGAGGTTATTTCTAGCTCGTTTGGTATTATGTAGCAATGACAAATGAAGAAGATAAGAAGCAGAAGCCAATTGAAGATAAAGACATCATTCGTTCCGGCCGTTTAAAAGTAGGGAATGGGCATGAAATCTACTGGGTAGACTGGGGCAATAAAAATGTAACAAAACCAATATTTTACCTGCATGGTGGTCCGGGTGGTGGCTTTGATGAAGCAGACTTTACTCGTTTTGATCCTAAAAAGCATCGCGTTGTTTTTCATGATCAGCGTGGTTCTGGCCGCAGCACTCCCTTTGCTTCAATAGAACATAACACTTCTCAGGATCTTGTTGAAGATATTAACAAACTGAGAAACGAGTTAGGGTTTGATAAGATTTCTCTTTACGGCTTCTCATGGGGTTCCACACTCGCACTGCTATATGCAATTGCCAATCCCGATGTCGTTGAAAAAATGCTCATCGGTGGCATTTTCCTCGCACGTGCAGTGGATAATGACTTCTACCTAAAGGGGCGTATTGCCTCGCATTTTCCTGAAGTTTGGGAACGGTTTGTATCTGTTGTTCCTGAAGCAAATCGTAACAACATTGATGATTATTATAAGAAAAAGATGGGTAGTAGTGATGCTAAAGAGCGGAAAAAGTTTGCTCACGAATGGATGGCTTACGAATCTTCCATTGTTAAACTAGACTACCAGCCATCCCGTGTTGAGAAAGATCTGAAAGATTTTGCCTCAGAATCCCTCTCCTATCTAGAGGCTCACTACATCGTGGGCAATAACTGCTTTATTGAGGAAAACTACATAATTAACAATGCTAACAAGTTGAAGGGTATTGATATCGTGATTGTGCATGGACGATATGATTTTGTTTGCATGCCGTCTGCTGCGTATGACTTAAGTAAAGCTGTAGATCACGCTCTCTTGCACTTTGTAGCGGCAGGTCACTCGACTAGAGAAACCGTGCAGCGTGAAGTTGTACGTGCGTATGCCAACGTACTTTGGTCTTAATCTTGACTAGTGTCACTGCTATCTCACTGCCTATTTTGTTTGATATGATATTTGCATGAAAAAGCTCGTATTATTTGGTGATAGCTTGCTCGCACATGTTAGTAAGGACGAGGTCTTAATTTTTGAATCAAAACTACCCGATTATGACGTATATAATTGTGCGGTCGGAGGGTGGGATTCTAATGACTGCGTTAAAAAAGCTTTGTATATTGCAGGACTTCAACCCGACCTCGTTATATTATCGGTGGGAACTAATGATGCAAGCCCGTGGAAAGCTGTTGATATTCAGACTTTTACAGAAAACTTAAAGAAAATATTTGGCATCTTTGGTACTTCAAAAATACTTTATTTTTTACCACCGGCTATCAACGGGTCTATTTTATCGGAACACCCTAAACGTAAAGCCTTAACGAATATTTTAATGAAGCAGTACCACGACCATGCTAAAAAAGTTTGCCAGGAAATGAATGTTGCATACTTTGACTCCTGGAGTGTGCTAAAGCCACTCATGGACAGTGGCAAAGACTACCATAATGAAGATGGCATTCATTTTAGCGATGAAGGTTACAAGGTTATTATTACAGAGTTATCCAAAGCCGTTCTAGCATAGGTTCTCTACTATTCTTCCAGGGGTTATTTGGACCGTGACTTACCTGATCTTTTTCCTAAGTCCGTAGCAATTACTTTTGGCAATACAATAACCAGGAGTAGGGCAAAGCCAAGGGCGCCTACCATTTGACCTACAAACATGAGATTAAGAATATGCATGGACGAGAGTAGGCCAACAAGCGAACCGCCAGTCATGATTAGTGCGTAGATCAAGGTTTCAGCTTTCGGTCGTTTAACTATCAGCCAGAGAGCCAGGAGAAATTCATAGGCAAATAAGACCTTACTTACATTGTCATGAATATCTGAAAAGATCATGCCAAATCGGCGAGGAAATGTGGTGATAAAGACGAGCAATAAAAGAACAGAAAGAATGTTTAAGTAGCGGGCCAAAAGCTTAAACCGTTGATTCAGAAGTAAAAGAGATTCAGCAGCCAGGTATACATAAATGGCACCTGCGAGGAAGGCAATTGAATAGAATACGACAGTGTTGTAGTGATTGCCATAATTGCTCACACCACCATTCTTAAAAACGACGCTGGAGGCAAGGACGCTAGAAAGTGTTAGCCACGCAAATAAGTTAACCTGGCTTAGGAGTAAATATCGTTTGAATCTCTGCATTCTTACTAGAAAACTATAGCGGCTATACTACTCAAAGGCTAGTCTTTATTGCGCGCTCGCGGTTACTATAGTTCTCTCGTCGAACCGCCTTGTGTCTTGATTGTATTCACCGGCGCATGTTACAAGATTAAGCTGATTGGCTATGTTAGGATCCTGGTCAAAGATCCTAGCAGCTGCTTCGGCTTCCGGAACAGTGTATTTGGCAGTGATTTTAAATTCCTTGCGGCTGTTATCGCCAAACTCAATATAAAACACATCATCTATCTGCAGGTCACCCAGTTTCTCAAAGATGCCACTAGATTCACGCCCGCTGACGTGGCCGTCAATAATGGATAGACCTTTTTCGCCGGGTCGCACGCTATCCACAAACCATCCAGCAAGATGCGTATTGGTGGGCACTGCAATCTCCTGATTTTGATCTACACCCACATTCTGTATAAAACCTTCGGCACCAATGGAGGGCAGGGTAATATGCCTAGGATCATAATTTCGTCCAGTCCACTGATATGTAGCCTTATCTGGTCGCTGTTCATCTGGGGCATCTGTAGAATGTGTAATAACAGGTGCGTCCTGCTCTGTAGTCGGCTCCGGCTGCCTTGATAGGGTAAGGGCTATCGAAGCTGCTATAACTAAAACTACCACCGCGAGTGCAGTGAAGGTTTTTTTATTCAACGTCGAGATAGTCCTGTGTTAGGGGCGCCTACATTTGCGCGCGCCAAACCAACAGGGTCCTCAAACTCACCGTTCACAATGCCATCTAGGTCCAAGGGGCCGCCATCGGTAAGTTGGTAGCTGGCGATAGTAACTAAACTGCCATCAATAGTTGTTTCGGTGAGGGTTGCGCCATAGCTCGCGCTCAGGTTAGTAAAGGCATGAGTGGTAGGGTTGTATTTTCGAACAATAAGCCCAGCCTTAGAAATGCCATAGTAATACAGCTTAATCGTAGTCGTAAATCCAGGCGTTCCACAATCCCCAGCGAAATCGAATAACCCATTTTCATATTCATAACCAGGGTCTTTTACGGTCAGACTTGATTCACGCATCAAGTCATCGGTGGTGATTTCACAGCCGCTACCAACATCAATAAGAACTTTCTTGCCAGTAATAGAACTGGTATACCCGCTCAGATTGTTTTGCTCTGAGTCCTGAATATTGTCACCATTGAGATCGTCTTCGTTAATAGATTCGAAGGTAGGATAAGTGAAGCGATGCATTACCCAAATCTCGCCAAAGTTCCATTCATCGAGCGGCGAGCTAGTTGTGTTGTTAAAGAAATAATCAGGCTGTGAGTCATCGATGGCCGTACAGGTACCGGGGAATGGATCGCCACCACTACAATCATCCTGCCCAGTACGCGCTGAATCAAAGTAGTTATTATCGGCCGTAATAGGTTCATTGTCCGTATAACTGCCGATTAAGCCACCTCCGATACTTGGATCCTGCGAGACAACTTCACCCACGGCAAAGTTGTCGCTGATAGTTACATCAACTCCATCCTCTGTTGGCCCTATATACTCGCCAATAAGTCCACCGCCATATTCATTAGTTGTTATATCGCCCGTTGCATAGGTACGACGCAGGCTGAATGTAGTAGGGTTTGTGCCATCATCGTTATTCGTATCCAATTTGCCAATTAAGCCACCGGCATAGTAATCGGTTGTTACATTACCGGTTGCGTATGCATCTTGCAAACTCGCACTTGTTTCATCGGCTACTGTTGAATAAATGGTCATATATCCGATTAAACCACCGCCTACAATAGTCCCGGTAACATTGCCTGTCGCGAATACTTTAAACATAAAAAGTTCAGCACGATCATATGCCTGCACAGCACCTGCCAACCCGCCAACCGTGTCTGTGCCGTTCACATTCCCGCTACTCGAACTATCATAGAAGCTAACTTCTTTCCGGGTTACAAAGTTTCCAACCAATCCACCCACATAATCATCTGTGCCCGTTACCTCCATATGTGAATGGACGGCGGCAATATCAGTGTTTTGAGCATCTCCAACGAGTCCACCAACTTTGCCATCTCCGCTGACTGAACCAAAAATAGTTAGGTCATGCAGATCGGCGTTCTCAGTGGCACTAAAGAGTCCTACGCTACTGCCCGGCTCATCAATAGTGATATTACTAATTGTATGTCCCTGGCCATCATAAACACCGCTAAACGGTGTGTCCTGAAAAAGGGGCTCAAAGTCTACACCCTCACAGTCGATGTCGGCTGTTTGTACAAGCGTATCCATCTTGTGAGGTGCACCTGTAACATAGTCTTGCAGATCTTCGCATGAATCGACTTCGTACGTATCCCAACCAACATTGATAGTAATACTTTTAGTAGCGACTTCTGGAACGGTATCATCATCACCGTACTCTACGACATATCCAGCAATCATACTGGTCGAGCAGTTTAAGTCATTCCACTGACCTTCATCGCCAGCACCAATAAGATACTGCGCGCAGTCCTCGTTTCCAGAGTTATTTGGCTCGTTTTCATTCCAGTTTTCATACTGACCCGGTACGACCGTACCGCCAATAGCACCATTCCAAAATGTTGTTCCAGCTTCTGGTCCGGTAACCCACTGCCAGACGCCTTCTGTACCGGCATCGCTTGCTCCCATCCAGCCCGCACCGGTTAACCGAGCAGCTACAAAGGTATTTTCTTCGTCAGAGGTAATCGTTGCTAGGTAACCGTTCATCCCGCCGTTCGTACGAGCTTGAGCTGCGGTATTGGCATTTACCCAGTTGATGTTGCCACCTACGGGCACATATTCATAGATATGTCCGTTTCCTGGCCAATACACTTCATCGGCGCCCGTAACCGACGCTTCTAATACTACCGTCTCTGTAGTTTCAGCCTCAAAATAAAGTGTCGCTAAGGCTGCGTTGATATTGCTCATAGTGCCGGTAAACTTAAGCCGTTCATCATCCTGGATAGTAAAAGTCAGCCCCGTCATCGTGGTCATACCAATAAGACCCTCTGGAACACTTAGCTCCACTGAAACAGTGGGGTTGCCGCTGCCAGTAATCTGTAGGGTACTAAGCGAGATTGGGTCGTACCATTTACCGCTTACCGAGGAGTTGCCAGTAAACGTCACGGCAGGTGCTGCTTGAGCCAAGGGGATAGACGTCATCATTGCAAACGCCAGCAAAGCTACTCCAGCGAGAGCTCGGAGTTTACTTAATCGCGTGCGCAATTGCCCCTTAATACTTCCCATGCATATATTCTACTTATGCTTAAGGATATCACGGGTTAGCATCTGATCTCAATAAGATGATACATTTATTGGTATGTCTGAGAGTTTATATATTCCAGGATTAGGGAATGGGCGTTTATCTGATGCCCAAAAGAAGTACGTAGCTTTTTTAAATCGACTCCGCTCACCCAAACGACACATCGACTTCTTCGATGCGCGATGGGAAACCGCTGAAACATATGAAGAAAAATATGCTCGCCTGCGTGCGTACGCACCGCGTAAAGTATTCGCAATTAGCGCAGGATCATCTTTGGCCGTTCGACTTGCGGCTGAAGACCCGCGGGTCGAAGAGGTACACCTGATTTGCGGCAAAGTAACCGGAGCCGAGAAGATTGGTCCACAGCGCCAGCAACAAGCGCCCGCACTACTGCCTTCGGTGCGGTATGTAGAACAATTGATCGACGGGGGACTTAGCGGCGAGAAGTTTACATGTTATGTGCCAAATGCAGAGGACGATGGCGTATTAGAGACGGTAGATATGGTGCTACCGAATGCAAAAATAGTGAAACTACCACCTCTTAATCATGCGTTCGCGATTAGCTATGCTTTAGTCAGGCATGTGCCCTGATTATAGAAGATCTTACGAATCTTGCCGCGTTGGAAGGCAAGGATTTCACTGTATATGCCTTACCGCTCAAACTTGAAATCGACGGTGCACCTGCTAGGGTTGTGGCAGTTGTTGGTGAGTAACTGGCATACTAGTCCGATAATCTCTTTTCAAGGTTACTTATAGGGTCATACCAACCACGCTCGAGCACATACGACTGAATTTTCTTATCAAAACCGAAGAGCACCGTGATACCAACAATTATAAAGGCAATACCAATGAGCTTACGGAACCAACCGTTTGGATTACTTAGCCAATTAAGCTTGCCCACGATGGCCTGTCCTGCATACGCCACAATAAGCAGCATTCCTGCAAGTCCAACGGCGTAGGCGCTAAGGTATAAAAGTCCCTGAAGGAACGAAGCGGGTAGAACAGAGGCAATGATAAGTGCGTATGTAGGACTGCAGCTTGCAAACACCGGGCCTAATGAAAAGCCAATGAGAATATCGCCGCCAAAATTTCCTTTGGCGAATGATTTGCCCAGTAATTTATTTGAAACTAAATTAAGCTTATTAACGAGCGGTATCTTTTCCCAAAGTTCAGGTTTTAAGAAGTTAATGCCCAAGAGCAGAACTATAATGCCTGATATGATTTGCCATACATATTGAGGTATGCCCAAAAAAGTGGTGGTTGCTTTTAAAATCAAGGTAAAAATTATGACAGATAGGGCGAGACTGGTTGCAATGATGAGGGGCCGCAACCATTGACGTTCAGTTTTTTCTTTCGGTGTTTCAACCAAAGACCCACCAACAATCACAGGAAGTAGAGGCAGTATGCATGGAGCTGCTACCGTAAGCGCTCCAGCGATGAATGAAAGTATAAGTAATGTCATATCAAAGTAGGTTTTTTATAAGAGCATCAACTGAGGGCTCTTCGTATGCAACAAACTTGTCTATAAGCTTGCCCGTGTCGTCGACTTTTACAATTGTTGTTTGGAGCGTAACGCCGTACTTTTGTCGAAGAGACTGGTTTGTATCGTAATCAACTTTAAAGATTGTTACGCCTGAAGGGACGCCTTTTTGGGTAATATCAGCTTCAAGATCGCGACATTGTGGACACCAGGCTGCGTGAAAAAATAAAAGCTTCGTACCAGTCGTATTGCTAATAGCTCCTTCTGTATAGTCCGCATATTTACCCCTCATTTCCATAGTTGCGGAGGGTTGAGCACTGGTCCCTTGCTGGGCTGAATCTACTGAATTTTGTGTTGAAGCATCATCGGGTGAGCTTGTGAGTAAATAGAAAGCTCCTGCCGTAATAACTGTAAGGATGATCAAGGAAATAAGCAGTGGCTTCTTGGTCATGAACCAACAATATCACTAATAATAAAAAGGAGAAAACATTGCATCAAATACAGTAAAATTGTGGGATGAGTTATTTTTGGTTGGGTTCATATTCGCTTGGTAATGGTAGTATTATCGAACCAGGTACGTGGGGGAGAATTGTACGCATGTCGCCCATGCATAACTGGGCTCTTCTCGAAGCAGTGTTTGAAAACGCGCGACTGAAAGACTTCCCAGCCTTACCAAGTCGACTAGAGTCACTCTTTTTATTTGAAACTGAAGCACAGGCCCGACAATTTCAGTTACAGGCGCAACGTCCTTATGATCTTGTATATGAAGTTGAATTGCTCGACGAAAATGCACCTAAATGCGTGGTGGATGTTGCATTGATTTCACCTACAGCAAACGGGCAGCTTTTACCGATTGAACAACTTGAGAGCCAAGCATCAGTATATTGGGCGAGTAGCCAAAACACTTGCGTCATTCCAGAAATACTTACGATGAGTAGTGCGAAGATTATTCGTAGACTCGTATAAGTCCGGCTAATTCTGACGTTTGGCGCAAAACTCAGCGAGTGCGCGCAACTCAAGTTTAGCCTTTGTATCTACGGGTAGCTTATCAATGCAGTCGTGCGCACGTTGCTGCAAATGAGAAATTTCCCGATCGATTAGGGTGCAAATTGCATGTTGATCAATTAATTTTCGAACGTACTGTATATCTTTTTCGGATGCCTTAGGATTGCCAAAAATAGTTTTTAACCGCCGGCATTCTATATCAGAGGCTTTCTTAAATAGGTAGTACTGAATGAGTGTTTTCTTATTTTCTTTTATGTCTGCGCCTACCGGCTTGCCAAGCGCAATCGAATCACCCAAGACTCCAAGCTCATCATCGCGGATTTGAAAAATTGTTCCTGCGGTCATGCCCAGTTTATGTAAAACAGTACGCGTCTTCGGATTTTCGCCTGCCAATAAGGCACCCATTTCTAAGGGCAAGGCTACTGAATATGATGCTGTTTTTGCTTCCATGGTAGTGTAAATCGCTCGTTTAAAAGGTGTAGGGGTAGAGCTGAGATGGATATCCTGCATCTGCCCTGCACAAACGGCCATTAACTCACGCGCAAATAACGCACTTATCTCAGGTGCTTTTGCCGCGGCAGCGGTTAGTAATTCAAAAGCAAAAACAAGAGTCATATCGCCGGCACATATAGTCATTGCTTGACTGAATTCCGTCGCATTTTTTAGTTTCTGCTTTGTTGCAAGCATCCGATATTGATAATGAATGGCTGGCTGTCCCCGCCTAATATCGTCATGATCCATAAGGTCGTCATGAATAAGGAGTGCGGCATGAGCGAATTCTAATGCCGCAGCAGCCTTAATAGCTGCCGCCGAAGGTTTCTTCTTACTGAAAAGTTGGTAGCTATAACAAACCAGACCGCCTCTTAACATCTTGCCGCCTGTCGCAAACGAGCGAAGGCGTCGCACAAAATCAGACCCCCACTGTATCTCTGGACTCACAGTCTTTTCCTTAAGATTAATGAAGGTCTCCATTGTCTCTCGAATTGCGGGACGATATGCCAGGATTTGTTTCATGCTACTACTCTCGTGTGCTTTTTATAGTGCTTTAAAAAATTTATGGCCTGGGCCTGTGATGACTCAGTTTCATTAATTGAAACCTCAATATCTTCAAGTAATTTCACGAAAACATTCTGAGGTTTTAATATCTCTAACTTGGCCAGTGCTCGTTGACTTAGCGTAACATGGCGTCTCATAAGCTTGCATATATGCGTAAGTGAATAGTGCCAGAATTGTTTCTGCATACGTGGCATTAGGCGTACCAGAGATTGCTCGCCCATAGGTACATTAAGGTCATGCAGAAGTGTTCTTACTACGTATGTTATATGGCCTTTTCGAACATCATCTTGCCAATCATGGGCATCATCATTGAGTTGTTTGGCGATAAGATAATGCTTAAAAAAGTTTTGAAGTTCGCGAAAATATGATGAGTTTATGGAATTCCCTCCGGTTATTAGTATTGCGAGCGGTGTAAGGGTGTGGCCTAATGAGCGCTCGGCTAGCTTAGATAGATTTCCGTAGGATGGCAATTTACCAATAGCTATTTTAGTATCGTTTACCACAAAACGACATTGGGCCAATTCCCAGGCATTGGCATTATCAATGTAATCAAATGTTTGTTGTACATATTTTTGGAAATCTAAGTTTTGCACATTTAAAAATCCCTGCAACGATCGACGCATAGAAATATTGGCTACCGAGAGCAAGTGCGGCTGTCCTTCATTATCAATAAAATCATCATAAATCGTATAAGCGGTCCAGCCATGAAGATTTGCCAAGCCCAGATGTAGCAAGAATTCCTTTTTATTGCGTAAAGGATGTCGCAGCGAATCGTTAAACGCCTGCGGTAAACCAACAATTTCTAAACCATTTTTACTTTCTAGAACCTTTATTTCAAAAGCCAAGGTATCTTCACGAAGATAGCGAGGAAGTGTGCGGCATTCCGCCGTGACCATGCGCCGCAATTCTTCAAGTACATCGGTCTTTTGTTCTTTTGGCTCCCGTAAAGTTTCTTGCTGCGAAATCGATCGTTGGTAAATTGTCAGTGCCTCAATAGCAAAGCTAGCAGTAAGTACCGAGGCGCCATGAAAATGCTTCTTACCTTTAACGCTTGGGTCTATGCAAAATGCACTCGCTGGCCAGGAGCCGTCAGATTGTTGTTGAGTGAGCAATTCTTGAACGAGATCCGAAAGATCAGACATTTTGTCTTGGCGTAATAACGATGTAAGGAGAAGCGCATTCTCAAGCGAAGATAGCTTCTTGAGTTTTTGTAGCCGTCGCATTTTTTGCAGGAGCTTTGTTTGCAGCGAACCCCGATACGTACGAGAAAGATAATAAATAAGCGGATACTCAGAGGGGTAGTACGGAGAAGATAAGGAATCCTGTTTTATTGCATCTTCCATGAACTTTGTGAGATTGGGAAGCGGCCGACTCACCAGTGAAAGAAAGTAGGCGATATTCGTATTAACGGCTAGATCTACATCCTGCCATACTTTATGAGCAGCCTGAGGCACGAGCCAAGTTCGGTAGGGTCCACCGACCTGAATTTCGGTTGCCAAAAGAAGAGAGATTGTCTTTACAAGCACCTCCTCATTAATAAGTGAGGAATCATGAAGCGTAAGTCCAATGAGCGCGCAGAATGTGTCATCAAGGTCATCTGGGTAGGGAAGAGTTGTATGTTCCGGCCCATCTTTTGTCCAATAGTTAAAAGATCCTGAAGGACTTCTTTGTTCTAATAAAAATTGTGCTAAACGTACGCGCAGTTGTTGGCTTACGGGTTTATTATTAACCGAAAGACAGGCTAACATTAAAGCCGGTACGAAAGTAGTTTGATAAGGAATGCTTTGAGTGAAATTCTGAGAAGACGAACTCGAATGGCTTATGAACCCACCATTTTCTTGTTGCTGAGAATCTATATAGTGGAGCGCTTTGCCGATGGCTTTATTAAGTGTGCTCTTGCTACTCATTATGTTTAAGTGGCAGGCTAACAGTAAAGGTAGTGCCTTCTTTCTTGGTGCTCGTAACGGCAATGGTGCCTTTAAAGTCTTCTTCTGTTACTTTCTTGACGATGAAAAGTCCGATGCCTATACCTTTGTCTTTTGTGCTGTAGAACGGTTCAAATATTTTTGATTGCAGAGAGCTAGGAATGCCTTTGCCATGATCGTGGACGCTAATATGAAGGTGATCCGAAAGCTTCTCGATGTGTACCGTTACAAGTCGCTCAGACAATCCGCCTTCTTTTTTGTATGACTCGATTCCGTTCATAATGAGGTTAGTAACAATTTGTCGGAAACGAGTAATGTCACCTCGATACTGTAGCACTTCAGCCGAAGGCGAAATATGTAGCTCTACGAGTACACGTGCTTTTTTGGAGGATGAGGACAAAATCTTTATTACTTCCTCTGTCTCGCTCACAGCGTTAAACGACTCAATACTCTTTTTGCCCTGTATGTGCTGGCGTACACGCTGCACAACCTCATCGATATGATTCATATTTTCTTGGATGCGTTTTATATCGGGACTATGCTGTTTTTTCAAACCCTCAATATCAAGGCTCACACTCATAACGTGATTGGCAAGATCATGAAACAGAGCAGTACTTAAATGTCCTAATTCGGCAAAACGATAGAATTGTTGAACCTTTTCCAGTTGGGCTGCTTCTAATTCTCGAGTTCGTTCTTCGATTCTAATTTCGAGCAATAATTTTTGCCTCAGTAGTGCAGCTTCTGAACGCTTTGCTCTTCTGAGCGATATTTCCATCTGTCTGTTAAATAGCCAAGATATTAGCGCGAGAATGCTAAAAATAGTGCCATGTACCACGACATCGCCCATGGTGGAACTACGGCTCATCCATTGGAGACTCGGTTCGATAACATTACTTATTCGTAAGTACTCTAAGATTGCTGTTACGAGCGTCGCAAGTAGTGCCGTATACACGGCATATATTGAGCCGAGTAATATGCCGGCCATAATTATGACAAGACTGAATGTTAAAACGCCTGCGGGCGTAAGGATGCCCCAAGCTTCAATAACAAAACTTGCCAGTAAAAAGAACGTTGCAACGACAATGCGTTCGGCGAGCTTTTGTTTATTTTTAATTCTCGAGATTGTATATAGACTAATCCAAAAAACGAGGAGCGCAGTAATAAAGAGAAAACGGGGCAAGATATATGATTTGCCCAAGACCAAGAGACTTACCAATGAATTAACGCAACTAAAAAAGTTCAGTACGATAATACCAAACAGAAGCCAGTTAAGAACGAGCTCGCGGGCAGAGGCGTCTGGATCTTTGGAGCGGGGAAGAATGAAAGTTGTATAAAAACGGTGCAGCATACGATCCTTGTTTAATGGGTAGCCGGATGTTTATAGACATCCGGCCTGCGAACCACTTGGCTGAGCGTTCTTACCTTACGCTGCATCTAGCCAGGGTGCTGCAACTGCCTGTTGCATAAACGTGCTTTCAATTGCAGTAGCATCACGAACGCTTGCATCCGTGAGGATAGTTGTTACGACTTCTTTCATTGCCCACTCCTTTCTCTTTGCTTCGTTAGTTGCGGGCTTATCTATCGTCATCGATAGTATAGCCTAGTCCATAAGCTGTTTGTATGAGCTTGCGCTTGAATGGTCTGTCTACTTTATCGCGTAAATATTTAATATGGACGTCCACAGTATTGTTCCAAGTATTACTTCCTACATCCCAGACATTGTCCATAATCATTGAGCGTGTAATAACTTTCCCGCGGTTGCGTAGGAGATATTCTAATATATCGAATTCTTTACGCCTGAGTTCGATGTGCTGGCCCGCGCGCTCAACCCGACGCCGATCAGGATCGAGTACAAGATTGTCTACCTTGAGCACATTGTCTAACTTGGCCTGGGCTTGACCCCGTCTTTTGAGTGCAAGGAGGCGGGCATGGAGTTCGGTTGCATGAAAAGGCTTGGTGACATAATCGTCAGCGCCATATGAGAACAATTTAACTTTAGTTGGCGGTTCGGCTGATCCGCTTAATACAAGAATTGGCGTCGTGACTCCTGCCTTGCGAATACTTTTACATACGGTTTGTCCTTCAACATCAGGTAGCCCAAGATCGAGCACGATAACGTCGTGTTCGCGGCCTGTTGCAAGACGCAGGCCCTCCACGCCCGTAGTGGCTGTTTCAATTACGCAGCCTTCGCGTGCTAAGAAATCTTTGAGGCTTCGAGCAAGTTCGGCATGGTCTTCAATAAGTAATATCTTCATTGTAGGTACTCTCGCGCTTAATTTAACAACTAAATAATTAAAAAAATATTAAATAACGGGAGAAAATTGATAAAAATCACAAAAAAGTCCAAAAAAGACCATAATTTGAACCTAATTACGAATGTTAACGGTATTGTCTAAATTAAAATTAATTGGCAACAACAGTTGCTTGGATAGTAAATACTTGGTCGATTCCTCGGGCAGGGTCTGTGATGCGTACTTTAAATTCATGGATTTCGCCAACCACTGCGGTGGGCAGTGCCTCGACCTGGAAGAGTACTGCCGAATCTGAAGTTGTTTTATGAACATACATTGAAGCGGAGCTATTAGAATAACTTTCTGGAGTTTCGCCGGTCCATGCAGCATTTGACGAAGCAATCTGCCATGTCACTGCGCTATTATCGGTAGTAAAGATAGAGCCATATGTGCTCTTACCGCCCACCGGAACGGTGATTGTACTTGTTCCTGATACCGCAAAGGATTGAGGGGTGCCGTCTGGAGAAGTTTTCGGAGGGGTGGAATTTGATCCAGAGCTCAATTCTGCAGTTGTGTCACCTGTTTGTGACTGTTCTTGGGCGGAGATACTTAGTTGCTGGCTTTCTTCAGGGGACTGCGATTCGCTAACTTCTAAATTTGCAGAAGCAATAGTTGGTGACTGCTCCTGATTAGTTTCAGAAACGATGGGTTCTCCGGATCGAGGGCCAGATAAAGCAGTGGCAGCAGCAAAAACGAGGCTTAGAAAAATCATGAGAAAAATGGCGAACCGATTTTTCTTGGTGTAAATAACTGTCTTGTAGAAGGCTTTATAGAGCCGTTTCATATTCAAATTATAGAATAAATTTACAAAAAAGCAATCTGGGCAAACTCCATCATGCTCATTCTATTTAAGCAGATTTTGCCTTAAACTCACAGCGAACCATTCGTCCGTATCTGTTATTGCGAAAAGTAACCTTTTTCACAGGTTTTTTACACACAGCCCACTATACTTGTTTTCAGGAGAAAATATGACTCTTGATAACAGACAGCAACCAAATGCACAAAAAACTGAAGTAGCTGAACAACTGGGACAAACTGTTGTTGATGAAACGGTAGAACAAGTAGATCCAGGTTCAGAAAAAAATACGCATGAGGCCGGTCATACTAAAGTCGCCGGATATGAGCCTGCAGATCTGTTAAAGGCACCTTTTCAACCTCCGCAGTCCGTCGAGAAAGAAGGTAAAAAGGCTACTTCTAATAAGGTAGTAAAACTTGTCATCTTTTTAGGTCTTATCGTGGTGGTGATTGGTATCATTTTCTTCTTTATTAACCTTGGACTTAGTGTGCTGTTGCTACTAGCCGGAGCGGTACTAGTAATTATCGGAGTGTATGCCCCTATTGGCTATCACAAATCAGCGAAGTCCTGACAGGCCTTTATGTCTCTCGAGAGATTGCATATAATATGTGGCTAAGATATGGACACTCAGAAACAATATCCGCAACACAAACCAGGTTGGGGACAGAAAGATTTTGCATCTCGTCAGGAAGTAGCAGGACAGCTCGGCGAAACGGTAGTAGATGTGCTGGTGGGCGCTTACTCAGATGGACCCATTCGCGAGCGTCATTCCAAGCGACGTGCTTTGCGAGAGACTAACAATATGCAGGTTAAACGACTGATATTTATTGGCTTTGGACTCATAGCAGTAGGTATTATTGCGTTTTTTAAGGCTCGGGCACTTAGTATCCTCCTTTTGTTAGCGGGATCAATTGCGGTCATTGTGAGTGTCTATTTACCAGTTGGGAAGCCATATATTGGCCCTGAACCCGAGCGTGACGCTTAATCTGTTATACTACTGCCATGACAGATAAAGAACTTATTCGAAAGACTGCTGATTTCATTAAGGAAAAATTTAGCAGTGAAGGTACTGGCCATGATTGGTGGCATATGTATCGTGTCTGGCAGCTTGCGAGACATATTAATAAAACAGAAAAGGCAAATGCCCTAGTTGTTGAACTGGGTGCGCTTCTTCATGACATCGCAGACTGGAAGTTCCATGATGGTGATATGGAGGCAGGTCCAAAGGCTGCTCGCGAATGGCTTGAAAGCTTGAATGTTGATGAAGCAGTTATTCTGCAGATTGAAGATATTATTCGTAAGGTCTCATTTAAGGGTGCGGGCGTTGCCTCAAATATGAGTACGCTCGAAGGTAAGATTATTCATGATGCCGATAAGCTCGATGCAATGGGTGCACTTGGTATAGCTCGTACCTTTGCCTATGGCGGTGCTCATGATCGGGCAATTTATGACCCAGACAACAAGCCAAAAGATCATAAGGATTTTGAAAGCTACAAAAACGATAAAGGCTCAGGTGTTAATCACTTTTATGAGAAGCTACTTCTTCTCAAAGATCGCATGTATACCGCAACAGGTAAGAAAATGGCCCAGCATCGCCACGTATATATGGAGGGATATTTAGAAGAGTTTTATGCGGAGTGGGAAGGCAAATTGTAGGCCGTGGAAACATCTGAAGTTTCTGTCGCAAGGGTATATATCCGTAATAATTATTCTATGTACGATCTTACGTATCCGCACGGACTTCTCCAGGCATCATATGATCAGACTCCACGATGGTTTTGTATAGCAAACATAGATGTAGAAGAGGATTTTCGGAGGCAAGGCATAGGAAAACTGCTTTTACGTCGCTCGGTAAGTCTTGCTGAAGAAGTTGGTGCTCAACTTATCTATGCAGCGATTGTTTCACGAGAGAGTCTTGATATGATGACGTCAGTTTTTGGCGAAGAAGCAGTAAAGATTCGGCAGGTCGGATCGTACGCACCACATGCAGATAACCCAGAAGATAAAACGGGAGCTATGCTCTGGTATGAGCTCAAATAAAAACTCCCTTCATAAAGAAGGGAGTTTTGTTACTGGTAAATAAATTACCAGCTGCGGCGGTTGTCACCACCAAAATCACGGCGAGGTCGGTCCTCTTTTGGACGAGCCTGGTTAACCGTAATAGAACGGCCACCAAGATCAGAACCATTGAGGGCGCTCTCAGCAGCCTTACCTTCGTCGTCGTTTTCAAACTCGACGAAGCCAAAGCCCTTGCTGCGGCCAGTGTCGCGGTCTTTGACCACAACAGCTGAAGCAACAGTACCGTGAGCGGCGAACACTTCCTTCAGCTCGTCATCAGTCGTAGCGAAGGGAAGGCCACCTACAAATAGCTTGTACATGTATTGTTTCCTTGATTGTTAACTTTCAGGTCGACCACTTTTCCGTACTTGCTTACCGTTCTCGAACTGTTACACAATCAAGGTGAACTGTCTTTGAATTCGTATGGCTTAACAGATAAGTACCTGCGCCTTAAGTAAAACACACACTACGGGTAAAAGCAATATCAGAACATATTTTTATATAAAATGCTTGACAAAAAAACAAGCATAAGCTATAATAGTTCTTGTCATAAAGGAAAACAAATATGACAAACAAAAAACTAAACTTTAGGAAACGAAAAAAGAAAATGTCATTACTCAAAGCACTTGCATACGAATTCTTGCCAACTTCAGATAAAAGTATCTTGTCCGTAGACCGAGACATCGCGAAGTTATAAAGAACGAAATAATAAATAAGAACTCCAAGGCCAGGAGTTCTTATTATTTTGTGAGGAGGGCTTTCTTCGCAGGGAAATACCCTAAGATATTCCTACTTCGAAACCTCTAAGATCTTAAAGGTGGCGGTCTTTAATGCTTCTACCTTGCTCGATTCAACATATTGAAATGCTTTTTCTGCGATGCTTTGACCAGTATTTAAGTCTGATACATAAACGGTATCCTCAGCGATACGGACACCGTTTGCGTCCACCGCTTCGATCTTTACTGTATAGCTAGACCGTTCAGACGCCTTATTCTTGATTGTTACAGGTAACTCCGTGGTGTCGTCATAGCTGTACTCTGCTTCTGTGCCAGGATTAAAAACGAATGAACCAAGCGTCACGTCTACATTGTTCGCAAGCAGCTTCTCGGTATTGGTACCATCAAAATCATTCAACGATTCTTGAACTGAATCGCTTACATCATCGACAACCTCACCGTAAAATGCCTGTGTCGCAAGGACCAATCCACCGGCTACGAGGGAGATTATTATCGTGGCTATAGCGAGTCCCTGACCGACTCTCTTACCCTTTTTGATCGAACGGTAGCCGATGATACCTAAGATCAATGAAATGATGGCGAAAAAGAATACGACATTATTCAGGATCGGCACCCAAGATGTAACGAGTGAAAATATCGCTATGATCAAACCCGCTATTGCGAGCCCTGATGTGCGCTCTGTTTTACCTTTACTCATATGTTCTCCTATTTATTAGTACTGCATTACTATACTGATCTAATCTTAATTAGTTATAAAAACAGCACCCATATAATGATAGGGGTATTAAAGCAGATTGCTTACAAAAGGCAAATTGAAAACTCCTAGTTCTGGCTAACAGAGATAAATCGTGCTACAATCATCATCCGTAATCACTTTAAGGCGGCGTAGCTCAGTTGGTTAGAGCACAGGACTCATAAGCCTGGGGTCACAAGTTCAAATCTTGTCGCCGCTACCAATAAGAGTTTATTAAGACGACTTTTAGGTCGTCTTTTTATTTATGTAGCTAAGAAACCTCACCTAGAGTTGTAATTCAAATTTTATGTAATTTTTCTTACAGAGTATTTAGAAACTGTACGCTTGCAACTCATTATAATAGGTGTATAAACGATGGTATGAGTGCGGTTCAAATTGTCTATGAGCGACGATTTATCGATACGCTTTATGCTATTGCAGACAATCCACCCGGTTTTTATGACAACATGTTAATCCGTGCAGGAATCGTTGAGATCAGTGGAGTCGAGGAAGCCGAGCAAATTATTAAAAAAGTTTTGGCAGTCAGACCAGATAGCCAGAAGCTGGCGAGAGATGGATATAGGGGCGTCGAACGTGAGATAGCCCATCAAGTTGCAGAAAATATACTTAGTGATCCTCACTTTGACACCGAAGTCAGAGAACAGCATTTAGATTCTTTCAGTCGTGGTAGCCTTCATGTTGAACGGAGAAGGCTTCTACACTGGACGCCTATTATAGGTAGCGAGATAGCAGTGGCCGATTTACTGGCGCCTGAAAATGCATCCTAAGAACAGATTTGCTCCATCAACTTGCTTATGCTGATAAGATTAAAGAATGTTAGACATTGTAAAGACTATGCGGATTCCTTCAGGCCGTTACGTGGTAGCGGTCAGTGGAGGGGTTGATTCTGTAGCGCTTCTTCATATGCTTGCCCAGTTGCCGCATGTGCAATTAACCGTGGCTCATTTTGATCATGGTATTCGCCCAGATTCGCGTCAGGACAGGCTGCTTGTTGAGAAACTAGCGCGACAGTATGGCCTTCCTTTTGTGTATGCAGAAGGGAAACTTGGGGAGAGTGCGAGTGAAAATAAAGCTCGAGAAGCACGATATGCATTTTTGGATGCGGTAAGGAAACAGACTGCAGCCCAAGCCATTATTACGGCACACCACCAGGATGATGCTGTAGAAACGGCAGTACACAATGTTTTACGTGGGACCGGCCGAAAAGGCATGACATCATTGAAGTCGGTTGATGGCATATTACGTCCACTTCTTCACGTACCGAAAGAGAAATTACGAGAGTATGCGGGGCATAATAATTTAACTTGGCGCGAAGACAGCACAAATACCGATCTCGCGTACAGACGTAACTATTTACGACACGTTGTCGTGCCTCGGCTAAAAGCGGCATCACCTGAGGCTCATGATCGATTAAAGCAACTTATCAAAAGACAGCACGATCTTAATCATGCTATTGATACACAACTTAATACGTTTTTGCACACTCAGCCTGACACTCAAACCCTTCGTAGGGTGGATATTGTAATGTTGCCACACAATGTAGCGCGAGAAATGGTGGCGCACTGGCTCCGTCAAAACGGTAAAAGGCAGTTTAATCGTATGCAGCTTGAGCGACTTACTATGGCTATTAAAACCGCTCGTCCACACTCTACTTTTGTCGTTGGTCCTGAACATCGGGTTTCGCTGGATAAGAAACATGCCCGTATTGTAAGTGCATAAATCTATACGAGCTTCGGCCCAATCTGTATAATAGAATGTTATGGAGAAAAAACCGTTCCGTTCAAACAAGAAGGGTGGAGATCGTCGTAAGGGATTCAAGAACTTTGGTTTTATAGCAATCCTTATCCTTATCGGCGTCGTGCTATATGCTGGCTATAACCAGCCAAGTCAACTAAAAAGCGTACCGCTTTCAGAAGTAGTGCAGCAAGCAAACGCGGGCAATTACGAGAAGATTACCGTTCAAGGTTCAAAACTTGAAATCACTGAAAAAGGCAAAGATAAGCCATCACTCACCAGCCAAAAAGACACGAATGATAGCTTAGTGACGGACAACGGAGTAGATCAGAGCAAAGTAACGATCGAATATAAGCCAGAATCGGATAGCGGCAGTCTCTGGGCAAACCTCGGGATCTCCCTCTTACCAGTCATTCTTATCAGTGTAGTGTTGTTTATTATGCTACGGAGTGCACAGGGGCAGGGGAATCAGGCTATGAGCTTCGGCAAAAGCCGGGCTCGTCTATATGGCAATGAAAAAGATAAGGTAACGTTTAAAGATATCGCGGGAAGCGATGAAGCAAAACAGGACTTACAAGAAGTTGTAGAATTTTTGAAGTTTCCTAAAAAGTTTGAGTCGGTAGGGGCCAAGATACCGAAGGGTGTTTTGCTGGTAGGGCCTCCCGGTACTGGTAAGACTATGTTAGCTCGTGCTGTAGCCGGAGAGGCTGGCGCACCGTTCTTTAGTATCTCTGGTTCTGAATTTGTCGAAATGTTCGTGGGTGTTGGGGCATCTCGTGTTCGTGATTTGTTTGCAAAAGCAAAAAAGAACGCACCATGCATTATCTTTGTAGACGAAATTGATGCCGTGGGACGCCGTCGTGGATCAGGTATGGGTGGTGGTCATGATGAACGCGAACAAACGCTTAACCAGATCTTGGTTGAAATGGATGGTTTTGAGCAAGGTACGAATGTCATTGTCTTAGCCGCAACGAACCGAGCCGATGTCCTCGACCCTGCCCTGCTTCGACCTGGCCGTTTTGACCGACGCGTCAACATTGGATTGCCAGACCGTAAGGATCGTGAAGCTATCCTTAAGATTCACTTTACTAAGAAGCCGCTCGCTAAAAATGTAGACCTTGATGCTTTGGCTGCTAAGTCGGCCGGCAGTAGCGGTGCAGATCTTTCAAACATTGCGAATGAAGCGGCTATCTTAGCTGCACGTGACAACCGTCATGAGATTACACAAAACGATGTCACTGCTGCGTTTGAAAAAGTCGCCATTGGTCCTGAACGCAAGAGCAAGATTATGAGCGAAAAAGAAAAAGAAATGACTGCATACCATGAAGCGGGTCATGCCATTGTGGGCCATGTATTACCTGATAGCGATATGGTGCACAAAGTCACTATCATTCCTCGTGGCGGTACAGGCGGTGTGACATGGTTTATCCCACCAGAAGATAAAAGCTATCACAGCATTATTGAGTATAAGGATGTACTAGCACGTATGCTGGGTGGTCGCATCGCAGAAGAGGTTAAGTATGGCGATGACCGCGTAACGACTGGCGCTGGCTCTGACTTGCAGAAAGCGGCTGAGCTTGCTCGTGACATGGTTGTAAATCAGGGTATGGGTAAGAAACTCCGTAACCAAGTCTTTCATGTTGAAGAAGGTATGATGCTTGAGCGAATGGTTCATGAGCGCCAGTACTCAGACGAAACGGCAAAGATTATCGATGACGAAGTTGAGAGTCTGATTGCTGAGGCGGCTCGTCGAGCACGCGAAGTCATTAAGGCTAACTTAAGTAAACTCGAGGCTCTGAAAGACGCACTTCTTGAAAAAGAAACCGTTGAAGCTGAAGATGTTGTGAAGATCCTTGAAGGCACTAAAATGCCGAAGACCGCGTCTCTGTATTAGACCAAACTCAGGCTGGTTTTGTGAGCGCTTTAGCCTATACTATTTGTTAGATGAAGAATAGGTTCTTTGAACGTGCAAACAGGCGCATTTCTTTAGGGAATGCAGCCGCCCTGCTTATTGGTGCAGCACTGGTGGGACAGATCCTCGGGTTCCTGCGCGTTAAGTTAGTGAACGCAAACTTTTCACAGTTCGGCGCAGAAAGCACCGATGCTTTTTTTGCTGCCTTTAAAATCCCGGATTTCTTTTTCTATACTATTGCCGCAGGTGCGCTTGGTGTGGCTTTTATTCCTATCCTTGCTGATCATCTCGAAAAACACGACCGAAAGGGTGCATGGGAACTAGCCAATAGCCTTCTTAATATGTTGGCTATTATTTTGGGTATTATCGGCGTTATTATCCTTATCTTTGCCGAGCCTCTATTAAGTTTAGTTGCCCCAGGCCTCGAGCCCGAACAAAAGCATAATGCGGTTATTATTATGCGGTTAATTGCCTTTAACCCATTCCTGTTTACTATCTCGGGTATTCTGACGGCCGTACAGCAAACATTCGGTCGGTTCTTCTTCTACGCAATCGCGCCGCTGTTTTATAACTTAAGTATTATTGCCAGTATCTTTATCTTTCGAGATAGTGTGGGCATCGTGGGCCTCGGTATTGGAGCACTGATCGGTGCTATTCTGCAGCTTCTGGTTGTTTGTTTCGGCTTGGGTGGACTGAAGTACAGATTCCATCGCAAGATCAACTATGGCGATCCAGATTTCCGCCGTGTTTTGCGTCAGCTTCCTCCCCGCTCTGTCGACCAAGGCATAGACTCCATTAACAGTATTGTTGAGACAAACTTTGCCTCTAAGCTCGGTACTTCCAATATTAGTTATTATGAAAATGCCTATACCCTTCATACTGTACCAATTCAGTTGATTGGTACGACCATTGCAACGGCTGCATTTCCGCGTATGACTGAACGTCTCAGCCAGGGTAGGCCGGATCTCTTTCGCCAAGATTTCTTACGAGTGCTCAGAGCCATGATTTGGATTGCCATACCAGTTGTTGTTATCGGTTTCTTTGCCCGCGGTTATTTGGCTCGCTTGATCTTTGCCCGCGGTTCTGCTGAGATTACTGCTATTTTCGGATTCTTATGTGGCGCTATTTTCTTCCGAATTATGTATGCGATTATTTCGCGCTATTTCTATGCCCAGAAAGATACCTGGACACCGCTAGGTGTATCTATTTTTGCAATTGCTTTAAACATCTTCCTCGCCTGGCAATTATCCAGTCCTGAACATTACGGTGTTGCAGGACTGGCGATTGCTCAGACAATCGTAGCGCTGAGTGAGGTGGTGATTTTGTTCGGTATTATGCTTATTCGCGACCACAAGCTCTTCGATATACGTTTCTGGGGTGGAGTTTGGCGTATTCTATCGGTAACTGGTTTTAGTGTGGTTGCGACGTACATTATGGTTCAGATTTTCCCGCTAAGCATCGATGACCGTGGTATCACGACGCTAGGCCTTAAGCTTGGCTTTATTACTCTTATTACTATGATAGTGCACGTTGGTTTGTCTTCGCTCTTTAGCCTTGAAGAGGCAATTCCGGTAATAGCAAAACTGCGCAAGGCAAGGAAGTTTATTCTTAGGCCCGTGAAGATTGATTGGTAACAGGGTAGCTACCTCTGTTATAATCTGTCCAGCAATGAATCAAGATCACATCAGAAACTTTTGTATTATCGCCCATATCGACCATGGCAAGTCTACACTTGCTGATCGCTTGCTGGAATTGACCGGTACGGTTGAGAAGCGTGAGATGAAGGCGCAGCTTCTAGACAAAATGGATCTTGAGCGTGAACGCGGTATTACCATCAAACTAGCTCCGGTCCGAATGAAATACAAAGACTACGAGCTTAACCTCATTGATACGCCTGGTCACGTAGATTTTAGCTATGAAGTATCCAGAAGTCTTGAAGCCTGCGAAGGGGCTATTTTAGTTGTTGACGCCAGCCAGGGAATTCAGGCTCAAACTTTGGCAAATGTATATCTTGCTATGGCTGCAGACCTGCACATTATTCCGGTCTTAAATAAGATTGATCTACCTGCAGCCGATGTAGAGCGGGTGAGTAAAGAAGTGATCAGTCTCCTAGGGTGCAAACAGGAAGACATTCTTCTTATAAGTGCCAAAACAGGTCAGGGAGTCGAAGCGGTTTTGGAGGCTGTGATTAATCAGGTCCCCTCCCCTAAGGGTTCAGCCGAACAGGCGACCCGGGCATTAATTTTCGATAGTTATTATGATGATTACCGCGGCGTTATTTTATATGTTCGTGTGGTAGATGGACATATAGCTAAGAACGCGCCAATTCAAATGATCTCAACTGGTTCTCAAGGTATTGCACTGGAAGTGGGAAGTTTGAATCCTAATCTCTCCCCTGCTGCACAACTAAAAGCTGGCGAGATCGGATATGTTGTAACGAACCTTAAAAGTACGCGTGAAGCAAAAGTAGGTGACACCGTGACACTCGCGAAGCAGCCTGCCACCGAACCCCTGCCCGGCTATCGTGATGTCCAGCCATTTGTGTATGCTGGGTTGTTTCCGGACAGCAACGAAAACTACACGCTCCTTAAGGATGCGATCGAAAAACTATCTTTAAGTGATTCGGCCTTAGTGTATGAACCAGAAAACTCACCGGTCTTGGGTTTTGGTTTTCGTGTTGGCTTCTTGGGTTTACTTCACATGGATATTGTGAAGGAAAGGTTAGAACGCGAATACAACCTTGAACTTATTATTACCAATCCCTCGACCGATTATCATGTTCAGCTATTAAGCGGAGGAGAGCTGATCATTAAGGCCGCCTCAAGCCTGCCGGATCCCGCCCAGATTGCTGAAATTCGTGAGCCATGGATTAAGGGGGAGATAGTTGCGCCTAAGGATTATGTAGGGTCTGTCATTCAGCTCATCGTACAAAGCCGGGGCTTTCAAAAGAATGTGAGCTATGTTGACGCACAGTTGGCACTTATCACCTTTGAAGCGCCGCTCGCTAACTTGCTGACCGATTTTTACGATCAGCTGAAAAGTATCACGAGTGGCTATGGCTCCTTTAACTACGAACTTGATGATTATCGGGCCGAGAATCTCGTTCGTCTTGATTTTTATGTAGCCGGAGATCGTGTTGATGCCTTAAGCATTATGGTACACCGCAGTGAAGCTGAACGGTTAGGACGAGAAACGGTGGCAAAATTAAAAGAAGTTATCCCAAGACAAAACTTTCAGGTAGCGTTGCAAGCCGGTATCGGTGGACGTTTTATCGCCCGTGAAGATATTAGTGCGTACCGAAAAGATGTTACTACCGGTTTGTATGGTGGTGATGTTTCGCGGAAGAAAAAGGTTCTGGCGAAGCAGAAAAAGGGTAAGGAACGTCTAAAGCGCTTTGGAAAAGTAGACATCCCAGCCGAAGCCTTCACCGTAATGTTAAAACGGGATTAAACCCTAGTAAAAAATAACTATTTATGTTATTGTTTACAGCTGTATGTCTTTACGTCAACCATTTGAATCGAAGCAAGCATTTATGGAAGCAACCCTTCCAATGTATCCAGATTATCAGCCTGCACCAGAGGTAACCGCTCATACCCGGCGGGTTGACCTCACGACCGTGACCGGCCCAGCTGGTGTTGGGAAAAATACTGTAATGACCGGCACGGGCTTACCGATTGTTGTATCAGAAACTACTCGTGATCCACGAGAAAACGATGGAGTCATGGAGCAACATGGTGTCGAATATTATTTTAGGGGCGGGGAACTCGAAGTAGTTCATGCCGATATCGCTACGGGACAATATGTTCAGTGGGCTCCTGGGCCAAACGATAATATTTATGGTTCGCGCAATGAAGCCTATCCAGCAGAGGGTCCCGCATTGATTGATGTGGTTGCTCGTGCTGTGCCAGATATTCGTAAATTAGGCAAAAATTTCCACACTGTTGAGTCTGCATATGTCGTAGCGGAAAGTTTTGACGCATGGATGCAACGGTTCAAGGGTAGAGGTGAAATTAAGCCCGAAGATTTCCACTCCAGACTTGAGGAAGCTCATTCATCCTTAGAGTTCGGGCTTGATGATGAAGAAATGCACTTCATTCTTAATAGAGATAAAGATGAGGCAGCGAAAAATTTAAGGTTGCTTGCTGAGCGACATGAAGATTTTGCCGTTGAGGCAGTAGCCAAAAACTGCGGTCATGCCATTCTTAGAGGCTTAAGTGCGGAACTTGGCCGTCCTATCACTTATTCCGTTTCCTAGTTTTTAATTACTGCCTGTTACAATAGGCGGTAATGGATAAACAAACATTTATACAAAAAGCGAGAGAACTCCTCTCAAATTATCAGCCAAGTCAGAATGTGCAAGCTCAATTGGCGCGCCTTGATCTTATTGGTGTGGTTGGCCCTACGGGTGTTGGCAAAACTACTATTATTGAGCGCAGTAACATACCGTACGTTCTAAGCGATGTAACTCGGCTAAAACGGGATGATGAAGTAGACGGAAAAGACTACCACTTTCGCACTAATTATGATCGTCTTTGGACTGAGATAGAGAGCGGTCGTTTTGTTCAGTATGTCGTGAGTGATACGGACGAGTTTTATGGAACACGCGCTGCTTCATATCCTGATTCTGGAGCATGCACCATGGCTATCTATGCAAGCGTTATCCCTGTCTTTAAGACATTGGGTTTTCGTAAAGTTGTGTCAGTATATATTGTTCCGCCCAGCTACGCAGAGTGGATGCAAAGGATTGGTAGCCATGAAGATGAAAATGTCTCAAAACGGTTAAAAGAAGCAAAAGAGTCGCTGGAGCTCGGTTTAGCCGACCCTCATATGATTTTTATGATCAACGGCAATCTAGAAGCGGCAATTAACCAGTTTATGCGAATCGCGGCTGGGGAAAATATGTCCGACTCAGCACAAAAAGCTGCTCGAGATGTTGCTGCGTCACTCCTTGATGAGCTGAGTGCTAATATTCAAGCCTGAAGTTCTTTGAGGGCCGCTATAATCTCTGCGGCGTGCGTCTTTGGTTCAACGTCTTCAAATGTCTTAGCAATGTTACCTTCAGGGTTAATGATGTAGGTATTGCGCATAATGCCCATATATTCTCGGCCCATGAATTTTTTGAGCTGCCACGCGCCAAAGGCTTCAATGGTGGCATGGGACTCGTCGCTTAAGAGCGTGAAGTTAAGGTTGTGTTTAGCGGTGAATTTTTTATGGGCACGAACAGTGTCTTTGCTAATTCCAATTACTTTAGCATTGCCAAACTCGGCAATGGCATCCCGTGCGTCTCGAAAGTTGCAGGCTTCTGTGGTGCAGGCGGGTGTATCGTCTTTGGGGTAAAAGTAAACAACCAGCCATTCACCTGCATAGTCACTAAGTTTATGTATAACGCCGTCCTGGTCAGGTAAAGAGAAGGCAGGAGCAGCTTTCATGAGTGTAATTTTACCACAAGGGCATATCGCTCGAGTATTTCCAGACTCATACCAACCGCAGCCATCCATGTATGTTTTTTGGAGCTGCGAGCGTATGTGGATAAACACACATAGTCCGAGTAAGATATTTGACATAAATACTTGACTTATGTTATAGTACTGCATACAATATTTATGTATAGATTCTCGGTAGAGAAACTATACATAAAAAGTACCTTAATTGGTATGACCACCTCTGGAACTGAAATATGCAGGAAGGCTCTACTGCGGGGTATGAGTAGACTGGAAACAGCATTGAAAGTACTACGATGAAGGAGTGCCGCCCTTCCAGCTCCAGAGGTGATTATATCCCTTTAGGTAATTTGGACTTCGTTGCCTGAAACAGGTAACCACTACACACATTTCGTCCGCGGGTCTGTGTTCTATTGAGGCTATATATTCGTGTTCTCCCACTTTCTTAACGACTAATATATCCCCTCTTTTTGCGTCTTTATTTATATATACGTGATCCGGATATTTAACAATCTGCGCCATAAACTTTAATATGCACTCAAATTCTTCAGCAGGCTTTCTGTCATATAAATGCTTAAGGATGCGTGTATTGATATATATCTTCGGACTCTTTACTTCTGTGGCTTTCAGTACAGCATTTGTTAAGTTGCAAACAAGAACTGTTTTATCAATCACAATGGCTTTGTTAGGAGTCCCCTTAATGTGACGCTTATGCATCTGTGTAAGAGTTATGTTGTCTTCCATTGGAAAACATTATACTACAGTCATTTTTGCCCTCGGCAGGATTCGAACCTGCGACCTCCATCACCGTAAGAGTGGCGCTCTATCCAGCTGAGCTACGGGGGCAACTTCTTTCTAATTTACTTCTTCTTATCCAGTTACTTCAAGTCCTTGAACCATCCTCCATGATGTAAAGGGAGGAATGCTACTATAAGCAATAGACTTCAGAGGTGTAATCTGTTATAAATACGCTATGGAAGACAAAAAACAAACACGTCCGTTGCACTATTTGGAAGAGTTTCATGACGTCTTGAAAGACTATCGGCCTAGTGCTCATACGATTGAGTTATTGCAGCAAATGCCGCTTGTACTTTTGGTGGGCCCAACGGCCGCGGGACGTAACACACTCATTAATCTCCTAGTTGAAACAGATCGGTACCATTTTGTGGTATCAGATACGACCCGTAAGCCGCGGTCAAACAACGGGATTCTGGAAAAATCAGGCCGAGAATATTGGTTCAAGTCAGAAGAAGAGGTGCTCGAAGGATTAAAACAAGGCGAGTATCTTGAGGCTGCCATTATTCATCAGCAACAAGTATCTGGTATTAATGTCACAGAGATTGAGCGGGCAGCTAAGGCAGATAAGATTGCTATCAACGAAGTCGAAGTGGCTGGCGCTTCGGCAATTTCGAGTTATAAGCCTGATACGCTTTGTATTTTCTTATTGCCGCCGGCATTTGATGTATGGATGAAACGTATTAGAGGCAGAGGAGACATCGATGATGCCGAATTATGGCGACGGCTTGAAAGTGCTCAGAAGGAAATCTCCCTTGCACTAGAGGAGGATTATTATCAGTTTGTCGTAAATTACGAAATTCATGAAGCTGCGGTAGCAGTAGATGAACTTGCCAATGGTAGGGCTGCCGATCCAGAGAAACAGCAAACTGGGCGTGATCATGCCGAGCAACTCCTTATTGATGTCCAGCTCTTTCTGGCTGCTTAAAGCAGGATCTTACGGACTGTGAGATAATAAGCATATGCCGACGATGTCGCTTATAAAAAGAAAAAATAAACGTCAAGCGCATGTGGATCGCCCTAATGTGGTGACTGGTAATTTTGAACTTCACTACGAAGAAATTGTGCGCCGTAATCGTTTTGTGGTGATTGCATTTGCTGCTACGGCACTGATAGCTGTAGCTGCCTTTATTCCTACCGCGGTATACCAGTCGGTAGCGGGAAGCGATACAGTAATAGTTGAACCGGAAGAAGCCAATTTAAGTGGTGGCGCAGCGGTGGGTACGGATGCTGATGCTGCAAGCGGTCGCTTTATACAGTTTTTAGAATCAGCTGATCTACCGCTCAGTCAGTAATCTGGCACTCTTGATTCGTGAGTGCTAGAACGGTATAATAAGCGTTATCATGACAGAGAGGCAAAAGAGTATTTTGCTCGCAGTTGTCGAGCAGTACGCCGAAGTGGCCAGCCCCGTTGGCTCTAGTTTGCTAGCTAAACTTTTCAGTGTTTCAAGTGCCACTATTCGCGCTGAGATGGCAGATCTTGAACGCCAAGGCTATATCCAACAGCCTCATACGAGTGCCGGTCGCATACCTACCGACAAAGGCTATCGTTTCTATGTCAATCATTTAAGCGAACAAAAAGAAACGCCTGAAGAGCGTCGGGTAGAAAAGGCGCTTGCAACTCGCGTGCAACATGGTGGCTTGCCTGAGCGCACAATTCGCAACGCAGTCGATACTCTTGTAGAGCTCACCAGTAACTTAGGGCTTGCAACCCTTGGCGATCAACTCTACATGGCAGGTCTTTCTAACCTCTTTGGCCAACCAGAATTTATGCAACCTAGCCAAGTGCAAGAAGTAGCTCGTTTACTCGATAACCTCGAGCCATGGTTACGCGAAGCTGCCCCAAATGACCCGCTAAGCGTCTATATCGGCAGGGAAAACCCGATCGGTCGTAATAGTGGCTGTACCCTTATTATCAGCAAATTCCGTAGCCCCTATTCTGATCGCAGTTACATTGGCGTCCTTGGTCCTACCAGACAAAGTTATCGTGATGTAATGGGTCTTGTGCGTCGTGCTGGTCAAGCTCTTGAAGAGGCGCTCTATGACTGAACAATTAGGCATTAACTTTGCAAGTATGGGCACAGAATTAATGACCGACAGGTTTAAGATTGCCTGGAGATTACAAATGACTGAGATTGGCGACGCAGGGGATATTACGGCGCCTGAGGTATTGCGTCATTATTATGATGAAGCGGGAGTTTCGCCGCAGCGTGTGGTCTGTATTTCTGCGAATGCGTTGGATGAAGTATTAGACGAAATAAACATAGACTTTGGAGTATAGATGAGCGCAAAAAAACATTCTGACGACCAGCTTAAGCAGCAGATTGCTGACCTTACTGAAGCTTTGCAACGTGAACGTGCAGACGCTATTAATGTACGTCGACGCAGTGAGGAAGAGCGCACAAAACTTGCAGGTTACTTTAAAGCATCTGTTATTAGTGAACTTCTACCGGTCATAGATAACTTTGAGCGAGCTCTCAAGCATATTCCTAAAGAACTTGAAGGCAATGATTACATAAAAGGTGTACAGGGAATCGTAAAACAATTCGAAGACACCCTTACCAAAATAGGTGTCCAACGTATTAAAACTGTTGGTGAAGTGTTCGATCCAAAACTGCACGAAGCAGTGAGCATGGAAGAGGGCGACGGAACGAAAGAAGTAGTCTGCGAAGAGTTGCAAGCAGGGTATATACTAGGTGATGAAGTGATTCGTCACGCGTTCGTCAAAGTAAAAATGGAAAAATAAGATGATAGAGGGTCATAATCCCTTTGCGACAGCTCCCACATTGGTCGGTCCATATGTTCCTCCAAAAGAGGAAATCCTCCCAAAAGAAGAGGTAGAACGACGAGCTCAGGTAGCTATCGACGCCGGTAAGCGTGCGGTAGGGCTCGAAGATATGACGACCGATACTCTTGTGGCATGGGAAAGAGACGCAGTAGAAGCTGAGCAGTAAAGCTAATTAGCACTCTTGACAGTTGAGTGCTAATTTTTATATGCTACAATTGTTTTTAGCACTCTAATATACATTCTGCTAAAAGGAGAACTAATATGGGTAAAATTATTGGTATCGATTTAGGTACAACGAACTCAGCTATGGCTGTGATGCAGTCTGGTAAAGCTGAAATTATCACAAACTCAGAAGGTGCACGTACTACACCAAGTGTTGTTGCTGTTAATAAGAACGGCGAGCGTTTAGTCGGCCAGTTGGCTCGTCGCCAACAGGTTACTAACAGCAAGAATACTATTTATGAAGTAAAGCGTCTCATTGGTCGCAGCTTTAGCGATAAAGAGGTGCAGCGTGATCTTAAGCTTATGGGTTACGAGATTATCAAGAGCAACAATCACGTGAAGGTGAAAATGGGCGATAAAGAATATAGCCCAGAAGAAATTAGCGCTATGATCTTGGGTAAGCTTAAGGCGGATGCCGAAAGCTTCTTGGGCGGCCCTGTAACCGAAGCAGTTATTACCGTACCTGCCTATTTTAATGACAGCCAACGCCAAGCTACAAAAGATGCCGGTAAGATTGCCGGACTCGAAGTAAAGCGTATTATTAACGAACCAACTGCTGCTGCCCTTGCCTATGGTCTTGATAAGGCAGAGAAAAAAGATGAAAAGATTGCCGTGTACGACCTTGGTGGCGGTACCTTTGACGTTTCAATTCTTGAACTTGGTGATGGTGTCTTTGAAGTTAAGAGTACGAATGGTGACACCCATCTAGGTGGTGCTGACTTTGACCGTGTAATTGTTAACTACTTTGCTGACGAATTTAAGCAAGAACACGGTATTGATATCACCGAGGATAAAGCCGCTATGCAGCGTCTCCGTGACGAAGCAGAAAAGGCTAAAATTGAGCTCTCTACCGCTACAGAGGTAAATATTAACCTACCATTCTTAACTGCAGATGCCGATGGCCCAAAGCACTTTGAACACAAGCTTACTCGCGCCAAGCTCGAAAGTTTAGTTGGCGATCTTATTGAAAAGACCGCTGAACCGTGTGAGAAGGCATTAAAAGACGCTGATCTTAAAGCAAACGAAATTGACGCAGTTGTACTTGTGGGTGGTATGACCCGTATGCCCGCTGTACAAGAAAAGGTGAAGAAAATCTTTGGCAAAGACCCAATGAAGGGCGTAAACCCTGATGAAGTGGTAGCTATTGGTGCCGCAATTCAGGGTGGTGTCTTACAGGGCGATGTGAAGGACGTTCTGCTTCTTGACGTTACTCCGCTTTCTCTCGGTATCGAAACTATGGGCGGTGTAAGCACAAAGCTTATTGAACGCAACACCACCATTCCGACCAGCAAGAGCGAAGTATTCTCAACTGCAGCCGATAACCAAAATCAGGTAGAAATCCATGTGCTGCAAGGTGAGCGTGAGTTTGCCCAGGATAATAAATCCCTAGGTCGTTTTGTACTTGATGGTATTCCACCTGCACCACGCGGTATTCCACAGATTGAAGTGACCTTTAATATCGATGCAAACGGTATTTTGAATGTAACAGCTAAGGATAAGGGCACGAGCAAAGAGCAGAGTATTACCATCCAAGGTAGTTCTGGTCTTTCTAAAGATGAAGTCGAGAAAATGGCAAAAGAAGCCGAAGCTCATGCTGAAGAAGACAAGAAAAAGCGTGAAGCTGTAGATGCTCGCAACCAACTCGACAGTGCTGTTTATCAGGCAGAAAAGCTGAAGTCTGATCATAAAGATAAGCTATCTGAAGATGATCAAAAGGCCATTGATGAAGCTGTTGAAGTTGCTAAGAAGATTACTGGTGATGAGAACGCCGATAAAGATGCGCTTGAAGCTGCCGCTAAAGAACTAAGCGACAAGATCATGCCGATTGGTGCAAAGATGTATGAACAGGCTTCAAAAGAAAATGCGTCGACTGAAGATGTTGCTCAGGAAGCCGCAGAGGATAAAAAATCGGACAAAGAAGATAGCGCAGTTGAAGGGGAAGTGGTAGACTCCGAAGACAAATAAGGTTTGATTATGTCTGAGTTTTCTCCCTCATCTCATCGCGAGATACTCGATGCTGTTACCTTGGCATTTTATGGTGTTGAGTTTGAGCCAGTTCCTCCCGATGAAGAAGGTGACGATAACGAAGGGGTAAGGCTTCTATCTGGCTCAGCAAGGGCAAAGAGTGCGTATGATGTGCATGCAGGATCCTTTGTCGAAGTGATGCAACTCGTTTCCCTGATAGAGATGGAAGGAGAAGTGGTGCCTGATCACAGACTCATGATGTACTGGGGGAGCAAGGGGTACGAAATAGAACTTGACGAAGCATATATCATGGACGAGAAAGAGGTGGACGCGGAATTTATTAAAGAAGAAGTTATATACGGTTTAGCAGCAATAACGGATATAGCCTAGAGGGAGAATTATCCTCTAAGCAATAAATTTCACAGTTTTGCGTTAATAGTCGAGCTACGCTTATTGTGCTATGAATGAAACATCTCTTTTTACGGATTTACCCAAGCCCCGCAGATTTCTTAGATCACCTGAAGACCGCGTGAGGGCTGCCGAGAGAACGTTTAAAAAGGTAAAGGCAGCTGAGGCAGCGGGGCAGTTAGGCTGTACATCCAGAAGCTTGATAGTTAAAGGAAAGAAGACAGAGTATGAATTTCCGGTTGCTGCCTGGCAGGCAGAAGCATATCCGGCGCTACGCTTTGAACTTACCGATTGCCGGGAGACGGATGGGGCTTTTATTCTTGTAAACACGGCTGTTGAAGATGAAGAACCTATAGCGACGGAAGCTATTATATTTGGAGGTATAGATCTTATAAAAGGAGTAACCCGTGTTCCTCGCGTAGAGCTAAAACGAGATGTAGGCGATGGTTTGGTTATTATGAAAAATCTGGTAACCGTGCACTATAACCATAGGATGGCTACTTCACCGAAACCTGAGGATATAGTTGCGCTCTCCGCAGCCTTAGAGCTTGTCCCTCGAAAATAACACTTTAGAGGTGTAAGAATTTTAATTTTTGTTAACTTGCCAGTAGGACATACTTATTTCTATACAAATCTTAAAAGGAGAATACGTATGGGAATTATCTCGTGGATTATCTTAGGAGCCTTGGCTGGCTGGATCGCCTCAATGATTATGAGGACTGATGCAGAGCAGGGTGGGATAGCAAATATCATCGTTGGTATTATTGGCGCGGTTATCGGTGGCTTTGTGATGGGCTTATTTGGTGAATCAGGTGTAACCGGTTTTAACATCCGAAGTGTCTTGGTCGCTATAGGCGGTGCATGTATTGCTCTCGCTATCTATAGGGCGTTAAGTGGACGCGGTAGCACAACCCACACTATATAACTTCATAACGAGAGCATCCTCGCAAAAAGCTAGCACTCTACCCGGGTAGAGTGCTAAAATATTGTGAGCATGAGTAAGCGTGATTATTACGAGGTTTTGGGTATTGGTCAGAATGCCAGCCCTGATGAAATAAAGAAGGCTTTTCGTAAAAAAGCTATTGAATATCACCCCGATCGAGGTGGTGATGAGACGAAGTTCAAAGAAGCCAACGAAGCCTATGAGGTCCTCAGTAACCCCGAAAAGCGCAAACGCTACGATCAGTTTGGGCATGCGGGTGTAGGGAGCAGTGCCGCCAGTGACGGCAATCCATTTGGTGGATTCGGCGGCCAGAATGTTAACTTCGATTTTGGCGATCTTGGACTAGGGGACATTTTTAACAGTTTCTTCGGCGGCGGTCGTCAGCAGCAACGCCCGAGCCGCGGTCGCGATGTCGAAACAGATGTTGTTATCAGTTTTGAACAGGCTATATTTGGTACTGAAGTAGAACTAAATCTGGTTATGGACGAACCCTGTTCGCATTGTAAGGGTAAAATGGTTGAGCCCGGACATGAGATGAAAGAGTGCGCAACCTGTAAGGGTTCTGGCCAGGTTGTAAACGTAACCCGCACTATCTTTGGCAACATTCAGCAGGCCACTGTGTGCCCCACTTGCAGAGGAATTGGTAAGGTACCTGAAAAAGACTGTACCGTTTGTAAAGGCAAGGGAACCGAACGCAAAAACCAAGAAATTACTCTTAAAGTTCCTGCCGGTATCGATGATGGCTCCACCATTCGTTTGCGTGAACATGGAGAGGCAATTGCAAATGGACCACGGGGTGATCTCTATGTAAATGTTCGTGTTAAGGCACACAAAGAGTTCACCCGGGAAGGTGACCTCGTCTTATCACAGCAAACGGTTTCGATGGTAGACGCTGCTTTAGGTGCGGAAATTGACGTCCAGACTGTGGACGGGCCAGTACGAATGAAGATTCCCGCCGGCACCCAGAGCGGTACAGATTTTAAGCTTTCTGGACATGGTGTTCCGCATCTTCGTGGAGGTACGCGAGGGGCGCATATTGTTACGATAAACGTTGAGACACCGACAAAACTTAGCAAAAAACAACAAGAATTGCTTGAACAGTTTGCCGAAGAATCGCCAGGCAAAAAAGGCTTTTGGCGCTAAAACTTTACAAGTCTCACACCTGCGGTGCATAATGCGAACAAATGAAAACGCTTAAGCCTAAAGAACATGGCTTTATAACAATGATTGTGATGCTCATACTTATACTTGTCGCAGCTCTATTCTTTGTTTATCTGCGAGTGTCTAAAGCTAACGGCTAACAATCTATCGTGTAGATTGACCAAAGTACATAAATATTGTATTATTTTATAATGTCTCATGAAGGTCTCAGACCAGAAATCTCCTCGGCGCAATTTGTCCCCGAAGCACGGGTAACGGATTATTTGTCTGCCTCTCAGAATAATGATCCTATGCTGTACCCCGGGCAGCGCCCCGAATCCAGTTATGTTACAGATGGCTCATACGTGTATGAATTACTCGTAAAAAATGATGATGGCAATTTGGCCTTTACTATGAGAGCCGAAGCAGGGAAGGAAGTGCCTGCCAACGAGTTTCTTGCTGCGGCCGGCGTGCCGGGCATGGAAGACAGAATTCCTACCCTGGCCTTTGGTGCTAACATGAGCCCTGGATCGCTTGCAAGCAAGTTTAAGAAAGTTGGTCGTCCAGATGCGCTCGTTATACCAACTGTGTATGCTGAACTTCAGGGTCATGACATTGTGTGGTCTGGAGGTCCCGGTGCAAACGGGAACTTTATCGCTATCTTATATGCAGGCGAAGAAACAAGAGAGACAAAAGTGCAGGTCGGTATTAACTTCCTTACACGTGAACAGCTCCTTGTGCTGCATGCTACCGAACTTGCCTATCAGTTTAGCTCCGTTAGCGTAGATGTGGCGGGTGTGCCAATCCGAAGCTACTACTATGCCGGTCAAGATAATGTGTATGCTGAAAATGGACACCCTGTTGCTATCGAGAGTATCCCGGCTCATGATCGTAATCTCCGTAGCGCAAGCACCGCAACCTTGCTTGACGAGATTTTGCAAGACGAAACACTAAAGGCAGCATTATCGGAAGCTCATTCGGAGCTTACCGGTGCAGATCGACATGGTTACTTGGCTTATGTAGAGAAGCTAAAAGCAACGGCGGGGACTCGTTTGGCTCTTAAGAAACTCGTACATACTCAGTTGTTAGCTCAAGATAAATCTCGTACGGTGCAAATTCCAGGTGCTATCGAAAATCAGGTGAGTTGGGCAAATCCGTCAACAATCCCTACGTACGGCGAGCAGCGAGAAGGTATTCGTGAGCATGATCTCTATCGCTTGCCTTCTCAAGAAATCCCCCAATGGAATGATGCTGAGGCACGCCGAAAAGTATTAAATTCATTTGGTACCCATTTCCGCCGCCATAAACAGTAGATCAGTTAATTGGCTGCGTGTTAAAAAGTGGCTTTGATTGACTCATGATGTAAAGAACATTCCGATGTTCGGACATGAGAAATGTCTGTTTAAGTGGATTACGGTTCTGATTGTGCATATCAACAATGAAACCTTCTTGGTGTACTGAGTTTTCTGCCTCTTGATAAATCTGTTCTGCGAGCGAGGTATCAAAATTACAGATTTGTGCACATACTAAGAATTCAAATTTGTTATCAAGATTAATCTTGTCGAAATGATCGCTTAGGATTTTCTCAATCTCTGTAAGCATCTGCGTATACATTTCTTCATGCCGTAAGATTGGTTGGAAATAGAACAGCGTCTCGCCAAGAATGCTGTGAGTGTAGAGGTATATTTTTAGTTGTAAGTCTTTAAGATTCGAGTGATCATAACCTGCTCCGATTTCTAAGAGATGAGTAGTATTCTGGGAGCCACTCTCTTGTTTGTACAACTTTTCGTATAGGTAAAATGTATTAATTGCATATGTAGAGAGAATACGAATTGCTGCGGAGTCTGATCTTAGTGATGTAATCATCGCTTCAATCTCCTTCTGGGGGAGTAACTCAAAGAGAGCATCCCGTTCGTCTATACCGTAGATACAGTACCAGTGTCTGATTCTAAATAATGCCGAATGAATCAGTAAAAGATGAGGGTATTTATCAAAATACGGTTTTCGCAAGCCGTAGTTATTAACGTCGCGTTCAAAATCTTTGTGAGCAAGTTCTTCTGAAATTGCTTGGAGATTTTTAAGGCGCTCGGATGTCGATGGTGGAACAATTACAGGGCGCAACTCACGAAGCTTTTCAGCCGCTTCGGGATCATCATTCCAAGAATATAATCGTGAGGCATAGTGCAACTGGTATTCAAGCTCTAATTCGTCAAAGCGCTGAAAGTAAATCGCTCGAATTTTTTGGGCGAGAGATGACATGTATACTCCAATTTGCGAACCAGTTATTCTCCTGTAGGATTATGACATATGAATATAAAAATCACCTATAACGCGGATGCGAAGATCGGGGCTATTGGTCCTTCTGTATGGGCAAAGTTGGGCCCAGAAGAGTGGTTTAAAGCCTATAAGCTCGTCTGTGCGAATAGTCGCCATTATGATGAAGATTTTATTGTTGATCTCGGGATTCAGAATGATGACCTCGAAAGTTTTACCACACAAAATATTATCGAGACACCTCAGTTTAAGGTTGTTGCCACCGAAACTCTCCCAGACTACAGGTTCATAGCCTATAAGTCTGTAGTGGTACCAGCAGGTATGCGTGAGGATTTACTCATCATCAACCCTATTGAACTCAGTCGTTTTGAGAATAAACGTGTATTTAGAGAGTTGTTTACCGGCAAGGTCCCTATTCCTGAATATGTCATGATGCCATTTCAGGATTGGACCGATTCAGAAAAACGGAAGATGTACCAGGACTTTACAGCCAAGCTTGGCGATATATTTGTGGTGCAGTCTGAAGCGAGCGGCGGTGGGCGTGGAACTTTTATTGTTACATCACTCGAAGATTTTATGCGTGCGCTCGGAATCTTGCATGAAGAGAAATTTGCGGGACAATGTATCGTTTCAAAATTCGTACATGGGATTGAGCGAAGTATTCAGGTCTTTGTTTCGGCGGACAGATTATTGCTTGGACCTTTACAGCAACAGTTAGTACGCAATCCTGAATTGCTTGATCCAGAAGGTCGTGGAGGAATGTTTTTCTGCGGAGGAAGATTTATTGAGAATGAGTCAGAAAAAATTACCTCTCAAATACAGGCTATTACCCAAACTATCGGAGATATACTCAGAACGTCAGGCTTTCGTGGCATCTTTGGGATTGATTTTCTGGTTGATGAGAGTGAGACGGTGTATGTCTTAGAAATAAACGCCCGTACAACTGGCTTACTTCCCTTGCTCAACGAGCAGGATAGTGAAGTGCCGCTCTATCTCTTGCATATACTCGAGCTTGCGCACGAACCGTATGAGATTCCCAAAGAGGATATCCGTCAGCCCATTAACGGACCACGGTCCTTTGTGGTGCTTTTTAATCAAACAGGCAAACCCGCCTATTTAGATGAGACGATTACAACAGGCAATTACAAGTTTGAGGGAGGCGAGTTAAAGAAAATTGATGATAAAGCTCGGTGGCATCCTGAGGCTGACATTATGTTGCAACTTTTCTGTGCAGAAGATTTCCCCGCAAAACCTAACCTTAAACTCTGTAATATCTTCTTAAAAGATGCCGGTTTTGACGATAAAAGCAACTTACGTGAAACTACTCATAACGTCGTAGAATTAATAAAAAGGCACATCATTTCATAAGGGGTAAATATATTGATAAAAAAGCATAAGTATGTTATAATATCCGGGTTATGGGCCAGATAGCTAAACCCTATAAAACTATCGGTAGAGCCGAGGTTATCTCGTTCCCTGAACAGGGAATCGAGACTGTTCATGCACGTATCGATACGGGAGCACGCACCTCTGCTATATGGGTCTCATACGCTGAAGTTAAGAACGATAAACTTTCAGTTATCTTCTTTGGCCCAGGACATCCCTTGTTTACTGGCAAAGAGCATTATTTTGACGCATATACGCAGGATATTGTGATAAGCTCAAATGGCCATCAGGACCTCCGCTTCAAGATCAAACTGTTGGTGGTCTTAGAGGGTCGTAGAATTAGAGCGAGTTTTACCCTTGCTGATAGAAGTACGCAAGTATATCCTGTGCTCATCGGGCGCAACGTCTTAAGAGGCAAATTCATGGTTGACGTTAAGACCGGTAAGACCCTGATTAAAGAAGAGAATGAATTGTTACGCAAGAAACGTGCGAAACTGAGTGAAAGAGGTCAATTATGAAGATAGCAATATTATCGAATGGTAATATCAATTACTCTACCCAACGCTTGAAGGAAGAGGCGCTTAAGCGTGGCCACGAAGTGGACATTATTAAGTATAAATACTGTCATGCCACCATTGAACAAAGTAACCCTGTTATCCGCTATAGGGGTAAGGTGCTTACTGGTTACGATGCCATCATTCCGCGTATTGCGAGCAATATGACTCGCTACGGTACGGCTATTGTGCGTCAGTTTGAAATGCAGGGAGTTTTTACCACTGCAAGCTCAATTGCCATTGTTCGTTCTCGTGATAAGCTGCGTGCAATTCAGCTACTGTCTCGCTCTGGTGTTGGTATCCCTAAAACGGTATTTACCCGTAGCCTAAATGATATAGAAGATCTTATTGATGACATGGGCGGCTTTCCGGTCATTATTAAGTTAGCTCGTGGTACACACGGGAATGGTGTGGTATTAGCCGAAACTAAGAAGGCAGCAAAGTCTGTTATGCAGGCTTTCTATGTGATGGACGACGATGGTACGAACATTCTTTTGCAAGAATTTATTAAAGAATCTGCTGGTGAAGATATTCGTGCGTTTGTAGTAGGTGGTAAAGTCGTAGCGAGCATGAAGCGTCAGTCGCTTGATGACGATTTTCGCTCAAACCTTCATCAAGGTGGAGAAGGCATAGCTGTACGTCTTACTGACGAAGAGAAGAAAACTGTTCAAAAGGCAGCAAAAGCTATGGGACTTTCGATCTGTGGCGTTGATATTATGCGTTCAGAACGGGGCCCATTAGTACTGGAAGTAAATAGTAGCCCTGGATTTGGTATCGAAAAGGTCACAGAACGTAATGTGGCTGAAAAAATCATCGAGTATGTTGAACAAAACGCAAAAAGACAACCACGCAAAGACCGTGTTGGGGCGTAAGCTACAAAGCAGATTATTGCCCGCTGTTATTTTAGGGATAGTGCTTATTGGGTCAGTCTTTGCTGCGCTATTTAGTGCGTACGAACTGAGCTGTTTTGAATCGTATCGCCACGATAAAAGCCTTTCTGTGGCAGGTGAAACGATTAAGCTAGAAGTAGCTGATACATTGGTTACTAGAGAGAGGGGACTTAGTGACCGGCGCTGTATAAAATCTGATCAGGCGATGCTTTTTGTCTTTGAAGAGCATGATACGAGTGATCACTGTTTTTGGATGAAAGACATGCGGTTCCCTATTGATATGGTGTGGCTTGATCATGACAAGCGCGTCGTTTTCTCTGCGTCTGAAGTTGAGCCCGCAACATACCCGCAAAACTACTGTCCCAATATGCCGACACGTTATGTGCTTGAGTTCAAGAGTGGTCGTGCTAAAGAGTTAGGTATTGGCTACGATAAGGCCCTACAGTTCTAGTTTGGCATAAGCGTGATAGACTTAAAGATATGACCGAATATATCCTCCTGGGTATTATGGCCGTTGTTACGGTTCTCCTGCTGCTTATGCGTACAAATACTGGCGTAGTCTTCTTGGCGCTCTGTGCGGGTACTTTACTTCTTAGCGCGGCTGGCGTTGAAGTGAGCCTGTTTGCCTCATCACTTAGTAGCGGTCTCAACGCTTCCGTGGGAATTGCAAAAATAGCCGTGCTTCTTTCGCCTGCTCTTGTCTGCGCGGTGTTTTTACGTAAACAAATTCCAAGAAGTAAGGCGATATTTGCCTTTGTTCCTGCCCTCGCGATTGCGCTGCTCGCTGCCCTACTTGTTGTGCCGCTGCTCTCCGAAGGCTTACAGGGCAGTATTGGCTCAACTGAAATCTGGGAGATATTACATAGTTATCAGAGCCCGATTGTCACTACGGGTATTGTCGCCAGTGTTATAACGATTGCCTTTACGATCTCTAAGCCAGATCATGGTAAAGAGAAGCATAAAAAGGGCAAGCATTGACATTTTACAGATAAAAACAGATAATAACCCCTGTTGTTTTGCTCACACATGCTTGTGGGCCCATAGCTCAGCAGGTTAGAGCATCTGCCTTTTAAGCAGAGTGTCGTGGGTTCGAGTCCCACTGGGCCCTCCATTTACATACTGAATCATATGCTTACCCCAACCGAACTGCAGACTTGTTATAACAATCTATACACCTATGATGTTACTCAGGGCGCATGGGAACAAGAACCTCATGGTTTTGAAGCTAATGCTCGCCATGTATTAACCCATCTGACCAAGGATCTTCTCGCTAAAGACTTTAAAGATCCTGAGACGGTAAAGACAGCTATTGCACCTGACAGTTTACAGTACGCACTCAGATTTGCTCGGTGGGCAGATCTGCCCCCAGCGGAACTGGACTTTAAGGAACAAGATAGACAAAGAATCTTCACCGTAGCTTCTAGACTTGGTCGGGTATCTTATCATTTTGCGGCTTTTACCGAAGCAGCCGGCACATTAGCACAAAATCTCCATGATCTCGATCATGGGAATACGAGTGCCGAAGCCCAGGCAGGTAGAAAAACAGCTATGGCGGCAACCGCAAGCAGTCTTTTGCTTAGCGCTGATCTTGCTTCGCAGAGATTCGACTTTGATCTTGTCGAAGCTTTTGATGCGAGACTTTCTTCTTTGCGCATAAGATTTGGGATTCCGGAACCTGGGGCTAGGTAGTACAATTCCTTCAAAAGGAATAATATGGAACCTGCACAAAACAGTAGTGAGCCTAAAAGGCAAAGTAAATCATTAGCATTAGTTATCATTGTTCTTCTCGCCTTAATCCCGACGGCATGGTTCTGGCAACAGTCTCAAGTCAATAAACTTAATAATCAGGTTGCCGAGCTTAAGAAAAACCAGCTACCGTCGACATCATATGCGTCGTTTGATGAGTGTTCACAGAACGGTGGTATATTACTCACTACTGTTAATGTTCAGTTCAACGGATGTCTAGGAGGTAAATTGGGTGATGCTAGTCATCAAGCATTCATGCAGTATTCTGCACAGAACCTACCTCGACTTGAAGAAGATAAAATCAATGATCCGGGCGATAAGAACGTTATTGTCAGTGGCGTGGCTGCTTCAAGTGATTTAACACAGTTTCTAGAAAACAGCTATTCGGGCTGTGCAATTGGCTCAGCGGCTGAATCTGTGTTTCAACCAGGCTATTTTAAAGTCAGGAAAGAGATTACAAACCGGTTTGCGCTTGTTGGTTACGGGTGTGCCGATGGTGAATTCCTTGATAAAACCCTGTCTATCGCGATTAAGCTAGCAGATGGATGGCGCTTTATATCTACTACCAACAATATGAACGATGAAGGTATACCGAGCTGTTTGGTTGTAGATATGTTTAAGATAAGCAAAGAACTCACGCCTCAGTGCTTTGAAAACACTGGGTACAATAACGGTGACCTTAAAGACGTAACCTATCTCTAGTCGACTTTAAACAACTAATAGCTTGTGCTCATGCTTGCATCTGAGAGCAGAGACCGTATCATCAGCGGTACATGGAGCGAGTTAAACGATACCGCCGAACGACACGTATCACGCTCTTTTGCTGTGCGATTTTAGTCGGGCTTGGGTTAGCACGGAAGCTGCCTCCCGTACCTATTTTGTATGTATGGCTCTTCGGCATCTTTGCTGTAGTAAGCTTTCGGCGTGCACGATTAATCTCGGTGTATGCAGTGATGCTTTTTGGACTTGCCCTGGGGTGCTGGCGGGGCGGAGTATACATGGACAAAGTAGGTGAGCTCGACAAAATTAGTAGGCAGACCATTACCTTAACGGGCACTGCACTAAGTGATGCAGTCTATGATGAATATGCGCAACTCAGTTTTAACGTAGGAGATTTGAAGCTTGAACTTCCTGAAGAGAAGTCACTTGTAGGCAAGGTGAGCGTAAGTGGTTTTGGTGAGAAAATGGTTTATAGAGGTGATCAGGTGAGAGTAAAGGGTAAGTTCTCTCCTTCTCGTGGTTCCTTAGTGGCATATATAAGTTTTGCGGAGGTGGAAGTTACGGGAAAGTCCCATTCGGTTATATTTGATCTAACTCGTCGATTTGCGAGCGGACTTGGTAACGCGCTTCCAGAACCGCATGCTTCTTTTTCGCTTGGCATTCTGATCGGACAGCGAGACACTCTCCCTGAAGAAACAAAGGAAGTGTTAGCTGTAGTGGGGCTTACACATATCATCGCGGCCTCGGGCTATAACCTAACCATTCTTGTGCAGGCAGTAAAACGTATAGCAGGCAAACGCTCGAAGTATCAGACACTCATTGCTTCGCTTGTTCTTATCTTTTGTTTCCTGCTCGCTACCGGCGCAAGCGCCTCCATTGTTCGTGCGTCCATTATTAGTGTCCTTAGTCTTGCGGCGTGGTATTACGGGAGAGCTATAAAGCCACTTTTACTCATAAGTTTTACCGCAGCACTTACGGCACTGTGGAGCCCGCTCTATCTTTGGTCTGATATTGGTTGGTATCTTTCATTTTTAGCCTTCTTTGGTGTTCTAGTTATTGCACCGCTATTAAATACCAGGCTTTTTCAAAAAGAACCTGGGTTACTCGGAGGCCTCATGATTGAGACTGTATGTGCTCAAATCATGACCCTTCCTTTTATTTTGTATATATTTAGCACTTCGAGTTTTATTGCCTTACTTGCCAACGTCTTTATAGTTCCGCTTATTCCTCTTGCGATGCTCCTAAGCTTTATTGCTGGCCTTGCTGGCATGTTTATTGCGCCGCTTGCCGGATGGCTTGCGTGGCCTGCTCAAATTATCCTGACCTATGTACTGGATATGGCGACTATTTTCTCACGTGTTCCCCATATGCAATTCTCTGTGACAGTGAGTCTTATAGGGATGCTCATATTGTATGCAGCTATCGTATGTGTGATTCTCGCGCTTTCCCGCAGGAAGGCCCTAACGGTCTCGCAATGAGAGCATTTCCTTCTAGCTTATCTCTAGAATTAAAATATGGAGCCGTACAAAAACCGCAAAAGCTGTCTAAATCTTGACAATTAAAGCCGTATAGAGCCATAATGACCATAGCTTAATAAGGAGGGTAATCTTATGCAGCGAAGTACAGCTTATCCCGTGATCGATCTCAGGGAAGCGGTTGAAAAAATAACTCGAGTAAGAGAGAAACTGGGTTCAGGACCGTACGATCGAATGACCCTAGCGGAAGCCATGGGACATAAATCGGACTCTGAAAAAATAGGGGGACGTGCAGGTCGTGTTATCGCGGCGTTGGTGCACTACGGACTTTTGGAGCGAGCCGGTGCTTTGTATAAGGAGGCATCACTGACGCAACGTCTTATCTTCCCGCTCGAGGGTGAAAAAGAGGTGGCTCTCAGAGAGGCTGCTCTTAGCCCTAAATTATTTAGTTCGGTTGCACGGGATTTTGACGGCAAACCATTGCCTTCCATGCTCTCCACGATTCTTATTCGAAAGTTTGGCATTAAGGATTCTGTCGCAGGCCTGACTGCAAAAACTATTCAAAGTACCTTTGAATATGCTGGGCTACTGAAAAACGGGATTTTAAACTTATCCGGCAATGCTTCTGTTGGTGAAAATGAAGAAGAACCTGATGATGAAACCGCAGATAACGATGTTCAACAGCATGTGCCTCAACCTCTTAAATCGCCCGCAGAAACAAGAGAGGGTTTGCATGTTCCGCTTTCAAGCGGTGTCGTGGTTTTCTTCCCGTCACGCCTTATTTACCCCTTAAGCATGGGCGAATTTAAGGATGCTATACGCTCTTTGGAATCGGTTACCGATAAAAAAGGAGCATAAGTGAATGGCAGGGGTGAGGCATTCAAGCCCGCATTTTGAGCTCAAGAAGCTTCGTATGAAGTATCGTTTTTGGTTTGGTATTGTAGCGCTCCTTACTGTACTGGGTATAGCGATAGTCAGCCCCATTGTTCTCTCTGACCTTATGAAGTATGGTGCGGGGGTATTAAGTACATTGCTCGCCCAAAAGTTGCCATTATTTAAGAAATCTAATCTGTTATAATCTACAAAGTATGAGCGGACATAGTAAATGGTCAACGATTAAGAGGCAGAAAGCCGTCACCGACGCAAAGCGTGGCGCGGTCTTTACGCGTCTTGGTAATCAAATTGCTATCGCTGCCCGTGGCGGCGCAGACCCTACTATGAATCCTAGTCTGGCGATGGCAATTGAAAAAGCCAAAGCAGCTAACATGCCACTTTCAAATATCGAGCGTGCCGTTCAGCGTGTATCAGATAAAAGTGCCGCACAGCTTCAGGAAGTCTTGTATGAAGGCTACGGCCCTGGGGGAGTTGCGATACTTGTTGAATGTGCCACAGATAATCTTAACCGTACCTATCCAGAAGTAAGACACGCGTTTTCCAAGCACGGCGGCAGTATTGCCGAAAAGGGTGCGGTGGCTTTTCAGTTTGCTCGCAAAGGGGTAATTCGCGTAAAAGGAACCGGTGAAGACACGTTACTGGCGGTTTTGGATGCCGGAGCTGAAGACGCAAACGAAGAAGGCGAAGAGACGATTGTGTATACCGATCCTAAAGAGCTTGCTAAGGTTCGCGACAATCTTAAAGCTGCTGGCCTTGAAGTTATTGATGCCGAGTTAACCTATGAGCCCAACAACACTGTTGAGGTCACTGATCCTGACACCGCTGCTAAAATTGAGCGACTTATGGATACGCTTGATGAGCTTGATGATGTGGTCAACACACACATAAACCTCACATGAGAATTATTGGCATCGATCCAGGTACGGGCATTTTGGGATTTGGTGTTATTGAAATGGTCAAAGGCAAACCTCAGCTTGTTGATGCAGGTGTGATTCGCACGCCTGTTAAAGAGGATGACGCAGTGCGCTTACATACTATCTTTGAGGAACTAACCTCAATCATTAAAGACACGAAACCTGATGAAATGGCGGTAGAAAAGCTCTTTTTCTCTCAGAATGTCACTACTGCGATGACCGTTTCGCAGGCTAGAGGAGTAGTGCTTCTTACTGCCCAGCAGGCTGGTCTTAAAATCGCCGAATACACGCCCCAACAGATCAAACAGGCTCTCACTGGTTACGGCAAGGCTGATAAGAAACAGATACAGGAAATGGTTCGAGTAGTATTGCAGCTTAAAGAAGTGCCAAAGCCTGACGACTGCGCCGATGCCTTAGCGGCAGCCATTACGCATTCTATGGCACGAACAGCTTAATTTTTCTTTCTATTTTACAGAGAGGGAGCTATACTACGCTTAGTATTCAAGGAGGAATCTCATGGTCTATATAATTGTGATCGCGCTGCTCATTCTTTTAGCGAGCGGTCTCTTTACGGTAAAACAACAGACTGCAGCAATTGTTGAACGGTTTGGAAGGTTTAAAAAAGTTTCATCAGCAGGTCTTAACTTTAAAATTCCGTTTATCGATCGAATTGCCGGGCGTCTATCTTTACGCGTGCAGCAGCTTGATGTGCGGGTAGAAACTAAGACGAAAGATAACGTATTCGTGTTTGTCGTGGTAAGCGTGCAGTATTATGTATTACCTGCAAAAGCACTTGATGCGTTTTATCGTCTTCAAGATCCGCAAGGACAGATCACTTCATTCGTATTTGATACCGTTCGTGCCCGTGTACCAACTGTTGACCTCGACTCTCTCTTCCAGGTAAAAGACGAAATTGCTTCGGCCGTTAAAAGCGAACTTGATCAAGTTATGGATGACTTTGGATACGGTATTGTTAAAGCGCTTGTAACTGATATTGATCCGGATGCCAAAGTTAAGCAGAGTATGAACGAGATTAACGCTGCTCAGCGTCTTCGTGCTGCTGCTGTTGAACAGGCTGAAGCAGATAAGATTCGTGTGGTGAAAGCTGCTGAAGGTGAAGCTGAAAGTAAAGCCTTACAAGGACAGGGTATTGCCAACCAGCGCCGAGCTATTATTGAAGGCCTTAAGGATTCTGTTGAGAACTTTGCGCAAACAGTACAGGGAGCAAATGCACAGGATGTCATGAATCTTGTCATGATGACCCAGTACTTCGACACCATTAAAGATATTGGCCTTACGGGCAAATCAAATACGATCCTTATTCCGCACTCACCAGCTGGCATGGGTGATCTTGCTGAGCAAATGCGTAACGCTATGATCACTGCTAACGAAGTTAATAAATCAGGCCATCGCCCCCATACATCAGCATAAGAAGTGTGAGATAATAGGTCGTACATGATTGCGACATTATCTGGCGTTATTGCCGAAAAACTGGGGGAAGAGGTTGTTATTGATGTAGCCGGTGTCGGCTACGGCGTATTAATGTCTGTTGACGACTTCGCTTCATTAAGCACTGGGCAATCAGTTAAGCTCTATGTGCACGAACACATCCGCGAGAACGCGCATGATCTATATGGATTCGCACATCTCGAAGCTAAATCATTATTCGAATTACTTCTCGGCGTAAATGGCGTAGGGCCAAAGATGGCGCTTAGTATTTTAAGTCTTGGCAACACAAATGATGTTCGTCTCGCTATCGCAGAAGGTAATTTAAAGTTCATTCAGGCTGCGAGCGGCGTAGGAAAGCGGGTAGCGGAGCGTGTGGTTGTGGAGCTTAAAGATAAAGTAGGTCTTGTAGCGAGTGAAGATGCGACAACTTTCCTGCAGGCACCAGGGGCTGCAAACGATGAAGCTGTACAGGCACTAATAGCTCTAGGTTACTCGGCCCAAGATGCAGGACTCGCGTTAAAAGATATTGATGCGAAACTACCGACTGAAACGAGAATAAAGCACGCGCTCAAAGGGCAGAAATAGTGGCAATAGAAAGAATTATTGCGACCTCAGCAGAAGAAGATCCCGTCGAAGCAGAACTGGAAATAACGCTACGTCCTCGAGATTTTGCTAACTATATCGGACAGGAACGAATCAAGCAGAACTTAAAACTTGCAATTGATGCTGCCAAGAAACGAGGCGAACCAATTGATCATGTACTTTTGTATGGCCCTCCCGGCTTAGGTAAGACTACCATGGCAACAGTTATTGCGAACGAGATGGGCGCGAACATTCGTGTAACCTCAGGCCCTGCCATAGAAAGGGCCGGTGATCTTGCGAGCCTGCTCACTAACTTAAGTGACGGTGACATTTTATTCATTGATGAAATCCATCGCTTAAACCGTTCGGTTGAAGAGGTGCTGTATAGTGCGATGGAAGATTTTCGTTTAGATATCATGCTTGGCAAAGGACCGTCAGCACGTAGTCTACGTTTAGACCTGCCCAAATTTACTCTCATTGGAGCTACAACCCGTACCGGAAACTTGGCCGCACCACTGAGAGATCGTTTTGGTATGCTGCATCGTCTAGAGTTTTATACACCTGCAGAAATAGAACAGATTATTAGCAGGGCAGCAGATATTTTGGGCGTTAAGATCAATCAGGATGCAGCAGAGGAGCTTGCTAAACGAGCCCGTTTGACACCGCGCATTGCTAATCGCCTACTCAAGCGTGTACGAGATTATGCGGATGTAAACGGCGACGGCATTATCGATACTAATATAAATCTCCGAGCCTTAGGCTTGCTTGAGATTGATGAACTTGGGCTAGATCCAGCGGACAGAATGCTTTTAAACGCTATTATTGAAAACTATGATGGTGGTCCCGTGGGGCTTGATACGCTTGCTGCCTTGACAGCAGAAGAACGAAGTACCATTGAAGACTTTTACGAGCCGTATCTTATGCAAATCGGCTTACTTGAACGCACACCCCGAGGACGTAAGACGACATATAAGGCACACGAACACCTTAAGAAACATCCAAAGAAAGATAAAAAAGACCAAGAGTCCCTGTTATAATGAGAGACGCGATGGATCAAAAGCAACAACAACTTGAGGCGGCACACAGAGAACAAGCCAGCCAGCGACTTTCACCAGAAGGACGTCGTCACTTTAAACTTATAGAATTTGATACCAACGAAGAATTGGTTGAAGAAATCCGCAAACACCCTATTGGTCTCATCGCTATTTTATTCACCGGTATCTTAGTTACTGTTGTTACCCTTATCGTAGGGATTGCGGTAGCAGCGACCGATTTAGATAAGCTCCTTGGTGGTACCGGCTTTAACCAAATGCGTGGTGCAATCGTGGCCGTATCATTCCTGCTTACCTTTTTTGCATTAGTAGGGATGTTTATCGGTATATTCTTATATGTCAGCAATGTGATTTATGTAACGAGTGAGAAGATTGCTCAGGTGCTCTATACCAGTCTCTTCCATCGTAAGGTGTCCCAGCTTTCTATCGGCGATGTTCAGGATGTTACGGTAAGACAGAACGGTATTTTAGCTCATATTTTTAACTATGGAACCCTCATTGTAGAAACTGCCGGTGAGCAGCAGAACTACACCTTTTCCTTTGTGCCAAACCCTTACGAAAAATCACGCGCTATAGTAGGCGCTCACGAGCGCAACCTTGTTCAATACGGCAACTAAATCTACTCTTGGAACGGATTATCTCGATCGGTAAAGTACGATTCGATATTGATGTTCTGCGCCCTAAGTTCTTCAATCTGCTTAATGCTATCTGGATCAATACGAGGACGCACGACCGTCTGGAGCTTTTCAGTTATAGCATCATCGGTTGGTTCGGCGCCGGCAAGATTACCAATTCGCCAAATTAAGAAGCCGAAGACGAGCGCAATAATCGCTAGGAAAATACCAACGTAGTCTTTCTTTAGAAAGTTAGTAAGAGGACGAAGTTTAGTGGTGAGTGCAGTGGTATCTAATTTTTTCATGGCTTTATAAATATATTAAGTACTAATACGAATGATATGGAATCTGATTCATCTTGCCCGAGGGGAGTTAACTGAATACTCGAGACTTGCATAGCGCGGCGATTTGATTCTATGCGTTCCAGGAACTCAATAAGCTGAGAATAGGTAACTCGGTAATCATCATTATCAGCATACGGGGTAACGATTGTTTCGATACCGTAAACACCTTTAAGGCCATCTACTGGCTTTGCTTGTGTTATGGCGGTAGCAGATGCCGCAGCGCTTGGTGTTGTTGGTGTACTGCCATCTGCTGAAGCGGCAGGTGCGGTGGCCTTAGCTCCAAGTGTGGAAGAAGGGAACTGGATAGAGCGAATTTTGATGCCAGACTGTTCAGCGAGGGTAAATATTTCACGTACGCTGCGAGCTTGGTCTTTATCCTGTGGAAGCGCACTCTTAATGATGTCGTTTAAGTACGCATATTTTTCTACGTCGGCTTTTGCCTTTTGATAAGCACTTTGTTGTTCTTCAAGCTCTCTGCTTTCAAGCTTTAAGCTCACCACATTCTGTGAACGGCTCTCTAAGATATTGTTGGCGAAATAGAGCATAGCAATACCGCCCGCAATGCTTAGGCCGAATACCCCGAGCATTACAAAGAAGAAGCGTTTTGAGTTCATTGCGTAGCCCCCGAAGCCTTAGAGCCAATAAAGGTAACGGCAGCATCTTTCTTGAAGAGTGCCTTAATAAGAATCTGGCACTTGTATCGGCTATCCACATCGTTTGAACCTCCAGATTGCGTATCGGAGCAGGTAACACTCGTGGCATCTACTTTATCAAAGAGGTTGTTCTTAGGATCTTGGAGGTTTACCTGTACCTGTGTAGCTGACTGGTAATCAATCGCGTTAGCCGTAAGGTCAATTGCACCAGTAACTTTGTTAGATAGCTGAATATCACCAAGGGTAGCGCCTGCAGGCATTAACTTACCAATTTGCTGAAGTAGTTTCGAGAACTGCACTTCCTTGGATAGCACTTGCACAATCAGCTTCACACCTTGAGATAGACTTTCGGCTTCTTGCCTTGTCTGATCAAGTTTCTGCTCAGCAATGGTAGTTTTGGTTTGGGTGATCGATGAACTTAATGAGTTCTTAGTGTTATCGATATACCATCCACCCACAAATACCGTTCCGAGCATGAGAATGATAATTAGACAGCAGCTCATGGTCCATTTAACGAGTCGAGAATTAAGTCGTGCGTAACGGATGGCTGACTTTGTATCAGGAGGCATAAGATTGATCATTTCCATATCTCCTTTGGATCAAGGAGTGCGGCTCCGGCTACGGTGACATACACGGAACGCTCGCCTTCACTCGGGGGGTCAAGCTTATGAAGATCAAATGTTCCCCAGAAGTTTGCCATACGAGCAGGAATACGGAGGTTATCGGTAAGGTAATCGGCAAGCCCCGGCATGTTGGCGCCGCCACCCATGGTGACGATCTGCCCGATGGTGCTCTTGCCATCGGTTCTTTCTTCGTAATAACGCATCACTCGACGAATTTCTTTCATCAGCTGATCAAGCTGTGAGCCAAGCGCCTCGCGAATCTCTGCCTGTTTCTTACTGATACCCAGGCCGTATTTCATTTTAATGGTCTCTGCTTCGGCTTTATTTACCCCTAATCGTTCAGCGATCTGTTGAGTGAAGTGATCACCACCTCCCGGAACCGTACCGTTTACAACCAGGTACTGGTCATAGATGGTGAGATCCACTGATAACGAACCAAAATCAATAAGAATACTTGGTGTTTTACTGTTCTCAATAGCTTTCGTCAAACGGGCTGCTGCCGAGATGGTTGTTTCGATCGAACATACTTCAAGGCCTACTAACTCAAAGAAGCGCATATATGAATCGATAATCTTCTTTGGTACCGCGACCACCAACACTTCCTTGTTTTCGCCAACTACGCGACTTACCGAATAATCAATGTAGAGGTCGTCAATCGGGATAGGGATGTACTGTTCGGCTTCAAAACGTACGGCCTCATCGAGCTCTTTCTTGCCTAAGTTAAGGGGCAGGCTCATAACTCGGGAGTAGGCATTAGAAGCGGGGATAGTAGCAGCAACACGCCGAGTGCTAATCTTGCCGTTGATGCGCTTATCAAAGAGCTCCATCATAGCTTTTGCAAGCGGTTCGTACTCGGTAATAACCCCATCCTTAGAAGGAATCGTATCAAAACGAATAACGCCATAGCCATTTACGCCTACATGTTTACCTTCACGGGTAAGCTGCATAGCCTTAATACTGTTCGATCCGATATCAAGACCGAACAATGGCTTATCTTTATAAAACAGTTTCTGCGTGTTCATTGATAATGAATCGTGTGGTGCCCGTTATTCGATATAAGTATTCCTGATAAGTATATCAAATTGCTTATGCTTTAGATATAAAAACAGAGCTCTGAAGCGAGCTCTGTTTTCCGTAGCGACAGTCCTAATTAGTTGTTAAGGCTTGTCTTAACGTATGTATCTGAACCGTTGATGGTACCTTCAAGGTTTGCAGTAAGTGTGTACTTGCTACACGTCGTACTATCTGCTTCACATGAGTCATCGTCATCATTCGTAACTACATATGCATACACATTGTCAGCTGCTGCATCTTCGAGTGTGCCGTTTGCTCCCTTTGGATCACGGAATGCTTCTGCATCAAGACCCTTAAGGTTAACTGCGACGAAGCCAGTTGTAGCAGTACGGTCGTTAAGTTCGGTTAGTGAAGGGTAGTAACCCTTTTGTGCCCAATATGCTTCGAGCTGACCATGAATGGCCTTGATATCAGTTTCGCGCTCTGTGTCGCGACCCTTTTGCTGAATGCCGTTAAATGTCGTGATAACGAGACCGGCCAAGATACCGATAACAACGATCACGATCAAAAGTTCCACAATCGTGAAACCTGATTGCTTGCGATTTAGTGAGGTCATGTAGTGCCCACCCTCCTTGAATTGATAATTTTTTAGTTTATTTTTTTGACAACCTGTACCAAATGAGCACAAGTATCTGCCAATGATTATAAGCATAAGCAGATAAACGTCAACACTTTTATAGGGGTTTATCCACCAATATCCTTCGATAGACTTGCGATAGGCCCCATAACACTTGCAGCAATAAGGCCTACGCCAGCACCAAGCACTAGAATCATAACAGGCTCAATAATAGACGCGAGGCTATCAATGACCGTTGCGACCTCTTCTTCATAGAAATCAGCCACACGTACAAGAATGGTATCGGTCTCACCGGTTTCTTCACCGATAGCAAGCATCTGCGACACGATAGCGGGAAAGTGCTTACTTTTGCTTAAGGGTTCACTCAGCTGCTTACCGTTCTTTACCTCTTTCGCAGCCTCTTCTAGTTCTTTTTGGATCACTTTATTGCCAATAGCACCGCCTGTTACCTGTAGGGCTTCCAATACAGTAACGCCAGAGGTCATGAGCGAGGCAAAGGTACGGGCAAAACGAGCAATGGCAATTTTAATAATGATACCGTTAAGAACCGGAACACGTAACAGAAAAGCGTGGAACTGGTATTTTCCTTTCGGTGTCTTGATATAACGGAAGAGTAAGAACATCACGATAATAAAGCCGATAATTACGAATACGCCACGTTTTTGCATAAAAGCGCTGACGTTGAGCATTGCTTCGGTATAAATTGGTAACTTGGCATCTTCTCCACCAAGGTCGGTTAAGATTTTGCCGATTTTAGGCAATACAAACATGGTGATACCGAAGAAGGCTACAACCGTGACGGACAGAATAACAATCGGATATGTCATGGCGCCTTTGATCTTCTTGCGCATACTTGCGTCTTGCTCTACTTGAGCGGCAAGCCGTTTCATGATGTCATCCAAGATACCACCAGCCTCACCAGCACGAATCATGTTGACGTAGATTTCGGAAAAGACGTTTGGGTATTTGGCAAACGCGTCACCTAAGGCGATACCACCCTCTACATCCCGTGAAATACCAGCAATAACTTGCTGGAAGTATTTGTTAGAGGTCTGTGTCTGCATAGTTGCAAGCGCACGAGTTAAGGGAACGCCAGCAGAAATCATGGTCGACATTTGTCGGCTGAATATAACAAGATCTTTGAGCTTTACCTTTTTACCAAAGTTCTTAAACTTTGCCGCGAAGCCTTGCTTGGTTCCGGCAAGTTTAATAGAAACTGGCCGCATGCCTTGCTTAATAAGTGTTTCGGTCAGGGTTTGACGGCTGGCAGAATCAGCAGTGCCGCTGACGGTCTTACCTTGTTTGTTAACAGCCGTATAAGAAAATGCTGGCATTTTACTTCTCGCTCGTTACACGCAAAATTTCTTCAATTGAAGTCTGACCACGCAGTGCCTTAATGAAGCCGTCTACCTGCATGGTGACCATACCTTCTTTAATAGATTCTTCCTGGATAACTTCTGAAGTGGCATTGCCGACAATTAGCTTCTGAATGTTTGCGCTGTTGCCGAGTACTTCGTAAATACCCATGCGTCCTTTATAACCGGTGTGATTGCAGGCCTCACAGCCATTTTCATGCGCTTTCCAGATACGAGTAATCTTACTTTCTGTAGTGCTGAGCTGTGCGGTACTAACTTTATTGGTACTCGAAGTATTGGTTTTGCCCACACCGCCTTCAAGAGCTTGAGCTTCCAGCTCGTGAATATGCTTCATGCTGGCCGCATCAAGATGGAAGGATTCAGTTATGCGTTTTAGGGTAGTTGCATCGGGTTCGACACTTTCACGACAGTCAACACATAAGCGACGGACCAAGCGTTGGCCAACAATAGCACGAACGGTGCTGGCGATTAAGAATGCCTCAATACCCATATCAAGAAGACGTGGTAGACATGTTGCGGCATTATTGGTATGCAAAGTACTAAAGACTAAGTGGCCTGTAAGGGCAGCCTGCACGGCAAGTCCGGCAGTTTCGCCATCGCGAACCTCTCCCACCATGATAATGTTCGGATCTTGGCGAAGCAGAGCTCGTAAGCCATTAACGAAGGTCATACCTGCAACGGGGTTAACCTGGGTTTGGTTTGTACCGGGAATACGATATTCCACTGGATCCTCAACGGTAGAGATGTTAACGCTGGGGCTATTAAGGATTGAAAGCACACTAAATAAGCTCGTTGATTTACCTGACCCCGTTGGACCGGTAACAAGAATCATACCGTGCGGTTGGACGATGGCTTTATTGATAGTATCGAGGGAATGACCCCAATAACCTAGTTCTTCAAGGGTAAGGGCCTTACTAGATTCATTTAAGATACGCATGACCACTTTTTCGCCGTCTACAATCGGAAGTGTTGATACACGTAAGGCAAAGATCTGGCCATTCGCAGAAATCTTAAATCGGCCGTCTTGAGGTGCCCGACGCTCATCGATCTTAAGATTACTTAAAATCTTGATGCGGGATACAAGGGCATTCATAACCTTCTTGGGGAGCTTGTTGGCCTCTTTTAAGATACCGTCGACACGATAGCGGACAAGCACATAATCTTCACGGGGCTCGATATGTACATCGCTGGCACCGGCTTTAACGGCATATTCGATAAGCAGGTTAACGGTTTGAGCAATTGGGGAATCTTCGGCTACATCTTCTTCGCTGACTTCTTCGTTTTCTTCTTCCTCTTCGGCTACTTGATCCTCAGACGAAATAACCTTCGTAAGTTCACTCGAGATGTTGCCCTTATACTGATCAAGGGCCGCGAGAATACTGGGTTTGGGAGCGAGATACACTTTAATATTGTGGCCAAGTTGTTTCTTGAGGAAGTTCACGGCCTGAATATCATCAGGATCATCCATGGCGAGAAGCTTGGTGCCGTCTTCTTCAACGCCAAAAAGCACGACATTGTATTGTTTCGCGACACGTTCTGGAATAAGTTTTAAGATTTCGCGCTTAATTTCCTTGGAGTTTAGTTCTATATAAGGAACATCAATTTCATCGGCGTAGAGTTTGGTTAAATCTTTTTCACTAATAAGGTTGGCTTTAACAACCACGTCTTGCAAGGACAACTTATCGTTACCGGCTTGTTCTTTAGCGCCTTTAATCTGCTCGGCGGTGATTTTTTTACCCTTGAGCAATAATTCCTTAACCAACGTGTCGGAAATACGCATATGCTTTAGCACACATTATATAAGGAATTATGAAAAAAGCGTAAGCTCCATTTAATAAAGCTCATGTTCGAACATATTATTATAAAAAGCACAACGTAAAGTCGGTACAGTAGGCTTGCGTTTAAATAAGGCGATATACTATAACTACACGTACAACGTTAAAAGAGGAGTATGACGATGGCAAAAGCACAGTCTGACACAACATCAAATGTAACAGAGAGTAAGGGAGACGGTAAGACCAAAGCACTCGGTCTTGCTGTCGATACTATCGAAAAGCAGTTTGGTAAGGGCACTATCATGCGCATGGGTGAAACATCTCATGCAAATGTTGAGACCTTCCCAACGGGAAGTGTAAGTCTTGATCTTGCACTGGGTGGCGGTATCCCAAAGGGTCGCATTATTGAAGTATACGGTCCTGAAAGTTCTGGTAAGACAACGCTCACCCTTCATGCGATTGCAGAAGTTCAGAAAAAGGGCGGTGTTGCGGCATTCATCGATGCCGAGCATGCACTTGATCCGCAGTATGCGCAACGAATTGGCGTAAATCTGGAAAACCTGCTCGTTTCCCAGCCCGATAACGGTGAACAAGCACTCGAGATCGTCGAAACATTGGTACGCAGCAATGCAGTCGATCTTATTGTAGTGGACTCTGTAGCCGCACTCGTACCACAGGCTGAAATTGAAGGTGACATGGGTGATTCACACATGGGTCTTCAAGCTCGTCTTATGAGCCAGGCATTGCGTAAATTAACAGCAATCATTAGCAAGAGTAAGAGCACGGTAGTCTTCATTAACCAGCTTCGTATGAAAATTGGTGTGATGTTTGGTAATCCAGAAACTACAACCGGCGGTAACGCGCTCAAATTCTATGCTTCTTTGCGTATGGATATTCGCCGCATCTCGCAAATTAAACAAGGCGAGAGTGTTATCGGTAACCGTACACGCGTAAAGGTAGTGAAAAATAAGATTGCCCCACCATTCCGTGAAGCTGAGTTTGACATCATGTACAACGAAGGCATTTCAAAAGAAGGTGATGTACTTGATCTTGCGACCGCCAAGGAGATTGTCGAAAAGTCTGGCGCTTGGTTTGCCTATGAGGGCGAAAAGATTGGCCAAGGTCGTGAAGCAGCAAAAGGCTACTTAAAGGAAAATCCCAAAGTCTTAGAGAAAATTGCGCAGCAAGTGAAAGAGGCTAATAAGGCCTAGCATGTCACGGCTAGCCGTAGCTGCTATCATACAAAGATAATGACAGGAACAAATCACGGCATAACCGGTGCGGTCATAGCATTGGCTGTAAAGGAACCAGTTGCAGCGGTACCTTTAAGCTACGCAAGTCATTTTGCATGCGATGCTATGCCGCACTTCGGCCTAAAGAAAAACGAGCTGTTTAATCGCAAGTTCAACATTATTTTAGTAACGGACTTTATTGTCGCAGTCATTTTAATGGGTATTTTGGGTGCATTGTTCCCGGCTCAAAGGTGGGTCATTTGGGCGTCTATGATTGCAGCTGCAAGTCCTGATCTTATGTGGGCCTACTACAACCTTTATCTCGAAAAGATTAAGGGCCTTACACCAAAGCTTGATCCGTTAGCTCATTTCCATTCTTTTATCCAATGGTCTCAAACTCCAAAAGGTCTTCTTATGGAGGGTGGATGGTTCTTAGTAATGGGACTGATCATTCTCAGCCAGCGTTAGTATGAAAATCACGAGCATTAAACCGCAAGTTAAAAACCCCGACCGGGCCAGTGTTTTTGTTGATGGCAAATACACTTTTTCATTAAGCCTTAACGAACTTGTTATTGAGAAGCTGAAGCTTAATCAAGAGTTGGATCAGGAAGAGGTAAAGCGACTTAAAAAGCTATCGGAAGATGGTAAATTAAAAGCTCGTGCTATGGAATGGGTATTGAACCGACCCCGATCACTACGAGAATTCCGAGACTATTTGTATAGAAAAAAAGCTGAACCTGAACAGATTGAAGCGCTCTCAGGCGAATTTGAAGTGCGCGGATATTTGAGCGACATAACCTTTACTGAATGGTTGGTTGATATGCGTAGACGTGCAGGGAAAAGTGACCGGGCAGTCCAAAGCGAACTTATGAAAAAGGGAGTGTCTCGCGAAATCATTGCTGAACATATGCCCAGAGATAACGAATCAGAAGTCGAACGGTTAAAGGATCTTATTGCTAAAAAACAAAAGCTACCGCGATATAAAAATGACCCATTAAAATTCAAACAATACTTATTACGACAAGGCTTTAACTACGACGACATTAGGTCTTTACTCGATTAACGAATGCCAAGCGCTGCGGTAATGGGTGAGCCCACTTTGATATCTACATCGCGTACGGTGATTTGCTTATCAGTGATTTCAATAATTTGCGTTCGATCTATGGTGAGTTGACCACCCGAAATATTACGGAGTACTGGCTGTGATACGTACAGCTTCTGGATAGATAAAGAATGCATTTCGCATGCATAGTCTTTAACCTTTCCAACCTTGCGCTGCTGATCTGTGACAACAGGTTTATCAAGTAACTTAAAGTTAATCGAAAGGATCTCTTTTAGGCGAATAAGCTCTCCTGGATCGGAAAGGGCATCGTGATCATCAACGGCGATGCCTTGTGGCACAATATCGCGCACGTCCTTCGTGAGCAAGATTACTTTTCGTTTGCTGTAGCTATCTTGGCAATACCAACCTTCAATCTTCAGATTGTTCGGATTAATGATTGGTTCTGATGCCATTGCAACTGCACCTCCGGTGCGGAGACTCATGACGGGTATGTTCGTGAGGGATGCCGAAAGTTGCAGCATACTTACATTATACGCCAACAGATTCTTAACTTTTTCTTAAAACAGATAGAAAATCCGCGCTCATGCTTGCATCTGAAGTTTAAACCAAAATATAGTAGCGCCCATGCGGTCGTTGAACAGAGTAATGACGGGCTTGGTGGGCCTAATTCTCTGCGTCCCGATTTTTGTGTCTCTTGCCCACAGTTCCGCACAATCAATAAGCAACGAACCCATGCTGCTTATTGGCCAGATAAAAATAACAAGCTCGAATGGTCAGTTTATTACGCTTTATAACAACTCGACCCAAAGCGTTGATATGAGCACGGTGCAGTTGGCCTATTACAATAATTACGATCTCTCGAAAGCTACGAGTAATAAGACCATTAGCCTGAGCGGTACTTTAGCGCCTGGGAATTATTATCTTGTGAGCGATGGGGCATTATTTATTTGTTACAAAATGATAGTGCATGCGCAGTCGCTTGGTTTTAGTACGACTGCAGGAATGGTGCAGATCATTAAATCCGGGCAAACAACTGTTGGTGGACCTGTTGTCTCCACCGTTATTGATACGGTTTCTTGGTCTAAGAATCCGGTAAGTGGCGTACAAACTTTGCCGAGTGCTCCAACTGACTTTCTGCAACGTTCATGGAATGAAGTCGTGACAAAGACTGCAGGTGGGGGCACGTGGCTCAGTGTGCATCCGAGTAGCGACGGAGGCTGTGATTTAGAAACACAGTTGGCCGCAAGTACCAATCCAGAAGCGCCAACTTCCGTGCCAGCTGTTCGAGTTGTGCCAGCTCATATTGCCGAACCAACTCCGAATCAAAACGTTGGTTTAGTTGCTCCTGAATTAACTGAAGTATTTCCTAACCCAGCAGAACCTCAAACTGATGACGAAGATGAATTTATCGAGCTCTACAACCCCAACGAGACAACCTTTAATCTTACTGGCTACCGACTGGAAGCAGGGATGACATTTGGGCGTGGTTATACATTTTCATCCGGGACGATTGCTCCTAAAAGCTATACAGCCTTTCCTATTACGGAAACTAAACTACAACTTTCGAATGGCGAAGGACAAGTTCGATTGCTTGACCCGAACGGCACTACTATTAGCCAAACGGCTGCATATGAAGATGCGCCGCCGGGGTCTACCTGGAGTCTCGTGGGCGATAGCTGGCAGTGGTCTGAGAATGTAACATCTGGTGCTATAAACACGATGTCTATGAGTGCAGGCGACGAGAGAGCTGCGGGAGCAAACAAAAAATCTTCTTCGAACAAAGTTGCGGGTGCCTCCACAACAAAATCTCAGCCGAATAATTTAGAAGATGCTGCGCCTCTTCACCCACTTGTGCTTGCGGGGGTAGGTACGGGGGCTGTAGGATATGCTTTGTATGAATATCGACGCGACCTGGCAAACCGACTCTTTCAATTCCGAAAGTACCTCCGCTTTAGGCGAGAAGTTCGGCAACGTCTGTAGGGGCGGTGAAGTCTTTTTACTCGCAAGCGATCTTGGCGGTGGCAAAACGACTTTTATTAAAGGATTTGCAAAAGGTCTTGGAAGTGATGATCAGGTAGGCAGCCCTACGTACACGATTAGCAGAGTGTATAAATGTCGGGATGATTTATATCTGCACCATTTCGATTTTTACCGCTTGGATGATCCGGGAATTGTTGCTCATGAGCTTTCTGAAGTCATAGAAGATCCCAAATCGATCGTAGCGATTGAATGGGGCGATATCGTGAGTGATGTACTCCCTGATCGTGCGGTTGTTATTAAGATTGATCGCCTGAGTGATAACGAGGAGCATCGGCGTATTAGCGTCAGCTGCCCACCGGAAAGCTCCTACATTATGGAGAATATCAAATGATTATTCTCACAATACGAACAGACAAGCCAGAGAGCGAAATTGGTTTATTTGATAACGAAAAAGAACTGGCCTATGAGGCATGGCAAGCCCATAGACAGTTGGCCGAAACGCTTCATAAAAGAATTGAAGCACTTATAACCTCACAGAAAATCGAATGGAATACTATTGAAGGCGTTGTGGTTTTTCAAGGACCAGGGTCTTTTACAGGCCTACGTATTGGCATTAGTGTGGCTAACGCGCTGGCGTACAGTAACAAGCTTCCCATTGTGGGCGCTGAGGGTGAAAACTGGCAGCAAGAGGGTATCAAAAAGCTCATGTCCGGTATGAGCGACAATATCGTTATGCCGCACTATGGCGCGGAAGCAAATATTACCGCACCAAAAAAGTAAATCGTGCTACAATACAGCTAGGATTTTAAGAGTTTTGGGATAAATCCTGATTTTAAACTTAAATGTATTTTTTGCTATAGGTTCGCACTGATTTCTTTCGGCTAATGAAGTGAAAGTGATTGCCAAAGAGAAGCGGCTGCTTGAGCCGTAGCAGTAGAAAGGACGAGGATATGGAGCCAATAACCATTGTCTTAGCTTTGGTTGGGCTTGCCGCAGGTTATGGCGGTAGCACTGTGCTGACAAAAAAGAAGCTCGGATCTGTTGAAGAGGCGGCTGAAAAGGAACTAAAGAAAGCGAAAAAAGAGGCTGATGAGCAGCTGCGCAAAGCACGTGAAGAGGCTGCCGATATTGCCGAGACTGCACGTAAAGAAGAGCAGTCCCGCCGCAAGGAAACGAAAGAAATTGAAGCTCGTTTGCTTGCTCGTGAAGAAGCGTTGGATAAAAAACTCGACACGCTTGATAAAAGAGCAGATGGCCTTCGTAAAAGTGAAGATGAAATCGAGCAGCTCAAAGACGAGATTCGTGAGATTCGTGGCAAGCAGCAAGAGAAGCTTGAGAAAGTTGCCAAACTTACAAAAGAAGAAGCAGCTGAAAAGTTAATGAAGATGACGGAGCGCGATATTCGCGGTGATCTTTTGGGACTTGTTAGTAAACTACAGAACGAAGCTAAAGACCAAGCCGAGGAATCGGCAGCTCTTGTGATTACCCAGGCTATGGAACGTATGGCGAGTGAGGTTACTGCCGAGCGAACCGTCACAGCTGTTAAGCTTGAAGACGAAGAAATGAAGGGTCGCATTATTGGTAAGGAAGGTCGAAACATTCAGTCATTGCAGCGTGCGACTGGTGTCGACATTTTAGTTGATGATACTCCTGGTATGATCATTCTTTCGAGCTTTGATCCTGTGCGTCGTGAGACTGCGCGCATTGCACTTGAAATGCTTTTGAAGGACGGCCGTGTACATCCTGGTCGTATTGAAGAGGTTGTCGAAAAGGCACAGAAGCAAGTACAAAAAGACGTTATGCATGCTGCTGAAGACGCAGCGCGCGAAGTTGGTATTGTTGGCATTCCTAAAGAAATTTTGCAGCTGCTGGGCGAGCTTAAGTATCGCACCAGCTATGGCCAAAACGTTTTGAAGCACTCAACTGAAATGGCGCACATTGCCGGCATTATTGCCGAGCAACTTGGCGCTAATGTAAAGACAGCAAAATACGCTGCACTCGTGCATGATCTTGGTAAAGCCCTTACTCATAAAATGGAAGGCAAGCACCACCATATTAGTGGCGAAATGCTTCGGAAGTATGGTGCTCCTGAAGAAGTCGCTCTTGCAGCAGAACAGCATCATGATGATGTTGAGGCAACGAGTGTCGAAGCACTTATTGTTCGTACCGTAGATGCCATTAGCGCATCACGACCAGGTGCACGTAATATTAGCGCTGAGAACTTCGGCGAACGTATGCGTGAACTTGAAAACATTGCGCTTGGCTTTAACGGTATTGATAAAGCCTATGCAATTTCAGCCGGTCGTGAAGTGCGTGTATTTGTGCGTCCTCAGGATATAGATGATTTAAGCGCTATTAAGCTGGCTCGTGATATAGCCAATAAAATTGAAAGCACCATGCAGTACCCAGGTACCATCAAGGTTAATGTCATTCGTGAAACTCGTGCGATAGAATTTGCTAAGTAATCAAAGCGATATGAGCAAAATACAAGCTATTCTTTACGATGCTGATGGAGTATTGATTCAGAGCGAGGTGGCTTCTATTGAACTTGAACGACGCTATGGAATACAGCGCTCTGTAAGTCGTGAATTTTTCGAAAAAGAATGGGCAGAAATCTTGGTAGGCAAAGCGGATACAAGGGAGAAAATTGCTCCGTATCTAAAAAAATGGGGCTGGCCAGGCAGTGTAGAAGACTATCAGAAATTTTGGTTTGAATTTGAACATAAGCTAAATGAAGAGCTACTAGAGCATGTTACGCAACTGAGACAAAACGGCATAAAGTGTTTTGTTGCGACTAATCAAGATGCCTATCGAGCCGCTTACATGTTAGAGCACATGGGTTTTAAGAATAGTTTCGACGGACTTTTTGCCTCTGCACATTTAGGCGAGAAGAAGCCAAGTCGGGAGTTCTTTGAAAAAGTCTTGGCGGCCATAGAACACAGCCCGGATGAAGTGTTGTTCTGGGATGATGACGCCACCAACATTGCGGCGGCTGAAGACATGGGCATATATACAGAAATCTACACTGATTTTGGTGATTATAGAAGTAGAATGAAAAAAACGTATAAACTTTAAATTATGCAGACAGAAATTGAAGCCAAGTTTTTAAATGTTGATCACGAGGAAATTCGCGAAAAGCTGAAGGTACTCGGGGCAAAACTAGCGCAGCCAATGCGTCTTATGCGACGGGTGGTTATTGATTACCCAGACCGACGAATGCAGGCAAAGTATGACGGTTGGGTTCGTATACGGGATGAAGGTGATAGAGTAACGCTTACATATAAACAAACTGAAGAAAATAAATTTGGTGGCGCAAAAGAAATCGAAGTTATTGTGAGTGACTACGAGAAAACTATACAAATATTTCAATCATTAGGGCTAATAATCCATACCGACCAAGAAACTAGACGCGAAACGTGGACACTTAATGGTGCCGAAATTGTGCTCGATGAATGGCCATGGCTTAATCCTTATATCGAAATTGAAAGCACTAGTGAGGAAGCAGTACAAAGAATTGCGAAAAAATTAGGCTTTGATTGGAATATTGCAGTTTTTGGCAGTGTCACAACTGCCTATCGCAAACAGTATCCCGATATTACTCGAAATGAGCATATATCAATGATTCCAGAGATAAAATTTAACCTTCCGCAGCCGGATTGGTTTATAAAAGAGAAAGCAAAATGATGAACATTCTTTATATTGGTGACTTGATGGGCGAAATGGGTATCCAGACCGTAGAGAAGATTTTGCCAGAACTAAAGAAAGAGCATGATCTAGATCTTGTTATTGCTCAAGCTGAAAATGTAAGTGAAGGCAAGGGTTTATCTAGGGCTGATTACGAAAGACTAAAAAAAGCGGGTGTCCATGCATTTACGGGAGGGAACTGGACTATGCATCGAGATGAAACAATTGAACTGCTAAATGATGCTGAAGCTCCCGTAACTCGTCCTGCGAACTATCCAAATGGTACAGAAGGCCAGCAATTCAAGTATGTTAATACACCGAAAGGCAAAGTGCTTGTCATAAGTTTACTCGGCCATATTGTTGGTAAAGATGCAGATGCACCAATGGACAATCCGCTCAAAGTTGCCGATGAAATATTGGCCAGCCAGGTTGATGTTGAACGAGTAGCTACGGTTGTTAATTTCCATGGCGACTACAGCAGCGAAAAGCGTGTGATTGGATATTACCTGGACGGAAGAGTAACGGCTGTGGTTGGTGATCACTGGCATGTACCGACCGCTGATGCCATGATCTTGCCAAAAGGCACGGCACACATAACTGACGTAGGTATGAGCGGCAGTTTGCATAGTAGTTTGGGTGTTAAGCTGGATAGCATTATTCCGCGTTGGCGAGATAATATTCGAACATCAAATGAGCTAGAGTCTGAAGGACCAATGCAGTTCAATGCGGTTTTGATCACAAACGACGAAAATACGGGACGTGCTGAGAGTATAAAGCAGATACAGCAGATCTTAGCGTAGCCGTGTTTCAGGCTAGATAATCTGTTAAAAAGCGGTTATAATATCCGGGATCCGGGGATTGGCGCAGTTGGCTAGCGCGCGCGGTTTGGGACCGCGAGGTCGGAGGTTCGAGTCCTCTATCCCCGACCATAAGCATTATGAATAAGGGGCATTTTGCCTCTTATTTTTTTGTTTTTAAATAGTTTGCATGAACCATCACCTCAGAGCTGCAACTATTTACAATTTAGCATAAATATAGTAAAATATGCATATGAGTGAAGCGTTCGATTTTAATGAACGAAAACGAGCTGTAGTTGATGAAAACACGACATTATCTTTAATGTCAGGCTTAGCCATTCGTTATCATGGGGCGTTAAGGAGTAATGCAGACAGGTGGGAACGACTCGCTTCGATTTCGAACGACCTTGCTGCAAATGCATTAAAGCAAAAAGTTGCACAAATGCAAGGTTCTGTATCGGCAGAAGTTCCTATAGCATTTAGTCTAGAGCCCAGCAATATGGCTGCAAGCATTAATGCGATTAAAGTAGACCCAAGCACGGGCGCTGAAATACAACATTCTGCTGTACGAGTTGGATTAGTAGGCGGTCTTGCTAAAGATGGTCAGCCAAGCGGTGGGTTTAGCGCTGAAGATCTTAGCCTTGCGGTACAAAGACTTAGAGAACAAAAACAAGCAGGATTAGTTTACGGTTTACCTAACGGTTCTGGCTTTCTAGCCGATTATTAAAATAAGAACTTCTTATCAATCAGTCTACTGTGCTCTTTTAGACTGATTAGTAATTTATTTAAATCTACTAATCTCGATCTAATCATTTGGTAGCTCAATAACAGGGTGTGTAGCGAAGCAAGGATAGGTTCGCTTAACGTATTACTTCGTCGACCAAATTGAATTTGTTCACAAGAGTCTATCCAAGGTAGACTTACTCTATGGGTAAATTGCTTAAGATCTCACCGCATAAATTGCCAAAAGTCTTAAGCGTTTTAATTTTAGTAGGTTTGACATCTATTTCTGTGTTAGTTTTTGCGGCAACACGTCCACATATAAAGTTTGAGGCAGAAAGTGGCACCAGAAGTGCTACCGCAAATCTGGTAACGGATAATGCTGCAAGTGGGGGTAGTGCAGTGCGTTTTGATTCGGCTTCTACACCTTCACCGAGTGGTGATATTGCTGCAACTCGCGCGACAGTAGGTCCCCGTGTTGCGCTGTCTGATCGTGCTGGTGGCAATATCCCATGCGGAACATATAATGCCGTGCGGTTTACCAGTAAAGTAGAATTCGTTAATCACTGTACGTACATTTTTAACGATGTCGAAATGTGCGTGGGTGGCGGCTTTGGCTCCGCAACTCGAGTAGTTGAAGTTAATTATGCCAACATAACCTGCGGAATTTATTACGAGAGCGGAGGACATGGTGGCTGGACGATCAATCGTTCATATGTCACAGACACCTGTGTTGGGCTTCGTCCGCAAGGCGCCACAAATGGTCGTGTCATGACAGTTAATGATACGGTTGTGTATGTCTCAGGAAGCACGAGTCCTGATGCGCATTGTGAAGCGATGGCATCCTTTACGAATTCCGGTGGCCTTTCTTCAAACGTGCATGTTAATCGTTCTCGTTTCATTGTTCAGTCCCGCTGGAGCGGTGACGCGACTGTAAATACCGGCATTACTAATATTACTGGTACGGATTACGTCTTTACCGACACGGTATTCGGAGATCCCTCCGAACCACAACCGGCGTACTTTATGATTTATCAATCAGGCGCAACTTTTATTCGTCCACGCTTTTATCCTGGTCGGGCCGGCGTATTTTACAGTGGGCCACCCTCAGGCTCACAACTTGTTGATCCAACCTACCTTTAAAGTACAATAGGTAGTATGACTATAACTACAACCCCAACCATTCAAGGCAAAAACATTACAACTTATCACGGTTTAATAACCGGTGAAGCAATTTTGGGCGCAAACATTGTGCGCGACATATTTGCGAGTGTACGTGATATTGTGGGCGGACGCTCCGCTGCATATGAAAAAGAATTAGCAAGCGCACGAGAAATTGCACTCAAAGAATTATCTGAAGCAGCAGCGCAACTCGGTGCGAATGCAGTGGTAGGTGTTGATATTGATTATGAAACTGTCGGTAGCGGCGCAATGCTTATGGTGAGTGTGAGCGGCACGGCTGTAACAGTAGAGTGACCTATCGTACAGGCTCGTAGCCTGTAATAGCTTCCTGGCTACCCATAACAACTTGAAGAAGCAGGTTTGTGCCATTACGGAATGAACCTGCACAAGTTTTTAAGTAATATTCCCACATGCGCCTGAATTGCTCGTTATATTTTGGTGTGCCATCCTCATTCTTAAATTCTTTAAGTTCAGGCCAAGCAGCTTGGAATCTCGCATTCCACGCCATCAGGGTAGGGTCATAGTTAGTTCCCATTTCATGTATATCTCCGATGACGAAACCTTCTTTGGAAGATGCCTGTACAATTTGTCCGCCCGATGGAATATGTCCGCCCGGGAAGATATATTTGTTTGTCCATGGATCCATGAAATAGCGTCTCTTTGGAGCCCCAATTGTGTGCACCATATTGAGGCCGTCGGGCTTCAGCAGGGTACGGGCTTTTTCAAAATAACCTCGATAGTTTTTAGGCCCTACATGTTCAAACATGCCTACCGAAACAATACGGTCGAACGACTCGTCCTCTAATTCGGTGTATTTTAACTGTCTCGCATCAATTGGCAGGCCCATATTTTTAATATAAGCAACCTGCTCTTCTGCCGGGGTAATGCCCACCGCCTCAATGTCATAGAATTCAACGGCATGTTTTAATAATCCACCCCAGCCACAGCCAATATCCAGTAAGCGCATGCCGGGCTTCAATCCTAATTTCTGGCATATTAATTCATATTTTGCCTTTTGGGCAGAATCTAAATCTGTTGCGCCTGCGGCGAGCGGCTGATCTGGTCTTTCCCAGTATGCACAGGTATAGGCCATGGTCTCACCGAGCATTGGTTCGTAGAGCTCGTTGCCGATATTGTAGTGATGAGCGGCATTTCTGCTCGCTCGTTCGCCTCGCTGCAAATTGCCAAGTGCGGTTGTCACAACGGCCCGCGCAATGGTTAGTTTACCGAGCCGCTTGATGGGTGATTCGAGCGCACCTACCTTTGCAGTAAGGACATCCAATGCCTCACAGTCCCACACCGTCCATATATGTTTCGCCAATAGCTAAACTACCGCCTGAAATGATGCGTTCATATGTCGTTGGATCGTATACTTGAGGATCTTCAGGATTATTGCCATTGAGGGTGACTCCCGCATCTTCAAGCAGGTTTCTGACCTTTGTTTCGGCGGATCTTATCATGGACGTTGCCTCTTATTTCAAAAGATAATAGACCATAGACGCTACATCTGTAAATAAAATGTTATAGATATAAACTAATTCTTACATTTATTACGCGTTCTACGCGTCATAAACGTATAATAAACTGCATGATTCAAGCCATGCTGGCAGCGGCTATCGTTGGTCTTATTCTATTAACTTCCGAATACTTGTGGCATAGAACACATTTAAAAGGGGAGTTTGCACGTAAGTTCGTGCATATTGTTACTGGTAGTTTTTTGGCATTTTTACCGTTCTGGGTGAGTTACGGCTGGATAATGGTATTGTCCGTTAGCTTCGTGATCGTTAATCTCATAAACCGTTATAGCGGAGTTTTCTATTCGATTCATGCCATTAAGCGCAAGACGTGGGGGGATGTATTATTTGGTGTAGGAATCTTTGTGGCTGCGTTGTTACGCCCTGAGCCATGGGTATTCACCGCTGCAATTCTTCATGTTGGCTTGGCCGATGGTTTTGCTGCTGTCGTGGGTTCTCGGTTTGGTAAATACCATTATAAAATCTTTGATCATGTCAAAACTCCGATTGGGAGCTTTGCGTTTTTAGTTACATCATTTGCGATCATTTTGGGTGTGTTCTATGCCGCAGATCTGAGCAGTCATTATAGCCTGTGGGCGCTCCTCCTGTTTTTGCCCATCACTACAACTTTGCTAGAAAACGTGAGTGGGTACGGGGCTGATAATGTAACCGTCCCGTTGGCTGTGCTAGCGCTGTTTAGTGCGTTTAGGCTCTAGACTGTTCGAGCTTCCTAAAGAGCGGTATAATAACAGGTATGATTAAGCGAATAGAAAACAATTTACGTGAGTTTGTGTATGGTGGAATGGACGGTGCGGTTACGACTTTTGCCGTAGTAACGGGTGCTGCCGGTGCCAACTTAAGTTCTCGGGTTATTTTAATCTTAGGCTTTGCAAACGTCCTAGCGGATGGCTTTTCTATGGCAGTTGGTTCATTCCTTAGTGAAAAAAGTGAACAGCAACTTTCGGTGAGCAAAGGTGAGAGCAAGCAGGAAGATCATGAATCACCTATGTCGGCATCAATCGCCACTTTTATATCCTTTATCCTCGTTGGGTTTATCCCACTGTCTGTATATACCCTCGACTATATATTTAAATGGAATCTCGGGAATGACGCATTGGTCTGGTCTATTCTCCTAACCCTGGCTGCGTTTGCTATCATTGGGTATTTACGGGGGCTTGTAAGCAAGGTAGATAAAGCGCGTACAGTACTTGAATCACTGGGTCTTGGTTTAGCTGCGGCTATTATTTCATACGCTGTTGGTAACGGTATCGAGAAGCTAATTCGTTAGATCGGGTGTTGACGTATGTTTGGGACGACGAACCCAAATATTGAGTGGAATATGGAGTACGCTTAGGCCCGCATAGACCTTTAAGAAATTCACAGACATATCATGTGCGGCCTCGGCCGAATTGTCTTGCAGTACGGTCACGCCGCATTCCTGGCTCGCCGATTCATCCAGCGAAGAGTTGTAGGCAAGCCAACCCATGAAGATGGCACCGCTAATTGCTACGAACTGTAAGATAAACAAAATAAGTTTAAGGCCTTTATTCTTCTCATTTTTTCTTACCTTATAAAAGACAGACAAACCAATAAGGGCTATGAGGCCAAGGCAGGCGCCGAAAAACCACCATTTGTATGTTGAGTCCTGAATAAGGTCAAAATTAAGACAGGACCCAAAATGTGAGAGAGTATTCATTCTTGACTACTAGCATAGCATGAACACTATTGTCCTGCTGCTTCAAAATCGGCGACAGTGAGGGCAATAACCGTACCTGGTTGCGCAGTTCCTTGGAGTACGCGTTTTGCAACCGTATCTTCTATGTAGCGCTGAATAACTCGGCGCATCGGGCGAGCACCTAACCGAGGATCATTACCTTTTTGGACAAGCCACAATTTTGCTTGCTCATCAAGCGACACGCTGATTCTCTGATTTGCGAGTGTCTTATTAATATCGTTGAGCATGAGTGTGACTACTTGAACAAGCTCACTCTCGTTGAGCGGTCCGAATATCACCATCTCATCAAAACGGTTAAGGAACTCCGGCTTAAACTTGCCACTTTCAATAATGGTGTCGATGAGTTCTTCTCTAAAGTCACCTGGCTGCTCACCATTCTTAATGCGGTTTCGAATCTCTTCAGCACCAGCATTACTTGTGGCGATAATAATGGCATCTTTAAAGCTCGCCTCACGACCGCTTACGTCTGTCATGCGTCCTTCATCAAGCAGCTGGAGCAAAGCATTAATAACATCAGGGTGAGCTTTCTCGATTTCATCTAAAAGCACTACGCTGAAAGGTTGTTGCCGAATTTTACTCAAGAAAGTTGGGCTTGTTGACTCCGAGGTTTGAACACTCAAGAGTCTTGAGAGATCATTACTTGTAACGTATTCGTTCATGTCGATGCGAACCAATTGGTCTGAGCCGCCAAAGTATACATTGGCAAGCGCCTTTGCCAGCTGTGTCTTACCAACACCGGTAGGCCCAAGGAAAAGAAACGCGCCGATTGGCCTATTGGGGTTGCGGACGCCAGCTCGTGCGCGTCTCAGTGCATTTGCAACCGCGCCTACTGCACCGGACTGACCAATCATCTGCTTATGTAGCTCGTCTTCAAGACTGAGAAGCTTCGTTGACTCTTCCGTGGTTGCGGCCTGCAGTTTAATGCCTCGTGCAGACTCAAGCGTCTTTTGTACCTCAGCTTGGGTGATAAGGCTATTCTTGCCGGCATTCACGGCAGTCTGTTCAATAAGTTTGAGTGCCTTACCTGGAAAAGCTTCATCCGAAACGTAGTGTTCTGCGAGACGGTATGCTTCGCGCAAGCCATGGTAGGTAATTGTAGCGTGATGTTTTGCTTCAATAAGAAGTGCTTGATCTTCCATGACCTGGAAGGTGTCTTTTTTATTCGTTGGTGCAACGAGCTGGTAATTAAGCATACCTGTTAAGGAGGCATTTGTGGCGCTTAAGCGTTGCCAATGAGGTGGGGTCATGGCAAAGATAAACCGTACATCCGTTTTTTGGAGTAAGGAAGTAAGAATATTAGTAAGATCGACCGAACCCGGACCATCTTGCAAGAATAACTGCGCTTCGTCAAAGAACAGGATCACATTCTTAGCCCGATGTGCTTCGCCTACAATTTGGTATAGTAAGCTTTCTAATTCACCGCGTTCGCGTACATATGATAATAAACGTGAAGCATCGAGCTCAAAAATCTGATGATAACGAAGTTCTTTTTGCCTGCCAAAAATAAGCTGTTCTGCAAGCGCATACACAGTCGTTGTTTTGCCTACGCCTACCTCGCCAACGAGTGCTATATTGGAACGTCCAGTTTGGCTGATGACTCGAATGATCTGATCGATAACGGCTTTATGGCTTTCGATTGGACGATGCAATATACCGCCATGCTCAATTTCATTAGAGATATTTATGCCCAGTTTATTAAGAAGAGGTGTATAGCCGGCTGCCCAGTCTCTCGCGATACCGCCCGCTGATTCATGTTCTCGTCCTTTACGAATCACGCCCTTTATATGCGCTAACCAGCCGAGGCCGTTCTCTAATTCTTCAAAATCGAGCTTGAGGTGGGTCAGTAATTCTTGAGAACCTGCCGCGTATTTAAGAAGTGCTATTTCAATACAGCCAGCATTTAAGACATTAAATCCGTATGCATCCTTATAGGTAAGTGCCTGCTTCCAGACGGCCCACATATCCACCTGGCCATGCTCAATGACGGCATCAACATAGTCGAGTAGTATTCCGTACCTATTGGCAAAGAAGCGAACCTGATCATGGGATCGTATCGCCTGCCACACTTCTTTGGCATTTGGCTCCGAAGAATTAAGTTCAGCCAAAACACGCCGCTCTAGAATCCCAACAATTTCATCCTTTTGGTTAAGCGGAAGCTCATCCAGCTCCTGCTTAAACCACAGGAGGTACATTAAAGAGATGACTGCAGGTATAAACAAAAGGTAGCCTATCTGTTGGCCAGAGAAAATAAGCAGCGCAGCAATCGTACTTGAACCTACCAAGACTGCATATATACCAAACATCACTGGCATCAAGGAGAGTCTTTTTGCAATGCGGGCTTTTTGGGCACGGGCAGATTTTGTATTAAGCATTAGATAATACCTATGCCTTTCAGGATGGCTGCAATGCTCATAAATGGTACTAATGGCCACAGGACTGCCCATAGGATGCTTAGCATCCCGACAACCACCAGACTCACAATAGCGGCAAGAAGTGTAAAGAATCGGATAAAGAAGCCAACGAAACGAGAAACGAGGTTATCAGCTAATTTCTGAAGACTTGGCCCGGGTTTAGTTATAGGGGAGACGAGCTGCTTCCACGGGGAGAAGAGGGTACGAATGAGCGTTCCGCCACTAAAGGCCTGACCAATTTTAGCTGTGCGAAGACCAACCAGTTGCCACTGGCGCATAAAGCCGCGACCATACCACCATTCCAGGAGGTAGAAAATAGACATATGCTTATTGTATACCGTTAAGACCCTATTTTACACCTTGATTAGGTCAGGACCATAATAATAAGAGACCTCAGCAAGGTCTCTTATGTGTATTCTTCATTTTGGGGCGAGCTATGGGGTTCGAACCCACGACCTTCGGGACCACAACCCGACGCTCTAACCAACTGAGCTAAGCCCGCCATGAATCTTAAAAGAACAGATGAGATTATACCGTTTCTATCTGTTTTTTACAATCCTATGAGGCCGATGGAAGTCCAGTAACCGTTATGTGGCTCAGGATATTTCTCCCGAAGTATCTCACACCTGACTCACAAGCAAAGCCAGGCGTGTGTTCGAACTCTGCTGAGCCACAGACGGTGCAGACCTGTTTACCGAGCTCGAATGAGCGACGACTCACGGCATCGGCAGGATCGATATATTTTCCGAGATCTAAATAATTAATATGACTTTCAACTAAATCACTAAACTGCATAGCATTGTCCAGCTACTTTATTTTTACCTCTATATCCGTAATACGCCTGTAATTCTAAAAATGCAAAAGATTTATTATTAGCATAATGCTCATGCTAGAATGTGCTTAAAATAATCCGCTTAAAAGGACTTGTTATGAATCGAAGTACATTGGATAAGCTCGTATCATCAACGGCGTTAATTATTGCTATTGTCTTGCTGGCTGCTTCTGGAGGGCTATTTTATACATATAGCTTTGTGCACTCCCAGGTTTATGACCAGTTGCTTCAGCAAAAAATAGTTTTTCCTGAAGCTGACAGTAAGTCCTTAAACGCTTTGCCAGACCACGATAAGAAGATGGTAGCTAAGTACGCCGGTCAGCAGTTAACGACTGGCGCACAAGCCAAGGTTTTCGCCGACAATTACATAGCTGTACACCTGAAAAAATCAGGCGAAGGTAAAACATATGCTGAAGTCAGTTCGGCAGCACTTGCAAATCCTGACGACACTAAGCTAGCCGGGCAAGTACAAACATTGTTCCGTGGAGAAACTTTACGTGGTCTTTTATTAAACGCTTACGCATTTGATACGATGGCAATCGTCGCAAAGTATGCTGCAATCGCTGCGCTGGCAGGAGGCATTCTCCTATCCATACTTGCCCTTTTAGGTTTTCGTCACGCCGGCACTGTCCAAGTTCAAGGTAAAAAGCGTAAATAATAAACCCTGCAGCCTAGCCTACGGGTACCTAATCTAGAATTTCTTTAGCTATTAAGAACGGCTATTTTGGAGTTATCACGTAAATTAAGCTTAATGGTACCCCGGGAGGGAATCGAACCCCCGACCTGTGGGATAGAAGCCCATTGCTCTAATCCGCTGAGCTACCGGGGCAGGTACCTATGGTGCGGGATGGGGGAATCGAACCCCCGTCCTAAGTTTGGAAAACTTATATATTAGCCGTTATACGAATCCCGCACGGAAAGACATATGAGATTATAACAGATAAGAACGGCAGAAACTATAAAATCAACATCGTTGTATAATGTGATTGCGAGGAATGCAATAGACTGTCTTAATCGCTATAATTATGAGCAGGATGGGGTACAAATTTCGAGAACCGGTCAAAATGAGTCTAAAGCTCCGTCTCTTATGGACGATTGCTTTTTTAACGACCTTTTCGTTAGGCGCAATTGTGAGTGCAATTATTTTGCTACGCATTAATAAAGCCTATGGCCTTACTGGTCCTAAGGCTCCAGTGCAGGAAGAAATGAATATAGAAGCAGCTGACGTGCCGCGCCTGCCAACCCCGTCAGGAGAAACATCAGATGGTAATAAGCAACCCGATCCAAAAGTTTTGGCCGCTGCCTCAACGAATACTGCAACTGAAACGAGGCTCCTGGGCTGTGGCGTGACCGCACCGCGACATGGAGGGCTGAATACTTCATCGATTGCGCAACTAAAAAAGCTCGCAGAATACGAGGCTGTATGTGAGGGAGGGCTTGCCTCTCGCGTCTCATTCTTTGCTGCCATGCCCCGTAGTGCCGCCGAAGCTACCTCTCAGGCACAGTGGGTTGCAACGGTCTTAAAAGAGTTTGCCCGAACCGGTGTAGCTCCTTTGGTTTTCTTTGAGCCAGCAGGTGTTCCTATCAAAGATTTAGGGGCCGGAGCTTATGACGTTGCCTTAAGCACTTACTTTTCCACTCTGAAAACTCAAGGGATAACCGATATACAGATGGGTGTATGGGTGCCGATTCCTGAGGGAAATATTCCAGTGTGGGGCAATACTGATCCAAATGATTTTGCCGGTAGCATAACCAAAGTGGTCCAAATACAAAAACAATACTTTCCAACGAGCAAGGCGGCTGTATTACTGCAAAGCATGACGTACCCTTCAGGTACATCTTGGGCGGGCGGTTCGTATAAGAGTTTCGTGCCATATGTTCAGCCTATCCCTAAAGGGCTTATCGATAGTTTTGGTCTCCAGGGCTTTGCATGGCCGCCTACCTCTCCTGCTGATGTTGCGCAGCTTGACCCAAAAAGTTTCCTTAGGGTTGATCTTGCTGCTGAAGCTGCACGTGCATTAGGAGTGCAGGAGGTTTGGATGAACACTGGTACTTTTGCTCGGTCGTTAATAGTGAGCCGCACAAATCCCTACACTCTATCACCCGAACAGCGACAGAACATCTTAAATGGCGTTGTGGCTCAGGCCCGTACTTTATCGGGCCAAGGCTTTACAACTTCCGTTCATCTTTTTGCAGAAGACAAAGCTCATACGGCCGAAGGTATCGATTGGTCGTATTGGCCATCCGGCCAAGCAGAGAATTCAGCCAACATGGGTATCTTTAAGACATTCGTCAATGACTTGCGCTCCGCCAATATCGCACTATGGCTTTACGATAGTGCAGACTAATTAAAGCTGCGGCAGGACTTCAGTAAGGGCGTCCTGGTATGTCTTCACCACAATGCCACTATTGGCAATGGCCTGAAGATGTTCTGCGAAGATGTTCGTATATGAATCGTATGGACCTGGGTTATTGGCAACGCGATGGTATACCAAAATAAGCCATGTTTTATCTGCTTGAGCTTGCTCGATCCATGCTGCAACCTGTGAAGCGGTGGTGGTATCGAGAATGTTCTGAACACGAAGACGATAGATATTGAAATTATCCTTACTGTTAAAACCTTCATCAACGGTACGGTGCGACTGGTAGTAGTTATCAATCACGTCGTTAACAGCAGCATTGTAGTCACCATAAGGTGAAGCAAAATTACGTACTGGTTGGCCAATGAGGCTTTCAAGATAAGTCTTAGAGTGAGAGAGTTCGTAGGTAAGATTTGGATTAGTAAGAGTAGTAAGGAATGGGTGAGTTACGGTGTGAGAACAGATTTCATGCCCAGAGTTAAAGAACGCAAGCACACCATCTCGTACTGCTTGTGACTGGCCTTCTATGAAGCTCGTTGCATAACATTGGGTGCTCTTAAAGCCGTACTGATTGAGTAGTGGCAGCGCAGTTGTTGCATTATCCTCGTGACCATCATCAAACGTAAGAGTAAGAAGAGGACGGTTAAAAGCACTTGGGTGGTAACTGGTTATGGTGTAGTCGTCGGTTTGTAGCCAGCCATTACCTGCAACATACATGAATAGTGAAACTTGCTTTGCTCCTTCAGGAACGGTGAAAGTATCGCTATATTTTTGCCACTCTGTTGCATTTATAGTAAGGGGGCTTGGTAAGCCAACGTAGCGTTCGGTGTTGTCTTCCATGATATAGAGCGCAACAACATGCGGTAAGGCAGTGCCTTTATACCAGGTAGTAAAGCGGTATTGCTGGCCAGGGGTCAGGGTAGTGATTGGGTCAAAGAACCATTTTGCATCACCATCAGTGTAATTGTTTACCGAAACACGGATACTCTTTGTGCCGGTGCGACCTTCATTCATATATGTGAAAGTTGGAGTGTTTGTACCCCAGCTGCTGGCATTCCATCCAGTAGGGGTAGTTACGCCATTTTCGAGTGAACCATTCGGTACGCTAATGTCAGCACCGGCTGGCACGGCAACTTGTAGAAGCACATCATCAATGGTCAGGCTACCTACGCCTTCAATAATATGAAATACCGTAGCCTTCACTGCAGTAGCGGGCATTGTTACGGAAGCTTCAAATAATTTCCAGTCGGCGCTAGCGGCAACTGCACCAATTTCTTTATAGGTCGTAACACCGGCTGCGTCGCTGAAAGCTGCAACAACACGTGAAGCAATAGTAGATTTGTAGTAGTCCCTATATACGTACAACTTGTTGGCGACAACATCTGCTGGCTGAAAGTACCACTTTGCATCGCCATTTGTATAGGCGGTTGTTGTAGTAGTAACGCTTCGATTTCCTGTGCGACCAGTCGCAGCATATGTAAAGCTTGAAGTATTAACACCCCAGTTGTTATTAACCCAGTTTGCTGGCTGTGCACCATTTAGGTTTTCGAGTGATGGGTTTGGTACGATGTTTTCGTCATCCGTAGGAGGAGTAACGACGGTTTCTGTAAGCGACACATCATCAAGGCTCAGGCTACCAATTTGCTCAATAATATGAAAGACGGAAACCTGAACGGTGCCCGCAGGGGCAGTAAATGCAGTTGAGAATGGCGCCCAGTCTGCACTTGCAGGAGCGGTACCGATTTCGGCAAAGCTATACACACCGGCTGCATTGATATAAGCAACAACTGCTCGTGAAGCAATAGTAGACTTGTAGTAATCCGTATAAGTGTAGTTATTGCCCGCAGTTACTGCTACAGGCTCTGCATACCATTTTGCATCACCAGTTGTAAAAGCAGATACATTAGTCGTTACGCTATGGCTTCCAGTACGGCCAGTATTTTCATAAACAAAGTTTGCGGTATTAGCGCCCCAGTTATTGGTAAGCCACTTAGCAGGTTTTAGGCCGGCAGCGGTTTCAAATGAAGCATTGGCAATAAGATTATCGCCTGTAGGAATTGGTTCTGCTTCCGCTGTACTTAGTGAAAATTCGTCAGTTTGAAGCCAACCAGTCTTAGCTATGATGTGCAAAGGGGCAACCTTGGTAGCTGTTGCGGGTGTGGTGAACGTAACAGTTAATGGTGCCCAATCTACACTCGCAGGAACCCACTGTGCGTATGCATAGGTAATGTTACCGGCAGCATCTTGATAACGAAGGTCAATTTCGGTATCAACATTTGATTTGTAATAACTTGTGTATGTATAAGATGTGCTAGGAGTTACGGTAATGTCATCGGCAATCCACTTTGCATCACCGCTCGTATAAGCTGTTACTTCTGTGCGTAAGCTGCGAGTACCGGTATAGCCCGTTACTTCATGAGTAAGAACAGCGGTATTGGTGCCCCATTTATCAGCGGTCCAGTTGCTTGGATTGCCAGCTGCGACTGTTTCAACAGAAGGGTTTGCAATCAAATTAGTTGGTGCAGCAACCGCAGGCAATGCAGCAATAACAGTACTAAAGAATACTAATAAGGTTGCTAACAAAAATCGCAAACGCTTTAACATTTGGCAACTCCTAAATTTGTACGTAATGATACAACTATTTAACAAAAATGTCAAAGATATTTTACATACCCCAATATGCATAAGCTTTAATAAAAGTATATTGACAAAATGTCATAAAACACATATAATCACCGTCCAAGAGTTACCTGGGCGTAACCCCGTGGGATTCTAAGCAGTAAAGTTAAGGGAGGCCAAAGGCATGTACGGAAAACTTCCTACAGTAGCTGGCGTTTCTGTGCTTCCTGCAACTGGCAATAGCCGTCCGCTGTTTATCGCAGCTGTCAGCTTAATTGCCAGCGGTGTTGTGATCATGGTTATCACCGCCGTATTGGCTCGCAAGAGCCGCAGCGAAGCAAAATAAGCTTTTTTAGGCTTATTTAGCACTTACGCTCGAAACAAAAAGGCGGCTCGCAAGGGTCGCTTTTTTGTTTCACCAAGACCATTTATGAAGAAGCATTTACACAAGATTTTATTTATCATTTCAGCGGTGGCCATCCTCGGAGGGTTAGCCGCACTCTTGCCGTATGCCTATTTTTGGAACCAAAACAGAATAGCTGCGGCGAGTGTTATTGAGATTCCTATTCAGGCAGAACTACCGCCTGCACCTGACTTGATCACCGGCAAGCCGACTCATCTCAGTGTTCCAAGCCTAGACCTCGAGCTTGCCATTGCAGATGGCATTTATAACGAATCCTCAAAAACGTGGTCACTGTCCAAGGATAAAGCTCACTATGCGCTTGCAACAGTGCAGCCGAACAATAAGCAAGGCAATACCTTTATCTATGGTCACTACCGTCCTGAAGTTTTTGCGCGCTTAAAGAAAATAACCGTAGGATCAGAAGTAACTATAACCACTGATAACGGGCACCGATTTACCTATATATACCGCGAGACACAAACAGTTGATCCAAGTAATGTCGATATATTGGCATATCAAGGGGTTCCACAGCTTACTATTCAGACCTGCTCAGGGGCTTGGATGCAGAATCGCCAGCTCTATTTCTTTGATTTTGCTCGCGTCGAATAAACGTAAGCATTAATCTTGCAAATTTATAAAAAATATGATAAAATACTGCCTGTAAAGTGAGTGGTTTTGCTGGCAAAAGGCAGCAGTGTCTTAAAGACGCGTTAAACCTGATATGAAGAAGAATCGATCAAAAAAGAAGCAGCCTTCTGAGTTTACAAAACTCGTACTGGGCGGTGCCGCGCTGGCAAGTAACGTTCCTCCTGCGCGTCCCTTAAAGCGTGGTCGTCGTCGTAAGATGGCCTTACTATTGCCTGGTCATAACGAAGAACTCATCATTGCCACTACTATCCAGACAGCTATCGCTGCAGGTCAGCCTAAGCGTGATATTTATGTTGTTGATGATAACTCAAGCGATAATACGCGAAAGCTCGCTATTGAATCATTGGGGGCACATAATGTGCTGACCGTCGAGCGGAGTGGTAAAGCGGGAGCGGTTTTAAAAGCCATTAAGTATTTTGATATCGAGAAGCAGTACGAGTGGCTCCATGTTGCAGATGCAGACAGTATCTTTTCGCCGGATTATTTCCGTGTATACAAGCGCAAGCTTAATTCTAAAAAATATGCAGTTGCCGTTGGTTTTGTGCAAAGCATGCGTGGTAACTGGATTAGTACATACCGTGCATTAACCTATACCTACAGTCAGCATGTTGCCCGTCGTGTCCAGTCTTGGCTAAACATGATCTCTGTTTTTCCTGGCCCTATTACATCTTTTAGAACAGATATTCTATCTCAGCTTGAATTTACCGGTAACAGTTTAACTGAAGACTTTGATATTACCTTGCAGGTGCACCGTAAGAACTTAGGTAAAATTGTCTTTATTCCTGGAGCAATTAACTATACGCAAGATCCACAGACGCTAAAAGATTTCTGCAAGCAAAACTTGCGATGGCAACGTGGATTCTTCCAAGGCGTAAAGAAGTATAAGATCGGTCGCGGTCTAAACCGAATTGATATCAGTCTTGGCTTTCAAATGGCGCAAACAATCGTATTCTTCTTGCAGTTATTTATTCTTATACCACTCGTCATTGCATATACCGGTAACTGGATGATTTTGCCAGTAGCAATTGCCGCCGATGTTATATTGAATGGCTTTATTGCTATCATAGCTTCAGCAAAGATTAAGCGTTGGAATCTTTTAGGTGCTTTGCCATACTTCTATTTCCTTCGATGGCTTGAGATTGGTATCTATGTTATGGCTTTCTTTGAGGTCATGCTGCTGAAGAAATTCCAGCAAGAAGTTAAGGGCTGGACGACTGAAGGTCGTCGCTACCAGCTGACTGACGCCGTACTTCAAGACGTTTCTAAGTCTTAAACTTCGTGTACGACAGTAATATGAGCGCCGAGGCTATTTAAGCGATCGGCAAGATCTTCATAACCACGATTAATGGTATAGACATTGCGTAAGGTAGAGGAACCTTCGGCACCAAGCATACCAATAAGGAGCAAACTTGCAGGGCGAAGGGCAGGGGGGCAAACAACATCTCCCCGGCTAAATTTAGTTGGACCATTAATATAAATACGGTGTGGATCGGCAAGCTCAATATTCATGCCTATCTTAGTCATTTCGGTGTAGTAGATGGCACGGTTTTCAAACATCCAGTCGTGAATCAGTGTGCGTCCGGCAGCGACAGCAGCAATTGGTACAAAATAGGGAATATTATCTGGGTTAATACCCGGCCATAGATTTGGATGGAGTTTTTCACTGAGTGCTTTTAAGCTGCCATCATGCTTATAGATGGTGATATCTGCGAGTTCAGTAATACCGTTATCGGCAGGATAAGACTTACTTGTCTTATAGTTAAGACCCATCTTCTTAAGTTTTAAGAGCTCTAGGCCAATCCAATAAATAGGCACACGGCGGATGGTAAGCTGTGAATTGGTGGCGACTGCCGCAGAAATAAAGAACATCGCTTCAATCGGATCCTCAGTAGGGGCAAAGGTAATATTCTTTTTTATTTTTGGTACACCCGTTACTTTCAGTACGGGTGAGCCGACTCCCTCTATCTTTACGCCAAGACGCTTAAGAAACGTACATAAATCTTGCACCATATAATCAGCGCTTGCACCTTGAATGATTGTTTCTGAAGTAGTTCGTGCAGCTGCCATAAGTACATTATTGGTAACGGTATTACCGGCTTCATAAAGGATGAGATGATTTGCAGCCTTTTTATTAACTGTTACGTTATAGTGACCCGTTTTGGCAACGACATCCATGCCGAATTGCTCCAGTGCGAATAGGTGAGGCGCTACAGTTCGTGTGCCTAACTTACAGCCGCCGGCATAGGGAATTTTGAAGTTTGAGTAGTCGTGCATCAGTGGACCAAGAAGCATAAGTACACTTCGGGTCAATCGAGCGGAATGCGCGTTGATACTATCGAGTTTAAGCTCAGCAGGCCGACGAATTTCAAGATCATTGCCCGGTAACCAACGTACCTTTACGCCAATGCTCTCCAGGACCTCAATAATACGGTTAACCTCTTCAATACGTGGGAAAGCTTTAAAGCGGGTAACACCGTAGTTAAGAAGTGAAGCACATAATAATGCGACGGCAGCATTCTTGCTGCGCTTCAGTGTGATTTCGCCCTTTAATTCATGGCCGCCTTCAATACGAAGATTAATAGCATCAGTATTAAGACTGATAATTTGCTTATTTAAAACATCACTAATACGGCCAAGCATATCCATGCTTAAGTTCTGTTTGCCATGTTCGATGCGGTTTACGGCTGACTGTGAGGTTTGTAAACGTTTCGCAAATTCGGCCTGTGTTAGGCCTTTTTCTTGTCGTACTTGATAAATTAACTTGCCTATTTTTTCGCTTGTGGTAGTCATAAGCGTATGAACTATATCACGGCTGATATAATTATGTCTATCCTTGTTTTTTGCTGGTTTTTATTTTTGCGTGTCACCCTTTACAATACACCCATGATCTAGTGCCTTGCAAATACCATTTAAAAGAACGTTAATACAAGAAAACGAGGCATGTATGTTGCACGATAAAAAACTCCAAGCACTACTAGAAGCAGAACAAAAGAGACAACGTGAAGGACTGGAATTAATTCCGTCCGAGAACTATGTTTCAAAAGATGTCTTAGAGGCCTTAGGTAGCATTTTTACCAATAAGTACTCTGAAGGCTATCCCGGCAAGCGTTACTATGGCGGTCAAGAAAACACCGATCAGGTAGAGCAGCTTGCTATTGATCGTGCAAAACAACTTTTTGGTGCAGATCATGCCAATGTGCAGCCGCATAGCGGTGCGCCCGCTAATATCGCGGTGTATCAAGCGTGGCTTAACCCGGGCGACACTATTATGGCCATGCGCCTGGATCATGGTGGGCACTTAACTCATGGTGCGCCTGTCACGGCAAGTGCTAAGCTGTATAACTTTGTCCGCTATGGGGTAAAGGATCCAGAAACCGGTGAGATTGATTACGATGAAATGCGTGATGTTGCATTAAAAGAGAAGCCAAAGATTTTACTTGCTGGGTTTAGTGGGTATCCAAGAAGTCTTGATTATGCAAAATTTGCGGCTATTGCGAAGGAAGTCGATGCGGTGCTCATGGCCGATATGGCGCACATTGCAGGACTCATTGCTGGCAAGGCCTTGCCTAATCCGTTTGATTTTGGTTTTCATATTATTACCAGCACGACGCATAAGACGTTGCGTGGTCCTCGCGGTGGATTAATTCTAAGCAGAGGAACAGTAAGCAACCCGCTGAAAGCACCGGAAAAAACTGTCGAAAATCTTCCCACCCTTATAGACCGTGAAGTATTTCCTGGTTTTCAGGGTGGTCCACACATGAATAACACGCTTGCAAAAGCAGTAGCGTTTGGAGAGGCTCTCGAACCAGAATTCCAGGTGTACGCAAAACAAGTCCTGAAGAATGCCCAAAGGCTCGCAGATGAACTCATGAAAGCGGGTTTTAAGCTGGTAACGAATGGAACAGATAATCACCTGATTATGCTCGATATGCCACGCAGCTTTGATATTGATGGTCGTGTAACACAAGATGTTTTAGACCGTGTTGGTCTAACCGGTAACTGTAACGCTATCCCAAACGATACGCTGCCACCATTTAGACCAAGTGGCTTTAGGCTGGGTACGCCAGCCATTACCACCCGCGGGTTAAAAGAAGACGATATGGAATTTGTGGCTCAAAAAATGCTTGCCGCTATTAAGGCGCGTGATGACGAAACAGCTCTAGACAAGATAAAAGCAGAGGTAGCGGCATTTACGAGTGCATTTCCTTTGCCGAGTGATACCTAAGGAATAAGTTCCGGTTCTTGTTCGAGGGTGATGCCAAATTTTTCTTTAACTGCATCAACAATTTTTTGCTTGAATTTAAGAAGATCCGCAGTCGAGTGGGCATGCTGGTTAATAATGACAAGTGCCTGCTTTTCTGAAGTTGCCATGCCGGTCTCTTTGTCGACGAAGCCTCTTAGGCCAGCGGCTTCAACAAGCCAACCCGCTGCAATCTTGTGTTTGCCTTCATATTCCCATGCAACAACATCTGGGTGTTGAGCCTTGATGGTTGCGAATGTTTTCTTGTCTACGATTGGATTTGCAAAGAAAGAACCGTTGTTTGCTACCTTATGCCAATCGGGTAGTTTTGAAGAACGGATAGCAATGACAGCCTGACGCAAGGTAGGGGCATCATATTCTGTTATATCATGCTGTGTTAAATAATTTTGCAGGCTGTCATAAAAAGGCGGTTCAGGAACTGATTTAGAAAGTCTTAATGTAATACCGGTAATCCAGAAACGTCCTTTATCCGCTGATTTAAACCGACTGTCTCGATAGCCAAATTCACAATCTTTATTGTCGATAGTAACGAGCTTTTTAGTTTTGGTATCATAGGCATCCACGCTCTCAAGTGTTTGGCTAATTTCTTGCCCGTACGCGCCCACATTTTGTACGGGTGTCGCACCGGCTGTACCAGGAATAAGCGAAAGACACTCTACGCCACTAAGTCCTTGCTTGGTAAGTCGCTCAACAACAGCATCCCATTCTTCGCCGGCTCCAATATGATATGTAGCAGAGACCATATCTTCTGATACTTTCTTAAAGCCTTTGATTTTGTTGATTGCAACAAGACCTTTAAAGCCTTCATCTTTCCAGACAATATTGCTGCCTTCACCCACAACAATGAGTGGTACGCCCTTTTCTGCCGCCCAATCCGCCGCCTCTTTCATATCTTCTGCGGTATGAACCTCGGTCATGTAGTCGGCTTTGCCGCCAAGCCGCATAGTGGAATAGAGTTTAAGCGACACTCCCTCAAGTATTTTCATGGTCTTACATAGTATACCTCTTTTATTTGCAAGTTTAACCAGTCGCGCGTACGATATTTGATATGCAAAGAGGTGATACCCCATATAAAACTTTAGGTGATGAAATTGCTCGCCTGCGCAAAATATCTAATGAAACAGTTGCGGAGGTGGCAGGAGCAGTGGAAATTGATATTGATTCGCTCGAAAAGATTGAGCGTGGTGAGCTGCGTCCAAGTGAAGATATCCTTTTACTGCTTTCAACACACTTTGATATGCAGGAAGAGCAGACAACGAAATTATGGGAACTCGCCGGATACGAAGATGGTAAGCTTCCGCCCGTACAGGGTGGCTTTGACGAGTCATCGCTTCGGTCTCAACCTGTAGTGATTTTGCCCGTTGATGCCCGAATTATTTATACGGATATGGTAAATGTGGTGGTTAATGACTTCGGAGTTATCATGAACTTCATGCAGAGTACTGGCCAGAATGGCCAAACATTGCCTGCAGCTAGAGTTGGCATGAGTATTGAGCATGCAAAAAGTGTCATTGAAGTTCTACAAAAAACAATAGAACAAGCTTCGCAGCCGAAGATTCTTCGATCACTGCCCGCGCCAAAATCTACAAAACGACCAAAAGATGATCAGAATTAAAAAGGAGCCCTATTTCAAGGGCTCCTTTCGTATTACAGGGTGTAATTAGCTCTCTGTACGACGGCTATTTTCGCCACCCTTGCGACCAGCTTCGCGTGCTTTCTGTGGATCATTTTTAAAGTTTCCAGGACTTGCTTCGCCACCCTTGCGCGCAATCTCCCGCCGCTTGTTTTCGTCCATAGACGCAAAACCTCGGTTTGAAGTGTTATTTGCCATACGCTCTCCCTTCGTATTAGTTGGCACTCTCTATCATCTCGTAAAAAGCTAGAGCTCTCTATGAAATTTAATGCATCGGATGAGTAGTATATTTTTCTTGACGCGTATGCTAAAAATTTTGGGTTCACAGTGTACACTGGTACGGTATGGGAAAAGCAGCACGAGCTATAATTATTCAAGGCGATAAGATCCTGGTTATGCACCGCAACAAACAGGGAAGTGAATACTTTACCTTGGTTGGCGGACGAGTTAATGACGGCGAAACAGTTGAAGAGGCACTAAAGCGAGAAGTGAAAGAGGAGACTGGCCTTGACGTTACTTCTTCGCGACTTGTATTTTTTGAAGAGCACCCCGAGCCATACAATCAGCAGTATACCTACATATGTGAAGTAGCTCCGTACGATAATATTGCTATCCAGGATACTTCTGAAGAAGCATTCTTAAATAGAATAAGTGTCAATACACATCAGCCAATGTGGGCAAACAAGGCTGCTTTTTCAAAACTTTCGTTTCGTACACCGCAGTTACAGGTGGCTATTGAACATGCAATGAAAAAAGGTTTTCCAAAAGAGCCCATTAAACTTTAGGAAAGCTTATTTTGCTACCGGCTCAAGAAGAACGCCGTTTTTTGACACGTCTGGTATGCAGCACATGCTTCGGTTAAAGCAGCAGGGTCTTCGCTCTCCGCGGAGAAGTTTTGATTCCGCTGCTTCAATCCGATGCTTGCGCGTCTCAGCTTGCTTAGTTGAGCCTATCCAGCGAAGCCACTCCCACCGTGCCATTGGAGTAATACGCGCCCACAACTCTTTTGTCTTAGGGTTCTCTACTAAGGCCTTTTTTATGTCTGCCGGCACTTCCGGTTCGGGCCATTCTTTTGTGGATTCAATTGCTAATGTGACGACATCTCCCTCGCTGGCTCCTATAGATTTTTGTAAGTTTTTATCTACCCTAAACCAGTGGCTTCCATTCCCGTCTGGCTCAAGCGGCGTTTGAAAAGGGAAGTCGTTAATTGTGCCCTTAACCATTACCTGGCCGCGTGACGGAAGTTTTGCACTCGCTTCTTGAGGCAATTTGAGAATAGTCCATGAGTCGATGTTGAACAGCTTAGTTTTAAAATCGATCGTTGTAGCTTGCTTGATATTTGGCATGCCTCAAGTATACCAGGGGCCTATCGATACATCAGTATACCGACGATCATGATGGCCTGAACAATGAGCCACAGTATGTTCAGTACAATGAGCTGCCAGTGCTTATAGATAATGCCAAACATCAGAAATGGTACAGAGCCCACACAATAGAGTACCCACATAATCAGCGAAAGGCTACCCGCATCTTTCGTGCTATATAAAAGAGTTATCTGCGGAATAGCGGTAAGCGGCATTAATATAGAGAAAACACCACAAACTCTATTAATAAGTTTTTTCTCTTGTTTCTTTGTTATATGAAAATGGTAACTTCTATTTGGCATTTTGTTTTTAGGCCTTACGAATATAGTAACAGAATAAGCGCTTGGGCAACATCTTTACAGAAAGCAGGGCTGTTCTTGTAAGTCCGGTTTATATAGAAATTAATACCAGGCCTAAAATAATAAGAGCAGCCCCGACGAGCTTATATTTAGCGGTTTTCTCTTGAAACAAAATAAGACCCAGAATCGATGTAATCAACGGCGATACAGACGACACAGGAACTACAAGGGCTGCAAGGGATTTCTCTACCCCTACACTAACCGATACCGTACCAAGTAGCTGGAAAGCGGTAAGTCCTGCGATGCTTTTTGAAATACGCGGTGTCTTTAATTGCTTTTTAGCGAGGAGATATAAACCAGACCACAATGCAGGGAAAAAGTACCCAAGCAGCACGGCCATTTCCCAGCCAATCTCGCCAATTGCGTACACAAAACCTGCAATTCCGAGACCAATGAGTAACAGCGCGATAAAAGCCAGAAAAATTCCAGAAGTTTTAAGGTGTATTTTTCTTTCTCGCCTTCTTCTCTCTTGAGACGCTACTATAAGGCCTAAAAACAGCAAGGCTATGCCCAGCCACTGATTACGCTGCAATACTTCATTCAAAAATAGAACAGAAACAACAACTACAACCAAAGAATTAGCCCCCACAATTGGAGCAGTTACACTTACGGGGCCCATGGCGTAGGCTTTATAAGATATTACAAGTCCTACGGTAAAAATGAGGTAGTTGAACGCAATGAATGCGAGCATCTCGGGTGATATATGTACCTCAGGTTTTAATACCAACGCAATAACTCCCATTGCGAGAAAAAGTAATAACTGGGAGTTGAATACTGTTAGCACTACGTTTTTCTCTCGGGTAGATTTTGCGGCAAAGAAATTAGAAGCACCCCAGCCAATAGCGCCACCAAGTCCATAAAGAATAGCGATCATGGCTGAATTCATGATGAAAGTATATATCTAATTTTCGAGAAATGGATAGAACATAAGCACTATCTTACTATTTGGACTAACATACTAATACCGTACGCAACTATGACTAAACCCAGTAGTCTTGACAGCCATAGTAAGTACTTGTGGTCTATACGCGGACCTACTTTTAGAAGAATAGTGATAAGGACTATATAAAATAACGTAAAACCCGCAAATAAGCTGAGCGCTTTAGCGACTGCTGAGTGAAGGGTTGGATCTTCATGTAAGATTACGCTCGTCAAAGAAACCCATAGCGCAATTCGTATTGGGTTAACTACAGCCAGGATGAGACCGGTCGCAAAGGAGCTGTATCTGCTTTTTAGCTTTGAAACTCTTTTGTGAGGGGAGCGGTATTTAGGCTTACTTAAAACCGACTTTAACCCAAGTATTATTAAGACACTGCCACCCGTAATGCCAAGAGCTTTTTCAACGGAAAGATTATCCGCAAGTGTGGTGATCCCAACGAAAGAACCTCCGATTAAGAGTGCCATCCCTACCAAGTTACCGGCTGTAAAATCTCGGATTGTTGTCTTGTCAAAGATCGCTCTTCGGATGGACTCTATAAGAACGGCACCAGGTGCGGCGGCGACTATAAAACCGAGCGCTACACTCTCAAGGATGTCGATTAGCATAACCACCAGTATAAACGATAAGCGTAACTATTTTTTCTTCAGCAATTCTTCAGTCTTAAGATCGGTTAATTTTTCTATGCGACCCGTAAGATACGTAATCGCTATAACGATGCCAATAATTAAAGGAACGGTAATGATAGGAATACTTAAGACTCTGAGCCGTGCATATTCTTCGTTAAAACCTGCAGTATTCGTTGGGCTCATTATTATAATTCTGGTTAGAACGTAGCTCACAATTCCAATAACAAAAAATATGCCGCTCGCTACATGGCTTGTTACTTGTATTGCGTGTTCGATTTTAGGTAAGGAGCGATTCTTTTTGGCGACTGCCATAATTTTCTCCATATCAAGTACCTGCGGTAAAACTGCATTCACGATCGGATGCTTAATACGAACTGAAATAAGTAGAGCCGCGGTTACGGCGAAGTATGGGACGCTGCGTCGAATCGCTAACCACCCTTCGCTTAATCCCAGCAAGCTTATGGCACCAGTTACTATAATGCCGCCCACGGCTAGTACCGAAAACATGCTGACCTTTCGCCGTATCCGGATGCTATATATTTCATACAAAATAGGAAAGGCTAAAGCTAAAAGCAGTGCTTTTGAAGGTCCTAAGTGAGAGTCTGAACTAAAACGCGTAAGGATAATAAGGGGGATAGCAAAACTAACTATGAACTGAATAAGGGGGGAGGGCTGAGACTTCTTATTCATGGTTTTATGGTAGCATACGCACTTGTGTACGGTGAGGAGTACTTAAGAATAAATATTACGAAGTCCTGTAACGACATCGTCTATTCGAGGGGGTACTTCTAGACCAAGAATCTCGCCCAATGAATCTCTGAATAACTCGCCTGAGTATTCAGACCAATCTGCCGTTTCCGGAAAGTTACTCGGTATGCCTAAAGCACGCGAGAGGCCGTTTATAATATTTCGATCAGTAAAACCGGGGTTAGAAGATACGCCTAATTCATAGAGCGCTTGGCGAGATTCCACACGAAGCTTTAGGTAATCGTGATCGCTCAATAAAACATTTCCAGTCATGCGGTAATTATTTCTGTTTAATTACTTCATTGCAAGTACAAGAAAAATAGGCAGGAAGAGTCATTGATGCCATAGACCTTTCTCAATAAGAAAGGTAAGTGCTCGAGGAGTAAATTCTCTTTCCATCTCTACAATATCCGGATTAGTTTCCAGAGTGCTTACTATAAAACCAGACTGTCTATCCACGGGAACGAGAAAAGGCAAAGTCCGATCTGGACCGACGGAATCTAGGCTGGTAACTTTTCTATTAAATAATGCTGCCCATCCCGGAGCTCCATAGCCTGCATCCCATAATTCGTCTGTTGCAAAACGGCCAAGCCATGCCTCAGCTGCGTCTGCCTTCGTGTCGCTTGGTTCATAGCGATCTATCTCTTCAGTTAAAGTATGGTCCATAATTCGGTCTATAAAATGTGGCGTTAATAATATGTGCGCTCTAGCAATATTAGCTTCGTGCAAAATAGGAGTCTGTAAGACTAGCTTATTGAACTGTGATGCGATCACTTCCGAAGGCACCGATCGAGTAGTCATATTTAATAAGGTCCCATGCCTTAAATTTCTAACGCCAGCTGACCAAGTTTTGGCAAGTTCTGTCGAGCTGCTCCATGCATTCTCAATGTATTCTCAAGCACAAAAGCGCCAAAAACCGTATCCGAAAAGGGAGGGTAGGTCTCTCTATTCAGTGCTATTACTAAATCATGGGGAACCTCAATTGAGTGCCCACCGAGACCGCCTGTAATAGTTATTCCTACCTCGGAGCCACCTTGCTCGTAACGCGGGTCATTAATATCTAGTTTGCCAGGATTTGCGAGAACTACACAGCCTGTCTCGAAGATGTCCCCAACAGAAAGGTCAATCGGTAATTTACCGCGTTCCCCGTTCTCTAATAATAAAGGGATTCTTCCTGGGACGCGACGGCTTGAACGATCCGTGAAAGTTAAGCCAACCCCACCATTGCCCGCCTCATAAGGAATTTTAGCTACTTCTAATCCGTTGGCCAATACATCACCAATACGAAGCGCGCGTGGTTGTCCAAAGCCTTCTCCGCGATACATGTTACTGCCGTCACCTTTGTACTTAATATAATCTTCTAGCCCGTAAGGTTCTGTTCCAAAATACATACACAAATTCTATGTTAATCAATCATGTATTCAAAGCATAAGGGTAGCGTATACCAAGTTAGAGCTAGCTCATCTTATAAGTATTTGCTTCGTGACTGCTAGGTCATCTTCAGTTAATGATTGTCTGATCTCGGGGATGGGGACCGCAGGACCATCAATGAGTACATATGGGCCGTAATCGTGGGTTCGAAAAGAATTGAGCACGAGTGTTACCGTAGCCTCAGCGGTAGCAATAGTTGGTTGGTGAAAAACGCTTGGCTCTATCGCGTGAACCTCACCTTCATGAACGATTCTTTCAGCACTTGGGATAGCTCGTACACATGTACCACCTGTTGAAAGTTCCTGGGACGTATCTGGTTTATAGCTAGCTTCAAATAATCTGAGCAGGCCCTTTATTTTACGATCCTCTTCAGAAATAGAGTCTTCTTTATCTACCTCAAAAAGGGCATCAGTATAGACTCCTTTTAAGACAAGCGAGACCACATGCCAAGCATGATCATGTATAGTATCGCCCTTCTGTTCCTGCTTCCGTTCAGTATCGGGCCACACATGCAAACGGAGCATCCCTAACCCCGGTACTGTTCCAAGCTGATAAATCATAAATCCTGACGGATGCCATCGACTTATAAAAGTATCTAAAGTATAAGGCACCTCGGTTGCTGTAAAGTCGCTCACACGGTGCAAAACTTCAAAAGCCTGTTCAGTATACACGTCATGCCCAAAGCGGTATCTTTCTTCTAAAAGCGCTGGAGACGTTGTGCTGGAAGGAATGATGCCAAATTGCTCAAGGGAGGCCATAAACTAATTATTAATAATATCTGTCTTGATTGAAAGCATAAGTGTTCTGGTGCAACATTCTTGCACAGGTTAGAACTATTCTCTTAAATCCAGAATTAGCACTCTTGACATGCGAGTGCTAATTTCCTAAAATCTTAATAGAAGCTAGTTATGCTTCTCACAGATTTATTTAACAATAATGAAAGGAGAACTATAATGAGCAGTCTCGTAAGATGGGATCCTTTTGCAGAGCTGAGCGCATTGCAAAAACAATTTTTTGGCGATGACTTCATATCGCCTCTCAAAGGCATCAATATACCTACGACTGATGTTTACACCAAAGATAACCAACTAAAGGTTGAGGCGCACTTACCTAACTTTGAGCAGGATGACGTGAGTATCCAAGTTGAGAACAACGCTTTAGTAATCAGTGCTGAGCGGCATGAAAAAGAGGAAGACAAAGATAAAAAATATGTTGTTCGTGAAAGCTCCAGCAGCTTCTACAGGCGGATTGCATTACCTGAACGGGCAGATATTGATAAAATTGAAGCCCAACTGGATGACGGCGTATTGAGGGTCAGTATTCCCCTAACACCGCTACCAGAGCCTAAAAGAATTGCTATTGCCAGCAAGATGTCTAAGAAGTAAAGGGGTTATACAAAATAAACATGTAGCAATAGACATGTCTATTTTTGAATTTAAGCATAAGCGTTCCGGTACAGCTTAGTAGCTGAAGTTAGAACGCTTATAATCCAGCCTGCTTTAGTATCGTGCTAACTGAGTTTTCAATGGGTGATGTTTCGGAGATAATGTACTCGTTCTCAAAATTGGTTAGTTGGTTCGGCTTGTACCAGTCACGCATTTCTTTCTCGCCAAACTCATGTGCATTAGGTTTTGTAGCGTGCCGTTTTAAGGTTTCTTCGAAGCTAACATCAAAATAGAAGAAGTAATTATCGGGACATTTGTTGGCTAATCTTTTTAACATCTCACCGTAGCGTGGGAAATAAAGAATACCTTCTAGAATGACATCATACTCATGAGCAAGTGCAAATTCTACAGTTTGTTCGATGAGCGCAATATTGTTTGTGCCTTCAGTTTCTTTTTCTTTTAGTATGAATCGGCGTAAGTAGTCTTGCTCAACTATAGCTACTTTTCTATGGCTAGCTTCACGGAGTTTTTTAGCTACTGTGCTTTTACCTGAGCCTGAATTGCCACGAAGCACTATCAGTTTTGAAGTATACGGTTGCATGCTCTGATAATAACAAAATAGACGCCGGTTCTGACGTCTATTTAGGGTACAGATGTGGTACGCCCGGAGAGATTCGAACTCCCGACTTTCTGGTCCGAAGCCAGACGCTCTATCCACTGAGCTACGGGCGCATACCTAGAACTGTGATATTTTACCATTTTCTCTGTACAATAAGTAGTTATGACACAAATTCGGAACTTTGAAGAAGCTGAAGCAGTTCTTGCAAGATATATTCCATTGACTCGGGAAATAACAGGGCGTGATATTCAGGTGGAGCGAATGAAGTTACTCATGAACGCGCTCGGTAATCCTCAGGCTGAGCTTAAGATAGTTCATATCGCCGGTACTTCAGGCAAAACCTCGACTGCATATTATATTGCAGCACTTCTCGCAAAGGCTGGTAAAAAAACTGGTCTCACTGTATCGCCACATGTCGATTCAGTTGCTGAGCGTTTGCAGATCAATTCTCATGTATTAGAGGAGAAAGAATTTTGTAATGCCCTCGGAGAGCTGGTTGATATTGTTACGGATGCAAAAATTGAGCCGACATATTTTGAGCTAATCATTGCTTTTGCATATTGGTACTTCAAGAAAATTGCAGTCGATTATGCGGTAATCGAAACGGGATTAGGTGGTTTGCATGATGCAACGAATGTGGCTCAGCAGGCTGATAAGGTATGTGTTATTACCGATATTGGCTATGACCATATGCATGTTCTCGGTAAAACCTTGCCAAAAATAGCTGCCCAGAAAGCAGGGATCATTCACGAGGGCAACGAGGTTCTTATGTATAAGCAGGCGGATGAAGTTATGAAGCCGTTTGAATTACGTTGTATGCAAAATAATGCCCGCTTACATACATTTGAGCAAAACAAGCTTGATGGAAAGTTTTCCGCAATACTCCCCGCATTTCAGCAACGTAACTGGCTGCTAGCGCATGAAGTATATACGTTTATACAAAAACGTGACGGGCTTAGGCAACTAACTGAATCAGAACTAGAAGAGACATTGCATACAAAAGTGCCAGGCCGCATGGATCGGCACGAGATTAATAATAAAGTCATCATTATGGATGGGGCGCATAATGAGCAGAAGATGCGTGCACTCGTTTCAAGCTTTCAGAAACTGTTTCCAGGCCAGAAAGCAACGGTACTTTTAGGCATGAAAGAGGGCAAGGAACATGCAGATGTGCTGTCACTTTTGAAGTCTATCGCTGCAGAACTGATCATATCTGAATTCACCGGCATGCAGGATACGCCGATTGTTTCAACCGACTCGGCTGTACTTGCAGAAAAAGCAAAAGAAATTGGTATTGAACACGTGCGAGTTGAGCGAAACGTAAATAAAGCGTATCGGCTATTATTAGAAAGTACCGGCAGCATAGGTTTGATTACTGGCTCTTTTTATTTAATCGGTGAGTTACGCCATACACACAAGGAACTTATGTAATGCTTAGAGTTAATTTTGTAGCAGCAATCGATGACAAGCGGGGAATTGCGAAGAAAAATAAAATTCCGTGGGATTTACCCAGTGATAAAAAATACTTTAAAAATTTATTAGCTCAGGGCCCTGTGGTAATGGGCTGGAAGACATATGTAGCAAATGGACGTAAACCATACGGGCCACATAAAAATACGGTATTAACAAAAGATCAACGAGAAGCAGACAATGTAGAAATTAGGCACGATCTTCAATCTTTTTTTGAAAATGTTCAGGAAGACACATGGGTGGGTGGCGGCGGGCAGGTATTTGCCCAGGCCCTACCATACGCAACCCACCTCTACCTCACGCGCGTAGAGGGTGACTTTGCATGCGATACATTCTTTCCGGAATTTGAAAATGAATTCGTATTAACACAGGAAGAGCCGCCGTTAACTGAAAATGGCACTACGTTTCGCTATCAAATTTGGGAACGGAAACACTAATTTAAAATTGCGGTTGCAAGCCCTAAGAAGACCATAAAGCCTAATACATCAGTTGCGGTAGTAATAAATATCGTAGCTGATGCAGCGGGATCTTTGCCGAGCTTGGACATAACAAGGGGTACTAATGTACCAAAGAAGGCTGCTACCAGCATGTTGATAATCATGGCAAGTGCAAGGATGATTGCAATCTTAAGATCGCGGTTCAGCACAATAACAACCGCTGCTACTAACACGGCATTAATGAGGCCATTAATGAGACTTGCGCCCAGTTCGTTCCAAAGCGTTCTAAAAGCAGTTCGTAGCTCAATCTGTTTTAATGCAATACCGCGTACCAATACGGCTAGTGTTTGCGTTGCAGCGTTACCGCCCATACCAGCTACGATTGGCATGTACACGGCCAGAAGGACATATTTAGATAATGTGTCCTCAAATTGACTTACGGTAAAGGCAGCCAAAAAGGCGGTACCTAGGTTGATGATAAGCCAACGATAACGGTTTTTAACTTTGCGTCTTGTGGAGTCGGAAACACTTTCTTCCTGGCGGATACCGGCGAAGTCGTACAGGCTGGAAGCTTCACGGTTCTGGATAAGTTTTAGAATATCATCCGAATAAATGATACCGATCACATCTTCGGCATCATTAAGTACTGCAACTTTTCCGTGTGGATGTGCCTGGAATAAATCGGACACTTCATCAAGCGATGCAGCATATGAAATAGTGGGCATTCGCTTTACATACTTGCCAATGCGCTCAGTCTTACGTGCAAAGCCCAGCTCATGTCCAGGCAAAAAACCGCTTTGCTTACCTTCTTTAGTAGTAAGGATAACGGGAGGGCGACCCGTGCGTCGTTCATGTTCGCGGAACTTTTTCGCTACATCTGCAATATTATCTTCAACATCGACCTGTATGTAGTCGAGGTTCATAAGACCAGCAGCGGTTTCAGCATCGAATTCGAGCAGCGTTGAGATAGAATCCTTAAGATCCTGGCTAAGCAGCTGCATAATTCGTTCGCGTTTTTTGCGCGAAAGAATCTGCAGAAGGTCAGTTGCATCGTCAGGATCAACGCTTTGAAGAATGGCGAGAAGATCATCCTCAGGGATCTTCATTAAGATCTCGCGCTTAACAGGACGAGTTAATGACCCAAGCATCTCAATGCGGGTTTCGGGCTGTAGCTCTAAGAATAGTTCGACACGCTTGTCTTTATGAAACAAGATATCCCCAAGCATGAGCGGGTTAACAACGGGGATATTTTTAGGAATCTTTATTTTCCGGAACTTCACGAGACTGTTTCCTTAATAAAGCTATCTTCAACGTGCAGTATAACAGTAAAATGAAGTGCATGGGAAATAGCCGTTAAATATAGTAAGCGAGCTGATATTACGAATTCGGTGTATGCTTATGGTATAAAAAGCATAAAAAATGAAACAATCTACAAAAGCAGAACATTATGATGTCATTGTTATGGGGGCTGGACTCGCTGGTCTTGGTGCAGCATATGTACTTAAAAACCTGGGTGTAGATAACTTTCTTATTCTTGAAGCACGGAAGCGTATTGGTGGACGGGTCTTTACCCAGCTTGTACCTACTGACGATGGTGCTCTAACCATTGAGCTTGGTGGCGAATGGATTGGCTATGGCCACAAGCGCATAAAGCATCTGTGTAGGGTCTTGGGTCTTGAATTAGCTCCCCATAGGGCGGGCAGAGATCTTTTTGTGGATGACCGATATGTGAAAGAGGGTGGTCGCCTCTTCCAAACAAAATGGCAGAGACAATTTAGTAGGCTACTGGGTCAAATTAATAATTCGTATACACCCGAAAGCCTCATCGAGCTCGACAAAATAAGTTTCGAAGATTATTTAAAACAGACGAAAACCTCAGACTTTACTCAAGCAGTTTTGCAAGCGCGCATGGGATCAATAATGGGTTGCATGCTCAAAGATATGTCGGCATACAGCGTGCTATATAGAAACATTTCTTTAGACAAAGATAAACCGGATGGTGATGATTTGCGAGTAATCGGCGGCAACAGCCAGATAGTTCATAAACTTGCTGAACGTATTGGCGAAGATAAAATTAAGCTTGGTTTTGTTGCGACTTCTATTGTTCAAAAGAAGGATAAAATAACTATTACCGACGAAACGGGAAAAAGTTTTTCCGCTGAAAAAGTTATCTGCACCTTGCCCACAAAGCCGCTTCTGGACCTTGATTTGAGTAAGGCGGGCATCCCAACGGAAACACTGCTTGCGCTTGAGAAATTAGATTATGCCCACATCACTAAGACTGCTTATATATTCAGCAAGCGCTTCTGGAAAAAAGAACGGACAGGTGTATACAGCGACACTGCGGCATGCCAGGTGTATCACAGCACGGATAGGCAGCGTGCAAGCAAATGGGGAGCTCTAAACAGTTATACATTCGGAGATTATCAAAAGAAATTCCACAAGCTCAATGAAAAAGAGCAGTTAGCAGAAACTCTGCGCTCACTAAAGCTTAAGAAGAAAAATACAGTCTATTTAGAAAAGGTATTGCAGAAACGTTGGGATAGGGACAAATTTGCGGGAGGTGCATATTCTATATGGCAGCCCGAACAGTGGTTTGAGTTAAGGCCGGTATTAAAACAAAACGCAGGCAACTTATATTTTGCAGGTGAACATATCGCGGCTGATGTGGGCTATATGAACGGGGCATTAGAAAGTGGCATGGAAACTGCTAAGAAGCTCGTATTCCACAAATAAAAAAGACCTCTGTTTAGAAGTCTTTTATACAAATAAATTCTACAATTTTCTTGGAGGGCCAGGAGGGACTCGAACCCTCGACATTCTGCTTAAGAGGCAGACGCTCTAACCAGCTGAGCTACTGGCCCGGATGTGATATTAGTTTTTTAGAAACGTAATACTACAAGGCAAAATTTTAGCAAATTACCCCTGTTTTTGCAAGACTTACGGGTTGCTTTTAGAATCTATATCTGTAATAATATAGCATTCTGAACAGGGTGTTTTTGATTGAGGTATATGAAGGTAGTAAAGAATTGGCGCCAGTATGTAAAGCGTATCGCGACTCGCAAAGCGTTTGTACTCGCACCAGCTATAGCGGTCGTGGTGTTTATTGCGGGTTTTGTAGTTCTTAACAACAAAGCCGCTGCTCCACAGCCCGAAAAAGCGGAAACGATTCAAACCGGACCGCAGGTTGAAGCTGCGCACATTTTGAATCCCTCTCCAAACCCCTTGCAAGGCGCTGAACTCTACGTTTCTCCCGACTCCAATGCAGCTACCCAGGCAGCAGCATGGCGAGAAACTCAGCCGGAGAGAGCTAAGCTTATGGATGTATTGGCCGCCGTACCGCAAGCTCGCTGGGTGAATACCCAAGATGAAGCTGCACAGTTGGGCGAATATGTGGCTGCCGCAGCACAGGACGACAAAACTGTGGTATTGGTAAGTTATTATTTCCCACATCGAGATTGCGGGGGATACTCAGCTGGTGGCGCAAAGGATGAAGCGGATTATCGGTCATATATAGATACATTTGCTGCTGCCATTGGAGATGCAAAGGCAATTATTATTCTTGAGCCAGATGCATTATCGTATGTCCAGTTTGCGGAAAATGGTGGACAGCCTTGTTTAAGTACGGCAGAACAAGATGCCTATATGCGTCTGATGCAATACGCCATTGAAAAGCTAAAGGCCCAACCGAATACAACGGTATATGTTGATGCTGGTAACAGTGACTGGATCAAGAATCAGTCTGGTGTAGCCGATACGCTCAAAAAAGCTGGTGTCGCTAAGGCAGATGGCTTTAGTCTTAATGTCTCTAACTTTCAAACCACAGTTGATACGATCCGTTTCGGTGAAGTTATTGCGGGGCTACTGGACGGCAAGCATTTTGTGATCGATACATCACGAAATGGCCTTGGACCCTATGACAATCAGGCTTATCCAAGCCATGACTGGTGTAACCCACCAGGACGTGCTTTAGGTCGTCATCCTACCACGAAGACTGGTCATCCACTTGTTGATGCCTTCTTATACATTAAACGTCCAGGTGAGTCTGATGGCTCCGATCCCAACCCAAATAAGTGCTTTAATGGACCAAAAGCTGGCAATTGGTGGCCAGAATATGCTATAGGTTTAATAGAACGATGGCCACCAGAACTACAAAGTCGGTAAAACCAAAACAAAAAGCCGAGTCCACTAAGGGGGCTTTCTTAGGTTTGCGCAAAATGGATATAGCGGTTATCGTGGTTACCCTCGTGCTTGTGGGATTTGGTGCATACAACCGTTTTTTGAAGAAACCACTGTGCGCATTACCGGGTGCTGAACACGTTCTAACTCTAAAGGACGATGCCTTTTCTCAAAGCTCTCTCGTCCTTAATCAGTGTGACGTCATTAAGGTAGTTAATCTAGATACACAAATATACGAGCTTGCATTTGGTGTGTATGAAAGCCACATAAACTATCCTGGTTATATAGAGACGCAGATTAGGCCAAACGAATTCATCGCTATTGATGCCTTGCAAGCCGGCGACTATCGCCTGCATGATCACTTGCGAGACAAAGCTTCGATTGAGTTTTCGATCAGAGCTCGTTAGCTACTGAACGTGCACCCACTCAGCAACCGATGGGGTGCCTTGCTGGTCAGTAACGAACATCATGTACCAGCCGGCTGGAACGAGATTTGGATTTTCTGGGATGGTAGCAGTAATACCGGTCTCGTTTGGAACGAAGTCCAGGGTAATTGAACGCTGCTCAACATCGGTTACATGCGTAACTGAACTTGGGCGAATAAGCTTAGCGGTTGCTATATTGGCCGGGGTAGATGTATCGAAATGGAAACTGCCGCCTTGGGTAATTTCCTTGTTTTCGATCTTCACCGTTGGGCGTGAGTCTCGGAACATATATGCAGGTGAATAGACTTCAATACGCATTTCGAAACGGCCACCGAGGGTGTCGGAACCAAAGGTAGCAACACGACCATCAGGAAGCAGTAACGCTTCTGAGTGATAGTTGCGACCAACGCGTGGTGATGCAACTTCTCTAAATTCATTGGTCTTTGGATTAAAGATTTGAGTTACAAGAACATCGTCTTTGCGGTATCCGCGTGAGCCACCGGTTTGCAAAACGGTGTCGTCTGGCAGGATAACAACATTTGGATAACGAGTAGCCTCTTTAAGGTCTGGACCGCTCACAAAGCTTGGATTGGCTTCATCGAGATCAACGATAGCAGTACGGTCGCTGGCAACTGGTGAGTCACCGACGCCACCACCACCGAGTACCATCACACGCTGATCTTGTGCCGGTGGCAGCATAACCGTTGCGCTGGTCTCCATGAGGTCGGCTTCTTCTAGGCCAGGAACATCCTGGAAGGTGTTATTGCTTAAATCCCAGAAACCAGGTGTACGGCCAACTTCGGTTGAACCATATCCAGCATTTGAACCGCTATAGAAAAGACGGCCATCATTGGTAAGGAGAAGTGCAGGATATGTTGGGAATGGACGGTTTAAGTCAGGACGGTCAACCCAGTCCTTGGTTGTTGGGTCATAAATTTCGGTCTGACCCCATAAGATGTTGCCATGCTCATCGAGACCTGAAGATGCAAGGACAGAACCATCGGCTAAACCAACGAGCGTTGGGTACCAGCGGGCAAAGTTCATGTCATCAACTTTTTCATAGCGTTCAGTACCAGGGTCAAAGATGTAGGAATCTTTTAAGCCCTGGAATTCAAGCTTTGGAGTTTGCTCAAGGTCTTCGTAGCCCTTGGTACCGCCAGCAACCAGGAGCTTGCCGTCTGGAAGGAAAATGTGGCCAGCACAGAACGCGTCCCATGGTGTTGGAATATCCTTAAATTCACCAGTCGCAGGGTCCCAAATGACAGAGCGGAAGCTTTGCTGTTCAAAACGCTTTTCATTGTTGCCAGAACCTGCAATAAGGAGGACCTTGCCGGTATTAAGAAGAGCAGCATGAATTGAGTTTACTGGGGAGTTATGTTTTGCAGTTTCCCACTTACCATCCTTGATGATTACGGAATAACGGTTAGACAAAATATAGTCTACTTGCGCAACAACCGGTTCAACCCAGGCGTTGGCATTAACTGCTAATACAAGCAGCGTCGCAATAAAATAGCTTATTCGACGGGTAGTGAAGATACGACGCTTTTTCATGAAGCCTCCTCGATATGTTGATGATCAATACGACGTAAGCGGAAAGAGTCTTTGAAAGACGCTTGAATACGCTTCTTTGTTTCGTGCCAGATGCTTATTTGCCACTGAATAACAGGACCCAGACAGATAGCTAGCACGAGTAGACACCATGCCTTAACGGCTGGATACACATTGTGAGAGATGATGCTGTAGATAAAGAACATCACAACAATACCCGCCCACATAAGGTGTTTTTTGAAGGTTGCCCAGTTGTCTGGTGAGGTTGAATCACCCTTTGGCGTGACCACGAATCCTACCTTGCGACGGAGTACTGTTGAGATCAGTGAAGTGGTATAAATTGGAGCTGAAAGCATAGAGAAGACCATGCCCGCAAAACCAACGCTGCCTGCCTCTTCATGTGGACTCACATTGTATTTACGGAGCCAGCCGTAAAGCATAATTTGAACGACAAAAATATCAACATAGAGAGCAAGCCAAATTTCACCAGCAATTTGCACACCGGCCTCACCGAGTACGAGATAGAGCATGCTGACAAAAATGCCGAGCGCCCAGCTAATTGCAACAGTTGGGTAATATGAAATGATCATGCTGTAGTGAAGCTTCGAGCGGAGTGGAAGCTTAAAGAAGAGCTTGAGATACTTCATGAGTAAGACTTCGTTTGAACCACGAGACCAACGAAGCTGTTGTGAGAAAAAGTCCGTCCATGAAGAGGGGCCTTCACCAACGGCCACCACGTCAGGCGTATATACAGAGCGCCAAAACTCACCGGTTTCCTTGTTGCGCGTGCTATGTACAACGAGACTAGTGTACATATCTTCAGTAATGGAGTCCTGGAATCCACCAATTGCGTCCCAAGTTTTTACTCGGTAGGCATGATTGGTGCCGACGAACATGGCGGAATGATAGGTGTTGCCGGCGCGCTGAATAGCTGCCTGGAAAATATAGGCTTGTGATTCTGCGCCCTTGGTTACCGGATTATCGTAGTTACCATACACCTGCGGTCCAACCACGAATGCCACATTTGGATCGCGGAAGTAACCAAGTAAACGCTTTGCAAAGTTAGGTAACGGCACATGGTCTGGGTCTACGGATAGAACATAATCATAGTTCTTGCCATGAGCAGCGAGCCATGCATTGTGGTTACCGTGCTTCGTCTTTGCTTTAAAACGACCTGATTCAGTGTTCCACTTTTTCTTACCCTTACGGCTAAAGTGATGTACGCCCATCGCTTCACAGGCTTTTTTAATGCTTGGGTCGTTACCTTCATCAAGCAGCCAAATATCAAGGGTGCCACTGTGCTTGACCTTGAGCATGCCTCGTAAAGTCTTCTCGACAATTTCAAATGGCTCCTTGCTCGGAACAATAGTTGTAGTAAAGGCAATACGCGTACCGCGCTCAGGACTTACCGGAATTGGATCTTTTGCGGTGAGCGCCGAAAAACAGAGAATGGCGGTGTTGATAATACGGAAGCTCTCAATGATAAAAATACCGATAAGTACGATGATGAAGCCGGTGGTAAAACCGTTTTCAGTAATACGTGGGTCAAATAACAGGGATAGGAATAGCCATACAAGAAAGGTAATACCCATACCGAGGTTCACAATAGCGAGCAAAAGCGCCTTTATGGTGTCGCTTTTTCGGGTAAGGCGTCGATATTTGACGCGATAATTTTTACCAAATTTTCGGCTCAGCGGTCCAACCAGCTGACTGAATTTCCGGTAGTCATATTTAGGGGTACGTGTGTAGGGCATACCAAAAAATTAAGTTTAATATTGCCCTCCTCGTTCCCAGCTAGGCGGGACCCACCTTTGAGCCAAGCAACTTAAGCACGAGTATACCAATTTATTGCAAAATAGTCAATACTTATGCATAGTATTAATTCTTATGCTTAATATCTAATTTTTCAGATTGAAGGGATAGTATTTGAGCTTGCCGCAGCGACTGGTGCAGCAGGTGCTGGTTGTGGCGTAGTCGAGGGCGAGGAGGCGAGACCTGTTACCGATGGTGATAAAGGAGAAAGCGTTGAGCCTGAAACAGGGGCGGGAGAGGCAGCAGGAGGAGCTGGTTGAGTTGGCGGAGGAGTAAGTGTTGGCGCAGGGGTTGAAGGAGCGGGTGGTGTTTGGGGAGGTGTTGCAGGAGCCTTTTCCTGAGTTTCGGCCTGCTTCTTGGCAGCCAATACATCACTTTTATCTGGGACATAAATAGAGAAGGTAGAACCCTTACCGACTTCACTTTGTACTTCAAAACGGGCATCCAATATCTTTGCCAGCTTCTTAGTAATATAGAGTCCAAGTCCAGTACCATTGGTTGAACGGGTGCGATAATCTTCAGCTCTAAAGAATTTCTCAAAGATTTTCTTCTGATCGCTGGTGGAAATACCAATACCCTCATCCGCAACGCTAAATAAAATGCCGTTATCTTTTGCCCGGGCAGACAAGGTAATAGTGCCCTTATCGCTGTATTTGATGGCATTTGTAATAAAGTTCTGCAAAATCTCCCGAATATAAAGACGGTTCGAAGCCATTCGCAAGGGTGTTGAAGGATCAGCCACAAAGCGAATAGCCATCTTTTTGGCCTCAACCGCTTTATGGTAATCATTCATTAATTGCTCAAGCATTTCGCGTGGATCAAACTCTTCAAGATTAAGTTCAAGCGTGCCCTTTTCGGCTCGTGCAAAGGTAGTAAGGTCGTTCAGCATGTTGGCCAGGTAGACCGACTGATCGTGGGCTGTTTTGAGCGAATCCTTAATTTTTTCATTACCTTCTATCTTTTCAACCAAAAGAAGAGCATTAGACACGCCGGCTTCGGCAACGGTTACAGGGGTACGTAGCTCGTGAGAAATAACAGAGATAAATTCGTCTCGTTCCTCTTCGAGGGATTTTTCTTTGGTGATATCTCTCAGCGTCATAACGAAACCTGCTTCGTCTTTTTCTTGCCCAAAAGTAGAACGAATAGGCGTTACCACTACGCTTAAAGCGGCAGTGTCATCACTGCCGTAGCGCAGCATAATATCGCTTCGGATAATAGGCCGTGTATCTTTAGGCATAAGATCAAAAGCGGTAATGATCTTACCTTTTTCATCCTCTAATTTGGCAAAGCCATCTAAGGGCTTATCGCTCAAACTGTTATTGGTATCAAAAAGTGCAAGTGCAGCGGCGTTATAAAGACGGATGATCCCCTCTTTATCAAGAACCAACACACTTTCTGTCATGTTGTTGATGAGCGCACGTAAGCGTCGCTGCTCAACAAGGGCCTCTTTAATAGTGTCGTGTAAGCGCGCACGGTCCCAATCAAACACTTTCTGAATGTTTACAAACACGCTACACGTGGCCGCAAAGACGAGGAATGTAGCGATGATATTCATCTGATCAACAAGTGTTCCACCTTCTACAAAGCCATAGTAGAGAGCCTTAAATACTGTAGTAATACCAAAGAGCGCAACGGTTATCCATACACCGGGGGCACCGTAGTAGAGGTTACTGAAGAAGACGATAAAGAACATTACCACTGCATAAGGAGTAGCTGGATCAGATACGAAGCCAATACCCGCAAACGCAACAATATTAAAGATGATGAGATACATCAAGGGCCTGGTATTAATACGCAACATATCGAAGGTTCGCAAAAAAATCAGACCAATAAGAATAACAGTAAAAATACCTGAAGCTATGATGTGGTAGATATTCGATGCAGGATCAAGAATGGTGTGAACAATTTGAACAAGGGCTAAGGAGACATGCGAAAACACCACTGCACGTCGGTCAACAGCCATGCGGATCGGTTTGGTCAGTTCTTCAGGGTTTCTAATCATGCATTAATAGGGCTTATGGTTACTGTTATTGTACAGGTTTAATGCAAAGGGTTGTAGTGGTAAATAACAGATGACCCTTATATACTCTTTACATAATGAAACTTTTAAATGGCTTAGAAATAGCTGGATTTATTAAAGAGCGCCAAGCTCGAGAGGCGCGGTCGTTGCGCCAAGCATCGAAAATCGTACCAAAACTTGCAATTATCCGGACCAACCCCGATCCTGTTGTCGACAGCTACATGAAGCTTAAACAGAACTACGGTGCAGACATAGGTATTGAGGTCGATGTTCATACGATTGAGCAGTCCGAAGCTTTGGAGCGCATTACTGAATTAAACAGTGACCCTTCGGTGTTTGGAATTATTGTCCAGATACCATTACCTGATCCTGCCCAAACAACAGAAATTCTGAATGCGGTAAGCCCGGATAAAGATGTCGATGGACTTGCAGAACATACGACGTTTGATCCAGCGACGCCGATGGCTATTAATTGGCTGCTTGCCGGATATAACGTTAACTTACAAGGCAAAAAGATCGTTATTGTTGGTCATGGGCGGTTAGTTGGCCGCCCGCTTGCTCGTATATGGCAGGCCTCTGAGCTTGATGTTACGGTTGCGGATAAGTCGGTTGATAACCTTTCTGCATTAACGAGGGAAGCAGATGTACTTGTTTGTGCTACCGGTGTACCCGGTCTTATAACCAAAGATATGGTTAAGCCAGACGTCGTGATTGTCGATGCGGGAGTGGCAACTGATAAAAATGGCCTTATTGGGGACGTCGCGCCAGAAGTACGGGAGTTGCCAAACATAACTATCACCCCAGAAAAAGGCGGAGTCGGCCCGCTTACTGTCTGCGCTCTTTTCGATAATGTTATTCACGCAGCTCGAAGGAAATAGCTACAGAGCCTCGGCGGCTTCTACAAACTTTTCACCTTTTTCAACAAAGCCCTTTTTCCAAAGCGAATAACTCGGTGCAGCGGTGCTTAAAAGAATAACGCTGTTATCTGGCGCATGCTCGCTAGCCCACTTAACGCCCTCTTCCATATTCTTTGCTTCAAAAATCTCTGGTTCGTAGTTTGAAGGAATAGCGGCTTTCATCTTCTCTACCGTGTCGGGAAAAAGCACAAGGGTTGGAATGCCGTGCTGAGCAATAACTTTAAACAGTTCCGTAAAGTCATAGTCTCGGTCCTGCCCGCCTAAAAGTAAGCAGCCTACCTGACCATATCGTGCGGCTACCGCTTGTAAGCTTGCAGTTGTTGATTCGGGGGTCATGCCAATTGCGTCGTCGATATATATATGCCCATTCTTCTCGAGGATAAATTCCATGCGGTGGGGGAGCGGCTTAAACATGTCGAGTGCCTTCTGGCTAGCATTATCAGTAACGTTAAATTCACGGGCCACTGCACGGGCAACTAGGGCATTGAGACGGTTATGTTCTCCGTATAGTACGGTGTTTTCCATATCAATATCTTCATTGATGTCGATCGCTTGCGTTCTACATAGCGCGGTTTCTGCCCATTGCTGTAACTCAGGAAAGGTCGGATTATAGATAAAAAGATCATCGGCTTGGGCATAAGCAATAATATTTTTCTTTGCGTGCCAGTAATCTTGTTTAGACCCGTGCCAATCGGAATGATCGTTATAAAGGTTGATACAGGCAGACACATGCGGACTATGTTCTATGTCCGCAAGTTGGTAGCTTGAAAGTTCAATAACGAAGATGGTTTCTTTCGTGGCATCATCTAGATGCTCAAAAAGTGATTCCCCAAATTCGCCAATGTTACCGCCTAAGACTACATGACGTCCGTCCATTTGAAGCATGGCAGCTGCGAGAGCGGCAGTAGTGCTTTTGCCTTTTGTGCCGGTAATGCCTACCGTTTGTGCGCCGAGGGCTTTAACACAACTAAAGAATACGTTCATAGGAGTTACATAGGGTACGGGCATTTCATCTGGTGGAATGGCCTCGTTCTTAATAAATATAGTGGTGGCCTGGTTGTACTCTTTCAGAAAGCCAAGAGGATCCGACCCTTCGTGCTTATCGACACCTTCAAAATCTTTGATATCACCATGTGGCGTAATAAACGATTTAAACCCGGTCATAGATCGACCTTGTCCAACACCTACAAACACCACAGACTTGCCTTTAAATTGCTCTAATGGCCAGTTCATGAAGTAATGCCTTTACTCATGGTTTTGATAAGTTTTTCTCGTAAGGAAGGTGGAAATGCTTCTTCACTCTCGAGATCAAGAAACTTCTCGACGGTTGGCTTATCAGGACTTACAAATTCATCTTCCAGCACCATCTTTACTAAATGGGAATCAATAAACTTTCCTTGCTGTATCGTTGAGTTAAGAGAAGCTTTGAGCTCATCGACCGTGCCGACACAATCTAAAGGTGGATGATCTTTTTTGCCAACGAGTCGCAAAAAAAGATCTTCAAGGTGCTTTTCATCTAAGAAATTCCTGCCGAAGATCTTAAGTAAATCGTCCTCACTGAGCCATGGAGCTAAAAGGATAAAGCTACTTAATGATTTGGGGCTTTCTAATCCCCAGCGTCCCTCAGGTCGCTTGCTTGGATCCACGCGGAACACAAAGTTATCGCTCGTGAACTTTTCGAAATATTGCGAATACTGTGCAAAAATCTTTGCAATCACCACTGAGTTCAGAGGTCGTATGGCACTAAAGTAGGTAAGATCTGAAGAGACATTTTGATGGAGATAGGTCTGTATGAGTTTTTCTGCTTCAAATGATTTGCTCCACTGATGATTTACTGCCTGTCCATTCCAATCTATGCGTGGCGTGCTGGCACTGGCCTCATTGGCGACGATGACAAACCGAGCACTATGAGCTACTGCAAGTAGTGCTCCCACTAACCCAAAAATGAGGGAGATAGGAATGTGGCCCTTATAGGCATCGGATCGCTTCGTAAGATCTATAAGTTTTGGATCAATGCGTCGTTCGATCGCATGAAGAGGAATTCCCATTGTATCAGCGACTGCTTTAGTCTGCCCTAACTGCTCACCTGTAGCCATCACGAAACCTTCAATTGCTACCACGGACTGTTTGAGCAGTTCTCCACCCACAATCGAATCTTTACCTCCGCCTATACCAAGGAGTGCTTTATCTGCCCATGTATTGGTTTTATCGCCGGTGGGACTGGTTCCTTCTTGAGCGGTAAACTGAGCAAGCTTATCGCTACTTAATTTATTGGTGTATAAAAACTCGCTTAAGCCGTTTTCCCATACTTTGTTCCAGAAATGTGCTGCTTCATTACTAAGGCTATAAGGGTGTTTTATCTGTGGAGTCAAAAAGAGCTTGTAATAACTAATGCCAAGGGCAATATGAAGGGCCCGGAGTACGGCTTGAGTTTCGTAGGTTGGTGTTAAGGCAAGAGGAAATCGAAGTTGTTCAGTGAATGTATGATGTTCTCCCGCATGATCAACAGAATACGTAAAATCTACGGTTTGCCCATCTGCCCCGATTTGAAAGGCATGGTAGGTGAAAACCTCAGGATTCATACGGATATTGTAACCTAACTGTTAATTAAGTTTACTTTTTACAAGTTCAGCAACTTGGCGAGGGGTCATATCTGCCTTCACAATGAAGGCGCTGACATTCAGTTGTTTCAAAATTTCTGGAGCTTCTTGTTCGCCCATGTTAGTAAGAATAATGACTTTAATGTCTTTGCCCCAATCAGTTTTTCGCATTGTTGCAAGGACTTGATCACCGTTCATCTCGGGCATCATAAGATCAAGCAGTACAATATCTGGCTGAAAAGTCTGAATTAATTCGAGGCCGAGTTTGCCGTTTTCTGCGCTTTGAACTTGAAACCCTTCGGCTTCAAACTTAAGGCGATACATCTGTGATATCGCGAGGTCATCTTCTACAATTGCGATTTTAGTTGCCATGAATTCATCATAGCATAGGCGGGAAGAATTTTATGTTGTCGAGTCTACAGACTCATCATGCTTGCGCATTCGACGCATCAAAGCTTTCGCGCCACCTGCAACCATACTTGGTACGTACATTGCCGCACCGAGGGCTATCCAGGTTAAAGGATTCTGAGCATGACCAGCTACTCTCTGAACGGTGTCGTTGCTAGGGTATTCTTCTACAAGCCTCATCACCCCTACACCAATAAGTCCGGATCCGATGCCGATACGCCGGGAGACTTTTTCGGCAAGTTTAACAGTAGTACGAGTGCTGCCTTTCGGGTTTGATAACACTTCGGTCATTACATATGGACCGGCACCTAAGCCTTGGCCAGTCACAGTTTGATTAACCAAAGAAGGAATATATCCAGAGGTTTTCTCTTCTATTTTCTGCGCAGTCTCGTGCACTGCAGGGAAGTTGTTTTCAAAAGTTTCTAAAGATTCTGGAAATGAACGTGCGGCTGCACCAAGCGTAGCTGCTGCGCCAAATTGCTGTACATAGTTTAAGGCTGCAAATGAAGTTCCCGCTACCCATTCGTTATAGCCCGTTGCTTCATATATGCCAAGAGCTGCAGGAATAGTTACGGCCTGTTGTAATCGTGACTGGTTCCATACCTGGAATGCAGCAGCTGAAAGCATAAGTACTTTTTCGCTTCGGTCTGCTTCATGATAATCATTTTTAATAGAGCCCCACAGTTCAGCAATTCGAAATCGGAGGCCGTTTTCCTGCTCGGGCAATGAGGAATTTGCTTCGGGTAGCACATCCGAAACTTGAGATTCCAGAGGTACTACCCCTGGAGATATAGGATCAAATTCTTGAGCCATATGGTTATTATAACATGAAATAACAATATAGTAAATAAGTTTATGCTTAAGCTTGACAAATAACTAAAAAATATATATAATATAGCGTCAAATGACTCAAGTTGAAATGCAACCCAATCAGTCAGAGGATGCGCTGCCACTAGAGCAGGACATGGTAGAGCTGGACGCGGGAACATCAAAAAGTTTCGAGCAATATAGAAACATGTGCGATATGTATAGCGGTTTCATGCGAGTCGGGATAGATGATCCTTATATTTTTGATCGCGTGGTTAAAGAGGCAGGAGAGGAATCTTCTCGGTTACCAATAAGTGCTACCAACGAAACACTTGGATTCCCTTTTAACGAAGAAGTTGTGGCAGCACAGCAGCAGATTGCCATACTGCCAGAGGGTTTGCTTGATGAAATGGGCGTGCAGAAAGAAGGAATTATAGTTACGAAGCAGACCTTACTTTCTGGTGAACTCGCAGAAGAACTGGTTATGCGCCCTCTTCCTGGATCGGCGGCAAAAATTACCCAAGAACTAGTACAGGGATTACCTGAGGGCGAGGAGCTGATTGGAAATGGTATTCCAGAATATACCGTTTTGAGTGAGTATGACACCGCCGACTGCCATGATTTAAAAGCATCACCTGCCGTAGATGTAATCTTAGAAGGTGGTCATATAATTACTACATCCCAGGAAAAGATACGCGAGAAACTGCCAGAGTTAATCAAACTCCATGAATCGGTATTTACAGAGCAGGCAGCACAAATGGGATATTATGGTGGGCTCCATGAAGAGGGATTGAGGGAGGTAATTAATAACGAAAACTTTATCTCTGTAGCCGGCTTTGATGGTCAGACTGGTGAAGCTATAATGTTTGCGGTTTTTTCCCCTGATGTTCCAGACACTTCTACATTGCCATGGGCAAACCCCTCTGCATTTTCTCAAATCCTCAACGATGATGCCTCTAATAAAGCGCTTGCGGTTCCCCTCGTTATCACCTCGAAGGCTAAGGGTTATGGAATGTTCGCTAAGACGGTAGCTTTAGCAGGGCAGGAAACACTCTACAGAACTCAAGCCGACACTGTATATGTATTTTGCGAATCAAGCGCTGCGTCAATTATCTATACTCCTAAAGTTATAAATAGGGCATTATCAAAGATTGGTTTTCAGCGTCGAGAAACAATAATCGAAGCTACGTATCTTTCGCAACAGCAAGCTCAGTCTTAGAATGATACGCTAAGGAGCTCGGTAAGAGTTGCGGGACGCATTTTCTTTTTGAATGCTCGCAGTCCTACAATTCCGCAATCTTCCTGGAAGTTCAAATAATGGAAACCTTTTTGGGCTAGCAACATTGAGCACGAATAAAACATGTAGTGACTTATGCTGCTGAGGTTAAGGTTTGCTTTATGAAAATGGTTCATGACAGTAGAATTATCTATCTTTTCATTGATGGAGTATGCGACCACTTTATTTTTGTACCTGAGTATGACGATGTAGATATCGCCAAAGATATTCTTTAGATCCTTCTGGAAGAAAGTATCAAATGCATGCTCCTCTTGCGTATAGTCTCTGGAACCTTCGGTTGAATAATGTGTCCAATCTTCAAAAAGATGGTAGGCATGTTTTTTGTACTTTCGTACATACTCCCATCCTTCATAGATTTCTAGCTTGGTGTATTTGCCGTATAAATTAAAAAAGCGACGTACATGACGTCGCATATCCTCGTACTGCCCTCCAAGGCAGGCAGTGGTTATTTTTAGATCATAAATATAGTCTGAAAACTTTTCATCTACATCTTGCACTTCTAGGGAATTCAGTTTTCCTGAGGCATTAGCAAGAGAGTTTTTGGGTATTACTTCTATTGATGTTGCTGATCTGTCGGTTTCTTGAATCGTTTTTATGGCCTCTTCCAGATCAGGGCTACCAAGAGGCGTTTTAGATGCAAGGGACCAAAAAGGCTCTTCTTTTATAGGGAAAAGCTTGCCTAGTACATACCTATCCGTTGGGAGATAGAGGGCCTGGTTTTTATCGTTATACCAAAGAGCAACGATTGATGGATGAAGGAAAGAACAAAAAGGATCAAGCACTCCTCTTACGCTTGTCAGATTAGACAAAGTGTTAACAGAGATTTTACTTAATACAGTTGTATTCATTTTTATTTTTTAATTCTGATGGTATTGTGCTGTATTTAGGCAAAAAGTACAAGCATTTTGTTACAGAGAATGGTAGTCTTATAGGAAAGAAGTATGCAAAACTTTATCCTGTTTTCTGTATCTGCTTTAACTCAGATAGCTTTCTGTGCGATCATTTACAATGCCTCAAAAGGTGACCTAAATTCAGCGAAACGCTCCCTAAGACAAAAGTTTTATTTGCTGGGAGGTACCATAGCCTTTTGGTGTTTGTGCCAGTACGCTTATGACACTTCGCTAGAAATAGCTCATCAGCAAAAAGTGCTTAAAACGGCCGTTTTTGCCACCATATGGGTGGCCTACTTCTTCCTTATTTTTAGTAGAGAACTTATACATAAAAAGATTAGCTTTCTTCAAGCTTCTTCCGAGGCCTTATTGGCGCTTGGGGCGACAGCTCTTGCCTTCCTAGTTAGTTTTGCAGAGATAAGCGTTACAGATGGGATTGTAAATTATCAGTTCGACTCATTTATATATACCTTTCTAACCCTTGTGCCCATTGTTTTTATCATACAGGGAGTGGTGAGCTTAGAGAGATATGCACACAAAGCGAGAAACCGTGATAAAGATGAATCCAAACAGGCACGGTATGTATCTCGGGGAATGGTACTAACATCTATTTTTGCTTTTTCCGGCAACTATCTTTTCTCGATTGTCGCACTCGACAGCACTATTGTTGCTAATCTTGCGGTTGCGCTTGCGCCTGCCATATTTACCCTTACTACTGGATACGCAGTATTCTCTTTGAAGTTATTTAACTTTAGAAAATTTTTCTTCAAAGTCGTTATCTACGGAGGAATTTTTTCAATTGCGTATACTCTCATTGCCGTCTTATTGGGTATTACGATTGCTGCAGTATTACGACCTTCCAGCAGTTACTTCATAGCGGTTATCTTTGTTGTAGCCCTCATCGCGTATCGTTTATCGCGATTACTTACAGACATGGTGCTTAATGCGCTTGACGCTAACCCCAGGAAAGATGAAAGCCGTGCTGATAAAAATTTGCAGGAAATTCTCCGTAAAATTGATACAGATGATGTTTTAAAGAATTTAACAAAGTTCCTAAGGCAGGAATTCTTATTCGATTCTGTATTAATTGCAATTAATACCAATCGTAAATCACAGGAAATTAAGTACATTGCATTGCCGGATAAAGTCGAGGATCCTCGGAAAGTAAAAGATGTTCTTAAAAGTTACTTTCATAAAGATATTTTGCAAAATGCTGACCTCACCAAGTTTTCGCTAAACGGATATCAGTTTGGTTTCGCTATGAATAGGGATCTTCTTAAGGGTGTCATTTTAGTTGGCCAAAAGACGGATGGCAGGCCTATATATGATGACGAAAAGGCTGCATTAACCCGAATTGCGGCTCAGGCTGCACTGGCTCTAGAGAATAGCTTGCAGTACTATCGAATTCAGCAGTTCAACGAAGAGCTTGAACAGAAAATCAATATAGCTACCAAAGAGCTGAGAACTACCAACGAAAAGTTGAAATCGCTCGATGAAGCTAAAGACGAATTTATTAGCATGGCATCCCACCAGCTTCGCACGCCGCTTACCTCTGTAAAAGGCTATGTCAGTATGGTGCTGGAAGGTGATGCCGGGAAGATCAATGCCCAGCAAAAAGAGTTACTTAATCAGGCGTTCACAAGCTCACAGCGCATGGTCTATTTAATTGCCGATCTGCTGAATGTTTCCAGGCTTCAGACAGGCAAGTTTGTGATTGAGGCTACACCGACATATCTTCCTGAAGTAGTGGAAACTGAAATGCAACAGCTGCTTGAGTCTGCAAAAGCGCACAATCTTCAGCTAACTTTTGATAAGCCGGCCGAATTCCCAACTTTAAATCTAGACGAAACAAAGACTCGACAAGTGATGATGAACTTTATGGATAATGCTATTTACTACACCCCTTCAGGTGGGCATATCAAAGTAGAACTTTCTAAGACAGACAAAACAGTCGAGTTTAAAGTAGTAGACGATGGTCTAGGGGTACCAAAAGCTGAACAACATCACCTCTTTACGAAGTTCTATCGCGCCGGTAACGCAAAGAAAGCTCGCCCCGATGGAACGGGTCTCGGTCTCTTTATGGCTAAAAAGGTTATTGTGGCGCAAGGCGGAGTGATTATCTTTAAGAGTGAAGAAGGTAAGGGCAGTACTTTTGGCTTTAGCCTACCTCTGGCAGCTTTAGAAGTGAAAAAAACATCATAAAACTGTGCATAAGCCAAGTATATACTCTGGCAGTATAACATAAGCACAAACATTGACAATTTGTTAATTGTGTGATACTATTGGCCCATAAACTGTCCATGTTCTATAAGGGTGGGCAGAGGTGTAGAACATAGGTGGACGTTCTTATCAAATGTAAAGGGAGAAAAGAAGCTTATGCCAAATGAAAACCCAACTCTCCGACCTCTTGGTGCAGGTGAGTTTTGGACACGTAACAAGATAGTAGCGGGTTCTATCGCAGGTGTCGTACTTACGGGTGCGGTAGTTGCTAGTGCATGGGATGGTGACAGTAGTCCTGCCAACAAAGCTGCCGCGAACGAAGCTCCAGCCATGGATGAAGGTCCGAGCACTACCCGTGAACAAGTTACAACTACAACCATTAATACAGCTGATGAGTTAAGAGAGTTACTTACTATCGACACTACATCTTTTGACTGTGTTGAAGATGGTGGCGCAACTGATACGATTGAAATCGGTACTTTAAGCAATGGCGATAAACTTGTTATTCCAAGAGCCGTCACTTTGTTACAGCCAGACAGTTCAGTACGCGATCAAGACCATCGTATTTCTTCTGAAGCAGTCGCTAATCCAATGACTTCTTCTCAGGAGGATAAGAACGCTCTGGGCGCTGAATTTAATGCAACTATGTGTGAGTCGCCAGAAGTTACAGCAATGGCTGCGCACTACTTCGCAAACATGCAAATGGGTGAAACGAAAATTGTTGATCTCAATCCATGGCTCCAGCCTTATGTTGGTGGTGCAGATATCATCAATGACAAGGCTAAAGAGTTCGTGCCAACATTAGGCGATGCGCATGTGACTATACCAGAAGCTGAAAAGGCTGGTGAGGCCAATGAAGCTCATCGTGAGCTTGCAGAAAAGCTAGCTGAGCTTATGAGCCGTTTTGATAATCAGGGCGTACAAGATAATATCACCACCATCCTTAACTACCGTCTTATTCCAGACCAAACCTTACAGGTCGGTGATCTTCCAGAATTTGAGCTAAATCCAAATCAGTATACGGGCAGGTTCCTTGTCTTTAAGCTTACCCTTAAGACTGGTGAATGTATTAAGGAATTACTGATCAATGTCGACGATCAGCGTATCGCTGAAGGTCAGGATTGCGAAATGGTGCCTGCTCCAACGACCACAACCACTACTGCAAGCACCGAGACAACCGGAGCTCCAACGACTACTACTGGCAATACGACTCCTGCTCCTACCACAACGACAGGTAACACAACTCCTCCAGCTACCTCTACTTCAACCACCACGACTACCACAACGACCGTTGCACCAACAACTACACGTCCAGAAGTAAGCGTTCCTGCATCAGAACCAATTCAAGGTCCAGGCGCAGGTGGTGAAGCAGATGATGACGATGATGCGTCAAACAACACGCAGGTGCGCAATACCACTGCCTCTACCACGGGCAGTAGCGCAACACAGACCACAGCAACTCTACCCGGTGCATCGAGTACATCGCAACCTAATGGCTCAATAGTGATTGAATAAAGGAGAAGAAAATGAGTATTGCAGAAATTTTCCGACGACTTAACAAAAGCACTCAAGTAGGTATTGTTGCCTTTGCTACTGCTATTGCTGTTGCCGTTCCAACCATTGCTGTTAAGGCAGGTTTTGGACCTAACGGTGATGATCGCAAGATCTTCGACTTTAGCAATCCAGCAGAGCGAGAAGGTGCCTTTGATGCTCCTCGCTTCAACTCATACATTAATACCAATGTGTATGGTGATGAGCGTGCTTTCTTAGACACAAAGGCTTGTGTTGTGAATGGCCCTGAATGTTACTCAGAAGGCCAGTCCGGTGGTTACCTCGATAAGGCGGCCGCTGAAATTGGTAAAGAATATATTGTTCGTGCCTACGTACACAACATTGCTAACCCAAGTACCAATGGTGCAAACCAAGACGGTGTTGGTGTTGCAAAGAACACTCGCATCCGTTTTGAAATTCCTGAAGGTGTAGGCACTGGCTTTACAATGCAGGCTCGTATCAGTGCTGATAACTCTATTCCTGCAATGGTATACGATACCGCTGATCTTGATAGTACTTCACAGGCCTTTGATCTTGAATATGTTCCTGGATCTGCTTTCATCTCAAATGCCGCTCACCCAAATGGCGTACAGCTCAGCGATGACATTGTTGGCGCCAACGGTGCACAAATTGGTTACGATGCAATGAATGGTAACTTCCCAGGTTGTTTCGAATTCTCTGCCTTTGTTACTATCCGCGTGAAAGCTGTAGCCCCAAATCTTGAAGTGCAGAAACTTGTTTCTAAGGCTGAGGTTCCAAAGCTTGCTGAATCTTCAGAGCAGATTACCGCAAAGCGTGGTGAAACAATTTCTTGGAGGGTTGACTACAAGAACTCCGGTTCAGCAACAATGAATGATGTTACGCTTCGTGATCCATTACCGGCTGGTCTTACCTTAGTTCCTGGTTCAATTACCCTTACGGATGCAAACCACCCAACGCCATTTGCTTTGCCAGACAGTGCGCTTGGTAGCGGCGGTACTAATATGGGCGATTACTTACCAAATGGTAACGGTGCAATTCGTTTCCGCACAAAGATTAATGAAGACTTTAAGGAATGTGAAATCAAGAACATTGCTTACGGACGTGCTGAAGGTGTGAGCGAACGGTCTGATGACGCTAAGGTCGTGATTGAGGACTGTCAGCCAGAACAACCAGTATTTAGCTGTGATGTACTTAAGCAGACAGAAAAGATTACTGATCGCAAGTTCCGTCTTACTGCTAGTACAACCCAAGCAGGTGGTGCAACCTTCAAGCAGTTCCACTACGATTTCGGTGACGGTACTCCGGTACTCGTAACCGATAAGACTGTTGTTGAGCACGAATATCCTGTAGACGGTAAGTTTGTTACAACTGTCCGTGCAGACTTTACGGTCAATGGCGAGACTCAGTCGGCAAGCAGCGATGCATGTAAGGTAGTAATCGCAACTCAGAAGCCACCGGTTACTCCACCTACCACTCCTCCAACCACATTAGTGGCAACGGGTACTGGTAGCTTACTCGGCATCTTTGCTGCCACCTCATTTGTTGGTGCGCTGTTGTACCGACGCCGCGTGCTCCGCTAAAAACACCTGGGGATAACCGCTAGCGTTATACGCGCAAATGTGCTATGGTTCAATTCGAGAAGTGTCGTGACTGACCGCTCCAAAAATTAAGACTTAAAAACAAATGAGCCCTCTCTATTTCTATGGGGAGGGCTCTTTCTGTCTGGACGTTTCGTCTCTGTTATGGTAGGATTTGTAGGTCTTATTTTTAAAGGTTTAATCAGGGTAGATGGGGGTCCCATCGTCTAGAGGTTAGGACACCGGGTTTTCATCCCGGCAACAGGGGTTCGATTCCCCTTGGGATCACCATGTGCTCTGAGATAAACGTATAAAAAGGGCAACAATTTAATAACAAGCGCCGGCTAAAACCGGATGATAAACGTTGGTTGTCATTTTCGGCTAAAGCATAAGCGTGTAAAATAGGAAGAATTATGGATACCACTCGAAAAGTGCCGGGTGTACCCCTTGAACGGTACAAGCGGACAAAAATCATTGCTACCATTGGGCCTGCTACTGACTCATATGATTCAATTCTTGAAGCCATTAAAGCTGGTGCAAACGGTATACGTCTTAATTTCAGTCATGGTGCTTATGAAGAGCGCGCGCGGCAGATTAAATGGGTTCGTAAGGCTTCTAAAGAGCTCGGTAAGCCTGTTGCGATCATTGCAGACTTACAGGGCCCAAAGATTCGCCTTGGCGACTTTGAAGGTATTATCACCGTACAAGAAGGTCAGAGTCTTCGTATTGGCTACAAAGCCGATTACGAAAAAGATGGCATTGTGCCGATGCAATATGACCTGAGCAAGAAGGTAAAGCGCGGTGAGCGTCTGTATATCTATGACGGTAAAGTAAAGACTATTGTCACTAGTGTTCAAGATGGTATTGTTCATGTCCGCGTTGAGAATGAAGGTATCCTCTTGAAGCGCAAGGGTATTAACCTGCCTGACACCGACTTTGGTGGTGATGTTATTACCAAGAAGGACAAAGAAGACCTTGCATTCTGTTCTACCCAGGATATCGATTATGTAGCCCAAAGCTTTGTACAAAGCGCGCAGGATGTAAAAAATCTTCGTAAGATTATGACCAATCTTGGTATGACCGCACGAATCATCGTGAAGGTAGAGACAAGCTCTGCTGTAGAGAACATGGAAGAGATTGTTGATGCAACCGACCTCATTATGGTTGCTCGTGGAGACCTTGCCGTTGAAACCCCACCAGAAAGCGTGCCGATCATTCAGCGTCAGCTGATTGGGCTTGGCATTAAGCACGCCAAACCAACCATTGTTGCCACTCAGATGCTCTTTAGTATGACCGAAGCACCAGAGCCTACTCGTGCGGAAGTTTCAGACGTCGCAACGGCCGTGTTGGTAGGTGCAGACTGTGTGATGCTCAGCGACGAAACTGCCAACGGTCGCTATCCAATTGAGGCAATTAAGGTCATGAAGCGCGTTATTCTCTATACCGAGCAGCATGCACCTGTTAAACCTCTTTTTGTAGAAGATTTCACTATTAAGGCAACGCGCCAACAGGCTATATCAAACGCTATCATGCGCTTGGCTAAAGATGTCCAGGCGGATGCTATTGTTGCCGAGACACGTTCCGGTGCAACTGCCCTACAAATTGCCTCTAAGCGTGCCGAGCTGCCGCTGATTGCAGTAACTTCTGATCCACGTACGGCGCAGCAGCTAGCCATTGTCTATGCCTGCAAGAGCTATGTTCGTCCTGATGATAAATTTGCCGCTGCAAAACTCACTGACTGGCTTCATGGCAATAAGGTACTAGCGAGTGGTGATGTTATCGTATCGTGTTCAGGCCAATATCCAGGTGTTGTTGGAACAACTGATACTATCAAGGTACGGGTTCTCGAATAATCCGAACAAGCTTTAGACGGAAGTGTACGCCCAATAAGCTACACATATCTGGGCTGCAGCTGTCAGTATTATAACGATTGCTAATTTATTTTTTGGAACAGGCGCATTTGCAGGCATAGGTGTCGTTGTTGCTTGGATTATTCTAGGTGGTTCGTTATGAGGTGCTTCTACTTCTTGGTGCGACTTTGACATATAAACGTGTATGTAGTGCAAGAGATAGCCATCTAGCGTCAGGAGACCAACGGTGGTGAAAACGCTATAAAAGGGTAAGTACGGAATTTGACCCTCATTCCATATAAATGCTATAAGTCCCGCATTTATACCTGCGATAAAAGATAACCATATACCAAATCTTATATACCAAGGTCTAGGTATTGGAGGATTTAAGAGAATTCTGATGCCCACCAGAACTAGCGTCCCGATAATAAATATATTAGTTATGAAGAATATGATCGAACCCAGCACGCTGCTAGCTCCCCAGAAAATGATCCAGAGGAAACTTATGAACAACCCGTCCCAGATCAACGTGGCGGCAAGGGCAATTTTGAACCAGCGTGACTTTAGAGTATTTATTCCTCGGTACATTACATATCCTTAGGCGTAAGTTTACATCCATGCAAGGATTATCACCAAATAGTCACTAAACAAAGGTTTTAAAGCGTAAGCTTTACGATTATACTAAACTTATACGATTTGTGACTTCTAATGCGACTGCGTGGAGAGTATATGTTTAGCAAGAAAACGGTTCGTGATATCGAGTTGCGCGGTAAACGCGTGCTCGTGCGCGTTGATTACAATGTGCCCCTTGAGAAGGGCAAGGTCGCTAGCGACTACCGAATTGAACAGAGCCTTCCTACGTTGCAGTATTTGCTTGAGCAGAACTGTCGTCTTGTTTTGATGTCTCATTTAGGGCGTCCTGAGGGCCAACCAGATCCAGAATTTAGCCTCAAGCCTGCTGCTGAACAGCTCGAGAAGTTGCTTGGAAGAGATGTCCAGTTTATAGATGAATGTGTGGGTGAGCATGCGACAGATGCGGTCCAGGCCTTAAAGCCAGGCGATATCCTCATGCTCGAAAATGTACGTTTTCATCCCGAGGAAGAGGCCAATGATGAAGCCTTTGCAAAAGCCCTTGCTGCTCATGGTGAAGTGTTCGTGCAGGATGCGTTTGGAGTTGTGCACCGCGCTCATGCCTCAACGGCGGGAGTCGCAAAATTCTTGCCAAGTGTTGCGGGGCTGCTGCTTGAAAAGGAAGTCGATACGATTACCGATGTCATGCAAAAGCCCGAGCGACCACTTATGGCTATTATTGGGGGTGCAAAAATTTCCGATAAGATCAGTGTTCTCGAAAAGTTTATTGATATTGCAGACTTCATCGCTATTGGCGGCGCTATGGCCAACACTTTCTTATTAGCCGAAGGTTTCAAGATTGGTAAAAGTCTGGCCGAACCCGATGATGTGCCCTTAGCTAAACAGATTTTAGAAAAGGCCCGCGAAAAGGCCAAGAAACAGCAATTTATCTTTTATTTACCACAAGATGGAGTAGTGGCGACCGATCTTGAAAAGCCAACTAAAACCCGCATTGTCGATTGGGATGCGCATGTCATTGCCGATATTGAAAGCTACCCTAAGCAGCCTGCGCGAGAAGCCTCTGAAATAACTGCCAATGAAATGATCCTCGATATTGGACCGTTCTCTGGTTCCTTCATTGCCGGTGGCTCGCAGCTGGCTAAAACGGTTGTGTGGAACGGTACGATGGGTGTAACGGAAACAGACGGCACTCATAATGACCCAATCGGTCCTTTTGCGCACGGGACGGAACTGGTGGTAGAAGCCTTGATGGGGCATTTTGGGCATCGGCCGTTTGTAATTGTTGGGGGTGGCGATACAGTCTCCTATGTAGAAGAGCGAGGCCTTACCAAGGCCTTTGATCATGTCTCGACCGGGGGTGGTGCCTCTTTAGAACTCATGGAAGGCAAAAAATTGCCGGGTGTAGAAGCACTTCTTGATAAGAAATCGAAGGAATCGTAGTACAATAACCATAACTATTATGCGTAAAGCTCTGATTGTCGGTAACTGGAAGATGAACCTTAATACGATGCAAGCGAGTATTTTGCTGCACCGTTTACAGGAACGTATTAAGATCTATCGCGATATCGAGGTAGTCTTGGCGCCAAGCATGCTTGTGCTCCAACCCTTGTCGATTCAAGTAGATCGACGTAAGTTTCGCCTGGCAGCCCAGAATGCTCACTATAAAGACCAGGGCGCTTTTACGGGAGAGGTAAGCTTTACCATGCTCCGCGACCTCGTGCACTACGTTATTATTGGTCACTCCGAACGGCGTCATATTTTTGGCGAAACTCTTAGTGATGTGTCACAAAAAATAGCGGCCGCAGTTCGTAATGACATTATGCCGATTCTTTGTGTGGGTGAAACTAAAACGGAGCGCCTTGCTGGCCACACCAAGCGAGTGTTGCATGATCAGGTGGTGAGTGCGGTGAAAGGCCTTACTTCAGATGAAATGGAAAAGTTAGTGATTGCCTATGAACCAGTTTGGGCGATTAGTGGTGGTGATCCAATGCATCATGCTCACGCCAAACCTGATGATGTCGTGAAGGCAGTTGCCGTGATTCGTCATAACTTAGCAGAATTGTATGGTAAAAAGGCGGCTGAAAAGGTTCGTGTTCTGTATGGTGGAAGTGTCGTTGCGGATACGGCTCGTGGTTACCTCGAAGCCGAAGGTGTAGATGGCGTGCTGGTGGGTGGTGCAAGCATTAACTACCATCAGTTCTCTGGTATCGTGGACGCTGCCTATCGACTGCGTCGAGAATTAGGAGCGGAAGACTAACATGGCAGGTCGCCCGCCCGCAAAAGATAACAAGCGGGTATTTGATGTTGCTCGCCCTGGAAAATCAAAGCCGATTGGTACGTCTCGCCCTGTGATCGTTAATCGCGATACTCTCGTAAAGGACCCTACGGTTGTCGACACCGATAAGAATACCGACGAAGCTCACATAATCACCGTTAGCCGCAAGGTCATTAGCCCCGTTTCCAAGGATTTAACCGCTCCCGAGGTAAAGAAAGAGCCAAAGAAGAAATCAAGCATAGAAATAATCAAGTCGCCGTCTCCAGAGGAAGAACAACCAACAGAGAAGCCTATAGAAGAAACGCCTGCACCAGAAGTTTCTGTTGCTGAACCGACTGAAGAACCTGAGGCTCCTGCAGAACCTGAGCCAGAAGCTGAAGTGCCGGCTGATACTCCCGAACCTACGCCCGAAGAGCCACAACCTGCTACTGAAGATGCTTCGGAAGCAGAGAATACAGATGTAGCGCCAACTTCAGACGAACCTACAGAGGAAGTGCCTGCAAGTGAAGAACCGACTGAAGAGAGCGAAGATGCGCCTGCGCAATCTGAGGCGGCAAATGTGGATGCACTTGCTGAGGCAAGCCAAAAGAATAAACAGGAACTCAAAGAAGCCGAAGAGCAAGCCAAGCGGGATGCTGCATTACAAGAACTTATTGATAGCAAAAAATACTTTGTACCGCTTGAACACGACAGTAGTGAAAAACGTGGCCACGCGGGTACGTGGATAGCTCTTCTTGTGCTCCTCTTGCTCCTGGCCGGGGCTTATCTGTCTATTGATGCTGAGCTCATAAAGCTTGATATTCAGTTACCATACAATTTCTTTAAGTAACGGTCATGATATTTGCTACAATTGAATGATGCCAGACGAGCAGGTGAGGGTGAACGCTAATCCGATTATTGATCCATGGGCTGATGAAAAACCAGCCGTTAATACCACACATTTGCTCACCGGACTTAATCCTGAACAGCGTCGTGCCGTTGAAACAACTGAAGGTCCATTATTGATTCAGGCGGGGGCGGGAAGTGGTAAAACAAAAACCCTCACCCATCGCATTGCCTATATAATCGCTCACCGTAAAGCGACCCCTTATAACATTCTTGCCGTTACCTTCACTAATAAGGCAGCCAAAGAAATGCGTGAACGTGTCGCGCATCTTTTAGGCGAAAATGCTGAGAACCGATCGTTCATGCCCTATATGGGTACATTCCACAGTATTTGCGTGCGGCTTTTACGGCAAGATGGTGAATATGTTGGTATACCACGTAACTTTGTGATTTTTGATGAAAGTGACCGCCAGAGTGCCATTAAGCAGGCAAGTAAGCAGCTTCATCTTGATGAAAAAGCGTTTCCTGCCCGTGCATTAGGTGGGCTTATTTCTAGTGCCAAAAATGATATGGTGGGTGCAAACGAATATGCGGGACTAGCCAACTCTCCTACTCAGGAAGCGGCTGCAAAAGTCTATCCGCTCTACGAACGAGCATTAAAAGATGCAGGAGCTCTTGATTTTGACGACCTAATTTTAAAAACGGTCAATATGCTAGAAAAAAACGAAGCAGTTCGGCAGAAATGGCAACAGCAATTTAAATACGTCATGATCGATGAGTACCAGGATACGAACGCATGCCAGTATAAATTAGTGAAGCTTCTGACGAATAAAAACAATAACATTGCTGTCGTGGGGGATGACTGGCAGTGTCTACCTCCAGGAACTCAAATAACGACAGCGGAGGGGGTTCGTCCTATTGAACGCATCAAACCCGGAGACGTAGTAAAGGCAGCCTCCGGTTATGGCTCCACAGGACATTTTAGAGTTACTAATACAAGAAAATTCTCTCATGAAGGAGAACTTTTTACCTTTAAAACTAAGCAGGGACGTGTCTTGCACTGCACGCCTTACCACATGCTTTTTTCACGGTGGGAGAAAACTGAACATTATTTTGTCTATCTTATGTACTCCGCTGGTAAGGGATATAGAATTGGCATGACAAAAGGTACGCGGTTTGATGGTAAAAAACATGATATTGGACTCAGGGTTCGCGCCAATCAAGAGCGCGCCGACAAAATGTGGGTGATAAAAGTATGCGAGACAAAGGAAGAAGCTATTTACCTAGAAATGTTATATGCATTTAAATATGGTATACCTACGGTAGTTTTTCGTGCGGACCTTAATCGTTCCATGGTGCTTACACAACCGCATATTGATTCGATTTTTGACAGCATTGATACCAGGGAGCGTGCTGAGAAGCTCATGTCTGATGAGGGACTCGTATTTAACTTGCCGCACTTTGTGCCCCAAGCTACCGTTAGAAATGGCATAAAGAGACTGGCTATTAATGTGGTAATGTTCGGCGGTAAGAATAACAGTGGGACATCATCTCACTCATCAAGTAGAATATCGGCAAATACGACAAATCCTGATGACTTAAGTGTTTTCAGTGAGCTTGGCTATTCTGTGCGAAGTGGTAAGGCTCATACGTTTCGTTCAGAGATTCACGCCTCGGACTACGGAAAAATAGAGAGTATAGTCCAAGATTTTGGAGGACATCTGAATCCTACTGCCGTGGTGCAGCGGTCTGCATTTATAACAGGAAATAAATTTGCATTCACTCCTGCGGCTCATATTCGAAGAGGCATGAAAATTCCGGTGGAATCAAAAGACGGCTTTGTGGAAGAAGATGAGGTAGTAGGTGTGTCGAAAGAAATATACAAAGGCTTTGTCTACGATATTGATGTGGAAAAAGTACACAACTATGTTGCTGAAGGTGTAGTCGTACATAATTCCATTTATAGCTGGCGGGGTGCAGATTTCCGCAATATCTTAAATTTTGAGCGGGATCATCCGAAGGTCTGTGTAATTAAGCTCGAACAAAATTACCGAAGCACAAAATCAATCCTTGATGCAGCACACGGTGTTATTACCAAAAATGTCCAGCGTTCAGACAAGAAGCTCTGGACGGATGCAGGTACCGGCATGCCAGTACAGATGCTGCAGGTGCCTAATGAGCGTGCCGAAGGCGAGGCAATTATACGACGAATAAATATGGCAGTGGATGCAGGCCGGCGTCGCTTTGGTGATTTTGCCGTGCTCTATCGTACAAATGCGCAAAGCCGTGCAATTGAAGAAATGTTTGTACGCTATGGTATGCCCTATCGCGTTGTGGGTGGAGTGCGTTTCTATGACCGCAAAGAAATTAAAGACATCATTGCCTACTTACGGATTATTTATCAGCCAGAAGATTATGTGAGCTTTGAGCGTATTGCGAATGTGCCAACTCGTGGACTGGGTGCGAAGTCCCTCACTACCTTTATGGAATGGTCTCGTAGTGCCGGTGGACTATTAAAAGCGCTAGAAACGGTAAGGGAATGCCCGGGCCTTACGCCTAAAGCTGTGAAGGCACTGATGGAATTGGCTGATTTGGTTGTAAGCTACCGTGATCTTATGGCAGATACACCGGTAGCGGGAATTATTGATAGTTTATTACGAAGACTTGATTACCTCGCGTATCTTGATGATGGTTCTTTGCAGGGCGAATCACGCGCAGAAAATGTGAAGGAACTTATTTCAGTAGCAAAAGCCTACCAGGACACAGGCCTCGATGGTTTCTTAGAGGAAGTGTCACTGGTAAGTGATCTCGACACGGCGGACTTTAACGGCAATGCCGTCACACTCATGACCTTGCATGCCGCAAAAGGCTTGGAATTTCCTGTTGTATTCATGGTAGGTCTCGAAGAAACTATCTTTCCTCATTCTCGTGCACTGTATGATCAGGGTGAAATGGAAGAAGAGCGACGGCTTATGTATGTGGGTATGACAAGAGCAGGAGAGGAACTATATCTTATTTATGCCTCATCTCGAGTGCTCTACGGTGGTGTGCAGCACAATCCACCAAGTCGGTTCCTTGCTGAAATCGAAGGCGAGACCTCATCATTGGCACCAATGCCAAATAGCTACGGAGCCTTTGAGGCGGCTTCAACCTCTAATGAACCACGATATGTTGTAGAACTGAATGAAGGTGATACAGTAGAACACCAGGTGTTTGGCAAAGGCACAGTAATGGAAGTAGACGGAGATAATGTCGCAGTTTTCTTTAAGGGCAAAGGTATGAAGAAGCTCAATACCACCTTTGCTCCGCTCAAAAAATTATGAAGACACTTTGGAAAGGAATAGGCACAGCATTATTTTGGGGCCTGTGGCCGATATGGTACGGATACTTTAAGGTTTTCCCGGAACGCAGCCGTGTATTGGTAGTAGTGAATAATGAAGAGGTGTTGGTTGTGCGGTCATGGTTAGGACCGGCACGATTTGGCCTACCAGGTGGTGGCAGAAAACGACATGAAACATCTGTTGCTGCCGCGGTACGGGAATTAAAAGAAGAAGCCGGTATTGATGTACCTGAAAGTAGTTTGGTGGATCTCGGTAAACGAACACACAAAGAGAATGGTCTTAAATATAAGACCACACATTTCTTATTAAGACTTCCTGAACGCCTACCAGTCTACGCGTCATGGCTCGAAATAAGTGATGTGCAGTGGATGTCACTTGAAAGTATTGATACGGCAAATCTCAGTAAAGACGCAAAATTTGCGTTAAGGCGTCATGTGCCAATTGAGCAAAAAACCTTGCTTTAAAAAGGGGTTTGAGGCTCAGTGGTATAATAATGAGGTTGCCCTATAGGGACTAAGAGTTTTTAAGCGGAGGGGCATTTTTTCATTTATGCTACATCGATATCATCGTTATCGCTTTTTATTGCGACGACGAGCTCGACGAATTAATAGACGCTTAGAGCATCACCCTTATGTGATGCCGATCGTTATATTCTTCGGCATTGTTATCGTGGGAGCTGGCTTGTTCTTTACGTTAAGTGGCCGCACGGTTGGTGCGAATGATGCGCGTATTGTAATTCTGAATGCCGATCGTAAGACTAATAGCCTCCCTACTCGTGAAGAAACTGTTGGTGAATTTCTTGAAAAAGCAGAAGTTGAATTAAATGAAGGTGATGTGGTTGAGCCAAGCCTTGATACTAAGATTCAAGAAGATAATTTCCATGTTAATGTGTACCGCGCCGCGCCGGCCGTTATTATTGATGGCGAAGACAAACTGTATGGACTCAGTGCCGCTCGTACACCTCGAACTATTGCGGAGCAGGTGGGAGCACAATTGTATCCCGAAGATAAAGTAGTAACCGAGCCAAGCGACGATTTCTTAAAAGACGGTAGTATTGGCAACAAGGTGGTCGTAGATCGTGCGACACCTGCGAACCTTAACCTGTATGGTACACCCTTAAGCATTCGTACGCATGCGCATACAGTCGGTGAGCTTTTAAAAGAAAAGAACGTTATCCTCGCAGAAGGGGACACGGTCCAGCCGGCACTAGAAACCGAAATAACCCCGCAAACTCAAGTGTTTGTCACACGTTTTGGCACCCAGGTTATTACGACTGAAGAGGCCATTGAACCGCCAAGCCAAACGGTGGTAGACACCAGTTTATCATTCGGAACAACCGTTATCCGCCAGGCAGGAGCAGCTGGTAAAAAATCAGTAACATACCAAATCGAACTGCAAAACGGTGTAGAAATTGGCCGCAAGTTAATCCAGGAAGTAACTGTGTCTGAGCCTGTAACGCGAATTGTGGCTCGTGGACAGGCCGTACAAATACCTGCCAATAAAGAAACGATAATGCGTGCAGCAGGCATTATGGAGTCAGACTTTCCATTTGTTTATTACATTATTAATCATGAAAATGCGCTCTGGTGTCCAACCCGTTGGCAGGGTCAAAACTTCTGCCCTGAGTATTACCAAGAGAAATACCCCGGGGCAGAGAGTGACAGGACCTTAGGTTATGGATTGTGTCAGTCTACGCCAGCCAATAAGATGGCTGCAAATGGGGAAGATTGGCGCACTAATCCCGTTACGCAGCTTCGATGGTGTAGCGGTTATGCGACCAGCCGATATGGTGGTTGGGAAGGTGCATACAATGCCTGGACGGCGCGTGAGGCAGCGGGTCATGGTTGGTGGTAAACTTTATAAAACATGTCTGATATCACTCCGAAAAAAAGTTTAGGCCAGCATTGGCTTCATGATGAGGCTGCTCTTAACGCTATGTGCGATGCGGCTGAGGTTAGGGCAGGGGATATAGTACTTGAAGTTGGCCCAGGCTTAGGTACACTTACCTCAAAGCTCGCAGAGCGAGCAACAAAAGTAGTGGCAGTGGAATTTGATGATCTACTTGCGACTGAGCTGTCGTTTCGGGTGCCTGCGGAGAATTTAGAAGTTGTGCAGGCGGATATTCTTACCTTTGATTTTTCATCCTTACCAAAAGGATATAAAGTCGTTGCGAACATTCCTTATTATTTAACAAGCAATCTCATTCGTCGTCTAACCGAAAGCCCCAATCCTTTTAGTACCGCTGTCTTACTGGTTCAAAAAGAAGTAGCCGAGCGTGTATGTGCGGGGCCAGGACAGACCAGTCTTTTAAGTATCAGTGCCCAATTTTATTGCGAAGTGGGCCTGGGTGAGGTGGTACCAGCGGCTTTATTTACACCTCCTCCTAAAGTAGATTCACAGATTCTTATTCTTAAGAAGCGAACCACACCATTATTCAAAGATGTTGATGAACGAGCATTCTTTCGGCTCGTGAAAGCCGGTTTCTCAGAGAGGCGAAAGAAGTTACGAAGCAGCCTGAGTGGGGGATTGCGCATAGGTAAAATCGAAGCAGATGAACTTTTAGCCGCTGCAGATATTGATGGCAATCTTCGTGCACAGAACCTTACGCTTGAGCAATGGCATACATTGTATGTTGCCTACTCTGGTTGATCTAGCTGCGTGAGCCCTTCCTCGTGAAGCTGATGCCACACTGCGACACTTTCGTAGTCTATATCGCTTTGCTGCACTACGAAACGAGGCAGTTCACCTATACCAGGGCAGGTTGCAATGTCTCTATTATAGTTTTCGTTCAGTACGTACATTTGACCACCATTTACCTGTATGACCGTTTCATCCGTTTTATACGAGTAGGGAAGGGCTATCCAGGAAACCATTTTAGGATCGGCGCGTACTGCCGGATCATCGCTTAAAAACAGCTGTACAACCCACTTGCCTGCTTCAATTTGTCGCGCAGTTCTTTGCAAAGAACGTTGTAACTCAATCTGGGCGATAGGATGGAGGACGCCAAAAGCCATATGTACTAATGCGTCAACAGCTTTAAATTTTTCTTCACTAGATCGTTGGGGGGTGGGGGAAGATGAATTGACTTCACTCATAAATATATTGTCAAAGTATAGTACACCTCCCCTGCCCTTTTGTTGTAATAAATACCTATTGGCTACATACATGCATATAATGCTTGACGTGTTAATAGTTAACATGTTAAGTTTTTATGCGTGGACACAAGCAAGAGTTCGGCCGACACGGCCCTACTGGCTACAAATATTCATCGCCTCTCCTCTGTGCTCGGCAGGGTGGCTGATCGCGCCTTGCAAGCAATGTATGGCTGCGGTATGGCGCAATTTAAGATCTTATGGATTTTAAATAAGCATCAAGAAGGGGTGTTACAAACAAGCATTGCGGCCTGGCTTGACCAGACCGAAGCGGCGGTAAGCAGGCAAATCCACTTGCTAAAAGCAGACGGCCTGATAGAACAACGGGTGGATCCAGAAAATCGTCGTAATCACATTATCAACCTATCGACGAAGGGTAAACGGCTCGCAGACGAGGCCATGCAGCTACTGGTTAATGAATATAAGCCACTATTTGCAAGTCTTAAAAAAGAAGAGCAGCATGCCTTAAGTGCCATGTGCGAAAAAGTATTTACCACTACCTGTATAAAACTCGGGAAAGACATATAAAGAAAGGGATGTATGGAGAAAATTAAAAACGCGTTTAGTGCGAAATTAGAAAAGAAAACGTTGCCGATCGTTATTATGACGATCTTTATCGATGTACTAGGCGTAAGCATTCTTGTACCTGTCTTGCCCCAGCTTATCTTTACGATTTTTGAACCAGCAGGTTATAGCTATACGCAGTCATTGATTTTGCTTGGTTGGCTTACTGCTATTTACCCGCTCATGCAGTTCCTTGCAACTCCTATACTTGGACAATTAAGTGACCGTTATGGCCGTAAGAAAATCCTGAGTTTTAGTTTAGTTGGTACGGCTGTCGGGTATGCTTTATTTGCAATCGGTATTATCACCAAAAACATTCCTTTGCTCTTCTTCTCGCGTGCCCTTGACGGCATCACGGGTGGAAACATCAGTGTTGCTCGTGCAGTGATTGCCGATGTGAGCCCGCCAGAAAAACGAACACGGAATTTTGGTCTTATTGGTGCAGCCTTCGGTATTGGCTTTGTGGCTGGACCGTATATTGGTGCTCGGCTTGCCACGCCTGGGGTTAGTTTCTTTGGTCTGTTTGATACACCAGGTTGGTTCGGCTCAGCTATACCGTTTTGGTTTGCGACAATCTTAAGCATGATCAATGCCCTGCTGGTTCTAGCAATCCTGCCGGAAACACACAAGCATATCAATAACAAGCTTAAGCTCGCATGGAATAAGTCGCTTGATAACATCAAGAAGGCTGCACTTCATCCATCTTTAAGAGTTATTTTTGCTTCTGAATTCTTATTCTGGGGTGGCTTTACATTCTTCACGACCTTCTTCCAGATTCTGCTCATTCAAAAGCTCGGCTTTAGAGTTGATAATGTTGGAGACTTCTTTGCCTACATTGGTATCTGTATCGCGGTAACGCAGGCGGTGCTGACACCATTACTTGCAAAGCGTTTTAAGAATCACCAGATCCTGCGTATCAGCTTGCTCGGAAACGGTATCGCCTTGTTTGCACAGCTTATACCGCACAATACCGCCCAGCTATTAATGGTCTCACCACTCATTGCTATCTTTAACGGTCTTACCATGGCTAATCTTTCCGCGCTCGTGAGCCTATCGGCTGATAAGAAAATTCAGGGTGAAGTCTTAGGTATCGAAGCGAGTGTTCAAGCGTTGGCGCAGGCAATCCCGGCGATCATTGCAGGGTATGTCGCAACACTTGGTATTAATGTCCCAGTCATTGTCGGTGGATCAATCGTGATTATTGGTGGCCTCATGTTTAATCTGCTCTATAAGCCAAGCAAGCATGCCCTTCATCAGGAAGAGCCTGTTATAGCGGTTGGTCACTAGCATTTAAACTATTTAGATGGTATAATAACTTCTAGTAAACGTATCTAGAAAGGTACGAAAGTGAAGTTATTTGGCAGGAAAAAGTCTCGTTCACTCACGCGTGAGCAGAAGCGATATCGGTTAAAGTTAATACTGGCTATCCTATTTTTTGTGAGCAGTTTTAGTGCTACAGCGTATGTTTTAGCCACAAGTTCCGATTTGGCCGTAAAGCCGATGGCAAGCTCCGGCTCTGAAGTAACTTCACTCTCTACCGCACCCGGCACATCAGATGTAGAATTTTCAGAAGAGCAGGAGCAAAACCTTGATAATTTCTTGTCACAGACCAATGTGGGAGGCTTTGATACTTCTTCTATAGACTGGACCAGTTCTGCGAACGCAAACTTCTATAGCCAGTATTCGTCTAACAGTACTGATTTTTGTTCGAGTGGCTGTAATATCTACGACTCAAGTGGTAACTATATTTCGGTGAATTGCTACAGCTCGCTCAATAGCTGCAATATATACGATTCAAACGGTAATTATGCGAATGTGCATTGTTATAGCTATATTAATTCATGTAGTACGACGACATCTGACGGAGATTACTACAACACTCACTGTTACGAGTATATAAATTCCTGCAATACCAGTGGCTCAGATGGTTATTACAGCAACACAAACTGTTACGACTATATTAACTCGTGCAACACCTCGGATTCCTACGGCAACTACTACAATACACATTGCTATTCATATATAAATAGCTGTACGACGACTGGCTCAGACGGGAGCTACACGACAACGCGCTGTTATGAATATATAGACTACTGTTCATCCACTTCTTACTAGAGTGGAAAATAATTGGCATAAGTGGTATAATAGACAGACCACCATTTGTGGTGGACAACATGGGGCTGATATAGCTTCGACGTTTGGACATTTACAAGTTGGACCTTGCAGGTCGCTTGCTCAGCGTTATAGGGCAAACTGAATAAGTGCAACACTTACTCAACGCGTTGCTAGCGCATGGAACAGCCTTAAGGCTGCTTTCACCGTGCCAGCTTTCGCACCAGCAGTAGCTTAATTGCCTCTGCGACCAATCGTCCGATATCAGATAGAACGAACGGTCTTATATTTTCTGATTGCGTACAGGCCTTTACCTTAAGCCCGTACTAAGACTATAGGTTGCTGCACACTGTCATTTTGGATGTTTTATAGACAGCTTGCCTAAGATTTTAAAACAACCTAAGCCTGTAGATAGCCAACGCGTAACCGAACGGACGCGGGTCCAATTCCCGCCAGCTCCACCAAAAACGCATCAACATTTGTTGGTGCTTTTTTGTTTTATTTGCACTACGACAGCATATATAAAGAGGGATAAAAATTGACACAGTATAGATATAGTGCTAATGTATATATATTGTTATCACATTGAATCCGAGTTTTTGATTATTACCTTGGCTTCATCGAGCAATCAGGTAATTAACTAAAACAAGGATTCTTTTTTATGTCTTCATATAACAAACGGCGATCGGTCTATAATTCCGCAAACCATAAGCGCCGTACGGGCAGCCGCAATAATAACACCAGCCGTTACGGTAAATACATAGATCCTTCTCGTTTCGTGCAGCCCGCTAAGGCTGTTGAGGTTGAAGCATATGTTGCTCAAAACCAGTTCAGTGACTTTAGTATCCATCCTTTACTTGCTCAAAATATTGCAGTAAAAGGCTTTATTACGCCGACTCCTATCCAGGATCAGACGATACCAGTGGCATTGGAAGGTGCTGATGTTATTGGTATCGCCAACACTGGTACAGGTAAAACGGTCGCCTTTGCAGTTCCGACGATGCATAAACTACTCACCGATCGTACGAGTAGAGGGCTTATCATTGCCCCAACACGTGAATTAGCGCAGCAGATTGAGCAGGAGTGTCGCTGGATTGCGAAAGGCAGCGGTTTATACGGAGCGCTCCTGATTGGCGGTACTGCGATTGGACCGCAGCTGAGAGATTTAAGGAATAATCCACAAGTTGTTATCGGTACACCTGGACGCATAAAAGACCATATTGAACGACGTAGTTTAAATCTCGCATCTTTCAATATTGTTGTCTTGGACGAAGTTGATCGTATGCTTGATATGGGCTTTGTCGATGATGTCACAAAAATTCTAAACCTCATTCAAGAACCAAGACAATCTCTGTTCTTCTCCGCGACTCAGGATGCACGAGTCCAGAATCTTATCCTTAACTTTACTGATAATCCACGAACCATTTCGTTAAAAACCGGTGAGACGAGCGATTTAGTTGATCAGAACATTGTCCGCTATGTCGGCCCGGCTGACAAGATTGATAAACTGCACGATATTCTATTGCAGGAGCATGTGGGTAAAACTCTTGTATTTGATGAAACACAGCGAAGTGTTGAACGGCTTAATGAGGTTCTATTGGGTCGCGGCTTTAAAGCCGACTCTATCCATGGTGGTAAGAGCCAAGGACAACGTCAGCGCGCCTTAAAGCGTTTTAAAGACAGTGAGATCCATGTACTTGTCGCTACTGATGTGGCAGCACGAGGTATTGATGTAGCTGACGTTACGCACGTTATCAATTTCTCTCAGCCAAAAACCTATGAAGACTATGTGCACCGAATTGGCCGGGCTGGACGTGCCGGTCGAACGGGTTATGCCCTGACCTTTATAAGCTAATATATTCGATCCTTCTCGTTTTATGTACGCTTAGGTTGTATAGTTTTAAGCATATGCATAAAAATCAAAAAGGCTTTGGCCTGGCGGGCATTGGGTTAATTATGGTCGTCCTGGGTGTACTGGGGCTGGTAGGCTGGTTTGTTCTGGGGTCCGAATCCACTGATTCCCCTAAATCTTCAGTAGCTACCGATATTGCTCCATTATCAAGTGAACAAAAGAAGGCAAAAGACACTCAAAAATGGGACCGCCACTACGGCATTCATGGTCTTTTATTGGCATACCAAATAAATGTAGGAAGTTATCCTAAATCTACAGCCGATGGCTGGAGTGGCTTCTTAACTGCAACAACTAATAAAGAGAGTCTTACCGATCCTTATACCAGCACGGTCTATACCTTTACCAATAAAGAGCCAGACTATGGCGAAATTGAATATCGTTTTCCCGCTTCATGTGATTATGAGAGAAAAGAAATTGTCGAGCCAAGTACAAGTAAAAGCTATGCCTTTCGGCTCAAATACTCAGATGGTATTCGTTGTTCGCACAATATCTAATGTTTCATGACGCGTCGACGGAGATCTGCAAATGAGGCTTGTTCTTCGGCATCCATGTTTTTAAATTCTTGATCTGCAATCTTTTGCCAGTTCTTCATGATGTGGCCTCCATTTAGTAACAAATAGTGTATATCTTCTCTTAAGGCAGTGCAGTAAAATATTTCGCTCGTGCTTGCATTTTTATAAGAGAGAATTCACAATCGTCGCAATGAATTTACGTTCTCGAAAAGAAGCACAGAAAGCCCTGGAGAGACCAGCGTTTCGTATTGAACGTATGGCGTCTGGGTTGGGGCACAGTGTTGACGATGAAGCCGCCAAGAGACTCTATGATCTCGGCTACGACTTTATTAGTCGCGAGGTATCGCTTGGTTTAATAGGGCTTCATGAAACAAGGGCAGCCATAAACGGGAATCTACCCGTGCCCCTCTCGGAGATAATTACCCTTGTTATGGCAACGCCTAGCCCGACAGCAAATCATACGTTAACACTGCCTATACGAGGTATTAAGCCAATAAGAAAGCAGCATGGTGGATCCAAAATAGGAGTAGTAATCGAAGATAGGGGAAATGTGCTTGCCTCTGAGAATGCCATGTATTCACGTCGCATAGAAGTTATAACAGGGAATGGTCTGGCCTTCGCGCCTTTTACGCCGGACATTACCCTGGTGCATAGTGATAACACTGATAATTTTCATAAAGCGGTGAGTCTTTTAGAGCGTGTTATACCTCAAGAGGTAACATTGTATCCAGTTACTCCATTGCCGCTTCCCGACGATCTTGAACGTATGGGCGCCTAGGCGAGTCCATACAATTTGTTATCATATTTCTATGGCAGACAAACTTTTTATTTTAGTTCTTGCAGGTACAACAAGAGAGAAAAGGCAATCAATTAAGGCGGCAGAATATGTCGCTGAAGTGGGAAGATCATATCCTGATCTTGAGATTGAGTTAGTCGATCCGAAAGATTTTAACTTTCCGAATGATGGCAATGACCCTGAAGGTAAAGATCCTCGTTACACGGAATTAACGGCACGAGCAGATGCATTTTTCATCGTGACGCCTGAATATAACCATAGCTTCCCTGGTAGTCTGAAGCGCATGCTGGATTCTGAGTTAAAAAACTACGTCCATAAACCGGTAGCGATAGCAGGGGCTAGTGATGGCAACTGGGGAGGCGTACGTGCTGTTGAGTCTCTAGTGCCGAGTGTGCGCGAAATGGGACTAATCGTTACCTTTACCAGTCCTTACTTTCCGTACGTTGATAAATTATTTGATGAAAATGGTAAGCCAACTGAAGAACGAACCGAGGGCTCTGTTCGAAAAGCTTACGATGAACTTATTTGGATGGCTAAAGTGTTAAAGCATGGCCGTGAAAACATCAAATAAGACACCAGCTCAGCTGCAAATTGGTGCCTGGGCATTGAGCATAGCGGTAAGTATCGTTGCTTTTATCGCGTGGGGCAGTGATTTAAAGTGGCAGCTCGATAAACTAACCCCGTATAAACTCTTTCCATTATTTGGTTTGCTGGCGTTTAGTGTGATGTGGTCTCACTATATGGCAGGGGTGCTTAGGCGATACTTAGGTTTTGGCAAAGAAGTTCTAAAAGATTATTTTGAGCTAACCAGTGTATTTGTCTTGCTATGTATCCTCCTCCATCCAGGGCTTTTAATATGGCAGTTATGGCGTGATGGCTTTGGACTGCCTCCTACCAGTTATTTAGATAACTATGTCTCAAAGAAAGCGAGCCGGGCAGCTTTGCTGGGCAGTCTCAGCCTCCTTATTTTCCTCAGCTACGAACTTCATAGATGGTTTCAAGATAAATCGTGGTGGAAATACATAGAACGCATTTCTGATATTGGCATGGTTCTTATCTTTATTCATGCCTTGCGGCTTGGAAGGCAGCTTCAACCAGGCTGGTTCCGTGTGGTATGGTGGATATACGGCATTAGTTTGCTGGGGGCGCTTGTATATATCTATACAAGTCGAAATAAGGTAAAGGAGGAAGTATGAACAAAGGTGTTGTAGCTGCTATTGTGGCGTTATTAGTGATTGGTGGTGGCGTTGTGGCATTTACTTCAATGAATAAAGATGATGAGCCGACAACCGAAACAACCACTACAACGCAAACGACCACTGATACAAATTCAGGATCTGGATCAACCACTCCTGCAGAAGATACAGCAAGCGATGAGGAAACTATCGCGGCAACTATCACTTACGGTGCAAATGGTTTTAGTCCTGCAACTGTTACTGTTAAATCTGGCGATACCATCAGGATTGTGAATGCTTCGGATAGTGACCTGGACTTTGCCTCAAATGATCATCCGGTTCATACAGACAACTCTGAACTGAATGTTGGCGTAGTGGCTGAAGATGGAAGCGAAACATTTATGGTAACCAGAGCAGGCACTTGGGGCTATCATAACCACGAAAACGACTCCCATACTGGTACAATCGTAGTCCAGTAAATGGAAGAGGAAGGTAAAGACCTACCGTGTGCAGGAAAGCTGGCCTTTGATAATAAGAAGGCGGCCAAGGCAAGTGCAGTAGTGGCTAAATTTCAGCATGGCCGTACATTTGGGGTCTATCGATGCCAGCACTGTGGGCTGTGGCACTTAAATTCTGTCTATCAAACTTGACCATGATGGTGTGATGTCGTTACAGTCCTATGTATGGCATTACCAAAACTTCCACCTCTTACTAAAAACTTCAAACGCACACCCAGCATCTCTCCGGAGTTACGGGATAGAGCGCTTGCCTATATCGATGAATATTGGGACCATTTGCAGCGAAGTCACCCCGAAGATGCGGGCACATTAGTAGGACTCCCCCATGATTATGTAGTGCCTGCCGCTGATCCTGATTCGGCCTTTTCATTCGAAGAGCAATATTATTGGGATAGTTACTTTGTAGCCTTAGGGCTTAACGATACCAAGCACCAGGCACTTGTTGAGGGTATGCTCGAGAACCTGCTTTATCTTTTTAGGCGGTTCTCTCTCATTCCGAATGCATCTCGCATGTATTTTACCGGCCGCTCGCAACCACCTATCCTTACTAGTTTTATTTTTCACGTCTTTGACACGTATGGCAAGGATGCGCTCTGGCTTGAAAGTCGCATGGCCGTAGCAATGCAGGAGTATGAGACGGTCTGGATGGCAACTGCTCACCCACAGTGGCACAACGTATATAAAAATCTCAGCCGCTACTACGATGTGAACGTTTTGCATGACCTTGCCGAAGCTGAAAGTGGTTGGGATATGACCCCACGCTTCGAGCGTAAGTGTCTCGACTTCTTGCCGGTTGATCTTAATGCTTTGCTATACAAATACGAGACAGACTTTGCTCGGGCTGCAAAGATCCAGAATGACGAAGAAGCCTGGCAAACATGGATGAATCGAGCTGAAGAGCGAAAAGCTGCTATGGATGAGCTTATGTGGGGCAAGGTACGAGGCTTTTACTTCGACTATAACTTCGAACGCCAGGTCTTAGGCGATGTGTGGTCTTTGGCTGCGTATTACACCATGTGGGCTGGTATGGCTTCTAAGGCTCAAGCAAAGCGTCTGGTAGACAACCTCGATAAATTTGAAAAATCAGGTGGCCTTACCGCCACAACACGTCCACTCATTGATACAAGCGTCCTCTTCGGTTCCTTGAAGGCCCAGTGGGCCTATCCGAACGGTTGGGCACCGCTTCACTACATTGTAGTAGAAGGACTTAAACGGTATGGCTATGAAGAGGAGGCAAAAAGAATTGCTGCTAAGTGGGTGAAGTGCAATGTAGACTGGTTTAATAGGCACGGGGTATTTCTTGAAAAGTATAATGTGGTGAATACAAAGAAACCGCCGGTAGAAGGACTATATCCTTCGCAAAGCGGTTTTGGGTGGACGAACGCCGTGGTAGCCCGATTTATAGAGGATTTTAAATTATGAGTAATGCACCTTCTAAACCAGGCCTTGTCGATTATCAGGAACTGATCAAAAAGCTCATTGTTGAGCGTGGTTTTGATAAAGAAACGGTTCCTGAAGTCTTTATGTTGTTCCTAGAAGAAGCGGGAGAATTCGCAAAAGCTGCCCGGAAGGTTTCTGGCATAAAGACTGATGACGCATCTAAAATCCACGATCTTCAGGAAGAGGCTGCAGATGTGTTCTGGCTTTTAATTGATCTGTGTAACCGACTCGATATTAATCTCGCAACGGCGTTTGAAGAGAAGGAAAAGAAGAACCAGTCTCGTATTTGGCAGTAAGAACTAGCCGCGCAGCCAGCTGCTGTTCTTTCTCTCTTGTTCAAGCGATACCTGGCCTCGGGCTGCTCGTAAGCCATTTACAACCACAATGCCCGTAGGGGTAAGATCTAGAACATGAGGGACTTTCTGTCCTTCTGCTGGTTGTTCTTCGCCCATATATACTCTATAAAATTTTGCCCAGCCTAACCTTACGGCTGGCACTCTTTCGTCTGTATGCCCAACAGGAACATCATAGAGCCCTCCACCATTCGCACTTAAGTGTCTACTCTCTAATTCTCGCAATCCCGCTGCTACATTTTCGTAAAGCACCCTATCTGCTGACTCGGTCTCCCCCACGTCCGGCAGAAAAGCTTCTCTGATTTCGGCTTCATTTTCCTCTATTAAGCCAATAATGTATGTAACTGCTGCACGCCGACGGGCGGCATGGACATCTATATTGTGAAACAGTGCTTCCTGTACGTCTGGTGCCATATGCTCTCCTTAATGTCTGAAATTATGCATTCTGCTTGCTGCAATAGCAACTATATATCACCCCTGGTATTAATGAGTGCAACGTTGTAGTATTGTATCTTATGACAAAAGCGCATCGTACAACTGTAATGATGAATATGCCCTAGCGGGCTTAAGCTTTTTATTCTCTTTTGTTTTATATCAACTCACTAACCAGGTAAACTAATCAGTATGTCTAACTATTTTATTACTACATCGATCCCGTACATTAACGGCGAACCACACATTGGCTTTGGTCTAGAAATTACTATTGCTGACGTGCTGGCACGCTATGCGCGCCAGCAAGGACATGAGGTAATTTTCTCTACCGGTACCGATGAGCATGGCGGTAAGGTGGCAGACAAGGCAAAGGAACTCAAGAAAACGCCTTTGCAACTTGCGGATGAAAACTCTAAAAAATTCCGAGATCTTATTCCTGTTTTAGGTGTTTCTAATGATCGTTTTATCAGGACCACCGATAAGGGCCATGAACAGCGTGCACAAATTATCTGGAAAAATCTCGCAAAGAATATTTATAAAGGTCATTACACCGGCTGGTACTGCACGGGTTGCGAGGAATTTGTAACGGAGACGGTTGCAAAAGAACGCAATAATGAGTGTCCTATTCATAAGAAACCGTATGAGCAAATTAAAGAAGAGAACTATTTCTTTAAGCTCAGTGCTTTTTCGGATGAGATTCTTAAAGCGGTAGAGAGCGGCTCTTTACGAGTTGTACCGGACACGAAGAAGCACGAAATTCTTTCTGTGTTAAAAGAAGGTCTTGAGGATATTAGTGTTTCTCGTCCCAAAGAAAAAATTTCCTGGGGTATTCCTGTACCGGGCGATACAGCTCAGGTGATGTATGTCTGGTTTGAAGCGCTGATGAACTATATTACCGTCCTTGGCTATCCAGAACACGAAGACTTTAAGAAGTTCTGGCCAGCAAATGTTCAGGTAGTAGGGAAGGATATTCTTCGTTTCCATGCGGCAATTTGGCCAGGTATGCTGCTTGCACTTGGCTTGTCCCTGCCAAAGAATTTATATGTTCATGGTTTTGTGAATGTGGGCGGAGAAAAGATTAGCAAATCCTTAGGAAATGTTATTCATCCTGCTGAAATTGTAAAGAAATACGGTGTCGATGCCTTCCGTTACTATTTCCTTCGTCATATCCCCAGCTATGGAGACGGAGATTTCACTTGGGAATCATTCGAGAATGCCTATAACAATGAACTTGGGAACGAGCTTGGGAATGCCGTGCAGCGTACGGCTGTCATGATCGAGAAATACCAAGACGGTGTTATAGGTGATATTCCAGAAGCTGAACACGATGCCGCCGTGTATCACGAAGCAATGGCTAATTTTAGATTCGATAAAGCGCTTGATAGTGTATGGGATCAGGTACGTGGACTTAACCAGTACATTGATGAAGAAAAACCATGGCTTATTGCGAAAGAAAAAGACGAAGAGCATCTACGTGAAGTACTTGCCGCGATGGTCAGTGATCTTTTAGAGATTGCCGATCTACTAGTGCCATTCTTACCGGATACGGCACAGGCTATTAAGAAAATTTTTGCTGAAGGTATCTTGCACGCATCGAAAGGTGTGCTGTTTCCAAAGATTGAACTTGTAAAAACAGAGGCCTAAATCCTATGCAGTTTGTGGATACTCACTGTCACATTCAGTTTTCTGATTTTCCGTTGGATGCCGATACGGCAATCCGAGATGCGGCTGCTGTTGGGGTGACGCAGCTTATGGTGGTGGGCTGTGCCCTGCATGATAGTCTGGCGGCAGTTGAGTTTGTAGCCACTCGCAAAAACACATGGGCAAGCATTGGTCTGCATCCACATGAGGCTAGCCGGTATGTTCATGATCACGCTGCTTTGCAACAATTTCGTGAACTTGCCGGTAAACCAAAAGTAGTTGCGATAGGCGAAACGGGCCTCGATTACTTCTACGAGCATTCTTCGAAGGAAGATCAAGAAAAACTTCTCCGTTTTCAGCTGGATATGGCAGTTGAATATAATTTGCCGCTTATTTTTCATGTTCGTGATGCCTTTAAAGACTTTTGGCCTATTTTTGATTCATACAAGGGGTTACGGGGTGTGGTGCATAGTTTTAGCTCTGACATGAAGGATCTTGAGGATATTTTGGCGCGAGGACTCTATGTAGGGCTTAATGGTATAATGACATTTACAAAGAAACCGGAGCAGCACGAAGCGGCTCGTCGGGTTCCGTTAGATAAGTTGGTTCTTGAAACAGATGCGCCCTTCTTGACGCCTGTTCCATTCCGTGGTAAAATCTGTGAGCCAAAATACGTGCGCACAACAGGGGAGTTTTTAGCCGAGCTACGAGGTGAAAGTCTTGAGCTGCTGGCCGAAAAAACCACTTCAAACGCACAATCATTATTTCAACTCGTATGAGTAAACCCCGCAACAATCAGCATAATCGATACCCAGAGGCAAAGACGCCCCCTGAGGTTGCATCCCGACTTGCCATTATCGGTCAGGCAAAGAGTAATGTAGCTGCAGCCGTTGTTATAGAGAGGCACCAGGATGCTTTGCAAAAGCCAGCCATTCCTCTCTTTACCAACAGAATGGCTCAGTATATTGCTGGTCACGAAGTAGTCGCCGATAACGTAGCAGTGGCTCCTGCCCGGAACAATGCGCCTGCACAGACCATGGATAAGATGGAAGTTACTGATAAGCCGTCTTCCCGGATTGATCTTAATGAAGAACAAAATCCAGACCTGCAGGTCTTTGATGCAATGGTAAGCGATCAATTGAAGGAAGAGCCAGAAGCTGCAACGGAACCGGAAGAGGCACCACAGGCCCCAGCACCGAATGTTGTTGAATTAGAGCGAAGAGCGAAAGAACTTGCCAAAGGTATAGGAGAGAACGATGCCGATCTTCAAAAAGCTGCTTAGTAATACGCGCTCACAGCGTCATCAAGAACGTGCAGCCGAATTGTATCGAAGCTTGATCCGCCGTGAAGCAAAAATTGGTGGCGAAATCTTTGGTGCTGTATCAAAAGATACCAAGCGTGAATTCTTCTGCCTGGATGAACACACCTGGATCTGGCATGAAGAATGGATGGACCAGAACGGTAATCGCCGTATTAAAACCACTCGTTATGATGTTCGGCCAACTGGTATTCTTAAGGCCCAGGATGGCCAGCACTATCAGCATGTGAGCCTGGCAGAAGCCGAACGTTTATTGCAGGCTGCCTCTGTATACGAACAGCGCATGCGGGATGAGCTCTACGCGGCCTACATCTAAGTCTAGGGCTAAGAAACGTATAATAAAACTGATGAAGTATTTTGATTATGCGGCTGCAACGCCGATGAGCAAGACAGTAAAGGCGGCAATGGAGCCGTATTTTTCTGATGCTTTTTACAATCCTTCAGCTCTTTATTTAGGCGCGCAAGATGTAAAGAAAGCGGTTGAGCAGGCCAGGGCGGATGTCGCGAGGATTCTAGGTGCTCGCCCAAGTGAAATTATCTTTACTGCCGGAGGTACCGAGGCCAACAATCTTGCTATTGCTGGCATTATGCGAAGGTTTCCTGATGCGAACTGTGTCGTAAGTGCGGTAGAGCATGAAGCAGTGTTGGCACCTGCACGTCAGTTTGTATGTAAAAAAGCCCCCGTTAAAACGGACGGACGTATCAATCTTGAAGCTCTGGAGAAACTGATCGATGAAAAGACAGTGCTTGTGAGTGTAATGTATGTAAACAATGAAATCGGGACTGTTCAGCCATTATCTGCAGTTCAAAAACTTATCGGTGATATTAAACAGAAGCGTACAGAAAAAGGGAATGATCTGCCTTTATATTTCCATACTGACGCCTGTCAGGCGCCTAATTACCTGCATGTACTTGTAAACACTCTTGGTGTTGATCTCATGACCCTTAATGCCGGTAAAATATACGGACCCAAGCAAACGGGCGCATTGTATGTAAAGAGCGGCATCCAGCTAGAGCCGTTAATCCATGGCGGTGGTCAGGAGCGGAATCTGAGGAGTGGTACGGAAAATACAGCAAACATTATTGGTTTTGCTGCTGCACTGAAAGAAGCAAGTGAATTAAGAGAAGCCGAACAAGCGCGTATCCAGGCATTACAACATGAATTTATGAACGGTATTACAACCCAGATTCCCACGGCCGTTGTTAACGGCAGTATCGAATACAGAATTCCTAATAACGTACACATTACATTCCCAGGCGTAGACAATGAACGGCTTATGATGGAGCTCGATGAACGAGGTTTTATTGTAGCGAATGGTTCTGCGTGCAGTGCAAGTAGTGACGAACCATCTCATGTCTTAAAAGCCTTAGGTATTAGTGACGAAGATGCGCAAAGCAGCCTTCGAATCACTTTTGGAAGACAAACAACTAAAGAAGATGCAAAAGAATTACTGGAGCTTCTGGTTCAGCTTACGTAACTTCTTTCGGTTATACTCTAGACAAATAGAGTATAATCTTTAAAAGAATGTTACTAACAAAAATAAAACAAAAAGCTTCTCTTAGGCGTTTTGCCGCTCTGATCGGTTTGTTTTTGTTAATCACCGTTAAATTAAGTGGTGTTTTAAGTGCTCAGAGCGTCACGCGTGGATATGGAAGTGATGAGGTGCTTCAGCGCGGTATGATCGTCGGTCTTCGCGATGACGACGTAGACAAAGTGGAATCTATTAATGTGAGTCGGCTCAATAAGATTTTAGGAGTTGTTGTTAATCCTAATGATTCGCCTATTACCGTTTCAGATGACAACCAGCGTATCTTTGTAACAACCAGTGGTCGCTATGATGTGCTGGTTAGCGACCAGCAGGGTGCAATCGGCCAGAATGATTATGTAACACTTTCATCGCTTGCGGGTATTGGCATGAAGGCAAATGAAAATCAGAGTGATATAGTTGGGCGCGCTGTTGGAAGCTTTGATGGCCAAACAAATTCTATCGGTACTGTCTCTTTAACTGATAGCCGTAACCAGACTCGGCAAGTACATATTGGACGCATTCAGGTAGAGCTGGCTATTGGCCGAAATCCGCTTGCGCGTAACGCTACCAATGCACCTGCCTTTTTAACACGAGCCGGTGAGGCAATTGCGGGAAAGGCCGTCAGTGCTCTTCGACTTTACCTAAGTGCTATTGTCTTTATCGTCGGTGTTTTTGTAGCAGGAGCTGTGCTGTATGCAGGTATTAGAAGTAGCATTATTGCCATTGGCCGCAACCCGCTTGGCAAACAGAGCATTCTTAAAAGTCTGTTTGGAGTCAGCATAACCAGTTTATTTGTTTTCATCGTAAGCATAATTGCGGTATATTTACTACTGAAACTATAAGCACTTTTTAAAAAGGGCAAGAATGAGGGTGGTTAAGCCAACAGTATGAACGTATGGGGGTTGGGGCTAGTAGTAGGAGCGCTGCTATCGACTGCAGCTGCTTTTGTATGGGTTGCGTACCGCCTCGGCGGTGAAAAAGGTGGCAAAAAAGGCGGCGACCTCTATACCGAGATGGCTGAACGAGATGTTGAGCATATCTTCAACGATGAGTTTAGAGAAGAACTTCGTAACAGAGGTAGATTGCACTTTGAAAAGATCATTGCTGAAAACGCCATGTTCCTTCAGCAAGACTTACGCCTTACCACTTCTCAGTTAAACGAGTTCATGAAGCAGGAAATTACCCGTACCCTGCAAGAAGAGTTCAATAAGTATGAGCAATCTATTGCTGATGCGAAACAGTTAGCCATTGATTCAATTGAGAAAACTCGTAGTGCTATTGAGGAAGAGCGCGCAATGTTGCACGCGAATCTTGAAAAGGAATTCCAGGCAGAACGCGAAAGTCTTATTAAGCGTTTTGAAGATAATATGGCAGAGATCATTAACCACTATGTACTTGATGCGGTTGGGAATGAGATAGATCTAAATGATCAGTTAGAGTACATCCTTGGTGAGCTTCAAGCTAATAAAGCGGTGATAGTGGAGGATATTCGCAGTGGCGCATGAAGCGCATGATCCTCAAGAGGCCACTGAGGCCGCCGCATCGGAAGAGAAGAAAATACCGGTGCAAACTGAAACTGTATCTAAAAAAGAGCTTATTTTACCTGCACAAGTTATCTCACAAGCAGATGTGTCGCGACTTGGCCGCGAACTCGAGACACTTGATGACTTCTTTAACCAAGGTGCTTTAAAGGGGGCGTCGGCAAAAACTGTACCGCAAACCAGCCTATCTCTTAAAGCGCTTGTAACAGAGAACGATCTAAATTTGCTTCATAAGACCGATCGGGCACGGCTCAAAACGTTTATGGAATATTTGCGCACCAAGGCACCCGTGGTGAATGCAAGCTTTGCGACTGACCCGAAGACAGACTTTTTAATGAAACTCGTTACTTGGTTCCGTAACGAAGCGCATCCATATGTGCTTTTGCAGACCGGGTTGCAGCCTAATATTGCTGCCGGCTGTGTGATACGAACAACTAATAAGTATTTTGACTTTAGTTTCCGCCAGCAATTTCAGAACAGTAAGGCGAAGCTCGCCCCTGCTATCGAAAAGGCGGGCACATGAGCGTCAGTGGTAATGTACACTTCCAGCGCTTGGTAGAGCAGGGTAATCCTGTTGGTGAAGTTATTGCGGTTGATAAATTCCTTATTACTATTCGCGGGCTTAATCCTACGAACGTTCATGCTCTTATCCTCTTTGAAGATGGAAGCAAGGGTTTTGTGCATCATGTGTATGAAGAAGAAGTCACTGTCTTGCAGCTCAGTGCCACCCAAATCACGGTGGGCATGGTAGCGGTAGTTCAGTATCCAGAATTAGTCGCAAAAGTTGGTAAAGACTTTATTGGACGAGTGATCTCTATTACCGGCGAACCGCTTGATGGCCAAGGACCAATTGCTGCAGACGCCGTATGGCCTGTTTTTCATAAGGCTCCCCCTATGCACGACCGTGAGCTACTTGAAACACAGCTTGAGAGTGGGATTACGGTTATTGATGCTCTCGTACCCTTAGCACTGGGCCAGCGTATTGCCATTATGGGAGATAGCAAATCTGGCAAGACGACACTGGCAACGCAGCTGGCAATTAACCAGAAAAATAACGATGTGGTTGTGGTGTACGTGCTGATTGCAAAGCGACGGAGTGACATTGAGAATCTCTTAGCACGACTTCGCGACAATGATGCTTTAAAGAATTCTATCGTACTCGTTTCAACGATGTTTGATTCATTAATTATGAGTTACCTGGCTCCGTATGTAGGCTGTGCCATGGCTGAATATCTTTGGCAACAAGCTGACCGTGATGTGCTCATTGTCTATGATGATCTTACCTCGCACGCCCAAGCGTACCGAGAGATTTCATTGCTTTCAGGGACAAGTCCGGGCCGTGACTCATATCCGGGTGATATGTTCTACGTACACTCCTCACTGCTTGAACGTGCCGGCAAGTTAAAGCGTAGTCACAAGACACTTACCGCACTACCTTTGGTATTGGCAACTGCAGGCGATATTACTGCCTACCTTCCAACCAACATTATGTCTATTACGGACGGACAATGGGTGCTTGATATGGACATTTTCCGTGATGGTTTGAGACCGGCAGTGAGTGTTGGCCTGAGTGTTACTCGTGTTGGTGGGCGTGGTCATAACGATCGCCAGAAAAAATTAGCAGGCCAGGCCTTGCGAGCGCTGGCTGCGTATCGCCAAGCTCAAGAATTCTCGCACTTCGGTTCTGAATTGGCACTTGCGACGAAAAAGGATCTGGAACAAGGCAAGCGACTACTTGATGTGCTTAAGCAGATTCCTGGTGAAAGCTACTCCTTGTATGCACAGCAGCTGATGCTTGATATTGTGATGAGTCTTAATGATGGGGAACTTGTCGATATCACACTGCTCAAGAAGCAGGTGAATGAGATTGCCGCCGACGCAAAAGAAGAAGACTTTGAGAAGCATAAGGCTGAATTGAAATCTAAGAGCATGGTGGAGATGAAGAAATGAAACGCCCCCAAGACATAGCCATGCAAAAAGATTCAATGAGCATGCTGGTTAAGCTAACAAGCGTGTTCGAGGGTCTTGCGAGCATGCGCATCTCACAGGTTAAAAGCCAGGTAATGCAGTCTCAGGCATTCTTTGATGAATTATGGTCTATCTATACCCAGCTCCGGGTAGATAGCCTCTTCCGTTTTGGTCGCAGTGAAAGTGGACACCCGGTTATTGATAAAGAGCTATTCATTATTATTACCGCCGAAGGTGGTTTTAGCGGCGACATTGATCAAAAGCTTATTCAGTTGATGCTCGAAGAGTATGACAAAGAGAAGCATGACATTATTGTGGTTGGGCACCACGGTGCCGTACAGCTGGCTCAGGCAGGTATTGGCTTTAAGAAATACTATAAATTGCCAGAAAAAGACCAGAATATTAACTCAGCTCCCATTATTCAGGAAGTACAAAAATATCGTACGACATCTGTGTACTATCAGACTTATATTTCCCTCATGGTCCAGGATGTAAAGCGCATTTCGCTCAGTAAGGCAGTGCAACAAAAAGGTAAGCAGACCGGCAAAAACACAGATATTATCAGTGAAGATACTTATATCTTTGAGCCGAGCACGTTTGCGGTGGTGGACCACCTCGAACGCTCTATGCTGCAGATTGCGCTAAGCCAGGTTATTTTGGAATCTAAGTTGGCGCAATATGCGAGCCGGTTTAGGGCTATGTCTTCTGCACATAATAAGGCAGATGATCTGTATGGTGATCTTAAGCTTGCGTATAGCCGATCGATGAGAAGCCTCAAAGATGAACGATTAAAAGAAATCGTGAATGGTCTGAGAAAAGCGAGGATACACGGATGAACAAAGGCATTGTCCGTTCCATTCGTGAATTCGTGATCATTGTTCGCTTTGACGAGCAAAAACCCTCAATTGGTGAAGTGCTCATTGTTGATAATGAACAGAAGAGTCTCTTATTAGTAGATAGCCTGCTTCCGGATGGCGCAGCGGTTTGTTTAAATGTCCGATCTGAAAAGAACATTCAAAAGGGCATGAGCGTTGAACGCACGGGTCGTGGTATTGAGATTGCTATTGGGCCTGAAACAGTTGGGCGTATCTTTGATGCACTGGGTAACCCGCTTGATGAGTTACCACCACTTGAAGGTGATAACGTAAAGAAAAAGAACATCTTAAAATTGCCGACCAGAAACGCCAGCTTTACACCTGCTCAGCCGCAAATTCTTGAAACCGGCATCAAAGTTATCGACTTCCTCGCACCATTCGTAAAGGGTCGCAAAATCGGCATTATCGGTGGTGCTGGTGTTGGTAAGACGGTTCTAACCATGGAACTTATTTATAACGTGGCACGTTCAGGTGCGGGCCTCAGTTTCTTCACCGGTATTGGTGAGCGTATTCGTGAAGGTCATGAGTTGTATGAAACCCTAAAGGAGCGAGATCTGCTCAAGAACACGGTTATGTTCTTCGGGCAGATGAATGAAAACCCTGTCCAACGTGCCTTAGTTGGAGTTTCCTCAGCCTCCTTAGCGGAATACTTCCGCGATGAAGAAGGTAAGGACATTCTATTCTTTGCAGATAACATGTACCGCTATGTGCAGGCTCGGAATGAGCTTAGTACCATCTTAAGCCAGATTCCGTCTGAAGGTGGTTATGAACCAACGGTCTTTTCGGATATTAAAGTATTGCAAGATCGCCTAAGTTCAAGCGATAAAGGTTCTATTACCGCCGTACAAACTATCTATGTTCCTGCAGACGACTTAAGCGATCCGGCCGTACAGATGATTCAGCACGAGCTGGATTCGACCATTGTGCTTTCCCGTGAGGTAGCCGAGCAAGGCATTCGCCCAGCAGTAGATTTACTTCGAACAAGCTCTTCATTGCTCTCACCCGAAATTGTTGGTGAGCGACACTATCTTTTGAGTGTGCAAGTACAGGCGCTCCTACAAAAACACGAATCTCTCAAGGGTATTATTGCAATTATTGGTGAAACAGAACTTTCGCCGATTGATCGAGCCGACTATGCCAAGGCTCGTCAGCTTATCGAGTTCTTCTCACAGAAAATGCACGTGACGGAAGATCTTAATGGTGAGGCAGGTCAGAGCTTTACCCGTGAGGAGACACTGGCAGGCGTTGAAGAGATTATTGTATGACCGAAGACGCAACAACAACGCGGCCCATGCTGCATGTTAAGGTGTATTCTCCTTTTAAGACATACTATGAGGACAATGTGTACAGTATTTCGGCCATTAACGCGACCGGTCCTTTTGATGTGCTCCCGAAGCACCACAACTTTATGACCCTGCTTAACCCTTGTGAGTTAATATTGCAGACCGACCGTGGGGAGGGGCGTATTCGTATTGCCCGTGGCATTATGCACGTCAAGGAAGACAAAGTTATTGTCTTTTTGGATGTCTAATCAACTGCGATATAGTCAAAAATAATCGAAGCGGTATTATCTGGCGGATCATTTGCGGTGCAAATGCTGAAGTTAGAAGTGGTGCGGTTTACATAGAAGTTTAGTCCTGCTGCTGCAGAACCTACAGGTGTAATCACAACGTGGGGAGTGGCATTAAAATTTGCAGCAAATGTGACGGTAACAAAACAGCCGGTAGGAGCGGCGTTGCCTGTATTAATAGTGACAGTGCCCGCCGTATCGCTACCGCTTACCGATGCGGTACCGCCTGCACCTAACGCGCTACCATTTGTTCGGCCTGGTGTGCTACCGCCCGCATCGATATGACGATTAATCTGAAGGTCCCTATTAAGCTGCAAGGTATCAACGGTTAATTGTGGGGCAGATAATGCCCCACTAAAACTACCGGTACCATTTACGGTCAGGTTATTTTGAACATTCAATTTACCTTGTACTGAACCATCACCAGCAATAGCTAGACTTTTAGCTTGTAGCTGATCAAGCGCGCTGGTACCACCCACGGTAAGGCCGGCAAGCGAAAGGGTACCACCGACTTTTAATGCTCCCGCAATATCAAGATCACTGCGAACAAGTACCTTACCGGCAAAAATTGCATTCGACTCAATGCTTAGAGTTTGTTTTGGATCACCCACGCTTACATCACTACCACTGAGTCTTTCTAAGTCTTCCTGGGTAAGGTCCTGAGTATTTAAGGCGGAGTCTGCCGCGCTTTGTCTGTTGATTCGAATCGAGTAGTACGTAAAACCTAAAATGAGAATCACCATAAAAATAAGTAGGAGCGAGTAGATATTAATGCGATGAAGCAATGCGCGCAGTTTACCGGCACCTGATTTCTTAGGATTCTCAGGTTGTTGGGGGCTATCAGGTGGAGCAGCTACACCACTATTGCTGCCTTGTGCGGGCGCAGAGACAACACCAGTAGATTCTTGTGCAGTTTCTGGTGTCTCGAGTGAATTATTGTCTACAAACTGTTTTTGCTCGTCCATGATTATCTATACTAGTCAGCTCTCATAATACTACGGCCTAAGGTAAAAACATAAGCGGTTCATGGGAGAATATAGATACTCTGTTACAATGCATAGTACAAGGAACCTATCCGGGGTTCGTTTCAAGGAGTGGTACGATGCCGCGCTATCATTACGATGTTAGCATTAGCAGACAGAAACGATTTATCAGGCGCTTTAAAAAGTTTCTACTTATTTGTCTTGGCATTGTAGTAATTGCCGGAGTCATTATAGGGATTGATTCCATTCGCCAGGTAACAGAAGAACAAAATGATGAAGGCGCGCCTTCAACCAGCGTTGTTCGATCTCCTATTCGTGAATTTGATACAAACTATTTCAGCTTTACTGCTCCCAGTAACTGGCGCAACATTCGCGAGGAGACAACCGATCAGGTCTATGTATACCGTAGTTATCGAGGCGATCTCGTTGAGAATGAGTTAAAAGTGTATGTGAATATGGATCCCGACCTCACGGCGACAAGGGTCATACCGGTTCGTGTTGAAGATGAAACATACAATATTGTGCCAGGACAAGTCTCTGATCACTGTTCAGAAGCCGCCAATGTTAAGACGGCAAAAGAACCGGTAACGGTAACAATGGACCTAGCTACATTCCAATGTATTGTAGATGGCACGAACTTTGTCGTGGTTGTGGCCGAGAAAGGTGGAAGTACTTCGCTAGAGCTCATGCGCAGTAACGGGACGGTTACAAACTATAGTTTCTTATATCGAAGCTCAACAACACCACCGGAAACAGTGCAGCTTATTGATATTCTCAATTCTTTTACCGCGATATAAATTCGTCTCAAAAGGCGTAAGCATTATATAATAGCTCTAAATTATGGGTTCACGACGTTTTTTGCAGGTTTTGTCACTTCTATGCAGTTTTGTAGCACTGTGTATTATTGGTGCAAGTAGTGCTTCTGCGCAGTCATCAAGCAACAATTATTCAATTAATGAATATTTCTTTGGAACAGGTGGCGAAGTAGATCTTAATAGTCCAAATTATCAGGGTCGTGGTGCGGCAGGCTCTTTAGGTGTAGGAGATACTTCTAGCCCAAACTATCTCGCGCAAGCTGGCTTTATTACGGCACAGGAGGAATACCTGGAGATGGTAGTAAATGCTGCAACCATTAACCTTGGTACGCTCACAACCGCTTCAGCGGCTACTGGTACCGGCACCTTCTATGTCCGCGCCTATACTTCAAGTGGCTATTATGTGCAGACGGTAAGCCCGCCACCAACAAACGGCAGTGTTTCTCTTGCCCCCATGACGAGTACGGCTGCTTCCAGTCCTGGTACCGAGCAATTTGGTATTAATCTTGTGGCCAACACCAGCCCCACAACATTTGGAGCCGATCCAGCGCCAGCACCGGATAACACTTTTGCATACGGCGAGGCGGCAACCGGCTACGATACGCCCGACCAATTCCGTTATAACATCGGTGATACGATTGCAACGGCACCAAAGGGTATTGGCCGCACGGACTACACTATTTCATATCTTGCTAACATTTCGCCCATTAGTCCGGGTGGTGAGTATACGACCGAGCATATCCTAGTTGTCGTAGCGACGTACTAGTTGTGGATAACTGCTTGTGCTTAATTAAAAAAGACTGTATATATAGACCCATAAGACATTAAAAATAAAAACAATTAAGGAGAAACCTATGTCTTCCATCAGGGTAGCAGCGTTAGACCGACGTATGTTGCGCCTTGTTCAATTAACAGTGCTTGTTGCTGTTATTGTGGCAGGTGTTATTGCTCCTTCATTGTTTTTTGTTAGCAAGGCTTCTGCTGCTCAAATTACTAGTCGTTCATTAACAATCTCGACATCACGTGCAAGTGCAACCAGCGTAACTTATTTATATGGTTTTACTACGGCTACGGCTGGAATGATTCAATCACTTAAATTTGAAGCCTGTACTACACCATTGGGGACATGTACTCCTCCAACGGGACTAGATATAGACCAAGGAACTACAGGTACGTGGTCAGGTACAGAAGCTACTAACTTTGCGCGAGATGGTACCGGAGGTGGCAGTTGTACGCCTGCAGATAATGTCCTCTGTGGAGACAGAACTGACACTGATTCGGAGAGCGTGGGTGCTAAGACGATCTCATGGGGTACCCAAACTAACCCTTCAGTGACAGGAAGCTTCTTTGTGCGAATAACAACCTATAGTGATGCAGGCTGGACGACAGCCGTAGACAACGGTGTAGTTGCTGCAGCGATTGTTAATCAGCTTACGGTTAACGCTCGTATTCAAGAAATTTTGAACTTCTGTGTCGGGACTACAACCGTAAATGATGCGACTACTTCACCTGGCGCAGACTGCTCTGCCATTACGGGTACCACAGTTGACATCGGTGTTCTTGACTCAAGTGCCGTAAATGTTTCACCGGTTTCGACAAACGGTGGTAGCAACACAAATGGTATTGCGATGGTAAGAACGAATGCACAGAACGGTGTGGTAATAAGTTATTTCTCTGAGCAAAATAGCTCAAGCGGTACGCTAAAAGTTACGGGTGCCAGCTGTTCAGGTACAAGTACCACTGACCAATGTATAAATAGTGATGCAAACCAGGCTACTTTTTCGGCAGGTACTGAAGCTTTCGGTATGACCATCGCTGGCACTAATTGTGGAAGCACCTCATCCTATACCTGCGTATATGCATCAGGAAGCAATAATCTTGAACCTACAGGCGAATATATTGGCGCGGGCTCAAATACTTATGGTGTGAGTAACGGTTATGCATGGAACGGTTCTACAACTCCTGAACAAATTGCCAGCTCAGCGGGCTCTTCCATAAAAGTCGTTGACGATGAAGCCATTATTTTGCGATTTGCCGCTACCCCAGCGATCACTACTCCTACCGGTGCATACACCGTGACTTCAACTTATATTGCAACCGCTACCTACTAAAGCAAGCGGGGTATAATATCCCTTATGCTTAACCCTCGACTACCCCGAAGATTACTCTATATCGTGCCAATGGTTTTAGTGCTCGTCTCGTTTCTATTGTCTTTGGGTTCGGTAAAGGCGGCGGTATTAACACAGCGCCGTATAGCGGTAGGTACACCTATTGCGAGTGCTACCACTACCCATACATTTAGCTTTAATCTCACGACACCAGGCACACTAGGATCTATCCAGTTGCAGTATTGTGATAATGACCCATTTATTGCTACTCCATGCACGGCTCCACCTGGTCTCGACCTCACGGGGGCAGTTTTAAGCTCGCAAACGGGTGAGATAGGTTTTAGCATTCACGCCTCTAGTACAGCTAATAATCTTATACTAACCAGAGCTCCTGCAGCGTCGGTTACGGGACCGGTAGAGTATGTATTTACAAATGTCGTTAATCCTTCAACTCCCAATAACAGTACCTATATTCGTATAACTACCTACGCAACGAATGACGCAAGTGGGCCCCGTACAGACCAAGGTGGTGCAGTCTTCGCAACGGCAGGAAGTTTCGGTACGGCTGCCTATGTGCCGCCTTTCTTATTGTTTTGCGTAGCAGTAACGATTAGCGGGAACTGTTCAAATTATTCCGGAGACAGTGTAAGTTTTGGTCAATTATCTCCATCTCAAGAAAGTGCCGTTACCACTCAGTCTGCAGCTGCCACGAATGATCCAACTGGTTATATTATTTACTCGCTTGGCACTACCTTAACGTCTGGCAATAACACAATTCCGGCCTCTCCGACTCCTAGTCCAAGTGTGGCGGGGTTTAGTCGATTTGGTATTAATCTTCGCAGTAACAATAACCCCAGCATGGGGCAGGACATTACAGGCGTAGGATCTGGTGCGGTACTTGCCGACTACAACACGCCTGATCTATTCATGTTTGAATCAGGCGCACCAATAGCCGAAGCGACCCAAGCCACTGATTATAATGTTTATACAACGACGTATGTTGCCAATGTGGCATTTGATCAAAAGCCGGGCGTATATGTCACAACCATCACCTATATGGCAGTGGCGCAATTCTGATAATGCTTCATGGTATACTTAAACGAATGAATACAAATAGGAGGGTACGAGTGTCTTTCAAGCGTTTCTTTGCTGCGATCGGGCTAAGCGCACTTATCATTGCAGCGGGCTTTCCAACAACTCACGCACAAGAATCAACGGGTGGTAGTGGATTAAGTATTTCACCCACGCGCTATGAACTAACCGTTAATCCTGGCAAGGCAGATGCATTTGAAGTAACGCTCAAGAACATCTCTGGTGTTGATATTCTAGCCCGTGCAGTTGTGAACGACTTTGAGTCTAACAATGAAACGGGTGAACCGAAGATTATTGTTGATCCTAAAGTGCAATCGCCAAATAGTGTTCGTGATCTTCTTGTGGGTGTTTCGGATATTGAGCTTAAGAAAGATGAAACGAAGAAGTTCTCTATTGCGGTGCAGGTACCCGAAAATGCTACCTCAGGTGCTTACTACGGCGTCATTCGTTATACCGCCGAGCAGATAAATAAAGATCCTGCCGTTGAACGTCAAGTGGCTTTGAACGCCAGTTTAGGACTCATTGTACTTATCCAAGTTCCTGGTAACATTACCGAACAAGTTCAGGCGCAGAAAATTAGGGCAGAACGCAATGGAAGAGGCTCAAGCTTCTTCTTCAGCCCTCCAACTCAGGCAGCGGTTACGCTCAAGAACACGGGGAATGGATTTGCTAAACCTTTTGGTCGCGTAACAGTTACAAAGGGCGGTGAAGAAGTATATAGCTACGAAATGAATAACACTGACCCACGTAGCAATATTTTGCCAGGTGCTTCTCGTACCTTTAAGGATGAGATTAAGAATGTAAGTAAGCTTGGTCGTTATACGTTAACTGCAAACATTTCTTATGGTAAGGGCGGAGATATCTTAACCCTTAAGACTTCCTTCTGGGTCTTCCCAATGTGGTTTGTCCTGACAATTCTCGTTGTTTTCATAGCGCTCGCTATTGCTGGCTTCTTGCTCTATCGTCGCATAAGTCGTAAGCATCATCGCCGTCGTAAGTAAACATAAGCGACTTGGTTTCTAAGACAACCGCTTGTATAGTGGTGGCTAGAATATGAAAAAGTTATATCTTGGACTTTTGTTGGCGTTAAGTCTTTTGTCATGGGCTCCCGTAACACAGGCTGCCTCGACTGACCCAATTCAGCAAGGATCTGTGGGATTGGAAGGCACTGTACCCACTACTCCGCCTACGACTGGTGCCACAATATCATTTCCTACCAACGGCCAGACATTTACCTCCTTACCTATTAATGTGACCGGTATCTGTCCTGATGGCCTTTTGGTGAAGCTGTTTAAAAACGGCGTATTTGCAGGTTCAACTCAATGTGACGGTAGCTTTACCATCACAACGGATCTGTTTAGTGGCCAAAACGAGCTTATAGCAAGAGTGTATGATGCGCTAGACCAAGCGGGACCTGATTCAAATAAAGTTACTGTTACTTTCAATGACACAAGCTTTGGCGCACAAGGCTCACGGGTTACGCTCACGAGCAACTTTGCGAAACGTGGTGCTAATCCGAGCGAAACACTTACCTGGCCAATCGTTATTAGCGGTGGTACGGCACCCTATGCGGTGAGTGTTGATTGGGGAGATGGAGAAACCCAGCTTATTAGCCAGGCTATACCCGGCGCCTTTGACATTCAGCATGTCTATAATGCGCCCGGCATATTTAACATACTCATTAAAGCCTCAGATGCCACAGGTGCAACCGCATTTCTTCAGGTAGTTGGAGTGGCGAACGGACCATTAAGCCAAGAAAACACTGCGGCAGAAGAAGGGGCGATTATACGTACTATTATCATTTGGTGGCCACTCCTTATTGCGGTGCCAATGCTGCTTATTAGTTTCTTCCTTGGTCGGCGGCATCAGCTTCAGACTCTTAAGCAGCAGATGGAAGACCGTATCCACTATTAGTGCTTTTGGCTTTTTGATATAATTAGCAATATATGTCAAAAAAGGTATATGTAGGCCTCTCGGGAGGTGTTGATTCGTCTGTCACGGCTGCACTTTTAAAGCAGCAAGGCTTTGATGTGACGGGTGTATACATGAAGAACTGGAGTCAGGACCTTCCTGGTTTTACATGCCCCTGGAAAGAAGATTTTCAGGACGCAAAACGCGTGGCCGTACAGCTTGATATACCGTTTAAAATGTATGATTTTGAAACGCAGTATAGACAAAAGGTTGTCGATTACATGGTGGCTGAATACAAGGCGGGTCGTACGCCCAATCCAGACATTATGTGCAATCAAGAAATTAAGTTTAAGCTGTTCTTAGAAACTGCACTTGAAGATGGCGCTGACATGATTGCCACCGGGCACTATGCGCGCACTCAAAAGGGCACACTGCAAAAAGCAAAAGACGATAACAAGGACCAAACGTACTTCTTATACCGTGTAACTGAAGACGCATTATTAAAAACACTCTTTCCACTAGGTGAATATACGAAGCCCGAAGTACGCGACTTGGCTCAAAAGTTTGGGCTCGTGACGGCTGCTAAAAAAGAAAGTATGGGCATTTGTTTTGTAGGGAAGGTAGGTATTAAAGACTTTCTCTTACATGAACTTGGTCCACAAAAACCAGGAAAAATTATTGATCAAAATGGTGCGGCAATTGGTACCCATGATGGTGCTATCTTCTACACAATTGGGCAGCGACATGGTCTTGATGTAGGGGGCGGCATGCCCTATTACGTTATTGGTAAGGACATGAAGAAAAACGAGGTGTATGTAACAACTGACTTAAGCGATCCACATCTATGGCGCAAGGAGATAACACTCACAAACGCGCACTGGATAAACGAAGCTCCTATGGAAGGAACAAAAATCCAGGTACGCACTCGTCATCGCGCTCCATTGGTGCATGGAACAATTCAGGAAGTATCTACAAAAAACGGTGACTTAAGCGTGCGGATAGCACTTCAGGAAGAAATCCGTGCGCTTACCCCCGGCCAATCAGCGGTTTTATATGAGGGTGAAACGGTTCTCGGCGGCGGTATAATTATTTAAAGAAAAGAGAAGTACTTACCTGAATGGTGCATTTACGCGGAAACGAATCGAGATATAGTAAGCGGGCAATTGAAAAGAAGAACCGCGCGAAAGAAAAACATTTTAAGATTTCTCGCAAAGTTGAAAATGATGCCATCACTGAGTATTCATTTAATGACCCTCGACGAGTAGGTATTGTTATTAGTTCAGTGTCTCAAAAGGTGAACTTACTCTCCGAAAAAGGGCAACATGAATGCACTATTGGCCCGGAGGCACCTAAACGCCTCGCGAAAGCTCTTGTGCCGGGGGATATTGTTACGCTCTCGGAGGATGAGGAGAGCTTATCAATAACAGGAATAACTGAAAGAAAAAATGTACTCTCTAGAATGCGACGCGATTCAACACGTCGGTCGTTTGTGGGCGCTGAAGAGCAAGTTATAGCTGCCAATGTAGATGTGGCTGTCATAGTTTCATCTGCTCAGAACCCTCCTTTTCATCCAAAGTTTATTGACAGGTACGTCATCCTTACTCAGCACAATGGAATAACTCCAGTTGTATGTCTTAACAAAAGTGATCTTGCGGCTGCCGATGAGCTTGAAAAGCTTCAAGAATATGAACGGCTGGGAATCAAAACAGTTCTTACTTCTACGGTTACCAACGAAGGTATAGAGGAATTCAGAGACATGCTAAGAGGAAAGGCGGCTGTGCTTGTTGGGCATAGTGGCGTGGGGAAGACTTCACTCATCAATGCGGTTAACCCAACTGAAACATATCGAACTGGTGAAGTGAGTGCTAAGTCTGGCAAGGGGAGACACACCACTACCTTATCTTCACTGCACGTATGGGAAGAGGACTCATATATCATCGATACGCCGGGCATTCGATCTCTTGAGATATGGGATATTGAAAAGTCAGAACTGCAGTACTACTACCCCGAATTTGCGCCATACATCCCCGACTGTAAATATCCCGACTGTCTTCACCAGAATGAGCCTTTAGGATCGTGCGCCGTTAAACAGGTAGTAGGTCAGCCCGAAGGTATTTCCCGTGGGCGTTACGAAAGTTATCTAAAAATTTTAGATGAGCTTTAGATTGCGATGAAGAGCGGTATCGCTTATGCTATATAAACGATGCGATTAAACAGAAATTTTCAGAGGGGTATGAGTAGGCCAATTATCGTCATGATAATTGGTGCGGTCTTATTGCTAGGGATCGGCGGATTTTTTGCGTGGCAGTTCTTACGGGATGATGCGCCGGTTAATGAAAAGACCGCTCAACCAGCACGAGAGCCCAAACTAAAAACAGAGACTCTTTTAGAGGATCTAAGCAATCCGTGGGATCTTGAATTTGTGAGTACAGATACCGTTATTTTTGATGAGCGTGGGGGACAAATAGCTGGCCTTTCACTTACCACTAAAGAACGATGGAATATATTAAAGCCTCAACAACTTCGTGCCGAAGGCGAAGGTGGTCTGATGGGGCTTGCGATCGACAGAGACTTTATTGATAACCGCTATGCATATGTATGCTATAACGCAATCGCGGGTACTAAACGAACCGTACGAGTTGCTCGCTTTACACTTAGCGAAGACTTTAAGTCTGCCAGTGACTTCAAAGATATCATCAGCGACATCCAAAGTCAGGGTGGTCGGCATTCAGGATGTCGGCTTGTAATGGATGATGAGGAAGTTCTCTGGGTAACAACCGGAGACTCAGCACTGAGAACCGCAGCCCAAGATCAGAAAAGCTTAGCAGGAAAGATTTTACGTGTTGATCGCGAAGGTAAGGGCGTAAGTGGTAACCTATCAGCTCCTTTTGATACGCGTATTTATAGCTATGGTCATCGCAATATCCAAGGCATTGTATTACTTGCTTCACCGCTGAGTAATGGAGCAATTGGCTTAACTACTGAGCATGGTCCGGATAAGCAGGATGAAATCAACTGGCTCAAGCCTGGTAACTTTGGCTGGGATCCGGCAGGTAAGAATGCGGGCTATGATGAGTCGGTTGCGATGACCGATACCTCGAAATATCCCGATGCGATTCCTGCGGTATGGAATTCAGGTGATTCAACCATAGCCGTCTCGGGCATGACATTCTTGACACACTCCAACTGGCGCTTGTGGCAAGGTTGGACGGCAGTTGCTGCGCTTAAAGGTAGGCATGTGCTTGTTATGCAAATAAAGGGCGATGGTACGATAGGTTCAGAAAAAGAGATTTTGAATGATTTTGGCCGCATACGTACCGTACTAGAAGGACCGGATGGCAATCTGTATCTCACTACTGATAATGGTAACGGCCAAGATAAGATAATCAGAGTTATTCCTGAATAAGTTGCTCACACAGTAGTCGACATTGGTAAAATTAATCACCTCTGTTAAAATGAGGTGATAATGATTGTTTTTCGTCACGGAACTGCTACGGCATGCGCGGATAGGCTAGAAGTTTTTATTTCATAGCTTTATTAACGCTGTAATTAAGGAATCTCTCATCATGACCGCACAAGAAATCCGTTCGAACTATTTAGAGTTTTTTACTAAGCAGAAGCACACCCAGATACCGCGTGCACTCCTCGTGCCATATAACGATCCAACCACTTTGTTTACAGGCTCTGGCATGCAGCCCCTTATTCCCTATCTCTTGGGTGAAACCCATCCTAAGGGTACGCGCCTTGTAAATAGCCAAACCTGTCTACGTGCGCAAGATATCGATGATGTGGGTGACAATCGTCACACCACCTTTTTTGAAATGCTCGGTAACTGGTCTTTAGGAGATTATTTCAAAAAAGAACAGCTGCCGTGGTTCTTCGAATTCTTGGTTGATAAGGTGGGTCTTGATCCTAATAGACTATATGTCACGTGCTGCAGTGGTTTTCCTGAATATGCTGTACCAAAGGATACTGAAAGTGCAGAAATCTGGACAAGACTGTTTGCAGATAAGGGTGTAGATACTAAACAGGTAGATATTGGCTCAGAAGAAAATGGCTATAAAGTGGGCGAGCAAGGCGGGCGTATTTTCTTTTATGACGAAAAGAACTGGTGGAGTCGCAATGGTGCACCAAAAGATGTGAAAGTTGGCGAGCCATGTGGGCCAGACAGCGAGGTGTTTTATCTGTTTGAGCAAATCGAACATGATAAAAGTTTCGGCGAGCACTGTCATCCTAACTGTGATTGTGGTCGCTATATGGAAATTGGTAACTCGGTATTTATGGAGTACATTCGTACCGAAAAAGGTTTTGAATTATTGCCAAACAAGAATGTGGACTTTGGCGGCGGTCTCGAGCGCATAGCTGCCGCAAGAATTAATAGCCCTGATGTTTTTAAGATCAGTATTTTATGGCCCATTATTGAGGAATTAGAAAAACTGTCTGGCAAGACATATGAAAGTCATACCACCAGCATGCGCGTGATTGCTGACCACTTACGTGCGGCCGCTTTCTTAGCTGTTGATGGCGTTACGCCAAGTAACAAAGAACAAGGCTATGTGATGCGTCGGCTAATGCGCCGGGCAATTCGTTTTGCATTTGAACTTGGCATTGAACAGAACTTCATGGAAAATGTCGTGCCGGTTATCGCAGATCTCTACAAAGAGGATTTCCCAGAAGTTAAGGAAAACCGTGACAAAGTTATTGAAGTATTGGTGAAAGAGGAAAAGGTTTTCCGTCAGACCTTACGAGCTGGCGTACGAGAATTTGGTAAATTAACAAAAGATGGCCTTACCGGAGCAGAGGTCTTTAAACTCTATGATACCTATGGATTCCCCGTAGAGCTAAGTATTGAAGAGGCCTTCAAACAAGATATAAAAGTTTCAGATACCTGGCAGAAGGACTTTGAGAACCTTATGGCGGAGCAGCGAGCCCGCTCACAAACTGCCGCAAAAGGCACCTTTAAGGGTGGACTCGGTGGCCAGTCGTTGCAGCATAAGAAGTACCATACCGCAACGCACCTTATGTATCAGGCCTTACGTGATGTGTTGGGTGATCATGTAGTACAGAATGGGAGCAACATTACTGAAGAGCGTCTTCGTTTTGACTTTTCTCACCCTGAAAAGGTAACACCAGAACAGATCAAACAAGTTGAAGATATTGTAAATGAGCAGATTGCTAAAGATCTAAAGGTCAGTTGGGCTGAATATCCTACCAAGGTTGCTCGTGAGGAAATGGGTGCGCTTGGCCAGTTTGGCGATCGTTATGGCGATACGGTAAAGGTATATAAGATGATTGCAGATAATGAAGATAAGCCGTTTAGCTTTGAAATCTGTGGTGGTCCTCATGTAGATCACACGCTGCAGCTCTTTGAAGATGGCAAAAAGTTTAAGATCATCAAGGAAGAAGCTTCAAGCGCGGGTATTCGTAGGATAAAAGCCGTACTCGAGTAGACATATGGAAATAAAGCACTCTGTCGGCCGACGGAATGGAATTGTACGGGCGGGTGTATTCTTGGCGCACGTTGAAACTGTTGACCAGACCGAAGTCAGCTTTAATGAAGAAGACAAGGAAGCGAACTTACCAGCATTTTTTAAGCTTGGCCGTGGTGATCGCGATGAATACTGTAAGGTACTGGAGGATGGCACCATTATTATTGAGGCAAATCTTTCAGATGAAGATGTCGAGAAGACGATCAAACTTGGCCGCGAGAGATGGGAAACCTCTCGGTACTATGAAGAAATACACAGTCCACTCTTAAGCGATGTGCCGGCACCGCGAGTTACTCGGTGGCAACCACCGCATGTACCTAAGCCCGCAGCTGATTATTAAATAGCCGCTCTCTGTTCTTCGGTATGAATCTGATACAATAAGATGCATATGCTTAAGAAGTTAAAGGGTCTGCGGCCAAAAGACAAAAACGCAAACTCCTCCCCACGCCATATTGTTGCACTCGATATCGGTACCGAAAATGTGAAGGCTCTGATTGGGCATGTAAAAGATGACGTGATTGAGATTGTGGGAGTTGGGCGGGCCCATCAGCAGTTGGCTGATATGCAAGCTGGAGCGATTGCAGATATTGCCGGTGTTGTTGCTAACTGTGACAAAGCACTTGCTGATGCTGAGAGTATGGCAGGTGTTTCGGTTCGGGGTACGGTTATTGGTATCGCTGGCGAATTGGTAAAGGGTACAACTACCACGGTTAAATTTACTCGTAAGGAAGCTTCGAAGCCGCTTGATATGGCCGAAGTGGAACGAATTATTGGCTTGGTACAACAGCGTGCACTCGATAAGGCTAAACAACAATTGGCCTGGGAGTTGGGTGGAAAAGATGTTGAAATCCGCTTAGTGAACAGTGCACTCGTGAGCATTACCATTGATGGCTATAATGTGACAAATCCTGTAGGGTTCCAAGGAAGAGATGTTTTAGTACAACTTTATACTGCCTTCGCTCCTTTAATTCACATAGGAGCGCTTGAGCGAACGGCTCATGAACTTGATCTTGATCTGATCGCCGTAGCGGCAGAGCCCTTTGCGGTTGCGCGCAGTATTATCGGTAATGACCCGAATGCAAACATGAGCGCTATTTTAATGGATGTTGGTGGTGGTACCACTGACATCGCGGTTATAAACGAGGGTGGTGTTGAAGGCACCAAGATGTTTGGCATTGGTGGCCGTGCCTATACGAGGTCTATTGAGCGAGATTTAGGATTAGAATTTGAACAGGCAGAAAAGTTAAAACTTGCAATTGAGAGCCACAAGATTCCTGAGCATAAACGAGGCCAACTACAGGATGCGCTTCGTAAGACCCTGGATGTCTGGCTGAGCGGCGTGGAATTAGCCTTAAACGAATTCAATAAACTTGATCATTTGCCGCACCGATTGTTGCTTTGTGGTGGAGGTGCGTCCTTAGACATGTTAGTGGATGAGTTAACGACCACAAGCTGGTATACATCTTTACCATTTACCCGAAAGCCTGCAGTGCAGTTAATTGAGCCCGAGCAAGTAGCTGGTATTGTTGACAAAACCGGTAATGTCAACGACCATACATTTGTTACCGCAATGGGTTTACTCCGCGTTGGACTTGATACTATCAATCAGCAAAATCCTGATCACACCGGCGGTTCAATTAGGGAAAGAATAAATAGGTTATTAAGCGTATGAGTTCGAATGGCAAACACACAATTTATATCGATGTCGACGATGAGATAACATCTATTATCGATAAGGTAAAATCTGCTCCTGATAAGATTGTGGCATTGGTGTTGCCGAAACGTGCAACGGTACTGCAAAGCATCGTAAATATGAAGCTGCTTAAAAAATCGGCAGCTACTGCCAAGAAAAGCATTGTGCTGATTACTTCAGAAGCAGGACTTATGCCGCTTGCAGGAGCGGTTGGCTTGCATGTCGCAAAGACACTTCAAAGTAAGCCAGAAATACCCTCACCTCCTGACCAGACGGATACTACGGAGCCGGTGATTAGTGAAGACGAAGATGAACCAGTCATTGATAAGTCAAAAGCAGTTGGCACACTTGCCGCCTCTAAGACTGATGACGATATGGAAACTATCGAGCTTGATGATGCCCCTGAAGATGATGTAAAAGCAGAAACGGGCTCCAAAAAGAAGAAATCAGCTATTGGCTTTAAGGTGCCAAACTTCGATAAGTTTCGAACTCGTTTTTTCTTAGGTATCGGAGCACTGATTTTACTGCTGTTCGCATGGTTCTTCGCTGCGGTAGTAATGCCAAAAGCAGTGATTACTATCTCCACTGATACATCAACCGTTACGTCATCGATAAGTTTTAATGCTAATACGGCTACCCAGAATCTTGATGTCGATAAAGCTCAAGTGCCTGCGGTGGTTAAGGAGCTTAAGAAAACTGACACCGAATCAATATCCGCTACGGGTAAAAAGGATAACGGGGAAAAAGCTACAGGCACTATTACGGCCTATAACTGTACCGATGATCCTGTGGTAGCTCCTGCCGGAACTTTATTCAGCAACAGTGGCTATTCATTTAGTAGCAACCAGGCTGTTACTGTGCCCGCAAGTGACTTTACTAGCGGTGGTATTTGTAAGAAGAACGCCAGTGCAAGTATTGCCGTTACGGCTGTTGCTGGTGGCACCGCATCAAACTTAAGCGCTGGACGTGAATACACCTCAAACTTTGCAAGCACGCTAAGCGGAACCGGTTCTGCCATGACGGGCGGTACAACCAATCTCGTAACAGTAGTAAGCCAAGATGATGTAGATAGTGCGGTTGCTCGTATGAAGGGTCGACTTGATCAGGATGCTACGAATGAACTAAAGCAACAGTTGCAATCTGAAGGACTCCAGAGTCTCGACGAAACTCGAACAATCGGTAGCCCAGTTGTTAAGGCTACTCCAACCGTCGGTGAAGAGGCAACGGATGTCACTGTGACGGCCGAAACTACCTATAGTGTGCTTGGGGTACGCAGTGATTATTTGAGTCAGCTCATTAAAAAAGATGTGAGCGCAAAGATTGATACAGAAAAACAAAGTATTCTCGATGACGGTCTGAGCAAGGCTGCACTTCGGCTTGAAGCCCGCAAGAGTCCAACCGAAGCACAGCTAACCCTTCAGTCCATTGCAATCGCAGGTCCTGAACTAAATGAAGCATCTATTAAAGACCAGATACGGGGTAAGAAGCGCGGTGACGCTGAGAAGTTAATTGGCAATCTCCCAGGTGTTAAAGATGTAACCATCGAATACAAACCATTCTGGGTGCTCTCTACACCAAAAGCTGCGAAAAAGATTATCATTACCATCGAAAAACCTACCGTTAATCAACCATCGGAGAACGACAGCGGGAATGGCGGACAGTAACGTATTGGCGCTAGATATTGGTGAGCGCCGTATTGGCGTTGCGATAGCACATCTCGAAGCGCGCATCCCGCGCCCTTTGGCAACGATTGATAGACAAACCGAACCGGATATTTTTAAGACGCTCACGGATCTTGCCCAGGAACATAATGCTGAGACGATTGTGGTGGGATTGCCACGCGGGATGGACGGACAGGAAACTGCTCAAACGACTTCAGTACGTGAATTTGCCTCACAACTCAAAGAAAGTTTCAGTGGAACATTAGCCCTCCAGGACGAGGCCGGAACTTCATTAGTTGCAGAAGAAGAGTTGCAGGCAAAAGGTGGAGCATATGAAAAGGGAGATATTGATAAACTGGCCGCTACCTATATCTTGCAGGACTGGTTGGCCGGTGCTACGGTGGAACCGCTATGATGAAGGCTTATAAATTGCATGGAGGAGTGAAACGACGATGGCGCAAGATTGCGTTATTGATCGCTGCAAGTCTTGTAGTGCTTGGCGGCGTGACTCTTTTTGCGGTCCGTCGCGTGTATCTTGATAATCTGAAAGCTGTTGATGTAAGTGCACGGGAAGAAATTGTGGTAGCCATTGCGAGCGGCTCTTCATTAGACCAAATTGCTACGAACCTAGAGCAGAAAAAAGTCATTAAAGCAGATTGGGCGTTCAAGCGGTATGTTAATAGCAAAGAACTCGGCGAGTCTTTGAAAGCGGGAACATACCGATTTAATACGAGCCAGGATGTGGCTTCGATCGTGGATGATTTGGTAGAGGGGAGAGTAGATGTATCACTCTTTACCATTTTCCCTGGGCAGCGCATTGATCAGATACGAGATGCGTTTATTGAAACGGGCGGCTATACCATAGAAGAGGTGGATACAGCACTTTCACCTGCGCATTATAGCGGCCATCCAGCGCTTGTTGATAAGCCTACTACCGCCACACTTGAAGGTTATTTGTACCCAGATTCCTACCAGCGTGTTGCTGAAACGCGGCCCGATACGATTATTGCTGCTGCGCTTGATGAAATGGCCAAGGCACTCACTCCTGACGTCCGCGCAGGAATTGTCGCTCAAGGACTAAATATTTATGAGGGTATCATTTTGGCATCTGTCGTAGAGGGTGAAGTAAGTTCTGCTAACCCCGAAGATAAACCACGAGTAGCGCAAGTATTTCTGAAGCGATTAAAAGAAGATAAGGCCCTTGAATCAAACGCGACGACTCTCTATGGGGCAGCCTTAGAAGGAAAGCTGAAAGGCCTCACCCGTGCCGAAATTCTTGATCAATACGAGAGTTACGAATCTGCCTACAATACCTATAGCCATAAAGGGCTTCCGCCTAGTCCGGTGAGCAATGTTAGTGCAACTTCATTGCAAGCGGTAGCACGACCTGCCCAGACAAATTTCCTCTATTTCGTAAGTGGAGATGACTGTGTGACATACTTTAGTAACACCTTTGACGAGCATCAAGCTAATATCGATAAACACCTTAAAAAAGGCTGTGGAAACTAATTGCCAATAACAGGGGTGGTAGATTGATTTAACAGAGGTGAGAAAATTGTTCCTTCATTGACCTATAGTGTCTGTTTTGCTACACTTTTTGATGCAACCTTAACGTGTCTCATCTGTAAGTGGGTACAAAGTAAGGTTGTTTTGTATTTTTAGTTTAAGGAGATTATTATCCGTAAACTTACACGCGTAGCCGGGCTTCCGTCCAATATTTCTGACTCGGCTTCATCAGTACGAACTAAGTTAACCCGTGTTACCACTACAAAGCGGTACCGTAAGCGTCTTATACGTTACGGTTTGTTAGCAGGAAATCTCGCCATTGTTGCGGTTGCTGCTGTTTTTGTGCTGCGCAATCCAAACAGCGATGCTATTAAGCGAGATGTTACATCAGTAACTAATTCTCAGGCTTCAAATCCGCTAGATACCTTATCTGCTGCCGATATTGCGGTTAACGCTTCAATTATGGCTGGCTTGCCAGAAACCGGCTTTGTTATTAACTACGCCGACTCAGTTCGTGGTGACTTAACCACGCCTATTTCAAGTGGTACAGAAATTGTGGCGAAGCCTCAGATCTTAAGCTCACAAATTAAGACCAAGGCTGATATTCAGGATTATACGGTACAGCAAGGTGATACCTTGAGTTCACTGGCTACCAAATTTGGGGTAACCAGCGACAGTATTAAGTGGTCTAATGGCCTTACGCGCACGACCTTGAGCCCTGGCGCGGTATTAATCATTCCTCCCGTTAATGGTGTGGTTCATACGGTGAAGAGTGGTGATACGCCTGAAAATCTTGCAACGAAATATCGTGCAGATCGTAACAGAATCGTCGTGTTTAACGATGCAGAGGTTAATGGTCTTAAAGTCGGTGAACGAATTGTGATTCCAGACGGTAGTGTTGCTGCACCAGCTGCTCTTTCTGCCACCTACTATAGCGGCTTTGCGTTTGGTACTTCTGCAATCTATGGCTATAACGGGTATGTGCCTGGTTACTGTACATGGTATGTGGCTAATAAGCGTATCGAAATTGGTAAACCTTTGCCTGCAAACCTTGGTGATGCTTGGCGTTGGGACGATAATGCTCCTCAAGGTTATGATCGTAACCCACAAGCTGGTGATGCCGTGGTAACTGATACCGCTCGTTCTCCAGGGCACGTTGCCTATGTTGAAGAAGTATATGCCGACGGTAGTGTACGTATTTCAGAAATGAACCGTAACTGGAAGTTGTTCCAAATAACTAGCCGTATCATGAGCCCGGATGAGGCTCGTCGCTATAACTATATTCACTAAAGACTAGACCCCTAAGTCAAAACCAGATACCCTTAAGCGTAGATATATATGTTTGTAGATAAAGTACAGATTCAAGTCGAGGCAGGAAATGGCGGCGATGGCTATGTAAGCTTTCGTCATGAGAAGTTTGTAGACAAAGGCGGCCCGGATGGTGGTGATGGCGGCAACGGTGGTGACGTTATCCTACGAGCATCTCGTAATCAGAATACACTTGCAAAGTTTCGCTTCCAAAAACTCATAAAAGCCGAGGATGGCCAAGGTGGGTTTAACCAGCGTAAGCACGGTAAAAGTGGCCAAGATACCATCGTGGATGTGCCAGTCGGTACGGTTATATTAAATGAATCGGGTGGTGAGATTGCAGATCTTAAAGAGGATAACCAAGAGTTTGTGGTTGCACGGGGCGGTAAGGGTGGTTTTGGAAATGCTCACTTTGTAAGCTCGGTTCGGCAAGCGCCAAAAGTTGCCGAGAAAGGTGAGCGTGGTGAGTCACTGGGCGCAACCCTTGAGCTTCGCATGATCGCTGATGTGGGATTAGTTGGTTTACCAAATGCTGGCAAATCTACGCTCTTAAGCGTTATTAGTAATGCGCATCCCGAAATTGCGAATTATCCTTTTACGACCCTTATACCTAATTTAGGTGTCGTTGATATAGACAACGAAACGTCACTGTTGTTTGCAGATATCCCCGGTCTTATCGAAGGTGCAAGCAAGGGCAAAGGACTGGGTGATGAATTCTTGCGTCATGTTGAACGAACGAATGTGATGGTGCATCTTATTGATGCATATCAGGAAGATATTAAAGCCGCGTATACGACTATTCAGTCTGAGTTAAAGAACTACCGTACCGACTTAAGTACACGACCCCAGGTGGTAGTGCTCACAAAAATAGAAGGACTTGATCAGGAAATTATTACCGATCGTTTAAGCGAGCTTCAAGCGCTCGTACCTACTGAAACACCGCTTTTAGCTATTTCAGCCCAAAGCGGACAAGGCGTGAAAGAACTGCTCTATGAAGTGAAGTCAATGGTTGAGGCTGAACGAGCTCGCCAGGTTGAATCAGAGCCGGAGGTATCAGAAGATATGCCGGTATATCGTTTGAAACCCGAAGAAACAAAGTGGCGTGTAGCCCAGCATGAGAATGAATTTACCGTAACGGGTCATAAGATTGAAAAGTTTGCCGCCCGAACTGACTTTACCGATGAACATGGAACAGTGCGAATTAAAGATATTATGAAGAAGATGGGCATCATGCGCGAGCTAGAACGCCGTGGCATTACACCGGGTCAAAAAATTATCATTGGCCGTTACGGCGAAATTGAATATTAGGCTCTTCAGAAAGTGATACACTTTGGGGGCACCATGAGCACGAGTTTTTATTTCTATGATCTTGAAACGAGCAGTATAAATGCGCGCTCTGGTCGCATTATGCAGTTTGCAGGTATGCGCACGGATATGAATCTTAAACCGGTTGGTGAGCCTGACAATATTCTTATTCGTCTCACGGATGATATTCTTCCCGATCCTGATGCTATCTTAATTACCGGCATTACCCCTCAGGCAACTCGTGCAGATGGTATCACCGAGGCTGAATTTTTGCGGTACTTTATAAAAGATATTTGTTTGCCGGGCACGATTTTTGTTGGCTATAACAATATTCGTTTTGACGATGAGTTTATTAGACACAGTCTTTATCGGAACTTCTATGATGCCTATGAATGGTGCTGGCAGGATAATCGGAGCCGATGGGATTTGCTTGATGTTATTCGTATGACCCGGGCCCTTCGACCGGATGGTATTAAATGGCCGTTCGCACCTGATGGCAAGCCGAGTAATCGGCTCGAACTTCTCACGAGTTTAAATGGACTTGAACATACGGCTGCGCACGATGCGCTGAGTGATGTGCAGGCAACGATTGCCGTAGCGCGGCTCATACAAAATAAGCAGACAAAACTTTTTGATTACCTACTGAGCATGCGCGACAAGAAAAAAGTGGCGGAGCTTGTGACGAGCGGACAGCCTTTTGTATATAGCAGCGGTAAATATCCAAGTGCATACGAAAAAACGACGGTTACAATCGCTCTTGGCGATCATCCTGGAAAACAAGGCGTGCTTGTCTATGATCTGCGCAGAGACCCAAGTTTTCTGGATGATCTTACTCCCGAAGCAATTGCAAAGGCTTGGTATGAACGAGTAGAAGATGAAACAAAACGGTTTCCGATCAAGACATTGCAATTTAATCGCTGTCCTGCAGTCGCGCCTTTATCAGTTTTAGACGAAGCAAGTATTGAGCGAATTAAACTTGATATGGATGCTATAAAGAAACATCAGGCAGCACTCAAAAAGATGCCTGATTTACACAAGAAACTCTTAAAAGCGCTGGAGATTATGGATAAGCAGCGCCAAGTCGCGTTCTTAAGCGACGAGCAAGATGTCGATAATCAGCTGTATGATGGCTTTTTTGGTGATGAAGACAAGACGGCAATGGCGGTTGTTCGGGCGGCTGATGAAGAGGCAATAAGCTCGATTGACATGACCTTTAAAGACGATCGTCTTGCCAAGCTCTTTCCGTTGTATAAGGCTCGTAATTTTCCAAAGACTCTGACTGAGAGCGAGCAGGTTGCCTGGGAGAAGTTTAAGTACCGCAAGCTTATGAGTGGAGGTGCTAATAGTTCGGTTAGCCGCTTCTTTACTCGTCTCGGTGAGATTGCTAAGCGAACCAATCTTTCGAGCCAGGATCAGTACCTATTAGAAGAGCTCCAATTATATGGAGAAAGTATATTGCCCGAACCAAGTGAGGATCTTTAAGACTTTTTTCGTCTGCGCTTAATATACGCGGACAGTTTATCGGAACGATCGCGGTTAAGAAGAAAGATTACTAATCCGAAACATATGATCGCCACGCCTATAGCTGAAATAATTCGGTCCTGTGTAATAAACAGCAATGTACCCCCGCCAAATAACAGCACGAAGGATAGAAAATCATATAACCCACGGATAAGAGGATTGGCAGGGAAGATATATTTCTTGAGCGCCATGCCTTTGTGCTTGGTAGTTTCTAGAAGGCGTTCTGCCCATGCATGATTTACCGCCAGGAGACTGAGGCCTGCTAAGAATAATGGTAGCCCCCCCGGTCCCGGTAGCCAACCAAAGACAGCAACACCAATAAAACAAATGCCCGCTAATGTATCGAAAATAATGATTTTTCCGTACCGCTTAATGCGACTCATGTAGCTCTAGTATAGCAGTGTCGCATTTTACAACGTATAAAACTTCTGCCAATGGTTCGTAATTGTTAAAATAATATTAAATCGGAGGGTAAAGACTTGGAAGTTCCAAGAGGACTCGTTGGTTTGGGTGCAGTGCTGACGGTAGATGCAACCGAGCGGCATATGTCCTATGTTTTTGAGGAACTTAGAGAACACGGTGTTGAGCCCATTGACCCTGCGGACGCACACGTGACGCTTATAGCCTCTTATGATGCTCGCACCCCGGTTGAAGCTGTGGGTCAAGTAGCGCTTGATCAGGCACGAAATAAGGTAGGAGAATATCTTTCAAGCCTGCGCCTGAGTGGCAGGAAGCTTACCCCAAAAACAAATAAGATAGAGCCACTCAAGAATAGTAGAGGTAAAGTGGGCATAGTCTTGGCAGAAGAGGAATACCTCACCATTCTAAGAGAAGACCTTGCCGGCATACTGTCAGAGGAAGCCGGCATTCAGCTCGACCCGACGCGCACCTTCCTTCCGCATATAGCGCTTGGGAAGAAGGTGGAGGGCTACCGAAAATTGCGACGAGAGTCTACCGTTAAGACATACAGGGATGTTACGCCCTTTCCCTATGTTACCGTGTGTGGTTTCAGTATGAGTGAACAGTATTACGAGGCAGAAGAAGTTGGGCAATCTACTGCAGGACCTTTTGATTCACGGTACCGTAATGTCCCCCCATCTGTGCGACGTGTAGGGCCCTAGAAAAAATATCTATTTTCTGCTAGAATGGCCCAGTTTATGAGTGATGCTATTGTTATCAAAGGAGCGAGGGAACACAATCTCAAAAATATTGATTTAGAGATTCCTCGTGGTAAGTTGGTGGTTATTACCGGCCTCTCTGGCTCGGGTAAGTCTTCGCTTGCCTTCGATACTATTTATGCAGAAGGGCAGCGTCGCTATGTCGAGTCTTTAAGCAGCTATGCTCGCCAGTTCTTAGGCATCATGGAAAAGCCAGATGTAGATCAAATTGATGGACTCTCTCCCGCAATTTCGATTGATCAGAAATCTACCTCACGCAATCCTCGTAGTACCGTAGCAACTGTTACGGAAATCTATGACTACTTACGTCTTTTATTTGCTCGCATTGGTACGCCACATTGTCCGGTGTGCGGAAAAGCGGTGACACGTCAGACGACCCAGAATATTATCGACCAAATCGTGAAATTACCAGAAAGCGCGAAGCTGATGGTCTTAGCTCCTGTAGTCATCGATAAAAAGGGTGCGTTTGAGCATATCCCCGAGCAGTTTATGCGACTTGGTTTTGCGCGTGCCCGAGTAGACGGTGTTGTCTATTCTTTGGATGAATTCCCTGAGCTCGATAAGAACTATAAGCACACGATTGAAATTGTAGTTGACCGTTTAGTTAATGACGAGGCCTCTCGTTCTCGTTTGAGTCAAAGTGTTGAGACGGCGCTTGATCTCGCTGACGGTAAACTAAAAGTTCACCATGCTGATACGGGCGAAGATACAATCTATTCACTCATGTATGCCTGTGTCGATCATCCTGATGTTGCAATACCCGAGCTTGAACCACGTACATTTAGCTTTAACTCACCACACGGTGCATGTCCTGTTTGTACGGGATTGGGCAACCGACTCGAAGTTGATCCAGAACTCGTTATTCCTAACGGGCGTCTTTCAGTTGCTGAAGGAGCGATTCGTCCGTTTAACCGTATTAATATAGATGCTTGGTATATGAAAAAGATGCAAGCGGTTGCTGATGTATACGGTTTTTCTTTACGCGTACCGACTTCTGAATTAAAGCCGGAACACTTACAAATCCTCATGTATGGAACGGGTAATCAGACATACCGTGTTTCTTTAGGCATAGGCCGAAGCTTTGAGACAACCTATGAGGGTGTTGTGCCGAACCTCGAGCGTCGGCATAAGGAAACTGAAAGCGACTTTATTCGCCGAGACATTGAGCGTTTTATGCAGGAACGTCCCTGTGCTGTATGTAAAGGACGCCGCTTAAAACCTGAAGTTTTGGCAGTGACCGTAGCCGATAAATCTATTATGGATATTTGTGAACTTTCGATTGATGATGCCATTACATTCTTTAAAACTGTGACACTCAATGATAAAGAAAAGCACATTGCTGAGCAGATTTGTAAAGAAATCAACGCACGGCTTAAGTTCATGCAAGATGTAGGTCTTAACTATCTGAACCTTGCGCGTAGCGCGGTTTCGTTAAGTGGTGGTGAAGCGCAGCGTATTCGCTTAGCAACCCAAATTGGCTCAGGCCTTATGGGCGTGTTGTATGTATTAGACGAACCGTCCATTGGATTACACCAGCGTGACAACGAAAGACTTATTAAGACCCTGAAGCATTTGCGCGATCTTGGTAATACGGTGATTGTGGTTGAGCACGACGAGGACACGATTCGTACCGCCGATTACTTAGTAGACATTGGTCCGGGTGCAGGTGTACATGGTGGCCATATTGTGGCAACCGGTTTACCGGAAGAGGTAGCAAAAAATGCAAAAAGTATTACCGGTAAATTCCTCCGCAATGAAGATGCAATTCCTGTTCCTAAGAGCAGACGCAAAGGAAACGGCAAGGCAATCACCATTAAGGGTGCACGTGAGAATAACCTCAAAAATGTCGATGTTGAAATCCCCTTAGGCAAAATGGTGGTGGTTAGCGGCGTGAGTGGTTCGGGCAAATCGAGCCTTATTAACGACATTCTTGCAAAAGAGCTTCAGGCGCGATTGATGCGTGCTAACTTAGTGCCGGGTCGGCATGATGATATTGAGGGAATCGAGCATTTAGATAAAACAATTGTGATTGATCAATCTCCTATCGGGCGAACACCACGCTCTAATCCTGCAACATATACAGGTTTATTCACGCCTATTCGTGAATTGTTTGCTACTACACCAGAAGCAAAGATCCGTGGCTATAAAGCTGGACGTTTTAGTTTTAACGTTAAAGGCGGGCGCTGCGAAAATTGTTCTGGTGACGGCATTATTAAGATAGAGATGCACTTTTTGCCTGATGTCTATGTACCGTGTGAAGTTTGTCATGGGAAGCGCTATAACCGTGAGGCTCTTGAGATCCACTACAAGGGCAAAACGATTAGCGATGTCCTTGAAATGACCGTAGAACAGGCTCTTGAGTTCTTTGAAAACCTACCGCAAATTGCGCGCAAGCTTCAGACGTTGAGTGATGTAGGGTTGGGATACATTGGTTTGGGTCAACCAGCTACGACATTGTCAGGTGGCGAGGCACAGCGTATAAAACTGGCAACCGAGTTGTCTCGCCGGCCAACAGGACGCACGCTCTACATTTTGGATGAACCCACTACCGGTCTTCACATGGCTGATGTGAAAAAGTTATTAGAAGTTCTGCATGCTCTTGTTGATACCGGGAACTCAATGGTAGTTATTGAGCATAACCTAGATGTTATTAAATCAGCTGATCACATCATTGATATGGGACCTGAAGGTGGCGATAAAGGCGGTACCGTTGTGGGCGTAGGTACACCTGAAACAGTAGCGAAGATAGAAAAATCATATACAGGACAATTTCTGAAGCGTATGCTCTAGATATGGCCCTAGAAGTTTGGAAACCGAGCGAGGTGGATGAACAGCTTGCCTGCGAAGCTTATCTTGAGTTTGCTGGAGGCGTGGCAATCATAAATAACCCCGAATCTACGGTTGCTATACATGGACTTGAAGTTGTTGAACGTAATTTTCCTGAAATCATACATGTCGCCGAAGAATTAATGGGCGAGGGTTTAGTACAGGTCATCAAAAATGCTAATCGGCCTGAAATAAGGACTAATCTGATGAAGTTAGAGCATCATTTTGATGAAGCACTTCCACATATGCTAGCAACTGTTGACCGCGTTTATGATGAATGCGGGGATAGACTTCATGACATGAATCCATTCTTTGGGCCTCTAAGACCCGCACCCATGCTCAAGCGCTCTATATATAACAATCTTTGTCATAGACGTTTGCAGCGGGTACGCACCGCGCAATTAATTTTGCCCTTTCACCCTTCACCAATTTTAGACGGCAGCCTAAAAAGACATACGCTTAGTAAGGTTTCTGCATAAAACTTATTCGCCAATTCGTTTGTTTAAAAATACCTTGCTTACCCCGCCGCGAACCTTCTGTCCAAGTAACTGACGGGTTCTCTTGTCTTTTAGAAGATGCGCAAATGCCAGGAGAATGCTTAAGAGAACGACGCCTAAGATAACAACCTCAATATATTTATCAAGGCCGGGGATTCTGTTGCCTACAAAATAGCCTAAAAGAGGCATACCCGCACCCCAGACAATACCGCCGATAACGTTAAAAGCAAAGAATCGCTTGCGGGACATTTTGCTTGCACCAGCTACGACGGGAGCAAAGGTGCGTACAATAGGCACAAAACGGGCAATGATAATTGTTTTGCCGCCGTGCTTTTCGTAGAATTTTTCGGCTTTTTCAATGTACTCTTTACGGAATATAATACCGTCTTTTTTAGAGAAGATACGACTGCCCGTTCGTCTGCCGATACTGTAGCCGACATTATCACCGATCACTGCCGCCGCAACCACGGCTAAAATTAGGCCAATAAGTGATAGCTCGCCCTGTGAAGCAGCAAGACCTGCACCAAAAAGCAGAGTATCACCCGGGAGGAAGAAGCCGATTAAAAGACCGGATTCCGCAAAGACGATCAAAGAGATAATTAATATGCCGCCGCTCTTGATAATGTGCTCTACGTCAAACATGTTTTATTAGCTTATCTTTTTTTGTTCGTTAGCGCTAGTACGGAATTAACTGCTATACTATATGATGTAATTAACGTTTTTGAGGTGATATGACCAACGACACAATTTTGTTAAAAGCTTCGAAAAGAACCGAACTTGGTAAGGCAGCTCGCCGTTTGCGTAATGATGGCATTGTGCCTGCTAACATGTATGAACGAGGTAAAGAATCAGTCGCTATCAGTGCGGCTTTTGGTGAAATTACAAAAGTCTATAACGAGGCTGGTAAGCACCATCCGGTAGAACTTGATATTGATGGCAAGAAATATCTAACAATGATTAAAGACGTAGATATTGATCCAGTAAAAGGCCGTGTTCGTCACATTGCATTCCATGCGGTTAATCGTAACGAAACGGTTGAAGCCGAAGTGCCTGTGCGTATTGATGGTGAAATTCCAGCTGAGCGTGCGAGCCTTATGGTGCTTCATACGCTTGATAATGTTGAAGTTGAAGCACTCCCGGCTAACCTACCAGACGAACTACTCATTGACGGAAGTACCTTAGTAGAAGTTGGAGACAAGGTGACAGTCGCAGATATTAAAGTTCCTCAGAACGTTACAATTCTTACCGAACCAGAACAAACAGTTGCTGTGGTTGAAGAGCCTGCGGACCGTGTTGCCGAAGCTGCTGCCGCTGCTGCTGAACTTGCAGAACAGAATGAATCAGAAGTACCAGCCGATAACGGCCAGGTAGAATCAAGCGAAGAAGCTGCCGAAAAAACCGAAGAGTAATCTACTCTTCTAAGAAACCGCCAGACTGACGATTCCAAAGATCGGCATATGTTCCATTGTTGTGGATGAGTTCTTTGTGCGTGCCTTGTTCAATAATCTTTCCGTTTTCAAGTACGAGAATACGATCCATCTTCTGAATGGTGCTTAAACGGTGGGCAATAACAATTGCAGTTCGCCCTTCCATAAGCTTCCAAAGAGCATCCTGAATCAGCGCTTCGCTTTCAGAATCAAGCGCACTGGTTGCCTCATCAAGTACTAAAATCGGAGCATTCTTAAGCATGGCGCGGGCGATAGCAATGCGCTGGCGTTGCCCGCCAGACAGTTTTACGCCACGTTCGCCCACAACTGTGTCGTATTTTTTAGGGAGCAGTTGAACGAAATCATCAGCATTGGCTTGTTTTGAGATAGCAGTAATTTCTCGAATCTCTGCACTGGGACGTCCATACGCAATATTTTCCGCAATAGTCCGATGGAAAAGAATCGGCTCCTGCGGTACATACGAAATACTGGAACGCAGATCGGCCTGTGTAATGGCTGAAATATCCTGTCCATCAATTGTTATGCTTCCTTTGTTAAGGTCGGAAAAGCGCAATAAGATGCGGGTAAGCGATGTCTTGCCGGACCCTGAATGACCCACTAAGCCTACCTTTTCGCCTGGTTTAATACGAAGATTTAAGTTCTTAAAGATTGCGCCTTTTGCATCTTTGTGTGTAAACGAAACATTGTTGAACTGAATGTCACCCCGACTAATACGTTTCTTTTCTGGTGCTACTGGATCCGTAACTTCTGTCGGGCTATTAAGGATCTCAATCATATCCGTAGCATCACCAATCGAACGATTGTAGTTGCGGAGTGAGCTATTACTGAAACTAAAAAGTTGATCAACGATATTGGTTGTATAACTAAGGATCAAGAATACAGTTGCGATATTGGCTCCAAAATTCACGACGCTTATGATCGCTATAACGAGCGCAGAAATAGATATAACACGTGCTATCGTGCTGAAATAGGCCATTTGCTTCATATGGACAATCATGAGGCGATGGAGTTTCTGATGGGTATTGTCAGTTATCTTCCCAAAAGCTTTGTGTTCGAATTTTTCGCCCGCAAAGCTTTTGACGGCCATCATATTGCCGATCATGTCTGCAAGATAACCTGTTTGTTTACTCTCTGCTTTTGCATGCACTGCACCAGCTTGCCGGACCGGTCGGGAAACAATAATAGATGTACCCACAAAGAAGAGGGACAGTAATATTAAACAAATCACAAATATCGGTGACCGGGGCCAAAGAATAATAGCCGTAAATATCAGACTTGAAATAAGTGGGATAGTTGAAAAGAATGTAGTGTCAGCCATTCGTATATATGACCCAATTATTTTGTTAGTCTGTGAAACAAGTGAACCGCTGAAATGATTGGCATGGAAATCTGCACTTTGATAACTCAAGTGTTCAAATACGATTTGCGCGATGTCTTTGGGGACTCGACCCTCTAAGCGCCAGACGAGTAAGTCTATCAAGCGCCAAACGATGAGCCCACCCGTCATTACAAGAGCTGCAAACCAGATGATCTCGTTCCCAAAACTTTCCCAGAGCTGGCCTGGGATGAATTCACCACGACTGAGTTTCTGAATAATATTGGCGATGACAAGGTTTGGCAGAAGCTGGTTTACCAGTACGGTTATGGGCAGTAAAATACATACCCCTAAAAGAGTGAAGGGGTATTTTTTAACACGGTCCCAATAAAATCTGACAATCTGCTTGCCATTAGTTTGTGTTGATGACATGGCGCGGCTCCTCCTTGTTGGCTGCGCTTATTTTTTAGAAGATCGAAAAAGAAACTTTTGCTTTTAAAGTTTTGGTTTTAAGGTTTTTTGCCGCCTCGTTAATACTATTGAATTTCAACTATACGCCGCTTATGTAAAGATGACAATACTTTTAAGATATTTTATAATTGTGAGGCTTAATGGAAAAAATCATTCTCTATTATAAGTTTGTGCCAATCTCCGATCCGGAGACCGTTATGTATTGGCAGCGTGCTCTTTGCGAAAAGCTTGGCCTTAAAGGTCGAATACTTATTAGCAAGCACGGCATTAACGGTACGCTTGGCGGAGATATAAAGAAACTTAAATACTATACTCGTGAAATGAAATCGCACAGTTTATTTGAAGGTATCACCTATAAATGGAGTGACGGAAGCACTGAACATTTTCCGAAACTTAAAGTGAAGGTAAAGTCTGAAATCGTTGCTTTTGATGCTGCGGATGAAATCGTTGTAGGCAAAGATGGGATCGAAAACGGTGGCAAGCACTTAAAACCTGCCCAGCTGCACAAATTAGTAGAAGAGCGCGGTGATGATGTTATCTTTTACGATGGCCGTAATATGTATGAAGCGCAAATTGGTAAATTCAAAAATGCCGTTGTTCCTAAAATCACAACCAGCCGTGAATTTAAAAAAGATTTAGAAGAAGGCGAGATTGCCAAACATAAAGACAAGCCGATTGTTACCTACTGTACGGGTGGAATTCGCTGCGAGATTTTGAGCGCCATGATGAAAAACCGTGGTTATAAAGAGGTGTATCAAATGGACGGCGGTATCGTGAAATACGGTGAAAAGTACGGAGATGATGGGTTATGGGAAGGCAAATTATTTGTCTTTGATGATCGTATGAAAATGGGCTTTAGTGATAAGGCTAAAGATATTGCTTCCTGCGAAAACTGTGGTGCGAAAACCAGCAATCAGGTTAATAGCACAAATATTCGGCGCCGTTTGCATGTGTTATGCGAGACGTGTGCCAAAGACCCGGCTGTAAAGGCTAATTAATTAGTCTGTTTCTATACAGTTGGTGCCAACTTTCAATGTGACACCTGGTAAATCATCAAAGCTCGCGGGAACGGGTAAACCATTTCGATTATAAAGGTCTGCCATAAAGCCATCGGCATTGTTGGCTGGTGGGGCAGCTATCTGTGTATAGAAGGTTTTACCTGTGGTACGATTTGCAGCCTTTAGGAAGCTGTGTGTTGCGACGCCTCCTACGGTAATAACATCCTCGCCGGTAACCGTTACGGGCACTTCTGGCCCATAACATACTACTTTTGAAAGCGGGTAAGTAATAGGAGCCCCCGGTGCGGTAGTGGTGGGTGGAACTGTAGTTTCGGCACCACCGGTTGTAGGTAAAACACCTGCTACGGTAGTTTCGGGTGCCGGTGCAGCACTACCTGGCTCATCATTAATAACATTTCTCTCTACAACCATACCCGCAATAAACATTGCGCCACCAAAAATAAGTCCTGAAGCTATTCCCGTACTTCGTTCCATAGTATTACCGTACTCTCCTTATGAATGTTATGCAAGTCATTTGCTATAAATTCAACTTTAACACATTTGATACCCTTTTAATGATAGGACTCTCTTTGCTGCCTCATCAAGTCGAGCGGCAGGAATTTCGCTACTCGCGACAGCGGCACTAACAGCGTTTACGACGCCGCGAGTGCTTCCGAGATCAACAATGACCATATCGGCACCACTTTGTAATGCTATAACTGCTGCCTTGGCCTCTGCTGTTGCCTCATCGGGAGCCCCTACATAGGCTTGAATCGCGTCCATACCCAGTCCGTCTGTTATGGCAACGCCCGTAAAACCATCAGCTCGGAGGCGGGAATATACTGCAGGGCTTAGACTAGCAGGCTCATTTGGCGCGGTAAGTCCTTCGGTACTGGTATGAGCAACCATTACCATATCCGTCTCAGGAAAAAGTGCCGTAAAGGCAGGAAGCCCGTTTGATTCAAGTTCTGATAAGGGTGGTGTTTTTGCTGCTACGACATGTGTATCACCGGTAGCATTGCCGTGGTCTGGGTAGTGCTTGATAGTGGCATCGATACCCGCTGCATGGAGTCCTTCAATAACTGCGCGAGCCGGACCAACAACTGATTCAGGGGTTGCAGCAAATGCGCGACTTCCGATTGGATCGTTATGACCTGAATCAGCGACGGGACCAAATACAACATCAACACCTAAGGTTCGGAGCTTTTGTCCGTGCTCAGTAAACATACTACTAATTTCTGCGGGCGGTAACGCAGCCTGATCGCGTGCGGAAGGTAAGCGGGTAAAGCCCATAAGATTCTTCGATCGTTGTACCATCCCGCCCTCTTCATCGAGCGCGAATGTGACATTAACGCCATTGGCTGCTTCTACTTCTGTGATTAAGCTCGTGGTGGCTGTTGCTATGGGAGTAGGCTGGCCTTTGTAGTGGACTGTATCCTCAAGATTGAGGGTAGCAAAACCGCTGACGGCAGTTTCCTGCATGGTTTGTTGCAACACGTCCATCTGACCAGGCTCTGTAACATCGGCCAGCGTAATAATAAGAGCGCCAATCTTTAGTCGGGTATCAACAGTGCTAATTTCATAGCACGCAGCTGCTGCAGTGGTGGATACTTCTTCTTTTGGCTGGAAGATATCGATGACCGCCTCGGTGGCACTACCTCCTGCGCTCTCAGTCTGATCGGGGAAGAGGAGAGCGGCACCCATACCTAAAGTAAGAGTCCCACACGCAACTAAAGCTCCGACCTCTCTTTTACTAGGCATTAGGTACCTCCAATATCTACTATAATAGTACACAATCATACACTCCTGTCAAAGTAAGCAGGGGTTGGCGGAACTTCTGTGTTGTTAAAAATGACAATTCTTGACAGTTAAAAGGAAAGGTCTACGATTTATGTATTATTTTGAATAAGTAGGGAAATCATTATGTCGATGGAAATTTCTGCGAGTGATAGAGAGCGACGTACCAAAAACGGCATTGCTGCTGCAGTTGGCGCCGCCGGTACTGTAGCGGCCGGGGTCGCTTTTGCTAAGTATGGGCTCGGTTTAAATCCGGTCTTTAAGGACTCGTTATTATGGGGTGGCGCAACGCTCGCGGCTGGTGGCGCAACCACTCAAGCATATTTATATAAACGGAGTGATTTTGTTGGCAACGGCATTAAGAATGGTAGACAAGCAGCATGGGGAGTGCTTGCCGGTGGGTTGGCCATGATGGCGCTTTCGCTGCCAGTCGATCGGCGCGCAGGAGAGCAGCAGGCTACGCCTTCGCTTCCTTCTACTCCTACTGAAGTTGAACCAACAAATACCAGTGAGGGATCATCGAGTCCAGAGACTTCGCCACCGACGGGGCAATGTGAAATTATAGATAATATTCCACGGGGTGATAGGTCTGAAGCTGTTATTAATGATGTGAAGAAACTACAGACCTTTTTAGTGCAAGAGGGATACTATACAGCTGCAGTTGACGGCGTTGCAGGTAATCAAACTCGGGATGCTATTGACCAGTTGCAGCAAGCGGTTGGTGCAGATTTTTCTCAGCCATGGAATCTTGAAACGTGTCTAAAGACACCCTTTGGAGATGGCGATCCCGCTACGCCCGCGCTTGGTTAGCACGCGACATATTTGACAGTAGCACTCAAAGTGTTCAATATATATCCATAAGACGGAGGATTCTATGGCATTTAAATCTTCTTTAGGCTCAGGTATGGCTGTAGTTGCAGGAGTGGCAGGGCTGGGCTATCTTGCCGCCGAAAGATTTGGTCCCGGAGACTGTGCGGGTGCAGTTTTTGGTGGTGGAAGTGTCGTACAGGAATGTTTCGGGCTCGGAAATGGTGGCGCGACGGCTGAGATTGGTGAGGGTCCTGAAGTTCTTTCGGCTAAGCTGGTTGATAGGTCCATTTTTCTTACCTTCGGTGAAGTTGAAGTAGAGATGGTGTATGCCAGAGACTCTGATAGTGGTGACCTCACCAAAGTGGATTGGGACGCCGAAGGTATCACTGACTTTGCCGGTGATGTTGACGGTACCAGGTTTGTTAAAGACAAGCCGTTCGTGGTGACCTATACCCCTTGCGCTAAGCTAGGCACCGATTACGAGCAGGTTCAAGTGGGGGTAGATGTGAGCCTGTCTGAGGAAGAAAAACAATCTGTATTTGAACTCGAATACCTACACGAGGATCCAAACGATCAGTTGAAGATAACAGGGATTGTTGCACATACCGATGCTCTGCTGCCTTGCGCGGTACGCGTACCAACCACTCGTGCTGATGGCACAGTTAATGATATTGAGCGCTATACGGACGGTCGGGTTAATAACGGTGTTGCCGAAACTTTTGATTACATCACCGAAGATCTCGCAATTCGTAAGGCGGCTGCAAGTGCGTGTCCTGCCGAACTCCTTGATATGGCAAGTGTACGTGAGAACATTGCAAAATTTGTGGCCGGCGCAATTATGGTTGAGCAGCCACAGCTTGCAGGCGTTCCTGTAACGGTTGAAGTAGCGGATCAGTCTGAAGTTCAGCAACATTATGCGGATGAATATGCGGCCAAGATTGACGAGTATAAGTCACTAGAAGAGACGATTATTGGTGACAGTGATGGCAATCATAAAGATATAAAAGTTAAGTTTAGCGACAAGATGGTTGAAGTAACTGCCTGTGGCGGTATTTAGATAGGCAATTATGCAGAAGAGTACAAAAGGTGCGCTCATGGGACTGACTGCAGTAGTAGCTGGGGTCGGTTTTGTAGGGGAAAGATCGGGCTATGTCGATTATCGAAATCCCCGAGGGGCAGAAGAGTGGCAATTACCCTTTACCCTTCATCCTGAAGCCTTTGAAGAAGTTCCTTTTGATACTTCCGGACTGCCTCTGGCGACAACAGCCCAAACGAGCTCAATGTCGGCTCGTTTAAAAAGTGATCCGGAAGCGCATCTTTGTCCGGATGGATCAGATAATTCAGAAGTAGTGCTCGTTGGGCAGGGAGTTTCGAAGCGAGCATTGTGCATTGATTTAGCCTCAGTTGCACTCATGCAGGCTGGTTCCACAACATGGATTCGTGCGGAAGCTATTTATCCTCCAGAAGAAGGTCATGCTTCTGTTGATCTTCCAGCCACCTATGAAGGTGTATCGCGTGATGTATGCATCGAAACTACCTCGGCTCTCCGCAATTTATTACAGCATCGAATCGAAGAACTCGACTCACAAGCGAACACGACAATTCGCTATTTAACGCAAATAGTTTTAGACGACACCAAGCCCTCGCATTGTGATGAGATCGGGTATATTCCGCCCTCTGATTATCCATTTTAGTAAAAGCAGGAAAACAACTTTGACAGTTTCGTTCTAACAGGTTTAAATAGTAGTAAAACTGGGATACGACAAGATATAATATGAGCAAAAGAGTATCACCCGCGGCACAATATCGACAGACCGAAAAACGGCTCAGTGAGATACGAAAAAAGCCACCAGTTATTAGGCCGGCTGGCGATCAAGAAAAACACCCTATCTATATAGGTATGGGTAATAGGGCTGATAGAAAGTGGGCTACCGTGGGGAAGCTCGGTGCTGCTGCGGTACTTGCAGGTGTAGCAGCAGTTGCCGCGATACAAATCCGAGAGGCTACCCGTAGCACGGCAACCGCGTGTGCTACATTTGATACCGGCGTAGAACAAACGGATAGTCGTGACCCTACCTTGAATGCGCCGTCTTCAATAGTATTACCGGGAGCTAGTGGTGGAGGCGTGCAGGATGTATTTCGCTATGAGCTTAATACAGATACGGTTGTGAAATCTGTCCAGAGTGTTTGTGCATTGGAAGTAACGGTAAAGTTAGTTGTAGATACTGCTAAATTTGAGCAGACCGCACAACATGCGAATGGTCTTGCGGCAGAAGACTTTACCCTTGAGGCACTCTATAACTATCTGAATGACCCGGATTTAAGTCCTGAAGGACGAACAAGTGCTTTTACGGCATGCAGTAACGACCTATCAATACTCCGGGGAACTGTAGCAAGTCGTGCGAACCAATTTGAGAATAACTTTTTTCCTGCTGAATTCTTGCGAAATCCTACTGAAGCCGTAAATGAAGATGGCAATTATCGTCGTATTGATTTCACGAACGGCAATGATGGTTATCTGATTTGTAGGGCACCTGCATCATGACCAGACTCGCGCTGCCACAGGGAAATATAGTACCCCGGCAAAGCGCGTATTTAGAAGAATTAGCTGATGCTTATAGGATTGAACAAATTGTTCCGCCCGAGTTTATAGCTCCTGAAAAAGAGCAGAGCGCTAAATCAATAGCAGCAGTGGCGGTCGGCCTAGGACTAGGAGTGGCTGCTGTTGCGGGCCCACTTGTTTTTAGCGTTAAGCGAGCTTCAGCAATTGAGTTAGCTCAAGCTCCGCCCATGGAGCCAAGTCCTGTTGCCACTATATCGCTTGTAGGAGATTCGATTAGCGTTGGTAGAAAAGGTGCGGGAACCATCGTTGAGAAGCTCAATGAAGCCGGTATCATGACACTCGCTGCTGATGTGAAGGGCAGTAGGCCGCTTGTGTTGGCTGCCTGCGATGCCGATGCGCTGTCACGCGCATGTACAAAAACAGACGATGGTATACGGGCGCTCGATAATAACCGTGATGCTATTGCGAAGAGCGACGTTATTGCTATTTATCTTGGTACGAATCCATCAAGCGATATTTTTAGCGATGCGCTGCGGAATATACGGCATGCTCATGAAATCGGTGCTTCTGACGGCAAGCCGGCTCTTATTGTTTTGGGCGAAATATTTGGTGATTCAAAGTATGCGGATGCTGATGTGCGTAATCAGATTCTATATCAGGTTAGGGACGCTGGACGTGCAGAGGGTATTGAAGTGGAAGTGCTGCCATATCGAGATCATGCACGCGGTAACATTGAGATGGGTGACTCTGTGCATCCAAGTAGCCACGGTTATGACCAGTTAACAGATTATGATATCCAGCTGTTAACCCCACTGGTCCATAAGAAACACGCCGAACTCTATCCCTCTACGACACCCCTTCCGGTAGAGCCTATAGAACCTACTACTCCTGAAATCGTCTCACCTGAACTACCGGTCCTTATCGATGAGGATGAGAGTCCTATTGTGACGCCTATTATTTCGCCTGCTGCACTGTCGATTGAAGATGAGGTGTTTCAGAAATATGCCGGCAAAAGAGATCTTCATAACGAAGTACTCGCTCGCATGCCGGCCCCTACACTCCTGGACATTACTATCCAGCCCCTCGCACCAGCGGTAACGCCCCCTCTGCCAGTACCGGAAGTAGTGCCACAGTTACCAGTTATTCAGCCCACGGTTATTAGCATCGAAGCGCCACGATTAGAGGCAATTATTGAAGATAAAGCAACACTGCCTTCGCAGCCGGAAATTGTTATAGAAACGGTGCCAATTGTAATAGAAGAAGTTTCTTCTACGCCTGCCCGAACTCCAGAAGCTGCCGTAATAGAAGCGCCTGAAACAGAGGCAGCAATTGACTTTAGGGCTTTTTATAGCGTGAACGACCAGAACGTCGTGGATGATAAGGCTTTACGACAATTCATTATTGACGGTGGAGCAGGCTTTTATAAAGCGCCTGCAGGTGATGGTATTCCTGAAGGCTACTATCGTATTCCTGACAGTATCGGTGGACTTTATACATTTGCCAATCACACAACCGACCGTGAACGACTTGCGTCTTTGGACACCGCGGTTGTTGCCGTCATGATAGCCGATAAGGTACATGAGATGAGTGCTCGCTATCCAGACATGGGTGAACTTGTGTTAATGGATGCGCTGTCTCGTCACAAAGAGCATCGCCATGGCGGTGATATAGATGTTGGCTTGCTTGCAAATCCTGAAGCACGCCAAGAACTCTTTGTATGGTTGCTCGGTTTGCGCAACGAAGACGGTTCGGCATATATCCATCACATTGTCTCCGGAGATGCAGGGTTGGTGGAACGAGGAAATGAGTACCTCGACTCGATGGGATATAGACGTCCAAACATTTTACTCCAGGCAGATCACGGTGATGTTCCAAGTGATACAGCCCACTGGCATATCTCCATGGACGGCGGCCAGCAAGGACCATTTAGTTTGCCGGAAGCGGAAATAACGCTCAATGATCAGCGGCCTATTAATGGTGTCGATGCGCCCATAGCGGAACCGGCAGTACCGCCAGTGGTTGAAGATGAAGGTACGAACGAGGTAGCACCTCCCTTAGTAGTGCCAACATTGCTGGATGTGCAGATTACCCTTACAGACGAAGAGGAAACCTTGCCAACCATTACTGATATCCAAGAAGAAACACGTGACAAGGATAGGGAAAAGGATAAGAATAAGGCCAATGAAACAGAGGAAGAGGAAGTGGCAACAGATCCAGAACCAGAGGAACCGGAAAATGTGGAAGAACAGCCTGTAGAGGAGGCGCCACCTGAGACTGTACCGCCCGTCGAAACACCTGAACCGACCCCAGCAGAAGTTACGGCTCCGCTTCGTGACGTCTTTACTGACGAACTTATTCAAAACATGCTTCCCAACGCACCAATCGAAAACATCCAGGCCTATACACCACTTGTCTTAAATGCGCTTAATGAATTTGGCATTGCAGATGAGCAGATGGCTTGTTACGCATTTGCAACGATAAGAGTTGAAACAAGCGGCTTTGCCCCGATTGATGAGATTGGCAAGGGTAAGGGCAAGGAATATGGTGAGCCAGACCCTGAAACTGGCCATATTTATCACGGGCGTGGCTTAGTTCAGATAACCTGGAGGACTAACTATGTACATTACGGTGAAATCTTAGGTGAGGATCTTCTTAACCACCCGGAGAGAGCGAATGATCCGCCTACTGCCGCTCGAATCTTAGCAGTTTATCTTAAGGAGAATGAGGGCCGCATTAGAGATGCATTAAATAATAATGATATGAAGGCTGCTCGCCAAGTCGTAAATGGCAAAAGAGCACACGGTTTAGAGGCGTTCTCAGAAGCCTACTACACCTGTAATCACGTTCTTTCGCAGTAAGTTTGAAGAAGTTTTACTGTTCGAGACCAGTACAGCCGTTACGAACAAGTAGGGTATACGCACCATCCGGTTCTTGTGGGTAGCCGTTTGATACTAGTACTTCAGCAAACAGTTGGTTATCGTCAGAATGAGGGGCTACACCTGCATCCCATGGTTCGCCGGTCGCATTGCGCATTTGTGAAAATGGAGCGCCACCATCTGGGGTGATGGTAACGGAAACGATATTGCCGCGACATACAACCGAACCTGCTGCAGCAGAGTACTGCATAGGTGAAGGTAAGGCCTCGCCTACAGGTGCGACTGTAGTAGGGGCGACAGTTTCTACCGACCCAACCGTTGAAGGTGCAGTAGTAGCAGTAGTTGGCAACGGTGCAAGGGTAGATCCAGTCGCTGCAGGAGTGCTTGCGGTTGTTGCTTCAGGAGCGGATGAAGCGGTAGGGGTCGGAACCGTTACTACCGGTACCTCACTCGATGACTCATCTTTTGATCCAATGCTATCAATACCGTTGTCTATTTTCTGAATGACCCATTCTGTTCCGTTTAATAAGCCTACTGCTGTTTCACCAGGGCTGGGCAGGTATTTATTTGGTACCGGAGAATTATCTGCTGTAGCACCCTGCCATAGTGCAAACAATAAAATACCGGCCCCAATCTTTTTTCTGTTACTCCAATCCGGCATATGAATACCGTTAAAGCGATCTCGTAAATTACTGAGTGGATTACTGCGAGCTGGTCCTCTTAACTGGCGGGGCGCAGTTCGAATATGATCCTCATCCCATCCGCCCCGGTTCATTGTGCTTGCTCCTCGTCTCATACTAATCTCCTATGCTATTTCAGAATTAAAATTTATCAATCTAAGAACACGATCCTCCTCTTGAGCTTGGGCTTCAGGTCGTTGGACTCGCGTTCTACGCAGTCTTCCACTGGTACGGACAATTAAGCCTGCCAGCAGATCATCTTCATCAAAACATTCAACGGTTGCACTAATAGAAGGGTAGTCTACTCGTCCTTCTTCATCCAATGCGCGCTTGCCTATAACGATGCGACCTGCTTTTGGTCGGGCTACTCCCTCCGGATCCGGCTGCCAGAGTATCGTATTAAGCCGATCCTGAAACTGATCGTCCTCATCTGGTGGAGTTATAGTAAAGGGTATTTCTGTTGGAGCATCTTCATGTATCTCAACCATCTCAGCGAGGTTGATAGGATGACGAATACCTTCTGTATCTACCCCTTCATCCGTAACAAGAACGACACGAGGTAGCCAATTAAGTACGTCTGCAATTTTTTGGTCGCCATATTCCTCAGGACGCGCGAGTAATGACGCAACAACTACCACTGGGCCCTCTGGTAGGATATCGGAACGAAGTATTCTTAGTTGTCCTGCGGGTTTGAATAGGCGTTCGGTTGCATCGGCATTGTACGTAGTAGCATTGAATCCCTCGTTGACAACCTTTGACTGTTCACGAGCTTCTTCATTTTGAAAGACAAGCGGGACTACTTCTATAAAGTTGTTGCTTTCAACAGACTCACCAGGTGATGATGCCTGATGATACATTGTTTTATGTATTTCAGGTGTTCGCACTGCGGAACCCGGGGGCAACACAGCCCGGGAGTAGCCACGATCTAACTCGCAGTTAAAATCCGTAATTAGCGGAAGAGGCTGCTCCCCCTCTTCGGGGCGAGAGCTTGGGGATGTTTCGCCAGGACGAGGTATGGTGGGCATTAGCGTCTACCTTTCGCACTGCGGGTTCTGAGGAAGCCGACAGGAGCCTGCCCTTTTGTTTTTACACTCCCTGTACTCATCTCGCCGCTCACATATACTGCATTATCTGCAAAACGGACATCAATAAGTGCGGTTGGATCATGGGGGTTTCTGGTCTCTGTACCGATAGGAACTGTACCTTTTTCGTAGACAGGCTGCGCGAGGGGTTGGTCTGGTACGCGAGGCCTTAACTGTCCGGTACGCCTCGTGAGTGCTCTTACGGGAATGCCGGGAATTCGTCCAAAATCTTCATACACATGCTCAACATTTCTTCTTGGATCTTTTGGATCGGCATCCATATGTCGCGCCACCGCAAAAGCAGAGCCGTTCATGAGTAAGCGCGGCCACATCTTAACACCGCTGGCTGTGTGTCTCCCGGCGCGCCAATATTGTGGTCGTGCGGATTCCATGTGTGCTCGGATTCCAAAACGACCATCCAAAACATGTTCGGCAGATCGTGGGCGTGAGCGAGGATTGAAATTAGCACGTTCAATAACTGCCTGGGTAACGCACCATGGAATGTCTTTGCCGGATAAAACAAGACACCGGGTTGCCGGTGGTTTATTTGGGTCTTTTTCTGGAGTAATGACATCGAAGCGGGCTACAACTCCCTGCATCAAGAGACCTGATGGAATGCGTGGATTTTGCTCCAGCGGATGCGTAAGTGAGGTTGCAATTTCAAATGGGTAGTGCGCATAACCACCATTAGGCATAGCTTCGCCCTTATTCCTGATCTCATCTGTCTCGCCAGTACTGCGACCGGTATGGGATAAGCCTCGGTACGTAGCAAGTCGGTTGCCTTCAAGTGCCTTAATTATGACTCGTGCTTCATCAGCATCGGCGGATACATAACCAACAAGATTTTCAAGGAGTTGGTAGTGTGGGGTACTGTGTCCGCGTCGACTGAGTTTTCGTAATTGCAGTTGAGCTTGGCGATGAATATATTGATCTGTTTCATCTAAGGAAACGGCGGTAAAGCGCACATCTTGGCCTACTTCCTGACTAATATCAAATCCATCCTGGGCGATTCTTGTTCGCTCATCACTCACATGCTGCATACCCGACTGTGACTTAGACATCAGTTCCATGAATGCGGTCGCAGCAATGACTCGCTGGAATATAGTAGACCGGCGTTCTGCTAAATCCGCTCGGCCCTTACGGGTAAGTGTCTTGTCTGCCTTTTGAGAATAAAGATCAAGTTCTTGAAGTAACTCAGCAGCTCGAAGAAAGGTGTGCTGAAGGCTTGAGGCTGCAAAATCAGCAATCTTCAGCTTCGGCCAAATATCGTTAACGAGTTTCTTTGCTCGTGGCTCGATGTTTCTGATTTCAGCATCTACATTCAGAATTTTGGCACTGAGATTACCAATGAAATGGTATAAGAGTCGTTGGTGCGCAGCCCGTTCAGACCGGGACAGACGTAGCAAATCCTCGTATGCTTTCATGCCTGTTCGTTGGGCGGGTGTCGCATTTTCGCCATCGGCCTGAACTTGATAGCCAAGCGTGTACGAAAGATAGTCTAAGAAGGTATCTTCTTGGTAAAGAACAGTGCCGTCTTCCATTGGTAGGGCGACTTGCTGGTAACCATCAATAGGATGTGGTTCGGAGCCATCTATAATACTTCGAACAACCCAATCTTCATCTTCCTGAGTACAGACAAAGTAGACATTTCGTCGGGAAGGATGCTCGGTGATATCACCGGTCTCTCTATTTCTTTCAAGCCGACTCACCAGCGGGTAATATGTCGAGTAACGGCCTCCGCTCTTAGCCTGCTCTACTTCTGCCTGCATACCTAAGATGCCAGGCATATAGGCATTATCGAATATAGAAAACTGATGTTGCGCAACGGAACCGCCGCCAACCTTAGAGAGAGGATAACCAATAGCGGCAGTGTAAACTCGACCTGATGCATTTGCAGGGTCCTTTATCACACCGCCAATATTATTGTTCTGAACGCGGTGAAATGGCTCAACTGCAAAGTTAGGGTCAGTGAGACAGGCTCCTCCGGGGAAGCGGCTGGGGTGGAATATGTTTGGCTGCTGTACTAACTCGGCGGCGCTCATTACTTGCTGTGAGATAGTCACCGCAGCAGGATCATAGGTTACCGATAGCCCTCTTCTGTGTTCGCTCGTGTCGAGTTCGGGCACAATGTCAGCGACTAAGCTTCCGTTACCGATACTACTTTCCGCTCCGCGTTTCATGACGCTCCTCCGAATTTCGCCAACACTAAATATAAGCTACCGCTCTTATGTAATTAGGGAAACACATCCACATTGCTATTGCAAGTTAATTGTAAATATTATTACGTTTGTTGACAAAACTACAAATAAAGAATATAACGGTCTTACGTACAAGAGGAGTTTGACTATGCCTGAACAAAACGGCCAAATACATAGGTGGGATGAGCGGCGCTCGCTGCAGTCGGGATCAAATGGCCAAGAATCAGGCAACTCACTCGCACGATCATGGGAAGAGGGTCAGCACTTAGAATTAGATATCGAACCAAGCTCAATGGTAGATGTAACCTTTGATGAGGGTTACGTGCCGCAAATAACTCAGCCGGATGCAGAACCTCATACCGATGTCATAGACGCGCAAATTGCTGCACCAAGACGAGGCTTTATGGAGCGCGCTCGAGGGGCGTTCAGCAATGGCAGAGATCATCTTATGCAACTCGAATCAGATAGAGAAGGCGTTGAAGAGCCAGCTGATGATATCCCTGAATCAACATCTCTTATAGAAGATCAGTCTCCGGTGCTCTTTGATGATCAGCCTGAAGATGGTGATGATTTTGGGGCTGATACAGAAGCTTTTGATGATGATCGGCATACTCCTGGCTTTACAGACACGAATGGATTCCCTCCGGTGTATGTTTCATCAGCAGTAGAAACTGTGCCAGTACCCTCAGTAGAGCCTATTTCGTTTGCCCCTCCTTCAGAAGGAGAAGTGCAGCGTATGCTTGCGGAACGACAAGCAAAAGCTCAGCGCGAACAGGACAGGCTACGAGCGGCAGAAATTGAACGTGCCAGACTTGACCTATTATTCGAAGAAAAGAAATCAGGAATTATCAGAACTGTGTCCTCAGAACTTGAATCTATTTCGGTTTTTAACGAGGCCGATCTTCTCATGGACTTCGGAAGAGAGTTCGCAGGTATGGTTACCAAGCGTGCGCATGCACATGCGAACGGTCAGATAAGTTTTGGGAATATCGATGATCTTAATCTCTTTGCAACGGCTGAAACTGCCGAGGGCTCAGGCAAACGGCTTGTCGTCGATCTGATCGAAGGAAGAGTGCCTGGTGCAAGTGATGAACTAAGACGGGAGCTCATGCAGATTTCTGGCTACGAACCTGATAGTAATGAACGAAAGCGACGTCCGTTCTCATCCCATCGATCAATCAGATTAGATATGTGCACGAATGATGACGCGTGGGACCTCATCGCTGAGGCAGGCAGAAATATTGCGAGGCGCAGTTCGGCAAGTGCGCATGAGAAGTTCTTTACCAATATTCGAAGATTGCCTGATGGCACGGTAGAGCATCGCCATCCTGATCACAAGGACAAAGAATTAGCAGAGCACGACTTTGACGAGCTCGTTATGGCTCTTCGAATTCCTGAAAGCGACTACTTTAAAAAGAATAAATCAGAATTCGGTATTTATATTCCCTTGGAGAAAACTGGTAAACCTGATGCAATTGATGCCCTTATTAAATATGCCGGTGGCGTGAACAGCGGCAACATTGTGAATGTTGAAGGCTTTGGCCATGGAGCATTTGTTGCCCTCATTACTACCAGTGATGCAGAAAGCGTTGATCCTTCAGCGGAAGGTGGCTATCTCGTATTTGTTCATCACCCACTCGTGCCTGGATACGAATCAAAGACTATGGTGCATCGGAATAGTGACCTACCATTCACGATTCGAAATACCCGTGAATTACCAGTGATGGCAGAAGACAATGTGATTGAGTTTGCTGTTAATGCCTGGCATCTTACGCCAACTGGTTTTTCCTGGGCCCATGACAAGATTCAAAGGGGCGACAATAGAGCCTTTGCCGATCCGCGCGATCCATTACGTGAGGGACATAAACTTGTGGTGAATGACGTCCGGGAACGACGTGCCGCTATCGATCAAATTCAGTCACAGCAGCGACGTGTTACGGACTTTACTACCCAATTGGTTGAGCTTGTAGCAGGCACCAGCGCTAGTGACCTTCGTGAGCGAAATGAGCAGATTCTCGAAGCGCTCAAGGGTCTGAATGTTGCCGTTCAAAATACTGTAGCCCTTGGCACTGGTGAAGAAACTCTCGCCATTGAAACCGGTTCCTCTGAAGACTAACCGTTTAGCGAACACATATCACCGACAAGTGGTAGGCCAATAGCTCTAAAAATCTGAGCAGGTACTTTCCCGCCTGTTTCGCCGTCGCCTAACGATGCGAGACGGTCTGGGTATCGTTCCAATATGCCGATGGTCATGTTGCCGTCTCGGAAACATGCAGAGCCGATGAAGGCTGCCATAACATTATTATCATGCGTTCCGGTTTTACCGGCTGCATCGGTAGGAAAATCACCTAAGTTACCTGAAGCAGTACCGTTTCTGATTGGGCCACGTAATGCTTCAATAACAGCTTCGGCAATTTCTGGTGCAATAACTTGCTGAGGAGCAGCTGCGCCCCACTGAGGAGAGGCATAATCGAACTTTACCGCGAGCTGTTCATCGCTATCTGCACATACGGGACTGGTAATTGCGGGGTCGATACCACCACCATTTTCATCCGCACAAATACTATTAAGCAATCGATGCGGTACGGACTTTCCGCTGTTTGCAAGTAGCCCGTTCATACCAGCCGTACGATCCAAGAGGGTAGCTTCGCGCGAACCGAGGATGATTGCGGGTGTGGGCGGTGTTTCACTTGGTATACCAAATGCATCCATGAGCTGATCCATCCGGTCTAAACCAGGTTGCCCAGCATTTTCCATGGCCTGCAGTATCACCATGTTCGATGACTTTGCTACCGCTTCACGCACTGTGCACGAAGCATCGGAGGCGCAATAATTACCACTTCGAACCACCCAGTCCTTGCCGTTATCGCCACCTTCCCAGGTAAAAGCTGGTGGATCTGGAAACGTAGAATCTAAGTTAATAGCACCTGATTCAAATTGTGACACATAGGCCCAGGGCTTATCGCCCGAGCCAGTAACAACAGGAGTGGTTGCGAGATTAACTTGAAGTGTCTGATAATCACCGCCATAGAGTGCGGCAATGCTACCGTCCTGACGAAGTACAACGGCAGCAATTTGTCTGCCATCTCGTGTATACGTGCCATTTTGAATGGCATCATGTGTATTAGTCTGGACTTCTAAACTTAAAGTCGTATTAATGCGAAGGTTTTTTGTCAGGTCAACCTCGCTGTATCCTGAACGTTCTCGCACCTCACTTAAAAGCATGTCGAGATAGTGTCGAGCACCAATTTCATTCGCTTTCGCGTAGTCGATCGAAAAGCTAATCGGATAGGTTTGGTAGGGCAGCACATACGTATCAAGTTCGACCTGGGGGTTCGTGCCATTCTTAAATGCATCGTATTCTTCAGCTGTTATATAGCCTTGTTCGGCCATATTATCGATAACTTCATTACGACGACTTTCTAAGGCAGCTCTCTGATTTACGTCTTTGTTAGGATCACTGCTGCCATCGTAGCTATCGGGACTTTGTACGGTTGCGGCGAGCGTTGCTGCTTCAACAAACGTTAAGTCACTGGCCGGTTTGCCGAAATACATTAGCGATGCTGTTTCGGCACTGTATGCACCCCGACCGTAGTTCACGACATTTAAATACTTTTCTAAGATCTGCGGTTTTGTATAATCACGGTTTAATTTTAGTGCCTGTTCTGCTTCCCAGGTTTTACGAGAAAAGTCATTAGTAGGGCGATCGCCTAGAAAGAGATTGCGAGCCAGCTGCATTTCTATAGTCGACGCACCTTGGCTGATTGTGGGGCTTCTGTCTTTAATTGAGGCCCAGCCGTTTGCAAGGATAGCGCGAACAATACTTGGGTTATCAACGCCGTCATGTTCAAAGAAGCGTTGATCTTCGACGGCAACAACGGCATGCTCAAGATCGTCATCGATTTGATCGAGTGGCCGCGGTACCATGTTGCCGCCACTTGATAAAACAGCCAGTGCAGTTGAACCATCACAATTAGGCACTTCGCTAAAACATATGTAGGATTCTTGCCCAACCGTTCCTTCAGTTAGTTCTGGCGGCAAAGGCCCTAATCCTTCAGCGCTGTGTAGTTCATGGTTAAGATAGGCAACGCCAGCCCCCACGCTGCCGGCAACAAGACTGAGTCCACCAAAGAACTTCCAGTGCCGACGGACAAACCCATACTCTTTTTCCATGCCGTGTATTATTTACCGCTTTCGAGTTTTAAGCAAAATCAGTATCTTCATATCTTCTCTGTTCCTGATATACTACATAAGCATATTATCTATGACGCAACTGCAAGAAAAATTACTGAACCTACCCAAAAACCCGGGCGTGTATTTTCATAAAAATCGCCACGGGGAAATTATTTATGTGGGAAAAGCAGCAGTACTACGTAATCGTGTACGCCAGTATTTTCAAGCTTCTCGCAATCGTGATCCAAAAACCGAAGCATTAGTTGCGGAAATTGTTGATGTCGATTGGATCGAAGTTGAAAGTGAAATAGAAGCCTTGTTCTTAGAAGCCGAAATGATACGGCGCTATATGCCGCAATATAACATTCTTTTACGTGACGATAAGTCGAGTACCTATGTGCGGATCGATATGAAGAATGAGTATCCGAGCATAACGTTTACCCGTCGACCGCTTGATGATGGCGCAACCTATTATGGTCCCTACTTGAGTGCCTTTAGTCTTAAACGAGCACTGAAATACTTACGAAAAATCTTTCCATATTCTATTCATACGGTTTTACCAAAGCGGGCCTGTTTGCAATATCACTTAGGGCTTTGTCCCGGACCAGAAACCGGCGAACTTGATAGTAGGACATATAAAGATACGCTCAAAAAGCTGATTATGTATCTCAAGGGCGAGCGGGTGCAGCTTACCAACCAGCTTGAAAAAGAAATGAAACAAGCTGCAAAACACAAAAACTTTGAAGAAGCAGCGAAACTACGAAACCAGCTTTTTGCACTCCGAAGTTTGAACAAGCAGGTTATATTTAGCGATCGGGAAAATGTCGATCTGAGCCGAGATCATGCACTGAATGACCTTACAGAATTACTCGGACTTGATAAAATCCCTCGTCGCATTGAAGGCTATGACATCTCTCATATGAGTGGTACGGATACGGTTGCAAGTATGGTGGTTTTTACCAATGGTGTGTCCGATAAAGGGCAATACCGTAAATTTAAAATGCGTCTTCCAGGTAATGATGACTTTGCACATATGCGTGAAGTTATGACCCGCAGGCTTCATGACGAAAACGTGAAGAAATGGGGCATGCCTAATCTTTATTTAATCGATGGCGGTAAAGGGCAGTTGAGTAGTGCGCTCAGTGTACTAAAAGAACACGACATTAAACTTCCGGCTATTGGTTTGGCTAAGCAGTTTGAAGAAATTGTTATTAAAAAAGATTGGCCATATCTCAATCTTAATGAGAAGAAGGCTCTAGAATTGCACGGTACTATTATGGAAAGTGATGATTTTTGGATTGTGCATCTGCCAAATAATTCCCACGTAGTGAAATTACTGCAACGCATTCGAGATGAATCACATCGCTTTGCGGTAAGCTATCACTCGGTTTTGAAAGTAAAACGGCAGGTGAGCAGTATGCTTGATGACATCCCGACCATTGGTCCAACGACACGCAAGAAACTACTTCGCACTTTCGGAAGTTATAAAGGTATCGAGCAAGCACGGGACTGGGAATTAGAAAAAGTTGTAGGGCCTAAAAAGGCTGTAATTTTAAGGCAATACTTACGCGCGAACCGGAAATCTGTATAATCAGGCAATATGCAATTTACCCGTGAGTTTTTTGAGAGTAATCGTCAGCGCCTGTTAGAAGTAACTCAATCCCCATTAATTGTTATAACCGCAAACGGTCAGCTACAGCGCAGCGCTGATACAACCTTTTCATTTCGCCAGGACAGTAACTTTTGGTATTTAACCGGCATTAATGAAGCAGATTTTGTATTGGTTATTACGCCAGGCGAAACTTTTTTGATTGAACCAAAGCGTGCTGAACATCGGGATTTATGGGATGGTGCCATTGATAAAAAAGCACTCACGAACATTTCTGGAATTGATCAGTTTATTGAGCATCATGCTGGCTGGACCAAGCTCGATATGCTGATTAAGAAAGCCAAGAAAGCTCACACGCCACTCACGGAAGAACGCTATTTTGAGCATTTTGGCTTTTATGCCAATCCGGCCCGCCTTGTTTTACTTGAAGCGTTAAGAAAACATCGTTCGCTTGAGATTGTTGATATAAGGAAAGTACTTGCGAGCATGCGGCAAATTAAACAGCCAGTTGAGCTGGCGGTACTTCAGCGGGCAATAGATATTACTGCAGAGACATTAGAAGATGTACGAAAACGACTTTCGTCCTATACATACGAATACCAAGTGGTTGCCGATATTTCGCACGGCTTTATATCGCGGGGTGCTATGGGACATGCCTATCAACCGATTGTGGCCTGCGGTCAGAATGCCGCCACTATTCATTACATTGATAACAAAGGCAAGCTCGATGCTTCACAGCTCTTATTGCTCGATGTTGGTGCAGAAGTAGAAAACTACAGCGCTGATATTACTCGTACCTTTGCACTTGCGAAGCCTACCGCGCGGCAAGAAGCGATCTATAAAGCTGTTATGCGCGTGCAACAGGTGGCCTATGATCTCTTAAAACCGGGCGCCACTTTAAGAGCATATGAACAGGCAGTTGATGAAGCGATGGCAAAAGAACTGCAAACTCTTGGGCTTCTAGACGACATTAAGGATCGTAAGAAACTAAAGAAATACTATCCGCATTTAACATCACACCATCTCGGTCTTGATACGCATGATAGCGCCGATTACGAGCGTCCGCTTGAACCCGGTATGGTGTTAACGGTTGAACCGGGTATCTATATTCCTGAAGAGGGCATTGGTATCCGTATCGAGGACGATATTGTCATAACGAAAACAGGCAATACAATCTTAAGCGCTGCCTTGCCGTCATCTCTGATATAACCTACAATTAATGAAAGAGATGAAACGGCCATTTAATCGATTTTTATTGCGTTGGTTTGTTTGTTCATTGGGGCTATGGATTGCCGCTGGTTTCTTAGACGGCCGTATCACATACAATAGCCGCCTTGGCGTGATTGTTATCTCAGGTCTTATTCTTGCGGCGGTTAATACGGTTATTAAGCCTTTCGTGGTTTTATTAAGCCTACCTGCAATTCTGTTTAGTCTTGGTTTATTTATGATCGTTATCAATGGTCTGATGGTAATGTTAGCGAGCAAGCTGTATCAACCCCTTGAAGTAACCAGTTTTGGTGCGGCCATGCTTGCCGGGGTGATCATCGGCTTGGTAAACTATTTGGTAACCACAATCGTGGAGGATGTATGACAATTGCAAACTATATTACGTTCGGTAGCGCAGCACTCGTAACACTGCTCATCTTGATCCAGACTCGAGGTGCTTCATTAGGTGCGGGTCTTGGAGGCGGTGGTGAGGTAAACACTGTTCGCCGTGGTTCGGATAAGAGCCTGCACTCAATAACAATTTTTTTGGTGGTCGTGTTTGCTTTATCGCTATTGTATAACCTGTTCGAATAAGAGGCGATAGCCTCAAGGGTGGACGAAGTCTAAGCCTATGATCGATCGCACAACTAAGTTAAGATGGCGCCGCCGGGTACGACGACGCCAGCGCCAGCTCGAAGATATCGGTTCCACAACCGAAGAGCATCTTGATCGTCATTTTTTTAGACGATTAGGTCGTTTATATGAGGTCCGTCGCTTTCTGTTATCCTGGGTGCTTTTAATTGTTCTTTTAATGGGTGCGACCGTTATCCAGACCCGGGCGCTCGGAAGCTACTTCCAGACCATTCAGCCGTTAGCGGGTGGTATTTATTCTGAAGGCATTGTGGGAACATTCACGAACGCTAATCCGATCTTTGCAACGAACGATGTAGACAGTGCTGTGTCACGGCTCGTGTTCTCGGGTCTTATGACCTACAACGCCGATAACCGTTTTGTGGGTGATTTAGCGGTAAGCCTCACGCCGGATGCGGTAGGGAAGGTGTATACTGCAAAGCTTCGAGATGATGTGGTGTGGCATGATAAGGTGAAGTTCACCGCAAAGGACGTTGTCTTTACCTATAACATTATTCAAAATCCTGATGTGAAGTCACCGCTGTTCTCAAGCTGGCAGGGAATTAAAGTAGAGGCTCCCGATGACTATACGGTGGTCTTCACGCTCCCGAACGTACTGGCTTCGTTCCCGTACTCACTCACCAACGGTATCTTGCCCGCGCATTTATTAGAAGGCGTTGGGGTAAGCAGTTTTCGTAGTTCACTGTTTAATACCGTTGAGCCGGTGGGGACAGGTCCTTTTAAGTGGAACAGCGTTGAAGTGCGTGGTGGAAGTGCTGATAACCGCGAACAGCGAGTTTCGTTAGTGCCTAACTCCGATTACTATGTTGGCAGACCAAAATTGAATGAACTTATTATCCGCACCTTCTTAAATGAGCAGCGCATGATCGGTAGCTTTGAAAACGGTGAACTCACGGCCATGGCTGGTCTTCAAGAAGCAACCGATGAGCAGAAAGAAAAGCTCGATATTACCGAACATAATATTCCTATGACCGGTACGGTGATGGTGTTCCTGAGAACCACGCATGATTATCTCACCGACCAAAAAGTACGCCAGGCATTGGCAGCTGCAACAAACCAGCAGGAAATTCTCTCAGCCCTTCCATACCCAAGCATTGCGTCCTACCAGCCATTCTTAAAAGGTATGCTCGGTTATGATCCCGCTGCTCGCCAACAGGGTTTTGATCTGGCAAAAGCACAATCTCTGCTTGATCAGGCGGGCTGGTTAGTAGGAGAAGATGGTATTCGGGTTAAGGGTGGCAATAAACTAGCCCTGAACCTCAACACCCTTACCAATGTGGAATATGCAAATATTGCCAGCTTGTTGCAAAAACAATGGAAACAAGCAGGAGTTGAGCTTGTAGTATCATCGCTGGATCAACGAGAATTGCAAGATGCTATTAATAACCGTTCGTATGCTGTGTTGCTTTACGGTATTTCACAAGGGCTGGATTCTGACCAGTTTGCATACTGGCATAGTTCTCAGGCCGATGTACGTGCAGAACGAAGGCTGAATTTCTCAGACTATAAATCAAGTGCCGCCGACGAAGCACTGATTGCAGGTAGGACTCGTATTGACCCACCGCTGCGTATTGCGAAGTACAAACCGTTTGTTGATGCCTGGCGTAATGACGTACCAGCAATTTCACTGTATCAGCCACGATTCTTGTATGTGACGCGTGGGGCGCTTTATAACTTCAATGTTCGGGCTATCAACACGCCTGCTGATCGTTTTGCGTCTGTTCAGGACTGGATGATACGTACGGAACGGGCTACGACAAACTAATGAGATCAAAGACAGCTCACCGTATTATGTGTGTGCTGCTCGGGCTATTTACCTTAGGAAGTGTTGCTGGTGCAATGTTCTTTGGCGGGCTTTCTACATGGGGTGAGCCAGCAGGCAGCAGCCCATACGAAATAATTGGGCCAGTCTATAGTCTCTGGTTCAGTATCCCTTTTGCTCTGTGGCTGATCTACTTAACAGTCTACTTTATTCGTAAGAAATAATTTGTTTAGTCGCGTTCAAAGAGCCAAGCTGCGGTTGGATGCACAGCAGGATGATCGATCCGATCAACAAAAGCACGGTAAAACGTTTTTGTAATCGGATCTTGGGGCGTACCATAATCATCAAAGGTAGAAGTTGAAGCGATCATGCCTAAATTTCTTTCAACGTATGTTGCCACTTCAATTGTGTAGGGTGTTTCGCTATCGAGTACAGCGCGTAATTTATCCCACGCAGTCTGCCATCCCTGTACTTGAGCCTCATTTTCAGGGAAGCCAGCAGATTCCATACCCAAGGATAAATGATTTGCATAGCCTCCGACCAAATCTGTTAAATTTGTGAGCGCTTCAGGAAGGTCGGTATCGATTATAAGCTTTGCTTTCTCGGCAAGTTCGACTTCGAGTCTCTCCTTGGCTTCAACTCTAAAAAGACCCGGGTCTGTATTCATATTTTATATTTTAATATAAAAACTACTAATGCGCAAATATATGCGGAACTAAATATCTCATAGTTTCTTACTGGTGCCGCGGAGAGGACTTGAACCTCCACAGGATTGCTCCCACTAGTACCTGAAACTAGCGTGTATACCATTTCACCACCGCGGCGTGTCAATAACAGGGGTAATTGTATCAGCATTGCGTAAGAATAAACAAATAAAATAGCTGCTTCATATAGAGTGTTTATGCTATGATTGCATTTGAACAACTCAGTTTCTAATTACGAGGGTACTATCTTTACATGAGCAAGGTTGCACATTATCTACAGGAACATTTGGTTGGTGAAGTAATGACCTCCGCAGATGCTCGTAGATACTTTGCGACCGATACCAGTGTGCTCACCCTTACACCTGCCATTATTGTCTATCCGCATAATGAAAATGATGTCCGTAAAACCGCTCGGTTTACCTGGCAGCTTGCTGAACGTGGTCGCACGATCCCTATGACCGCGCGTGGTGCCGGTACCGATCAGTCTGGTGCAGCAATTGGCAGCGGTATTGTTATGGCCTTTCCTGCCCACATGAATAAGATTCTTGAACTTGATCCAAAAACGGGCACCGTTGCTTTGCAGCCTGGTCTCAACTACGGCAAGTTGCAACAGACACTTCAGACCCACGGACGGTTCTTGCCGCCATTTCCTGCTTCTATTGAGTACTCAACAATCGGTGGTGCTATTGGCAACAATGCAGCCGGCGAGAAGAGCATTAAATATGGTCCAACCCGCGAGTTTGTGCGGAGTCTTCGTGTAGTCCTGGCAAACGGTGAAGTTATTGAAACGCGCAGGATAAACAAACGCGAGCTCAGTAAGAAAATGGGCTTAAGTAGTTTTGAGGGCGAAGTATATCGCCAGCTTGATACCTTAATTGAAGAGAACAAGGATCTTATTAAGAAGACAAAACTGGATGTGTCTAAAAATGCAGCCGGCTATGCACTATCTGAAGTGAAGCAAAAGGACGGTTCCTTTGATCTCACGCCATTGTTTGTAGGCGCTCAAGGAACGCTCGGTATTATCACCGAAGCGGTGGTTGAGACTGAAGCATATAACCCAACCACGACCCTTATTGTCGCTTCATTTAACGATCTCGAACGGGCTGCAAAAGCAGTGAAAGAACTCAGAGATCTGCCAGACACGCCAAGTGCGCTTGAAATGGTAGATGGCAATCTACTCCAGTTCATCGACTCGCATAACCCGAACCAACTGAAAGGTCTGCTTGAAAAACCATTTGCCAAGATCATTCTTTTGGTTGAGTTCGATAACTTTAATAGTCGCGTTCAGAAGCGAATGGCGAAGAAGACCAAGAAGATCGTAGATGAATATGGTGGCACGGCAATCATCGAGACAGATCCAGAGCAGCAAGATCATCTATGGAAGATCCGTCACTCCGCTGCAAGTGTAACTGCCTATGCAGATAATAATTCAAAGGCTCTACCAATTATTGAGGATGGTATTGTACCCGTTGATAAGTTCGGTGAATACCTCGAAGGTGTATATGCCATCTTTGAGCGCTATCACTTGCAGGCCGCTCTCTGGGGGCATGCCGGCAACGCAAACCTTCATATGCAGCCATTCCTTGATCTTTCCCAACTAGGAGATAGACAAAAGCTATTTAGAATTATGGATGAATATCATCAGTTGGTGATTAGTCTTGGTGGGAGCACAACCGGCGAACATGGCGATGGACGCTTACGCGGCCCATACCTGCGCCAGTTATACGGAGAAGAAATCTATACCTTATTCCAGCAGGTTAAAAAGATCTTTGACCCACATGCAACTATGAACCCCGGGGTTAAGATGGACGTGACGCTCGATGAAATAAAGGGCATGCTTCGCCAAGAATATTCGATGAAGCATCTCTACGATCATATGCCTCGAACCTAACAGATTGCGTGCTATACTGCCCCTATGCAAGGCGAATCTTTTTCACAGTCAACTATGCCGGAACCTGATCCAACAGCTGTAGAAGGTGCTTTCGCGGCAGGACAGGAGCTGATCCACTCGGTAGGTGAGCCTTCTGAAAGTGTTGAAGATAAAGCGCGGCCTGATACCCCGGATTGGATCGAGAAGGTCGAAAACTTAGGCGAGCACGCTGCCCGCGTTACTATCATTATGGATGATGGAAGTCGTGAAGCATTATTAGTAGCGCGTGATCCATTGCGGCATCTGCGTCATGCTATCCAGAAGGCTAGAGAGTCGGCCCTTAATTCATAAGTGATATTTAGTAAAAATAAAAAGTCCCGAACATTGTCAGGACCTTTTTCTGGTGGGTGATGAGGGACTCGAACCCCCGACCCTCTCGGTGTAAACGAGATGCTCTAGCCAACTGAGCTAATCACCCTTGGTGCGCGAAAGAGGACTTGAACCTCCACGGGTTGCCCCACTACCACCTCAAAGTAGCGCGTCTACCAATTCCGCCATCCGCGCTAGTAGAACAGGTGACATTTTACTGTTTTTACTCTGTTTTCGCAAGTAATGGACAAGACTATCGTACAATACTTTTTATATGAGGAGAAATTACCAATGAGTCTACAAGCTTACCAAAAACAAATCGATGACATGCTACAGAACTACGAGAAGCCATACTGGCACCCTTTAAGCCAGCTGGCTCGCTTAAGCGAAGAGGTCGGAGAGGTGTCTCGGATACTTAATCACCAGTTCGGTGATAAGCCAAAAAAACCAACCGAAGAGCACGAAGACTTGGGCGATGAGCTTGCCGATGTTGTCTATACGGTACTTTGTTTAGCAAATAGCCAAAACATACAGCTTGATGAACCACTCAAGAAAGCAATAGCTAAGCTGGAAACACGGGATAAGGGTAGATTTGCGAAAAAGAAATAACAGATTGTTAGGTTTTTAACTTACTACAAATAAAGCTTCGCTTAGAATGAAGCGTATGAGTAATACGCATTTACAGAACGCAGCGAGTAACCTTATACAAGCTTCGCAGGATGTTCGGACGCTTCAGGAAGAGCTACGACGTTCTATTGATAGCGTAAAGCAGCAGACAGCGGCTAAGACGAATGAACTGAGGCAGAAGATGGCAGTGGTGCAGCGAGACATGAGAGCCCATATGAATGAGTCTGGGCGTCGGCTGCTTGATGCCGCAGAACTTCAGCATTTGCAGAACGAGATGTCGAGAATTCAGAAAGAAGCAGATGAGAAGGTAAGAGATCTTGACCAGCGGGTACACGGCCTAGACGGTCAGGTCTATGAGTTCCAGAACTTGGCTAACCGCCTTAACTCGATGGCCTAGCTAAGCCCTATCGCTTCTGTATTCTAAGATATCGCCCGGCTGGCAATCTAATGCCTTGCAAATTGCTTCTAATGTAGACAGCCGTACGGCTTTTGCTTTCCCGTTCTTAAGAATGGAAAGATTGGCCATGGTGATGCCGACTTTTTCGGATAATTCAGTTACGCTCATTTTGCGTTTGGCCAGCATAACATCGATGTTAATAATAATTGCCATATTAAATCCTATACCGTTAAGTCGTTTTCGGACTTTAAATCAATGGCATCTGAAAGTAGTCGCTGTAATACGGCAGCAAAGACACTCACTGTTAACGAAGCACCCACGAGCATCGCATCGATAAGGATTAATCCGGGGGCATCATCGTTTTGTGCCCAAATGTAGAAAAAGGGTAGAAGGGCAGTGAATACCGTACCGATTGCAACGCCGCAGTAGGCAATGCGTTTTAAGGCTTTAACAGATAATTTCGAGAAGGCTTTGCCGTCATCTATATAGTTAAGAAGTCTGTAGGTCTGGTAGAGAGCGGCAAAGAAAACTATGGCTGCCGCGTAAAGTCCAAGAATAATTGTGTAGAACACATAGGTATGGTTGGGGTACTCTTTAGCAACGGCTTGCCATGTTGGAGGTAGGGCAAAAATACATACAGCAAGTGCTATGGTGCCAAGTGCTAAGAGGGCCAGTCTTAAGAAAAGTATTGATAGTCGTTTCATCTATAAACCTTTCAAAAATTATTGTTTGGCACAATTCTAGCACACTATTTATTGTAAAACAATAAATAAGTATTGAATTACAGACTAAGCTTTGTCTGCTAATTCATCAACAATGGCTTGAAACTTCTGAGTTCCTGAAGAGTAGGTGTCAGTCATAAAACTGCGTCCATCCGGAGCCTTTCGTATGATTTCGGGCCACATACAGCCAGGATGTCGGGCAAGAACTGGAGTTACACCAAAGGAAGATACATTGAATGCTTTGTCTATATAACTTACTGCTGTTCTAATGGTGTCTCCGGTTAGGCCTCTGTCTTCGTCGTGTACTATAACTTCTCTGTCCTTTGCTAGTTTCTGAAGCAGTTCTCTTTCACTATCTGCAATAACTGGCATGTCATCTTTCGCCTTGTTCCGGCTATACCGCAGGGGATAGAAGACGTTGTCGCCGGATAGAGCTGAAAAGGTGGCAAGGGTCGATAATATGCCGCCATGTCCCAGCGCAATGACGAGCTTGGGGTCGGTTTTGGAAATATGTTTATTAATAATAGCTGCGGTAATATCTGGCTTATTAGCCTCGGTTGCTGTTACGGATGTAGCGTCAAATACTCCATTAACCGGCGGTAAGTGGTACACATATTCTTCTACGTCTTTGGGTGCTGGAGAAATAGTAGGTGCACCTGCTTGTACATCGAGGATTACATCTTGCACCCACTCAATCGAGGCGGGGAATGGTGCCCCATCACGGCTTTCTATGGAAGTATCAAGCAGCGCTCTCATCAAACCAGCTGCAGCATACCTACGCATTGACAGATCTTCAGCCGTACCAGCTTGCTCAGAAAGCCATTCGGTAGGCGCTTGGCGATAATGCACATTATCACCTACAAAAAATCTGTATTTACCGGTTTCTATTAAAATCATCAACCAATGCTCTTACAGACTGCATGTAATTGCAAGGTTAAGCGCTTTGCTACTTAAGCTCCGACAGTGCCTGTTTCGACTTTTCCAGCTCTCTTATAATTAGCAAAGATTACTCCGCTTGGCGTGGTTACAGTTTCGATAAGGGTAAATGCTGCCGGGATCGTTCCGCTTTCAAACAGCTTTTTTCCTGAGCCGAGCGTTAATGGGAAAAACTTGAGCCACAGTTCATCTACTAAATCATGTTCGAGAAGCAACTGGGTAAGCTGGCCGCTGCCATGTACTTGAAGATCTGGACCTTCTGATTTTTTGAGTTTTTCGATATCCGCTGCACTTGTAAGAAAGACTGAATTTTTCCAATCTGACTTTTTCTTTGTATTGCTTAAGACGTATTTCGTGACATCATTAATACCTGGCCAGCTGTCTGAGTGCTCAGGCCAATATGAAGCAAAAATATCAAACGTCTTTCTCCCGAGCAGAAGATCTGCAGGTTTCATCTGCTTTTCCATGACTTTGCCAGAAGCTTCATCAAAATATGGTGCGACCCAACCCCCATATTTAAACCCACCGGAAGAATCTTCGTCCGGTCCGCCCGGTGCTTGCATTACACCATCTAGGGTAATAAACGATAAGACAATTATCTTTCTCATAGTTTCATAGTACCAAACTGAGTAAAAAAGGCAGTGATTTACTTTACTGCGATCTGTATTCGCTGGTATTCAGGGATTTGGTATAGCTGTAAGACTTTTCTATGAGCTGTGAAAGTACAGACGTATCAATATCACTTAAATGCTTGAAGTAAACACAAACCTTACCCGTTGTATGTTTCCCAAGCTTTGCTAAAAATTCTGGGAATCGGGCGGTTTCATCTACATAGACGGTAATATTGTTTTTTCTGGGCGAAAAGGCGATTACCGGTGCATCACCTTCACGACCACTCTCATATTTGTAGTGATATGTATCAAAGCCGATAATACTAGGACCCCACATTTTTGGTTCATGCCCGCTTATCTTGCTCATCATCTCAATAAGCTCTAAACAGTCGCTCGTCACCTGCTCGTTATTAAGCGAGTTAATAAAGTCCGAAACGGAGTTGTCTGTTTCCTGGGTTTTATTTTCTGTTGCCATAGTAGATTTAAGACTCAGCCAGTGCTTTAACTTTTGCTAAGGCTTTAGGGTAGGCGTCCTTAAAATATGCCTCTAATTCTGGAGGAACATCAAATGCAGCCGTGAGGGTAGTAACCCCGTCTTTCTCTTCAAGCGTGTAGCTTTCCTTGCCACCCGTCCATTGCTTTTCACGTTCTTGTTCTCCGCTATCTTGCGTGTCTGCCTGGTGTCTGAGCAATAAGAATTCTCCCGGGACGACCTTTTCAACTAAACTCGTTACGCCATACCCGTTTTCAGCAGAAATAAACTGTACTTCATTGCCTTCTTTTAGCTCGCCAGTCATGTATGTTCCCGGGTCAATAAGACCTGCCCATTCGCGCAAGGTTGCATCTTGCCACAGTGTATCCCAGACCTTTTCTTTAGTGGCGTGTATATCAATGGTGAACTGCATTTCATTCATGGTTTTACGATCGCCATTTGGTTGAGCTTAGTAGCTTGTTAATAACTTCCTGTGATCCATAGGTGACTATAGCATGGCACTGGGCGCAAAGACAGCGTATGTTTTCTGGGGTGTCGAGGCCTCTTGTCTCACCACCAAGTTGTTCTATATGATCTGCTTCTGCATATGGCTTGCCGTTCTTTTGTATGAAGGGTTTACGGTTACAGATCTCACAAACGTACTGTTTACTTTCTTTAACTAAGCGAGCTGTTTTTGGATTCCTGGCAATTTTCTGAGCTATAAGTGCAATTCTTTTAGGTGGCAACTGACTAGATAGAGCCTTGAGTGCACTGGTAATATTTTGTAAATCATCTTCGGTGGCGATGCTGTCCGCAATCTCCTCGATTTTCTGACCATTGGTAGTCCGAAAAAATGATTCGATGTATGCCTTGAGAGGATCTATTAAGTGATGCGCTGCTTGGTGTGACCCGTTCAGGCCATGCTGCTGCAGCTCTTTAAAACTAACTCCTACGTCTTCTGTTGTATCGAGAAGTTTTAGATCGACATACTGCCTTTCTTCATCGTATTCAAATGGTTCGTTCCAAAATTCGGCCCCAACCATATCTGTTCTCGGGACGCCTACTTTTACTGCAATACATTTATACAGGGTATGAGCACCGGGCCCGCTAACACGGACATAGATGGTGTCGCCTACGTCTACATTTATCTTAAGTGCCCAAGTTATAATTCCATACTTTGCGAATGCACTGGGATGATCATAAATATTTGGATTGGCGGGAATAATCCATGTATTAGTGTGTTTCATGAGCATACTATAACAAAAAGAGTATTAATTCCTTTTTTGTTCCCAGGGAGCAGTATTCTTTCGAAAATGTAACCTATCTTGGATTGTCTTAATCAGTAAGACCTTAACCTTCGGCTGCGACTGTGAATCCTCCGTATGCCATCTTTGTCATGTCATTAGGCATTTCAAAATCCGTTTGATCCTTATACTCTTCGCCCATTTCTTCCATTACTTTTTTATTTACTTCATCACGATGTTCTTTAGATTCAAAGACGATAAAAGAAAACCAGACATTGTCATCGGCTGATGCACCGGCCATTTCGGCAAATGCCCGTGATTTCATGTCGCCCATTTCCTGCTGCTTAAGATCATCGCCTCTGCACTCAAAGTATTGAAGAGCACCATGTTTCATCCAGGAGTCTCGGCCTTGTTTTGCCATTTCTTCATACTCAGCTTCTTTGCCTTTCGGTACTACAAGAACAAATCCATCAACGTATTTAGCCATCTTATATACTCCTTTTTAAGTTGTGCTCTTTATAATTTTAGCACTTAAGCTAAAACAAAAAGGACGCCGAAGCGTTCGGTATTCCTATCCGGTGCCAGGTATCTGCCGATTTATTTACTTAGTCTTTGAGGTTTTTAGGTAAATAAAAGATGTTGGCAAGAATATAAACATTGCTAGTGTTGTGACTATAAGTAGGTTTGGCCCTTCGGGGTCATCAATGAGAAAGAACACAAACCTCGAAATACCAAAAGAGATTATAAGAAGTATAAATAAAGTAACTTTTTTCGCCGTCATTGCTACATTGTAGCAAATCGTTTAGTTCCCTTATGGGTTGAAAAAACACCGATTTTCACGGTGTGTAACAGAGCTGAGTATGTGTTCAATTGGTACAGCATTATTGCTGAGGTTATAACTATTCTCTTGCAAAAATCTGTACCAAATACAGTTTAATCAGGGCTATTGTACTAGTCTCAAATTGCGCCTGGCGGCAATCAGCCCAGCATCCTTTTTGCTATTAGGTCTGTCCATTTTCTCGATAATTGCATTTTGCACTTCTGGCGACCAATGGATGACAAGGCTGTTGCGGGCTCTAGTAATCGCGGTATAAAAAATACTGTGCGTGATATCATCTTCATTCGCATCTGTAATGACAATTTTGACTGAATCATATTCTAGGCCTTGCGCTTTATGAATTGATACAGCGTAAGCTACTTGAAAGGGAATAATGGTATTTGAGGTTTCATCGTCATCATCTGAGCTGACACGCCTATAAACCGTGAACTGCACGATAGAATCGCCTACTAATTTCAGCTCAGTTCCATAAGTGTCCAGCTCTGTCACCGTTCGGTCCAACTGAACATCAAATTGTATGGAATCTGGGGATTTTTGTATATCAACGATGACACCTTTGAGATTGTTATAAATTACCGGACGAAATCGGTCGCTGTCATTAAAGAGTATTGGATCACCTATTTTATAGGTTGCAACACCCCACGTAACTGCTTTATTAGGGTTTGCACTCTGTAAAAAGCGATTGATATTATTTATTCCATATAACCCGTCATAGTTCAGGCAGAGAATGATTTCATCTTCTTGTTGTGCCGTAAATAATGACTCATCCAATTTTGCTGAATAGCCATTTTGGGCAATTACTTCAGCAATGTTGTTTTCAAGTTTACGAACCGAATTCCACAATTTAAGCAGATTAGGATTTTTTGTCCTATAAGGCTCTGTCAGCTCAAATATTGAAGTATTTGGCAGAAAAGACGGCACGAGTGCAAACCAGTTACCAAATTCTATTGGCTCGAGCTGATAAACGTCACCAACTAACAGCAGTAGTTTGAACTTTGTATTTTGAAGTACAGCTAGGAAATCTGCATTGCTCACGATGCTACACTCATCAACGACCAATATGTCATATTCAGTGCTATCGCCTGAGTAATTGTGGCTAGCAATTGTTTTAAATGTTCCATTCTGTACTTTAACTCTTCGTACTAGATTGTTTATTGCTGGATTAGTATGAGCGAGGAAAAGTATGTTCTTGTCTGAAAACATATCAGCGACGTATTCGATCATTCTCGTTTTCCCCGTGCCTGCCGCGCCGTAAATCAAGGCTACCTGTGATTTGATAAAGAGTAATTTCAAAGCTTCGACTTTCGTAGGATCATCCAATTGTAATGCGGTTTCTTGAGTCCAGCGATCAACTGCAGTTTCATAGCCGTCTAATCCATTGGTCGCATGCTGCTGTAGTTCTCTGATAATTGCATACGTGTCCTCTTCATACTCGCGTATAAAAAGGTGTCCTTTGTCTTTCGCAATGCTTCGTCGATAACGGTGCCCTCGCCAAAGAGCGCTGTTGTACCGAGCTATTAATGTATCTACCTCTTCGAAGCTATCTAATTCTTCTAAAGGTGTATACAGCCTGCTTTCTTGTTGAACGTTCGTTTTGATTTTACGAGCCAGCAGTTCGTGTGTTCGTGACTCAGCATCCAAACTTTGAAATAGATCACTAATTCTTGGATTATGCCTTTTGGGAGATGTGCAAAAGGGCATAGAATCAAATGGTTTGCAGCCATTGTTTAAGCAAAGATTCGATAAAAGACTGCACTCTGCAGGATGATATTGGTCTTTCAAATTCACATTATTCATTCGCAGTAAGAGATATCTAATGACATTGCTACCATCACTACTATTAGCTATAAGTTTCCTAGCTTTATCTAGTACTGGAAATATTTTTGGAGCTGTTCTAGCTTTCTCCAAAACAGTATTTTGTAGGTTCATAAATGCAGAGTCATCAAGCTTCATAATGTCTAGCAGGCTCGAAGACGTTTGAGTTAAGTGAGACATCAGAGCACGGTACTCTGCCTGTGAGGACTCGACCTTAATCTCATCCCCAAAAAGTTTAGCGAAATTATTAAACTCACATGGTCGAATAGATACAGCCCAATCAGTTATTAAGATTATTGGCATATTGTGGCCAATAACATCAATTGCATCTCGCTTAAGAGATAGATATGCAGCATATTTGCCAGTGATATCTATATCCGTAAAGGCAATGAAACGATCAAACTTTGCCGTTCTATCACTTGCATTGTGAAAGGTTACTTCATAATATATTCGTCCCTGCACAAAGAATGGCTTTACATTATGTATGTAGTATCTGCTGCGCGAACCTTCGCTAGGACTTAATCTAAATGCTTGTATCTGTTTTGATATTTTTTCATGATATTCGCGCAATGCAGGGTCAATATCTACAGGGAAGTCCTCGAGATTCGAGAGTGATTTAATATTGTAAGATTTCAGTAGTAAATCACGTATACGGAGGAGGTACTCGTAGTACTTCAGCATTAGTCGCTCAGACATATCGCCATTTAATGTATAGTGTGATGCACTTTCTAATATCAGATCATGAAAGCGGCTTAGAAAATTAATATTTTTGTTACCCGATCCTGCGTGAGCAATCGCCGGTCCAGTTGCAGGATAGTCAAATTCACGGTTGATGTCGCCTGTATGCACGAGCACCGCAACGCCTTCAACCAGATTTCTAGCTTGTGACAGTATATTCTTAGATAACAGAGGACGATTATCTTTTAAGCTCTCTATGTTTTCGCATATTGCCTTGTTAGCTTCTTGTATCTGTTGACCAACTGTTGCCATGCAATAAGTTATGAAGCGTAACTCTCACCAAGTCAAGCGTCTAGAGGAATCCATCTCCCCATCGGAGTTCTAGGAGGTTTTGAGCCTCCCGCATATGTCTAGCCCTGTAGGTTATAACCGTCAGTTCAATCAAGGAAACCATGCTTCTTGTGTCCTGAGGCCTATCTCACCGGACGTAGGTTGAAACTGTTGATCCGACCAATAAATAAAAAAACTCCCCATCAAGGGAGCTTTTCTGGGTGTCAAATTGGTGCGGGTTAAGAGACTCTAACTCTCGACCTCTTCCTTGGCAAGGAAGCGCTCTAAACAACTGAGCTAAACCCGCATAACAGAGGAAGAGTATAGCGAATTCGGGGTTTTTGCGCAAGGTAAAGACACATCCCAAAAGAAAAGAGTAGGAACATCATACCTTTTATATGGCATGGTGCTCCTACCCGCTTATGTTTGTTTGAATTTATTGTAGCATAGCGTTGTAAGCGGCTTGAAAAACCTCTGTTATATCTGTTATAGTACCTTGCGTTACCACATCTGATGCGGCTCTTTAGCTCAGTTGGTAGAGCAGAGGCCTGAAGAGCCTTGTGTCCCCAGTTCGAGTCTGGGAGGAGCCACCAAATTAAACCCACTATTACAGTGGGATTTTTATTTTTAAGAAGGACTATTCCTGAACGATAACTTTCATGCCCACCTTCATGCCTTTGGCAATGAGGGTATCTTGCACGAGATTGTCTGTGCGCGCACAACCTGAGCTTGCAGGTGTGCCAAGCTTTGATTCAACACGGGTGCCGTGGATAGCTTGCCCGCCGTCAAAATAGTATGGCTTATACATAGCAGGATCAGTACCAGCGGCCTGAAGGTCTGAGGTTACCCAACCGTCTTCATCGGTACGAGTACGCTGAATTTTCTTTGATCCTGTGCGAGTTTCCATGCCATCTTTACCGGTAGAAACTAAGGCGCCAACAACTAACGAGCCGTTCTTATACATCTTCAGTGTCTGGTCTGAAAGGTCGATAAAGATACCGTTTTGTAATTCAGCAGTGGCATTAATAGTATTAAAGCCGCTACCGCTCATAATGCTTGAATAAGTCTTAGGACCTAAGACACCAAAACCAGCTTGGCCATTTCCGGAAACACCAGCTTCAATTTGGAAGGCTTTTACGGCACGGGCAAGACTTTCGTCTACAAACCCACCGGCACGAAGTTTATTCACTGCTTCATTACGGCAGGCTACACTAATTTCACCCGAACTGGTTACATTTGTAGGGCAGGCGTTTGGTGAAGGAGTGGTATTAGCAGTTGTGGTGCTCGGTATTGTAGAAGTAGGAATCTCAGCAGGCTTGCTGCCAAGTACGGCCTGTACAGCCCTAGGACCAATCTTTACCGTTCCGCCCTTACCGCTTAACATTCCTTGTTCGGTAAGCTCGTTCGTTACTGCCTTGCAGGTCTGGGGACCAAAAACACCATCAGCATACAAACCAAGCTCTATCTGCATTTCTTTAATAGGAAGGCCATCGGCTGCATCAATGGTACCGCCATTAATATCGGTACATGTATACACACCGTTTGGGCCAGCTTCAGCAACTGCAGGCGCTAAAGCCGCAAGGCCGAAAACTGTTCCAGCAATAACTGCACGTGTTTTCATAAGTGGGCAATTATAGCATAAGCTTAATAAAAAAGCAATATATTGTCCGTGTCTAACCCATTGGTGATATCAGATAGACCCGCTATAATAACCGATGTATTTTAAGGCGCCTTGGCCGAGAAGTTAGGCAGAGGTCTGCAAAACCTCGTAGACGGGAGCGTTACCCGTAGGTGCCTCCAGTATAATCCGTCTTGGTAAACGTGATAGATGTGCTAAATTACGTGTATGCCAAAAAATCGTAGCTGGTCAAAAGAACAACTCATAGTGGCAGTAAAAAATGGTCGCAGTGTCAGGGGTGTCTTAATTGAGTTAGGCTTGGTTCCTGCGGGCGGTAACTATGAGCAAGTAAAGCGTCAGATTAGTGAGCTGAACTTATCTACAGCACACTTTACAGGTATGGGCTGGAATGTTGGACTAACATTCAAACCAAAAATTGAAGCTCCGCTAGAAACTCTACTTGTAGAAAATAGCAATATTCAGAGCTATAAGCTAAAGGCCAGACTATTTAAAACAGGCATCAAGCGACCGCAATGTGAGTTATGTGGCTGGGAGCAAAGGTCTCTGGATGGCAGAATACCGGTAGAGCTTGATCATATAAATGGCAATCGGCAAGATAACCGACTTGAAAATTTAAGGATACTTTGCCCAAATTGTCATAGCCTACAACCTACACATCGTGGTAAAAATAAAAAGGCAGGCCATGCGAGAGTGGTGGAATGGTATACACGCAGCACTTAAAATGCTGTGCCCACAAGGCGTGCGGGTTCAAGTCCCGCCTCTCGCACCAGATATAGAAGACCTTCTGAAAAGAGGTCTTTTTTCTTCTAAAGTGCTATAATTTAAGTACTAACTAACGGAGTGGAAACGAAACAATGACTGCTTTGATTATTATCATCGGCGTCGTGGTGCTTATAGGAGCAATTCTTGCTGCTATGTACAACGGCCTCATTAAATTGAATATCCGTGCCGATGAAGCATGGAGCGATATTACGGTTCAGATGAAGCGCCGCCTCGATCTTATCCCGAACCTTCTTAACACGGTGAAGGGATATGCTGCACACGAAAAAGATGTCTTTGAAAAAGTTACCAATGCACGTGCTTCTATCGTGAACGCGAAAACTCCTGCAGAAACCGCTGAAGCTGAAAACCAGTTCCAGACGGCTCTTAAGAGTATTTTTGCAGTTGCAGAAGCCTATCCAGACCTTAAAGCTAATGAAAACTTTAAGGAATTACAGGCAGAACTAGTTGATACTGAAGATAAGATTCAAGCTGCTCGCCGCTTCTATAACGGTGTTGTCCGCGACTTTAACACCAAGCGCAAAGTATTTCCTACCAATATCTTTGCAGGTATGCTCGGTTTTAATAGCGATCGTGAATTCTTTGATGTTGCAGACGGCGAACGTGAAGACGTTGAAAAGCCCGTTGAAGTTAAGTTTTAGAGGATAAATCAGAATGTATAGTGCCATTGCCGCTAATAAGCGTCGCACCGTCATTATTATGGCGTTGTTTCTGCTTATTATTGGTGGATTGAGCTGGCTCTTAAGCATACTGTACGGAGATGGCCGCCCAAGTATCGCGATATCTGTTCTAATTGGTGCCGCTATATATACTTTAATTAGTTACTTCAGTGCTTCACGTCTTGCATTAGCTCTTAATGGCGCAAAGCAGATTGAAAAGCGAGATGATCCACGGCTGTATCGTATTGTTGAGAACCTTGCCATTACCGAAGGACTTCCCATGCCCAAGGTCTATATTATGGAAGATCCTGGGCTGAATGCCTTCGCAGCCGGAAGAGACCCAAGCCACGCATCTGTTTGCGCGACCACAGGATTGTTAAACGCTCTCGATGATTCCGAACTTGAAGGTGTGATGGCGCATGAACTAGGGCATGTAAAGAACTATGACGTACGGGTTAATATTGTGGCTTTCGCTATGGTAGCGGCTATTGGACTTATTGCAGACATCCTTCTACGAATGAGCTGGTTTGGTGGCAGGGATAACGATGATGATAGTAAGGCGGGACAGATCTTATTTATCTTAGGTATAGTTGCGGCCATCCTAACACCTATTATTGCCACACTTATTCAGCTTGCCATCTCACGCCAGCGTGAATATTTGGCAGATGCAACCGGCGCGTTAGCCACCCGCTATCCTGAGGGGCTCGCAAGCGCACTCGAAAAAATAGGTGCGCATGGTTCAGCGACCCGCCGCCAGAACACTAGTACTGCTCACTTATTCTTTGCCAGCCCACTTCGTGGCGGTTCCATTGCCCACCTATTTAGTACCCATCCACCAATTGAAGAACGTATTAAACGACTTCGTGAAAATAGCGTAAAGGCATAAACTGATTTAAAACCTACTATGGCGACCAAAAAAACAAACAAGAAAGCTCCAAAGAAACAGTCTGTAGAAAGCACGACCCGTCTTCGTAAACTTTCTCGTAGGCAGGCAAAAAAAGAGAAGAAAAAGAATGCCGCACAAGGAAAACTTCCCAGTGCTTGGAAGATCTTAAAGCAATCTTTGCGTCACTTATTAAAACAAAAGAAGCTTTTTATCGGTCTTCTACTCACCTATGCCGTCCTAGACATCATCTTTGTCCGGGGTTTGAGTTCGAGTTTTCAACTCGCTAACTTACGAGAAGAGCTCTCTACGACCTTTGCTGATGAAATGGGAAGAATAGGCACGAGTTTTGCTTTGTTTGGGCTGCTCTTAAGTAATACGGCAAGTGTGCCCAGCGAAACAGCTGGTGCATACCAAAGCATGCTCCTTGTTATTATGAGTCTGGCTTTAATTTGGGCACTGAGACAGACGTATCAAGAAGATGTGAGATTACGAATTCGCGATGCCCTATATAAAGGTATGAATCAGTTAATTCCATTTGTGATCGTTATCTTCTTTGTTTTGCTGCAAAGTCTGCCGTTTATCTTTGCCAGCACCTTCTATGGCTCTGCTCAAAGCAGCGGGCTTATCGTCAACGGGCCAGAACAGATATTTTGGGTTTCACTGTTTATCGTAGGCCTGTCTACAAGTCTTTTCTTCTTAAGCAGCTCAATCTTTGCGCTTTATATCGTCACACTTGAAGGAAGGGCGCCACGAGAAGCGTTGAAGACTGCCCGTAAGTTAGTGCGATACCGTCGTTGGGTAATCATTCGTAAGCTGCTGTTCTTACCGTTAGTTCTGCTTGTCTTTGCAGGACTTACCCTTATTCCGCTCATTTTATTCATCCCCGTACTCGCTGAAGTCTTAGTTATGATCTTTGCCTACGCGCTGCTCGCAGTTGCCCATAGCTACTTATACAGTCTATATAGAGAACTGATATGAACAGAGCAGATGCTGCCGAACGAATCGCCAAACTCCGCATCCTCATAAACGATTATCGATATCACTATCATGTGCTCGATGAATCAACGATGAGTGAAGCTGCGGCAGACAGTCTTAAACATGAGCTGTCTGAACTTGAAGCAGCCTTTCCTGATCTTGTAACACCAGACTCACCAACCCAGCGCGTAGCCGGGAAGGCACTGGATAAATTCGTGAAGGTTGAGCATCGCTTCCCGATGATTAGCCTAAATGATGTCTTTAGTAGGGAAGAAGTTGAAGCTTGGATTACCAGAACAGATAAACTTGCACCGGGCCGTACCCATGAATACTTTGTTGATATTAAGATGGACGGCCTTGCCTGCGCACTTATATATGAAGACGGCAAACTTATTCAGGCCGTAACCCGTGGTGATGGTCGGGTAGGCGAAGATGTCACTATGAATGTACGCACTATTGAAAACGTACCTTTAAATTTAAGACCTACAAAGGGTTTTGAACATCTCTTAAAAGGTAGAACCGAAGTACGTGGTGAGATCGTGATGTATAAAAAAGATTTTGCTGAGCTCAATAAAAAGCGGGAAGCAGCTGGACAGCCACCATTTATGAATCCACGCAACTTGGCAGCCGGTACGATTAGACAACTAGATCCAAAACTCGTTGCAGAACGGCCGCTTCATTACAGGGCTTATGACCTACTTCGCGATGATCCTAAAGAGGTGCCAACAAACGCTATGGCGTATGAAGCACTGAGGGCGGTGGGTATTGCTGCTAATGCCGAAGCTAAAGTTTTCTCGCATCTTGATGAAGTTATGCACTATGTTGAGCAATGGGACAGTAAGCGGAATGACCTCCCTTTTAATACGGACGGGCTCGTTATAAAGCTTAATGACCGTGAATTATTTGCGTCCTTAGGCGTAGTGGGCAAGACACCCCGCGGGGCTGTGGCATATAAATATGCCGCTGAAGAGGCCACGACCATCGTGCGTGATATTGCGATTAGCATTGGCCGCACCGGTGCCGCCACACCCGTAGCGTTATTTGATCCTGTCGTGGTAGCCGGTACGACGGTGCAGCATGCAAGCTTGCATAATGCCGATGAAATAGCCCGCAAAGATATTCGTGTGGGCGATACAGTTATTATCTTTAAAGCCGGTGACATTATTCCGCAGGTACAATCCGTGTTGTTGGAGCTACGACCAAAAAACTCCAAAGCCTTTGATTACGAAGCTGAGTTAGCCAGCCAATTCCCGGGGCTAAAATTTGAGCGGCCAGACGGTGAAGCAGTGTACCGCGTGAAAGGTAACGCTGGAGACATATTACTTAAAAAAGCCCTGGAGCATTACGCTAGTCGCGGAGCGCTTGATATAGATGGTTTAGGCGAGAAGAATGTGGTCGCGCTTGTTGATGCACATCTTGTCTATGACATTGCCGATATATATCGACTTAAAAAAGAAGACATCTTAAAACTCGAACGCTTTGCAGAAATTTCAGCGAGTAAGCTCATCGCTGCCATTGCTGCAAAGAAAAACCCACCGTTAAGCCGATTTATTTATGGGCTTGGCATACGGCATATTGGTACACAAACCGCCATTGATCTTGCCCATGCATTTAAGAGCCTCGATACCCTTGGTACTGCAACCTATGACCAGCTTATGTCCGTGAATGGTATTGGTGAAGTAGTAGCTGATTCAATTCTTATGTGGTTTGAAGAGGATGATAATCAGAAGCTGCTCGCTAAATTCCGTAGTCTTGGTGTCTGGCCCGAAAACGACAAAGGCCTTACCGGCAAACTGGTCGGTAAAAGCTTCGTTATTACCGGAACCCTCGAAACAATGGGTCGAGATGTCGCAGCCGAACAAATACGCGCTTTAGGCGGCACCTTCCAAAGTTCGGTGGGCAAAGACACGACATATCTCGTGATGGGTACAAAGGCAGGGGAGAGTAAAGCAGAAAAAGCTCGCAAGCTTGGTACTGAAGTTATTGATGAGAAGAAGCTATTAGAGCTTCTTGACAAATCCTAAGCGTAAGCGTGTAATAGAATTGTTCGTTTCGAGCGGTAATCTCTTTAAAACAAAAATAAACAAAGAGTAAGGGTGCAGCCCGCTTGCATAGAAAGAACCGGCGTTTAGGCTGGTTCTTTTCTATTTGCAATAATTCTAGAAAAATTAGTAGGATCTAGCTTCAAAGACAAGATAGACGGGTCAAGGGTGAAATTATTTTCTCTAACTCGAATGATGCCATCGGCTATGAGTTCATCTGTTGCACAATGGGCCGTACGGAGGGGGATTTCAGCCTGTGCGGCAAGTCCCTCAACAAATGTTTTGCGTTCTGTGGGGCCGGGATCTGACAGCAGCTTTGCATGAACGGCGCGCCGCCCAAGCTCCAGTTCCTTTATGAACTTCTGATCGTATGCTTTTAGTGCTTCGGTCAATCCCATACATAGTACCCCTTCTTATAAATGTGGTGGAGCTGAGGGGATTCAAACCCCTGACCTCTTGTATGCCATACAAGCGCTCTAATCAGCTGAGCTACAGCCCCTTATGAAGAGGAAAAACAATACCAGATTGTAACAGATGAGAGGAGGAAAGGGAACCAACTAACCTGTAGGGGAGTTTGTAAACTTATATAAAGCAGGTATAGTTAATCTGAAAACTATATACATAATCAATAAGCAAGGAATTACAATGGATGATCAATTACCCGGTGGCGTTATAAAGCCCCAAAGCCCACAGCCGTCCGGTCCACCGGCAGCAGATTCGTTTGGGATTCCAGCGCCACAGTCCCCGATGCAGCCGCCCGCACCACAGCCTGGTGCGTATCAGGCTCCCGTTTTCCCGCCACTTAATAATCAGGCAAAAAAGAAAAAGCTTAAACCACTCTTTATTGCCCTTCTTGCACTAATACTTATAGGTGGTGGTAGCGCAGCTGCTTATTTTGGATATGTTGTTCCAAACAAGCCTGAGAACAAACTCTTAAGTGCTCTTGCTGATTTAGTGAGCCAGAACGAGCTCGTATCTGAAGGCACAATTGATGTCACAACTCCGGAAGCTCCTGGTGTAGCGGTTAATTTTAAATCTGAAAGCAATGTATCTCAGAACCAGTTTGCACTTTCAGGAACTGTAGGGGTAAGTGGTGCCCAGTTCCCGTATGAACTCCGCTATGTTGATAAGAATATCTATGCCAAAGTTGGAGGGCTTGAGAGTTTAAGCAGCCTCGGACTCGATGAAACAAATCCGGCCTCTTCGTATTTGAGCATGCTCGCAGGCGTAAATGATAAATGGTATGTCGTTGATCGAAGCTTCTGGAGTTCATTTGGTAGTGAGACAAGCTGTGTAACCGACCTTTCATTTGCCTTTACCGATGATGATATTTCTAAGATCAAGGCAGCATATAAGAAACACCCGCTCTTTACGGTCAAGAGCACCTCACAAGAAGATGTGAACGGCACGCCTACTACGAAGTATGCAGTTGAGCCAGCCAGTGATGCGGAAGCAATTGCTTTTGCGAAAGAACTTGAAACACTCAGTGTGGTAGAGAAGATCAAATCATGCCTGAAAGACGCTGGTGCCGAATCTGTGCTGGATGAAGAGATTACCGATCTTGATACAGGTGGAACGGCAACCGGCAACATGGCTATCTACTTAACCGATGACAACAAGGTTAAAAAGATAGACTTAGAAGCTCAGGACAGTGGTAGCACTATGAAGATGTCGACAACCTTTACGTACCAGGCAGTAACGGTCTCTGCTCCAGAAGGCGCAGAACCAATTCAAAACCTACTCAGTGACCTTATTGGTGGGAGTTTGATTGAGACACAGCTTACCGCTTTAGATGTAGAGCGCGAAACTGATATTAAGGCGATGCATGCTCAGCTTGAGGCATTTTACGCACAATACGGCTTCTACCCTACATTAAGCGAGATCAATGATGATACGGTACGTGCGGCCGAGTTTGTGGGCCTAGATGAAGAAGCGTACCGGGATCCTCAGGGTTTAACCTATAAATTGGCTGCAACACCTGCGCAGAATGTTTATAGCTACGCTGCACTTCCGAGTAACTGCATGGACTGCACAAGCTATACCCTTACCGCGACGCTTTCAGACGGAACGACCTATACCAAGCAAAGCCTCAACTAGGGTTAAGACAGGGTTATTCCTGTTATACTAAGCTCAATGAAAAAAGCCTTCAAAGTACCTGTTATAAGCATCTTAGCGTGGCAGGTGCGGCGCCTTCGAAAGAGGAATAACCTTAAAGTCATAGCAGTAGTGGGTAGTATCGGAAAGACCAGTACAAAATTTGCTATTGCCAAAGTCGTGGGCCAGTCGCTCAGAGTAAGATACCAAGAAGGAAATTATAACGATATTGTCAGTGTTCCTTTGATCTTTTTCGATGAAAAACTTCCGAGTCTTATTAACCCTATTGCGTGGCTTAAGATTTTCTTACGGAATGAAAAGAAGATAAAAAGGGATTACCCGTACGATGTCGTAGTGGTAGAGCTTGGTACTGATGGTCCTGGGCAGATTGCCGCATTTCACAAGTATTTACATGCAGATATTGCAGTTGTGACTGCCATCGCGCCTGAGCATATGGAGTATTTTTCAAGTCTTGAAGCCGTAGCAGCAGAAGAACTTTCTGTCTCTCGGTTCTCCGATGTTGTTGTGTACAATGCGGATCTTTGTTCTGGCGAATATGTAGATACACTTTCACAAAAGATCTCCTACGGTATTGAGAGCCAGGCAGATTACAAGATAAAAACCTTCACACGCACACAAGATGGCTTTGATGCCTCTATCGAATCGGTGAACGGAACAACGGCCTTCCATTACCAGGCCATAGCTGAAACGCAGCTGTACTCCGCATTAGCGGCTTTTATCATTGCCGAAAAACTTGGGTTAACGAGCCAAGCAATTGTTGTTGGGCTTGCTGCTATAGAGCCCGTAAGTGGACGCATGCGGACACTAAGGGGTATCAAAAACAGTACGATCATTGATGATACCTATAATGCGAGCCCGGAAGCGGTAAAAGCGGCACTCGAAACACTGTCTCACATTACGGCTCCTCAAAAAGTCGCACTGTTAGGCAATATGAATGAGCTGGGTGCCTTTTCAGAACAGTCTCATAGAGAAGTGGGCTCATATTGTGATCCTCGACAGCTTGCTTTTGTTGTTACGATCGGCAAGGACGCTAATCACTATCTTGCAGAAGAGGCAGAGAAAAGGGGCTGCAAAGTGCAACGCTGCACATCACCTTATGAAGCAGGTTCATATATTGCTCAAAATCTTCTTGAGGGAGCGGTAGTTTTGGCAAAGGGTTCGCAGAATGGTGTATTTGCAGAAGAGGCGCTCAAGTCCTTGTTGGCTGATCCTGGGGAGCAGCAGAAACTCGTAAGACAGTCTGAAGATTGGATGAAAACTAAAGCACGGCAATTCCCTAAAACCAACTAGAAAGTAGCTCGTTATGGCAAAGTTGTATCAAAAAGCGTTTTTAGGATCGGACATCGTTGACATCGATGAAGCACACCTCAGTATTGCAAGTTCAGCTGTATTATATGGTCTCAGTGTATACACGGTTTTTCCGGTAAGTATTAGTAGCCAAAAACAACTGGTAGCATTCCGTCTAAAAGATCACTTTAAGCGCCTCTGCGATTCGGCTCGCATTATTGGTATTGATACATTTGAAAAAGAGTGGACGTACAAAAAATTTGAAAAAAGCGTACATGCTCTTATTGATGCACAGACTATACACGCAGATATATTTGTGCGTGCAACCGTGCATGTTGATGAGCTGGTGCCTGGTACGCGTTCGCGGGGTCTGCATTCAGTCTTAAGTATGTTTGCCTATGAAGCAGTGCCCATCATCCCGCAAAACGGTGCTCGGCTTAAAACAAGTGTATGGCGACGTATACCAGATTTCTCTATTCCTTCACGTGCCAAAGTAAATGGTGCGTATGTAAATTCTGTTCTCGCCAAACAAGACGCAATCGATAGCGGCTATGACGACTGTGTCTTCTTAGACGAAGCAGGGCATGTGTGTGAATTAAGCGCTGCTAATATATTTATTGTAAGAGATAGCACACTCATTACGCCGAATACAACGAGCGATCTACTGGAAGGAATTAATAGGCGTACTATGCTAGAAATTGCCAAGGACCTAAATATTCCAGTCGTTGAACGCAGTGTTGATTTAACCGAGCTTTACATAGCAGATGAAATCTTTGCATCTGGTACGTCGGCGTATATCGCGCCAATTATAGAGATAGACGCACGAACTATTGGTGACGGCAAGAAAGGGCCAGTTACCGAAAAACTTCAAAAACTACATACAGACATTATCCATGGGAATAACGGGCAGTATCAAAAGTTTATAACGAAGCTTTAGTGTTTGAGTGCAAGACCGACAAGCAGATCACATAAAGCGGACATATCATAACCTGCTCGAGCGGCTGCTTTTGGAACGAGACTTTGATCACTCATACCAGGAATGGTATTCGTTTCGAGAACATGCAGCTCGTCATTGTTGTCAACGATCATGTCAGTTCGGGAAATATCGCGGCATCCTGTCATTGAATGAATCCTCAAGGCCAATTCCTGGGCCTTTTTTTGTGCCTCGTTAGAAACATTGCGTGGCGGGATAATCTCTTGGGTTGCACCATTGTATTTATTTTCATAATCAAACTCTCCATGCTCTGGAGGGATAATCTCAATGACTTCAAGTGGTTGATTGCCGAGGATGGTGAGTGTTATCTCTTTTCCGAAAACTAGCCTTTCCAGTAGAAGTGAAGGATATTTATTAAGCAGTTCTTTTGCGGTATCTAAGTTTTCTTTCGTAACCTCGCGGGCGATAAGAGTGTCTAGCGAACTTCCACCCTGTGCTGGCTTTAGGACGAACGGTTCCTTAAATAAGGGGTCATCGAGATCTTCTTTTGAGACCATCTTACCTACAGAAACCGGAATATCTCTCGATTGCAAGAAGTTTTTATACGACCATTTATCCCAACATAACTTGGAAGCCTCGACACCACAGCCTGTATATGGAATGCCAATAGTCTCAAGCTGTTCTTGGATGGCGCCATCTTCGCCTCCAGAACCATGCAGTACAATAAACACGACGTCGGTACTGTCAGCAGCAGTTTTGAGATTAAAACCCATTGCTCCCGGATCCTCACGGGTGACTTTGTAACCCGCCGCCTTTAAACCGGCCTCTACTGCATTTCCACTCCGTAAAGAAACATCTCTTTCGTTTGAATTGCCGCCGGCAAGTAGAAGTACATGCATACCTAACGTTAGTTTACGCTATTTTGCTTAACGCTGCTTCCATGGCAAGAATATCTTTAGGATTTGTCTGGTAGTCCACAAAAGGTGCATCGGTAAATTTAATACCAGCATGCCGTTTTGGCACGTGAGTGATACCTTCAGGAATAATTCGATTTACTTTATGACGGAGTGCTCTTAATCGTGGGGTACCGCCATATAACTTTTCATGTCCATTGCCAGGGAACCAGTATCCAAATCCTGCCTCAGAATCAAATGGTACCTCTTGCCCGTCAATGATCGCACAAAAACCGGGAGCATCCGTTTGTTGCTGCAGGGTCATGCCGGCTATATCGGCATGTTCCTTGCCTACCTGTGTACTTAAAGATTCGGTTACATCATATGCGTCATAGCTAACCAAACGATAAAATCCGAAGGTTTCCACTCGGCCATCTACTACCGGGAAATAAGCTCGAGATATGTTGGGATGAGTCTCTTCAAGCTGTGCAAAGAGTTCTTGTTCTAAAGGAATAGATGAATGATGCATTTCGGCCCCTTGTGCCAGGAATCTCAAAAATGCAGGTGGTGCCGTGGCAGGAGTAAACTGTTCATTCCAACGGGCGATAGCGAGTTCATTAAAGTGGAAATAGGATTTTGGATCGTCAATCTGGATACCGGTAGCAGGATCTCGCTTGAGCTCCTTACGAACATTTCCCGCCTCATTGCCGTAACGGGAATCCACCTGGTGGAATGTTTGGGCGAGTAATCGCGGATAGTCTTCGAGGCAGACCTCATAGCTTGCGACAAGCTCATTGAAATCGGCCTCTGTTGTATCAAGGGCGACCTTGGCTATCCCGCGCTCGACTAGTTCTTGATCAAGAGGGCTTGCGAATAAAGAATCACGTTCACTAAGATCATACACTCGGCGGGCTTCTTCTACACTCAAAAAAGAGCCTGCGTTTAAGCCGCTATTACCCTCTGATGTGTGCATGGATACCCTCCATTTGTTTTATTTAGTGTAGCAATAAATAGGCTGCTAAACGGCGTATTTTTAACCACGATAGGTACCTCTTCTTATTCTTCTTAAAATCTTGTAAAATACAGATAAATTACCCCTGATAGTGAGGAAAACGTGAAGCGTTATAGTCCAAAAGATATTGAACCGAAATGGCAAAAAACCTGGGATGAGGAGAAAACCTACCAGGCTAATTTAAAGAGTGATAAGCAAAAGTATTTAGCCATGAGTATGTTCAATTATCCAAGTGGTGCCGGTATTCATATTGGTCATGCCATGAACTACACCATTTCAGATGTTATGGCCCGCTTTAAGCGCCAACAGGGTTATGAAAGTTACCATCCGGTAGGGTGGGATGCATTTGGCCTTCCTGCAGAAAATTACGCCATTAAAGCTGGTGTTTCACCTCAAGATTCTATGGCTACGATTATTCCTGGCTATCACAAACAGTACAAAGCCATGGGCTGGAGCAATGACTGGTCCAAAGAAATTTCCACGCACCTTCCAATTTACTACAAATGGACCCAGTGGATTTTTGCCAAAATGTACGAGTATGGTTTGGCTTATCAGGACTCCCGCATGCAGTGGTGGTGTACCAAGTGCCAGACGGTACTTGCGAACGAGCAGGTAATTGACGGTAAGTGTTGGCGCCACGATGGTCCTGATGATCCGATCGTTGAAAAGAAAGAAGTAAAGCAGTGGTTCTTTAAGATCACCGAGTATGCAGACGAACTACTAGAAGCTACCGATGCACTGGACTGGACTGAAACGGTTAAACTGGCACAGAAGAACTGGATTGGTAAGAGTAAGGGTGCGGAAATTGACTTTACGGTTGAAGGTTCAAAAGAAAGGATAACCGTCTTTACTACTCGCCCCGATACGCTGTATGGTGCAACATTTTTAGTGGTAGCGCCGGAGCATGAATTGGTAGGTGAGCTTACTGCAGACAGCGAAAAAGCTAAGGTTGAAGACTATGTAAAAGAAGCTGCCAAGCGAACTGAAGTTGAACGCCAGGCTTCAAAAGAAAAGACCGGTGTATTCACAGGCTCCTATGCGGTTAACCCGATTAATAAAGAAAAGATCCCCATCTGGGTAGCCGATTATGTCTTAGTTGGTTATGGCACTGGTGCCATTATGGCTGTGCCCGCACATGACGAGCGCGATTATGAATTTGCCAAGAAATTCGAGCTGCCGATTATTGAAGTCGTACAAAAGCCAGCGGACTTTGAAGGGTGCTATGACGGCGAAGGTCTCTTAATTAATTCAGAGGACCACACCGGACTTGAGAGCAATAGCGCGCGAGAGAAAATCGTTGCTGATCTTGCCAAAGAAAAGATTGCTACCGAAAAGACTACCTATAAGATTCGCGACTGGAGCGTGAGTCGCCAGCGATATTGGGGAGCGCCGATTCCTATTATTAATTGTGAAAAATGTGGGCAGGTCTTAGTCCCTGAAGATCAGCTGCCTGTTGTCTTGCCTGAATTAGAGGACTTTCAACCAAGCGGTGATGGGCGTAGTGCTTTAGCCCGGGCTACTGATTGGCTAAAAGTTGAATGTCCAAAGTGTGGCGGAGAGGCTGAGCGCGAAACGGATACGCTCGATACATATATCTGTAGTAGCTGGTATTTTCTGCGTTATATTGACCCAACCAACGAAGATAAGCCATTTGAGAGCGATACTGCCAATAAATGGATGCCGGTAGATTTCTATAATGGTGGTGACCATGCTACCGCGCATATGATCTATGCCCGCTTTATCACTCGTTTCTTCCATAAGCTTGGATTGGTAGACAATCCTGAGCCCTTCAAACGGTTCCTCTTTAACGGTAAAGTTACCGCGAGCGATGGCCAGATGTTCAGTAAAAGTAAGGGTAATGGTGTTGACCCGCTTGAAATTATTAATAGCGGCTATGGTGCGGATGCACTGCGTACCTACTTAATGTTTGCCGCGCCACTTGAACTTTGGATTCGTTGGGATCCACAAGGCGTGCCCGGTGCATACCGCTTTATTAACCGTGTCTGGAACCTGGTACAGGAATATATGGCGGAAGCTAAGGATGGCGAACCCGATCATGCGTTACTTCGCGTTATTCATCCTGCCATTAAGAAAGTAACCGCCGACCTTGAAGATCAAAAGTATAACACCGCAATAGCAGCGCTCATGAAGGCAACAAATGACTTATATGAGTTTAAAGCTAAGAACGGTTTTGCAAGCAGCTCCTGGCGCGAAGTACTCGAGAGTCTTGTTATGATGATCGGTCCGTTTGCTCCCCATGCTGCTGAAGAGCTCTGGCATGAACTTGGACATACAGATAGTGTCCATAAAGACCACTGGCCACAATGGGATGATGCCTACCTTGTTCAGGACACCATTACTATTGCCGTACAGGTAAATGGTAAGTTACGTGGTACGGTTGAAGTAGATGCACAAAGTAGCGAAGAAGAGGTTGTTGCTGCAGCTCGAGCCGATGAAAAGGTAAAAGCCCACATTACCGCCGAACCTAAGAAGATTATCTACGTTCCAAAGAGGTTAGTGAGCTTTGTTATCTAACAGTGCTCCGGATCGGGTAGGGTAATAGTGGTGCCTTCAAGCTGGGTACTGTTCTCAGGTTGTGGAATGTCGTTAATCTTTAGTATCCATCTCTCAACATCGCGTTGATCCGAATCTTCGCATATACCGGCGAGGTCGTAGATAGTTTCGCCTTCCATGACGGTGTAGGGTTGTTCGGCGGGTATATACTGACGGTCCTCTTTTTTCTCATCTTTCATTCCCTGGATAACCCCGAACACAGCAATAACGCCGGCGGCTGGTGCAAGAATGGGAAATGGCATAAGACGATTCCAGAGGGATTGCTGGCGATCTATTTTTGAAGAGGGTGATTTTTCGCTCGAGGGCGATTTCATACAGGGATACTATGCGGGTAAAATAGCAGTATGTCAATGTTCTCCCCTTGAGAAAGACCGCTAAATGCGCTATAATGCGGCTAATTCATTATTTAATTAAGCATAAAGGAGTTTGTTCCTTACTATGGGTAAGCCCAAAAAACGAACATCACATCGCGCCACCGGTCTACGCCGCAGCCACTTGGTTGTGAAGCTGGCTCGATCTGTTAATGCAAAGTCACCCGTGAAGGCATATACCACACGGCGTGAATCCGGCAAGAAACTTGCCAAAACCTCAGCCAATACTAAAGCTGAATAGGGTATACTGGTACCATAAGCGGTACGAAAGCGGGAAATTAACAATATGGCATCCAATCGCCACCTTGGTCGCATCGTTGCCCTGCAAACGTTATATGAGCAGGACTTCCGTTCAGAAGCGGGGGATACATCCTTTGACCTTGCGGCGGTGCTTGAGCGCAATATTGCTCGTTACCGAGATACGGTCGAGGACACAGCGTTCATTAAGGGACTGGTTGAGGGTGTTACCGATCAACGGGAACACCTTGATGAGTTATTGCAGCCCCTGGCACCTGAATGGCCAATAGACCAAATTGCGCGAATGGATCGAGTGATTTTACGCATTGGTGCGTATGAACTTTTGCATAATCCTGATATACCACCCAAAGTGGTTATCAACGAAGCTGTTGAGCTTGCAAAAGCATTTGGTGGAGATAATAGTTCGAAGTTCATCAATGGTGTGCTTGGTACGCTATTGCGTCAGCAGCAGGGCGAAAAACCCAGCGCAGAGTCCACCAAAGAGTAGTAAGGAAAACCTTCAGGTTCTACTAAAGATCATGAAGGGTTAGGATAATCATGAAGAGACCCAAACCAATTAAAGGATTTAAGACATTCATTGGCCGCCGCCGTCCGGCTATTTCTGAAGTCGTTCGTGAACCGACCGCTGGTGGGATCGTCTTTCGTCATAATGCGAAAAGTAATGAGATTGAGTTTTTATTGATCCAAGATGCGAAGAACCGGTGGACTATTCCAAAGGGACACATCGAAAACGGCGAAGACTCAAAGCAGACCGCTGAGCGTGAAATCCGCGAAGAGACCGGCTTACAAGAAATGGAAGTCTTGAGCTGGCTTGGAAAAATTAACTTCCGTTATCGTCGCGTATCAAGTCTCGTACTGATGACCACCGAGATCTTTTTAGTCCGCGCTAAGGGTGATAGCGACAAACTTACTCCTGAAGACTGGATGAATGGTTGTAAATGGATGCCAGCAAAGGTCGCACTTGATAAAATTGAGTATGAAGATATCGGCAAATTAATGCTGGTAGCGCTGACAAAAATACGCAAAGGAAATCTCTAAAATAATATGGACATCTCATCGTACCAATCGTTTGCTGAAGAACGACTCAAGGTTGTATTTAATGACCTTCAGCTGCTTGTAACTGCCTTTACCCACCGCTCATACCTTAACGAGCATAAGAAAACCGTACAGGAACATAACGAACGTCTTGAATTTCTAGGTGACGCCGTCCTAGAACTGGTGGTTACCGAGTATTTGTATGCAAACTACAGTGAGCCAGAAGGTATTCTTACTAACTGGCGTAGTGCGCTCGTACGCACCGAAAGTATTAGTGCTGCTGCATCACGTATGGGCTTTGAGCCACTCCTTCGTCTGTCTCGTGGTGAAAAGCGTGGAACTGAACGAGCTCGTGCGCAAATCCTCGCAAACTGTTTTGAATCAGTTATTGGTGCGCTCTATCTTGATCAAGGGTACGAGGCTGCAAAGAAGCTTATTGAAGAAGCAATTCTTAGCACTTTTGCGGATATTTTGGCGTCTGGTTCATGGCTCGACCCTAAATCTCGCCTACAAGAAGTTGCACAAAGCCAACTCGGTTTTACGCCTGTTTATAAAGTGATTGAAGAAGTTGGTCCCGATCACGACAAGATCTTCACCATAGCCGTGTATGTAGAGGACAAAGTCTACGGCAAAGGAAAAGGCCCCAGCAAACAAGCCGCACAGCAAGCTGCTGCTCAAAAAGCGCTCGACAAACTGACGGCATCGGCCTAAGGGGTTGACAACAGAGGCGCTCATCTGTAAAATAGGCAAGAATTGTTTTAGTAGTTTAAACAACCTGGTTATCAGGTAGAAAGACAATCGCTTTTATGCTCGCTATCCGTCTGCAACGTACTGGCCGCAAAGGTCACGCACAATTCCGTCTTATCGTTCAGGATGCCCGCCGCAACCCTAAGAGCGGTGATGTTGTCATGCGTCTTGGTAACTATAATCCACACACCAAAGCTATGACCGTTGATAAGGAAAAGGCAGCATTTTATCTTGAGCACGGTGCGCAGCCTTCACCACGTGTTGCCTACCTTCTTCAAAAAGAAGGGGTAAAGCTCCCTGATTGGGTTAAGGTTGAAGCTGACCGCAAGCGCGATATTAAAAATGTTGAGAAACTTCGCCGCAATCGTCCCGAAGAACCAGTAGAAGCCGAAGCTGCCCCAGAAGAGGCGGTAGAGGCTGAAGCCCCAGCTGAAACTACAGCTGTAGAAGAAGCTCCTGAAGCAGAACAAGCATCTGCTGAAGACGAAGCGAAGACCGAATAAGCACGAGTAGATTTGAAGCAAGGCCTGCTGCTACAGTATAATAGTCAGCAGCTACGTGATGTAAGGAGTTCGTTAGTATGACTAGCATTGACCAGCAATTTGTAGAATATATAGTTAAGTCACTCGTTGGTAAGCCAGATCAAGTCAAAATTGAACGTCGCATAGATGAGAAGGGTGTCCTTCTTGAATTAACCGTAGATCCAGAAGATCTTGGCCGTGTAATCGGAAAGCGCGGTGCAACTGCCCAAAGCTTGAGAACGCTTCTTCGAGCACTCGGCACCAAGAATGAAGCTCGTTATAACCTAAAAATTGTAGATAATGGTGAGCCACGACCTGCTCGTGAGGAAGCCGCTCCTACACCTGCTTCACAAAGTGACGATGGCGGAAATGATAACTGGACCGATGATACTACCGCAGACGATACCTCGACTGCTACTACGGCCGATGATACGAGTGTAGAGGAAGTCGAAGAAGCTACTTCTGAAGAAGAAAAAAATGATAAGTTTTCTAGAACTCGCAAAGAGCTTGAAGACTTTGACGACCTCGATATTTAGTTTGCTTTAGTAAAACGTTAAACTTTTATGCCACTTCAGGTGACTGGATTGGTACATAAAAATCCCCGTACGAAGCTCCTGTAAAGAGTGCGGCTTTATAAAGAATACGTTCCTCGCCAGGTGCGCCAGCATGTAAGTCATGGTCGGGGTCGAAAACAGCTGCCCATCCGTATGGTGCAGAATAAAAGTCTTGTTTGAGAGCTTCAGTAGTTAAGTTTCCCACATCTGATGTAACGGGATACTTGGATTCATCTTTTGGAAAAAGCGTACCACTGACTTCGCCTATTCCTACTCCAATGGTGACGAATGTTCTGTTGGGATAAGGTGCTCTCAGTACGAGAGAGCTATCTACATGAATGTCTAGATTCGCGTTAGATTCTCTATGTCGGTAGTATTGATTATCTGTGGAATACGGGGGTATAGGCCGGTCAGGATTTGCTGCATTATATTCAGGTATAACCGAAGTAATAACCCAGCGGGCAAAGGCTCGTAAGTCAGGATAGCGGGTTTCGAAGGTAAGATCAAACTCATCTAGAACATTGCGCATGCTATAACGCTCCTCTTCGCCTCGTGTACGAGGAGTGTGCTGAAAAAAATCCTCTCCTAAAGAATTGGCATCAACAAAATACATGGTATAATAAGAACATAAATGTTATGAAAATTCAAGTTATTACATTATTTCCCGAGATGTTTCATGGTGTGCTGAATGCCAGCATGTTATGGAAGGCGCAGGATCGCAAGCTTGTTGAAATTAGCTATATTAACCTGCGCGAATTTGGTATTGGTCCGCGTAAAACCGTTGACGATACACCATACGGTGGCGGTGACGGTATGCTTTTAAAGCCGGAGCCACTCGTAGCAGCTATTGAAAAGGCAAAAGAGAATGACCCAGAAGCTTTAGTTATTTTGCCGACACCAAGGGGAAAGGTATATAAGCAGTCTGATGCAAAGCGACTAGCTGCTGAGTCTAAAGGACTTATTATTGTCTGCCCTCGCTACGAGGGTTATGACGAACGTATAACAAAATGGATCGATGAGCAATTCTGTATTGGGAGCTACGTCTTAACTGGCGGGGAATTACCGGCAATGATCATTATCGACAGTGTCGTGCGCCTCATTCCGGGTGTCTTAGGCGGTGAACAGTCGGCTGAGATTGAATCGTTCCAGCAGGATGATCAGAACATTGAATTTCCTCAGTACACCAGACCCGAAGAATTTCGAGGCATGAAGGTGCCGAGCGTACTGTTAAGCGGTAATCATGCCGAAATCGAGAAGTGGAGAAACGAGGTTAATAATGGGTAGCGTACATAAGTTTGAGAAGCCAGGTAAAACTCCACAGAAGAGCAGTTGGGACATGCTTCATGAAGCGGTTAATGATTCTAAGGTGCAGGAAGCAGTCCAGAATGAAATGGATCGAACATTTTCGCGCACTAAGAATGAACGAGGTAGGCTTGTGGTTCGTATCCCAAAACTCGGCATGGATCAGCAAGAACGGCGAGGTGGGACAATGTCACCTGTGCCAAATGAACGCGATCTGATAGTTACGAGCGGAAAATTTCCAGAATATCTTATGGAAGAGGGTCTGAGTGAGGAGAAGGCTTTTCATTTAGGGGCTACATCAGTGCTTGCGTACAACACTGTTCATGTATGGACACAAGGGCTTATGCGCCATCAACGCGACACGCTACGCAGAGAAGTGCGTCGGCCCGTAATGCAGCCTCAACATCCTTCTTTATGGCTGGGTACCGAATTTAGCCTAGAAAGAGGCATTCAAAGTGGACATATGGTCACGCATCGGTGTGCTGCACGCATTGCTCTTAATGCAAGTGGAGTTGCTGATTTTGATTCTTCTATGCCGTTACCTCTACCACTCCATATAGCAGCATTGGCGGATCCTTTAAGCACAAAACAGGTTGGTGAGCTTCATGACCTGGTGTCGATCAGCTACTAAAAAGCTTCTAGGCTAGGATCGTAACTGCTCGTGTTACAACTAACGCAACCGTTACAACTGAAATAGCAGACTGCAGTGCCATAAGTGCTTTGGCGCGATGAGTTAAAGGCACCGTGTCATTGGGGCTAAATGCGACTGCGTTGGTAATAGAAATATAAAGGTAATCAAAGAAGGTAGGACGCCAGTCCCTTCGGATCGGATCTTTTTCTGAAAGTCGCATTTGCGGAAACAGAAAATCAAAGGGCGCAACATCCGTGCTTTGACCTTGCACGCCGTCGCTATCAAGCTCCCAGTACCAGAGGCCAAAGATAATGATGTTGGTAAGGTAAATACCAAGCGCCGACAGAATAAGGCCTTTGCCTGTTATGTCGACCGCACTATGAAAAAGATCATTTAACACAAGACCCAATGAAGTAATGTTAGCAAGCGAGATACAGGCAATGAGTAGTACAGCAATGCTGCGTCGTACCTTCATGACGCCAAGCTTTACTGTTGGTTTTAGGACAGTGAGAAGAACGAGAAGCAAGGTTTCGAAACCGGCAATCGCTAATTTAGGACCAACGGTTAGACTGTTACTTAAAGCTATTTGCAGTACAATCGCAATAACCACCGCAAGTTGTACATGCCATACCGGCTCAACCTCACGGTTCTTATAGTGAACGTGTGCCAATTTCATCATTACAAGCAGTATAGCTGTAGATATGTCTGATACGCAATGTTCGCTTAAGCGGCTACGATTTTACCGCAAGCAAGTCGTGGGCCGCCACTGTGTCCGGAACCACTTTCGCCAGGAGTATAGGGGTCTTCATTGCCATGAACCATCAAGGCGGTTGCATTTGGTGCGGTTTCAGGATCGAGAATAGAAACAGGACCCTTTGAGAGGGTAATACGAGTAGTGAAAGTTTCCAATACTCCATGTCCATTTTCGTCGATGGTGATACTCGGAAGATCGCCCGCATGATAGCCATGATTTGCATCAGGGTCAGTGTTGCCGCTTGGACCTGGATCGAAGTGACCGCCCGCACATTTAAAACCTTCACATTCACAATCACCTTTTTCATGGATATGAACCGCGTGCTTACCAGGCTTTAATGTTTCTGGTTTTCCAGTTAATTCTAGTTTGATATATACATACTTCCATCCATCGACATCGTATTCAATAAATTCAGCAAGTCCTTCGGCATCCGGCCCCACCATAACTGCCTTTGCTCGTGCAGTCTCTTGTTTGTTATCGGCTTGTAGTGATAAGCTCATTTGCTCCTCCCATAAATAAATACAACCATAGCTGCGAGGCCAATGATCAATGTGGTCGCAATGGTAATTTGCATACTGAGTGAATGGGCAATGCTGTGATGCGCAAACGACTCCATAAAGGCCCTCCTTTGTTTACATGGCATATTATACACTTCTCGCTAGCGAGAACAGAGATATTTTGCTAAAATACAGCGTTGTAATGGGGATTGGCCAAGTGGTAAGGCAACGGGTTCTGGTCCCGTCATTCGGGGGTTCGAATCCCTCATCCCCAGCCAGGCGTCAACTTTATTGTTTTTAGCTGCTGCTATTATGGATTCACAGATTTGGGTTGTAATTCTTGCGGGTGTTTCTAGCTTACTAGGTATACTTCTTAGTCAGTCATATTCAAAAAACCTAAATTTAAGGACTGAATTAAAAGCCAAGAAGCAGAAGCTGTACTCGGACTTTATTGTCTTTCTCTATGATATTTATTCTGGAAGCGATGATACTGACAGTGACGAGACGGCAAAAAGGTTAAAAAAATATTTTCCTAAACTCCTCACATTTGCATCGAATGAAGTTATTAAGAGCGCCGGTGATTTCATGCAGCATATATATAAGTTTGATCAAGAAGCTTCTGATAAAGGTGACACAACCTGGAATATCGCTAGTATGGAATACTTCGGCGATTTAATTTTAGCAATACGTAATGATTTAGGTCACAAAAAATTTACAGAAATAATGAAGTGGCATGATGTTGCAAGGCTTTGGATAACAGATATAGATCAGTATGTTCCATCAAATGAAAGGACTCCCAGAGCAAGGCATTCAGGTCCTAAGCCGACCGTAAAATAGCTCTCAACATTGACGATAGCTCAAGCTGGTTACAGATAATGAAACGAGCGACTTTAAACAGCTGGACATTTAAAGGAATAAAGATATGGGACTTGGGATCACAGGTATTATTTGCGAATGATTACTTGCGGCATATTAAGGCCTTGCCCAGTCGCATTGTGCTTCGATCCCAGAAGATGTGATTAGGCCCATAGACAACTGGAGCTGTTCTGCACTGGTTCGGTCTTGTATGCATTTTTCATAACGCACATACTTTTCGTTACTACGCATACTCGTATATTGCCAGTAGCCAAATAAGCCTGCAATAACTAAAGAGAGTAATATTCCTATCCAGCCGGCTGTTACTGCAAATGATGATCTATCGTTGCGGCCTTTTTGAGTAGCAATAATTCCTAGTGTTAAACCAACAACTGGAATGAAACTAAAAACTAGGCTCAATATGCCAAAAATTCGCGCATTATTTTCTGCCTCACTATCATCTGTGCTCATCAAAACAATAATACGTTATTAGATCAAGATTATCTAGAATTAGGGCAGGTTCTAGATATGTAAGCCTAGCAAAACATTAGTGCTGCGAATAACTTCTTAGGAGTTTTTAGCACTATATTAATTAATAATCTCACCTTTTATATTTGCCAACCTCTCGCGCCACTCTTGAAGCTCATTGGGAGTGAGTCTTTTCCAGTCCGTTACTTCGCCAACAACTTTTAGTGGCTCATGACTGCGGTATGAACGTGTCGGGTTACCGGGAAACTTTTTATTAGTAACATTTGGATCATCTTCAAAGTCTCCTATCGGCTCAACGATATAAACTCGTGGATGTCGTGTACCTTTCGATAGTTCTGCTGCAAGTCCTGCACCATCAGCTGAAGCGGTAAAGTATATGTGATTCATAGTAACTTCTGGTCTATAGTTTGATTGAAATCCGGCAGTTAAAAGATCTCCCACTTTTAAATCAGCTTTTGTTCCATGATAAAAAGGTCCCTCATCTAAAACCGAGGATCTGCCGGATGTGTCACTCTTACCCTTCATTTATTTTTTGCCGGTTTTTAATGCATTTAATGCTGCGGCTTCAACGACAAGTGCTTTTATGCCGGCTTCATCAATTTTGCTACCTTCGCGAAACTCAATCGCACGATCAGTACTGCTATTAAGACGCGCATTAAAAAGTTTCTTTGGGTCTTTCATATGCACGCCTTTAAAAAATACCAGTTTTATATCATTCTTAAATGTTTCAGCAATACACATAATGCCGTTATGTGACCAGACCGGTAGGCCCTCAGGCCGGGTGGGCATTTTCCATTTCACTTCTTCGGTAAGCTCTGGGTCGGCAGCATTGATCACTGCACGTAACTGGGATAATATATCGCCCTTCCATCCACCATAATTTTTGATAATATCGTCTATTTGTTCAGATGCAGGCTTATTTTCCATAGCACTAATAATACTATACGAAACTAGCATATAATCCCTGATCCCTCTGTTATGATTAGTTTATGGCAGAGTTACCTTTATTTATTACCGGAAATCAAAGTAAGACAGACTATCTTTCAAGGCAATTGGGTGTGCAGATACCTCATAGGGCACTTGAGCTTGATGAACTACAGTCTACCGACCTTCATGTTATTGTGGAGCATAAGTTAAGACAGGCTTATCAAATCTGCAAAGCTCCGGTATTGGTAGAGGATGTCAGCCTTGTGTTCTGTGCTTTGGGTGAATTGCCCGGACCATACATAAAATGGTTTGTGGAAATTGCTGGTGATGAAGCATGTTGTCGGATGCTCGATGGGTTTGAAGACCGAAGTGCCATTATTCGCTGTACATATGGGTATTTTGATGGCGAAGACATGAGGTTTTTCGATAGTGAATTACCGGGAAGTATCGCTACTGAACCACGTGGTGAGAACGGTTTTGGCTTTGATAGATTCTTTATTAATGAGGGGTACGATATTACCAGGGCTGAGATGCCTCAAGAGGAGAATGAGCGCACATATGCTGAGAACATGAAGCCGTTTAAGCAGGTTCGTGAATTTATACAGACGCTTTAATTCAGCATTTAGACATATTCTCACAAATATGTTATTATATTATTAATGAACGAACAGTTACGCATTATTGATTATCCTCCAAGTCCGAGGCCGGCTTTTGTTGATTCTTTACTTATGACCATGCAGCTAATGGCGCGTGGTCAGGCGCGTATGGAACCATGGCAAGCTCGTAGCATGGCTGGACTCTGGGAAGAATGGGCCGAACAACTTGCTATAGTAGCGCCGACCTTACCGGATTATGGTATTGATTACCTTAAGATTCAGCCAGGTGCTCCAATGATAGATTGCAAGCCTGGATCTAACAGGTACGCAATTTTTGATGAATACAAGCCCCTTGAATATATAAATGGGATTTTGAATGACTACGCACCTAAGATACATATTCCTGGGCAAGTATCGGGAATTGACTATGTAAAGGGCAGGGCAGGTTTAGAAACGCCTTTTGTCTTTAAGCCCCTCGACTCCAATCGGGGCGAAAACAAATTTCTCATTGAGGATGCGGATCAAGAGGGCAAGCTGAAAAAGTTTTTGCGTAGTAAAAAGCAAAGCAGCCTTGGAAATACTGTTATAGAGGAATTTATTGAAACTCCCGGTGAATTGTCCTCAAGCTATCGCTATACAATGACTCCAACCGGCACAATTATTGCGATTGCTATGCTCGCGGCGGGTAAGCAGAACGGTAATGCTAAGATGAGCGCAGAAAGTGTCACGGAGGAATATAAGGCTTTGGTTAAGCCGGGTAGTCCATACTATCTCAATGCTCGCAGCATTACTTCAAATACCAATGAAGGACGTCGAGATATTGGTTTGGATTTCGCAGGACGACCATTTGAGCTCGGCAATCTTGATGATCAGCAAATGGAAATTCTTGAAGGACACGGTATAAACCCGATAACACGTGAACCCGCCACTGAAGTCACTGAGGCTGCTCGGAATATAGCAAGGACATTAGGTCCAAGTATCGGTATGTGCATCGGAATAGATATTATCCAACAGTCGGGTACAGATACGCCATACTTCTTAGAAGCTAATAGTCTGCCTTCTGCGCGAAGCATAAATGCGTCTATGCCTTCTGGCTCACGAGAACTTACACAGCGCGAACTTAAACTATTCGCTATGCTTAAGACGGTACAAGATTTAGCTTCATAGACTTTTGCTAATATAAAAAGAGCCGGGAATAAAATCTCGGCTCTTTTGTTGGGTAAACCTTATTCGGCGAGTAATTTCTCGAGCCTGTTAAGCTGGCTAGACCAGCCTTCCATCATGCCCATCTTAAGGAGTTCTTCGATCTTTTCAGCGCTCTCGGCAACGCTGCGACTTACAAACCTTGTCTTACCATCTTCTTCGATAAATTCGTTCGTAATAGAAAGAACGGGCATCTCTTTGTTTGGAACACCGCTCTCATCCGAAAAGTAATCTTTATACGTAAAGCCGTTGCCCTCATCTACGGTTTCAATTTCCATCACGCCCCATGAGGTTTGGCCGAACCATTCGCCCTGGTTTTGGTCTACGCACTTCATGCCATAATGCACGCGGCCACCTGGTTTAAAATCAAATTCTTTTGCAGTTGTTTCCCAGCCTTCAGGACCCCACCATTTTTCAAAAGATTCCTTCTCGGTAAATGCGCGCCACACTTTATCCTTTGGTCCGTTCGCAACAAACTCGGTGATAAGTGTTTTGTTTTCGAGATCTTTCGTTACTTTTACATCTGCCATATTATTCTCCTTCTTTTAATAACATATCCAGTTTGTCGTAGCGGCCTTGCCACACTTTACGGTATCGCTCTAGATAATAGTCAGCGTCCTTTAATGTCTCAGGCACTAACGTTACCATATATTTCTTACCCTCCTTTCGTTTATGAATCAGCCTCGCTTGCTGCAAAACTTTCAAGTGCTTTGATATAGCAGCAAAACTGACGTCGTATTTTTCTGCTAAATCGCTAACTGAAAGTTCACGGCCTGCAACACGATGCAGCATATCCCGCCTAATAGGATCGGAAAGGGAATGGAAGATCGAGTCTAGTTGTATTTCATATTCAACCATATGGTTAAATGTTAGTACGAGACGTATGGCTTGTCAACACATAATGTCAACATCAGAGAGTTTAGTTGTGTTGAGCCTTCATGTCTGTAAAGGATTTCGCAATAATTTCTTCGAGTGTTTTAAGATCAACATCAGATAACTTATTAATATACAAGCAGCCGACACTTGTTTTGCACTTACCTAATTTCTCAATAAGAGACTGATAGTCTTTAAACCCGGGCATAATATAAAGGGTGAGATTTTGCTTGCGAGGCGAAAAGCCAGTAAGCATCCAGTCGCCCTCCTGGCTGCTACGTTCAGATTTATAGTGATACTGTCCAAAACCAACAATACTGCCGCCCCACATTTTTGGTTTTTCCTTCGTAATACGAGAAAACATCTCAAGAAGCGTGAGGCTATCTTTTCGCTTAGTTTCATCAGAAACCTTATTAATAAAGTCTTCTACACTCGCATCGTTAACGGTGGTTTTGAGTTCTGCCATATTCTGATTGTATCAGAATGGTACAAGGTAATAAGCATGAGCTTGTTCGGGAACGGGCAGAGGAGTACACTGCAGATAAATGATTGGAAAAAACGAAAACGGTTTTCATCTTGTACCCGTGCTTCTCATCCTCGTTGTCATTGGTGCAATAGGATTTGTTGGCTATCAGGTTATGGCACGGCAAAAGAAGGCGAATGCCGAAGTCCGCTGGAGTTTTGATGAGAAAAAGAACGAGTGGTATGTAAAAGAAGGTAAAGCTCCAGCCTGTAAGGAGCCGCTTAAGTTTGACTACACGCCTATTGATATATCAAGGGCCACGAGCGTAGGTTTTGCGGGAACATATCGGGGGTTTAACTATAAGGTTCATGGAGGCTTTGGTTTTGCAGAAGACTTCAACGGAACGCAAGATGTGCGATTGCCCATGGACGCAACATTAAGTGGGCTCGTACGCTATTACGAAGGCGATCCACCCGATTTGCAATATCATGTAAGTTTTGAAAATGACTGCGGTATTATGTTCTACTTTGACCATCTCTATACTCTTAGCCCACAGCTTCAGGCTCTTGCCGAACAAACACCGGAGCCCAGGCTTGATGACACAAGCAGTTCGCCAGCTGATGCTCCGCCGCGCATAAAACTTAAGGCGGGAGATATCATTGCGACTGCAACTGGGCAGCCCAAAGTTAATCGTGCCGGCTTTGACTTTGGCGTTGTTGACTATAGAAAACGAAATGAAATTTCAAAAAATACTGAATGGGCAAGGCTCCACAGTGAATTTGAATCATCTGAATGGTATGGCGTGTGCTGGTTTAATATGTTGCCGGGTGCCGATGCAGAAAAAGCAAAAGAGTTATCTCGTGTTCAAGGTGATACGCGTAGAGTTGCAAAACATGTGAGTGATTACTGCGACAACGCAGACTACAGCACCCTTGATTTTAATAAGGGTCAGCCCGCTCAAAACTACTAACGAGCAAGATGCTGCCAATCGTCAGCTATTCCGAAACTTTCTTCGATATAGTATCGACCTAAAGCCCCACTCGTATATTGGTGAGTAGTGGGTAGTTTTTCGAAATCAGCGTGGCCTGCATTTGCCGCCTGACGAATATGTATGTGCAGATCGCCAGCTTCAAATCTTCGACTGTGTGTAGGTGTGATTGCTTCATGATAGTAACGAATTCCCGTAAGATCATCCCGAGAGGTCAACCTTGCAAATCCAGCAGTTACAGTACCTACTCCTTCTAAACTTAAATGTGCGCCATAGACTACACCATCGAGGCCGTCCGTATGTACATCGTTATGCCAGCCTAGGTCAGCTATGTGATCTTCTCGGGTTTGCCCCTTCAGACGACGACTCGCAATCAAAACAGATGATCTTTGTGAAGGAAAAAAGCGACTTCTATTACGAAATGAGTGAACATCAAGAGGGGTGACCGAAATACCTCCTATATATGTAAACGCCTGCGCTACCTTTTTTCTAAAAATCTTTGTGTACTGGTCACTTCGTGCAGTACACATACTTGCGTCGGACTTTCGGAATGAAGATAAATCGCCTAAGTCTTCAAAATGTATCGTTATCATGGGGAGGTTTGTGCCAAGTTCGGTAAAACACTTCTGTGCTTCGTCCTGTGAAGTGGCATCGTCGACAGTAAAGCAAGGAATATTTGTAAGCTCAGGACTTTTCATGAGGATGTATTATGTCATCTTTTATTCAGATATCACAGATGTCCTAAGGCATCTATTATTGACAAGCATAAGCGTGCCGGCCACAATGTAGCCATGGACACAACAAATAACACCCCGGAGACTCCCGAGTCTCCCAATGTAAAACAACAAAAATCCCCAAATCTTATTAACAAATTAAAAAGTAATAAACCGCTGCTTATTGGAGTAGCGGTGGTCGTGCTTGCACTCATAGGCGGTGCAGTGATGGCGCTTACAGGAAATAAGGAAAATCCTCAGAAATCACAGAACGATCAACAAAATACACATCAGGCAAGCGAAGAATTGCCAGCAGAAGAAACGCCGACGAGTTTATTCTTGCAACAAAACGGTAGGGAATGTAAGGAACGAGATGTTGCTTTTACCTCTCCGCCACTCCGCATGGAAGACCTATCCTACATTCGGCCGCTTGGTGCGGTTAATGATGGACACGTAACCCCCACAGACCACGTGTATGTAGGGCCAAAGAACCCGAATGCAAAGGATAATACTTATCCTGTGCTTATGCCTGCGGATGGTACGATCGTAAGTGTATCGGCAATGCCCGCACAGTATGTGGGTGACAGCAATCAACAAGTAGCATCAGAAGATCATCGTATTGTCATAAGCCACTCATGTCGCTACTTCTCGATCTATATTCACGTACACAAACTTTCAGATGCAGTTGTAGCTGCGGTTGGTGATCTACAGCCTAACGAAAGTAAAAACACCTCTATCGAACTAAAAGCAGGTGACATTGTTGGTTATATTGGCGGTAGTACCTTTGACTGGACGCCGATTGATACAACGAAGACCCTCAGCGGTTTCATCACACCAAAGCTTTACGATGGAGAGTCCTGGAAAATTCATACCGTAAGCCCATATGACCTCTATACAGGAGATCTCAAAGCGCAGCTTGAAGCGAAGAGTCTTCGCCGTGTTGCACCTTTAGGTGGCCTCATTGATTACGATCAGCCCGGTAAGCTCGTAGGTAACTGGTTTAGGGCCGGCAGTGGCGGATATTCAGGTTTTGAAAATAATGGTGGCCGATATTGGGATGCTCACCTTTCCGTAGTCCCAGACTATATTGATCCAACTTACACGATTGTTTCGATTGGAAACTGGAAGGGTGCAGCAAAGCAATTCGTCGTGAGCGGTACCGCCGATCCATCAAAAATTACCGCTGCCGATGGTATTGCTAAATATGAATTAAAGCGATTGCAGTACGTTTCTGGTAATGAGATGAACTGGACTGGCTCATCATTTGCCTCGGATATTCATCCATCAAAGAATGGCTCAGTAGAAGGTACGATTGCATTCGAAGTGCAAGCAGGCGAGAAGCTTAAAGTAGAAAAGTTCCCCGGCAAAACCGCTTCACAAGTAACGGGCTTTACGTCCGCTGCTGAAACCTACGAACGCTAATAAGCATGGCAATAAAACCACTGTGCGATAGCTGTAAGCAGGAACTGACTGAATTTGGAGCAATCCTATTAAGTCCTCCTAACGAGGATAGTGAAGTAAAGAAGTTCCACTTATGCCAGGGCTGCTACGAGACCGTCCTTAATAGCTTTAAGAAAGATTCCAGCGACCAATAAAGTACGTACTAAGTTTTTAGCCTGCGAGAATCTTCACTGATCTTTTTCAATTGCGCGCAATAATGAAAGACAGAAAGTGAGGGCAGCTCTATGGGCTTTCGAGAACTCGTTAAAAAGGTGCAGCTTTATTCAGGATTCTCGGACGGCGAGTCAAAAGACGCCCTTGAACATATGGTAGAAAGTTTATCGGTACATCTTACCGAAGGTGAACGGAAAGATTTTGCCAGTCAGTTGCCGCAAGAGTTACAAGATATTGCACTTTCCGTGTACCCAACACCTGAAAACTCACGCCAAGACATGGTAGAGCAGTTTATGGAGAACCTTCATGTCGACGAAACACGTGCTAAAAAGCAGATTCATGCTGCCTGGAAAGTAATTAAAGAAGCAATTAGTCCGGGCGAAGTAAATGATATAAGGGCTCAGCTACCGAATAAAACGGTGACGTTCCTACACTGAGGTAAAAGTAATGCAATGTTCCACCTTTGTGCTTAAATGAAGGTGGAGGATTAATCATGGCAAAAGAAAAAGTAAAAGTTATTCATAAGGGCGGACCAGCAGGATTTTATTTCTTAACGTTTATAGGTGCAGCTGTGTACTTTGTGCAGCAAGCCAATGGTTTTGGCGAGTTCATTGTCGCGCTCTTAAAGGCGTGTGTCTGGCCTGCATTCTTTATTCATCGGGTCTTTGAACTTATCCAGCTGTAAGCTTTTACCTATAGACTCGTTGTGAAGTACTTTACAGAATAGTACGTCCATAGTCCGCATACTTACATATGTTTTGAGAGGGTAGGCTATGGCAAAAGCAACATGGCAAGGTTATATAGCGCTTGGACAGTTAGGACTGCCAGTAAAGCTGTATGCGGCAATGCAGTCTATCCGTCCGGAGTTTGTGCAGCTTCATGAAAAGGATGGCTCACCGGTTGAGCGCGTACTACGCTGTAAAGACGAGCATCAGGAAATTTCTCGTACGGAAACAGTTCGAGCGGTTGAGGTGGAGGCAGGGAAATATGTAACGCTAACCGATCAAGAACTCGAGCAAACTGCGAGTGGACCCGTTAAGACAATTGACATTAAACAGTTTTTTGACCCGCAGGCAGTAGAGGCGATTTATTACGATAAGCCATATTATATTGTCCCAACACATGGCGGAGAGCGCGCATATTCATTACTTCGAGAAGTGTTGGTGCGGAGTGGCAAGGTCGCGATGGTGCAGTTTATGCAGTACAACAAAGAACGTATTGGTGTTTTGGGTGTCCACGGAGATATGCTTGTGTTGCAACAATTGAGGTATGCGGCTGAAATAGTACCCCGCAGCACCCTTAAGACACCGCCTTTACCAAAACCTTCACCTCAGGAAATTGAAGCCCTGAGTGCAGTTGTCGAGCGATATAGCGGACCATTTTATATTAATGATTATCACGATGAATATGCCGAACACATCCAGGAACTAGTTGCCCGTAAAGCGAAGGGATTGCCCGCCCCAAAGCGGGAGCGGGTAGCACCGCACACAACGCCAGAGAATAAAATTATTGATACGTTGAAAAATACGCTGAGTGATCAACCTCGACTTGATAGTGGACAAGAGAATATAGCGTAAACATTCAACGGAGCTGCGAGAATGTTCACTGCAGTCACGGGCATAAATCGCCATACTCCGAAGAGGGAAAGGAGCTATACATATGGCAAAAACGAAAGTAAATATCTCATCTCGACAGCGAAAAACTCATCATCGCGTTGATGTGCTTGAGGGCATGGAGTGGGAGGCCTAACAGAAGACCGTTAACTGTGGATAAGCGTGCGGTTTATCTCTTATGAAACGTTTGTGCTTGAAGGAGAACGTGATACTATTCGAGTAACAATTATCATAAGAGGTGTCAGTGGTACAATTACGGGGCACGCACAAGGTGAAAAAATTTATTCCTGCAAGACAGCGTAAATTTGTCGCCTTTGCGTTTGTTATGAGCTTTGCCACCATTGGTGGGATTATAGCGCTCTTTTTGACGAACGCTGCCTCCCTAACTATTGATCCTTCCGTCCCATCACCTACAAATGTGCAGGCTTACGGAGATGATCGGAATGTAATCGTAACCTGGAATGGTGTGAATAGTTCGAGCATAGTTGGATATTATCTGCGCTGGAAAAAAGTAGGTGCTTCCAATTGGGAGGGTGTTAAGCAAACGACACACACCGTTACCCAATTGCAGCCACTCGATAATAATCAACAGTATGAAATAGAAGTTCACAGTGTACGGGGGACATACTCGGTCTATGAAAATGGCTCGCTGGACGGCTTCTGGCCTGCCGAACCAAATAGAAGAAGCCGCTTTGCACGTGCTGATGGTCATGTCTCACAACCGGCAAGAGCTACGGCAACAACCTCAAGTGCTCGTGTTGATGCAATGCGCCAACGCCTCACCGGTTTCTTTGATGATTTTAATGTTCCTTCGAATCCCGTTGATGAGTTGAAGTGGAATATGGCAGCATCCGGCTGTACTTCTCCTGGAAATGTGGGTTCATTTATTAATACCCAATTTCATACGCATAACATGGTTAAGTCTGGATGGTGTGATCGGGCAGGAGTGATCATGCGTCCACGCGCAATTTTTAATACGACGGGTGCTACTGAATCAAACCCCGCTCAAATTGAATTTGATATGGATGGCATAACAAATCCAGAACGCGATCTGTGGTACATGGATATCGTGCCCATTGACGCACGAACCGATAATCTTACTCTTGATCAAACGTCTCATGATGGCGACTATTCATTCCCTATGAATATGATCCGTCTTAATCAAGGGGCCTCTACTGCAAGTCTTCAGTATTTCCCGGCCGGTAATCCCGGTGGGGCTCAGCAATTGACGATGTTGAACAACACAACCTGTCAGGCTCCTGAAGCGCCTACCGACTGGCCAGGGCCAGATGTTTCGGCATTCTGGGACTGCAAAATGAATACCCGTACTACAACAGAATTTAGCCCGTTACCACAGCAATCTCAATCTATTATGCCGGTTGCGAATGTGCGGCGTCACTGGGTTATACAGATAACCCCAACTCGTATGCGTATTTTTGTTGATGGCTACAAGATAGGCGATACGGCACTTCCTGCCGCTTTTGCCTCAAAACGACAATTCGTACTTCATAACACTGTCTTCTCATATAACACCGGAAAGGCATACGATACCACGAAGGCATTTCCCTCAACTGCCATGTATCACTGGGATAACTTCGGCTTTACGGGTCCTGCCAGTAGCGAAATAGTCCACAACTATATAGAGGGCGGACCAAATGGTAATACGCCCGGTATTGGGCGATCCTTAGGTACCGGACAAATTCCTTATGAGCAGCGCACAACAAATATCAAGGTGCCTGATGAAATTGGCAACATCGTTGGTGGTCGAGCTCGGCTGATGTTTAGTATTCAGAACTTTGGTTTCCAATCCTATTCATACACGCCAGGCGAGCACATTATCTTTAATGGCAAGCGCTATGACTTTGCAGATCAGGCCAACTTTATGCCAGGTTATGCTGCTCGATCGGTCATTGCTAATCCGATTTCGCCTGCGAACGCAGTTATTTATATTGATCGGGCCGATATACGTCGAGGCGATAACATGGTCACCTTTAATATTGGCGGGGGCATTATGAATGTTCACCTGGAACTCCCATATGCTCGCACTGATACGAATCGTCCAAGTTACACGCAGCCAATTAATATCTATGGTCAGACACTGAGCAACCTGGTTGAACCACCTATGACCAACTGTGACTCGTATAACTATGTTGAGCAGGATCTTGACCTGCCATATTTGGGTAGCAAGGCTAACCTTACAGTGGGTACATGCGCGTATCTAACCCACCTTGTTCAGCACAATCCGGGGTCTACGGGTAGCCAAACCCCGTTACCAAATCCGGATACGACGCTCCCCACAGTTCTGCTAACAGCGCCAGCGAATAACACGACGGCAAGCTCTGGCTCGTTTACGGCGAGTGCAAATGCTGCTGATAATGTTGGGGTAGGAAAGGTTGATTTCTATCTCGGCGGACAAATTCAATCAAGCGATACAAGTTCGCCTTATAGTGCTACGATTTCAACGAGTGGGCTCGCGCCTGGTACTTATGCGGTTTTTGCTCAGGCTTTTGATACGACAAATAATATGACACAGAGTAGCAGCGTGAATATTGTTATTCCGCAACCGGCCGATACAACAAGGCCAACCGTTTCTCTGACTGCACCCGCAAATAATGCGAGTGTGACCAGTGGAAGTACGCTGACTGTGAGCGCGAATGCAAGCGATGCAGGCGGTATTGCCCGCGTAGACTTTTATATTGATAACGAACTTAAGGCCAGCGATACCAGCTCACTATATAGTCAATCGGTGGTTATGACCGGTATTAATCCTGGTAATCACACAGTGTTTGCACGGGCCTATGATGCCGCAGGCAATACGCAAGACAGTGCATCGGTAACCTTTACTATCCCAACTCCTCCACCAACAAGCTGTCCAGCTGGCCAGACCGGTACGCCACCAAATTGTACGGTGCCTGAGCTAACACCAACTCCTGATCCCGTACCTACGCCCAACCCTGCACCAGGAAAGACGGGAGATCTAAATGGCGATGGAAGAGTGAATTTTACGGACCTGCGTATTCTGCTTGGTAATTACAATAAATCGGTTACCGCAAATACCAGTGGGGATCTTAATGGGGATAGTAGGGTCAACTTTACTGACTTGCGAATATTATTAGGTAATTATGGAAAGTAGGGTGAAATATATGTATAAACTCATCAAAAAATCGGTACTCGTTGCGCTCTTAGTGGTGGCTCTTCTGCCGCTACAAGCATCAGCTGCAGCTAATACCATTACGCTCACGTCTTCAACACAGACAGTGCGAAAAGGCGAAACATTCCAAGTGGATGTCAATACTACAACCGACACCGCCATTACTGCCGCACAAGTTTATATTACTTTCGACAAGAACCAGCTTGCTATTACAAATGTAGATTACTCTACCTCACCACTTACCAATGATGCACCAGACTCTGGTGGGGGTGAAGGTTACTACAGACTACAACGCTATAAGATCGGGCAAGAGCCAGCTGGTACATTCCTGCTTGGTCGGATAACCTTTGAGGCGCTTGCTTCATCAGGTACAGCAACGGTGAGTATTGATCGCAGCCAATCAGAGATGGGTAGCAGTGGACCTGATATTATCACTGCGGTTGAGGGTACGAGTGTAGAATTGCAGCCATCTGCAAATGGTGATGAATCAACACAAGCTAGTACTTCTACCACTAAAAAGATATTAGGCCTTACTCCGCTCGTATTCGGACTGACTGTTGCGGGGATTGTTTTACTGATCGGAATGGCGTACTTTACTTTCTTGAGTGGTCGAGCAAAAGAATAAGACATTAAACAGAGGTAATGACATGGACATCGTAAAGAAGAAAACGAAAAAATTTAACCCGACAAAGAGACGTAGAATTACCCTATTTGCGTTTGTTATGAGCTTTGCTGTGATCGGTGGAATCATTACCCTCTTTCTTACTCGAGCTGCTACGCTCACACTTGACCCAACGATTGCTCAGCCACGAAATGTAAGGACCTACGGCGATGATCGTGTCATTACCGTAACCTGGGATGAATCAACAACGAGCAACGTTGTCGGATATTACTTACAATGGCGACCAAAAGGGGCAACTGCATGGACGGGTGTAAAACAGACCGAAGACACTATTACCCAAATTCAGCCTGTTAACAACGGCCAGGAATATGAAATTACCGTTCAAGCTGCTCGTGGTACGTATCTTGATACGCCCATTGGCATTGGCAACAGCGCAGCGAACCCAATTAACAGATATGCGCGTGCAGATGGTCGTGTTTCGAATCCTGTGACAGTGAGTGCGACGCCTTCAGGTGCTCGAGTCGACGCTATGCGCCAACGCCTGACTGGTTTCTTTGACGACTTCAATGTTCCCGCCAATCCATTCGACGAGCAAAAGTGGAATGTTGCAACATCCGGTTGTGCTGGCACCAACAAATCAGGAGCCTTTATTAACGCTCAGTTCCACGCTCACAACACCATCAACTCGGATTGGTGTGATCGTGGTGGACAGGTAACTCGTCCACGCGCGGTATTTAACACAACCGGACTTACCGAATCAAATCCCGCACAAATTGAATGGGATATGGACGGCGTTACTTTTGGTCGTGATACATGGTACTTAGATATTATTCCAACTGACGCACGAAGGAATAAACAGCCTCTTGATATAACCAGCCATAACGATCTTTTCCATGAAGATCGAAATGATCCGGGCAACATGATCCGTGTAAATATTGGTGATCACAATATGCACATCGTGTACTACGACTCAAACAGAGTTTCTCAGAATCTTGATGTACATACCGCAAATACCGCTTGTTCACCATGGTGGGGTGAACACGATGTTGACTTTAACTCATGTGATATGTCTGATCGCACATCACAGTTTAGTGCAGGATTAAGTCAGCCTGACTATGCCCCTCATCCTACTGCAAACGTGCGACGCCACTGGGTTGTGCAGATGACCCCGACTACAATTCGCGTATTTAATGATGGTGTACTCCTCACGGAATCAACGTTGCCAAGTGGTTTTGCATCAAAGCGTGAATTCACCCTACATTCAACATTGTTCTCATATAACACGGGTAAGGATCATAACCCCGATTGGGGTAATCGAGCATACCCAACCATTCAGATGTTCCACTGGGACAACTTCGGATTTACGGGACCAGCTTCTCAGGAAGTGGTCTATAACTACATTGACGGTGGTGCCAATGGTTCAACCCCAACCTGGGGACTCAACACGGGAACGAGGCGCATCGAACGAGGTGATGATACCCGTATCATTCCAATTCCTGACGACATTGGCAACATCAAAGACGGTAAAGCATGGCTCTTCTTTACCATCCAAAACTTAGGGTGGCAGGGTTACTCATGGAGTTCAAATGACCACATCATATTTAACGGTGTGCGCTACAATTTCCCTGATCCAAGTGCCAATACACCGACACCAAACCCAGATGGAACAATTGCGCATGCAACAATGCCATTCTCAGCAGCAATTCAGGTAAATAAAGCTGATATACGAAAAGGAAATAATACTGTTGCCTTTAGTATTCTGGGTGGACGCAATCCTGTTAATGGCGATACTAACATTGATGCCGACTTCCTAAATGTCCATCTTGAACTTGTATATCAAAAATCCGACAATGCAAAGCCAACCTATAGTTCACCACAGAAAATATTTGGCCAAGCATATAGCAATATTGTTGAACCACCGCTAACGAACTGTGATTCATACAATACGATCGAACAGGATCTTGGCCTGCCATACTTAAATGGCAAGCAGAACCTGAGTGTTGGTCCTTGCGTGCTCTTAAGCACTGTTCCGCAGCACAACCCTAACCCTGTGCCAAACCCAACTCCATTGCCCACACCCGACACAACTGAACCAGCCGTTTCACTTACTGCGCCTTCAAACAATACGACTGTATCTAGTGGATCTGTCACGGTAAGTGCAAATGCTTCAGATAATGTGGGGGTAAGCAAAGTCGATTTCTACTTAGGCGATATCTTCCAGCAGAGCGATACAAGTTCACCATATTCAGCAAGCCTTTCAACAGCTGGACTGGCACCTGGTAACTACGCAGTTCGGGCTATCGCATTTGATGCGGCCGGTAACTTTGCGCAAACAAGTAGCGTCAATATTATCATCCCGCAGCCGCCTGACACGACAAAACCAACTGTTTCACTCACCGCACCAGCTAGTAATGCGAGCGTGACAAGTGGTAGTACATTAACTCTCTCTGCCAATGCGACGGACAATACGGGTGGAAGTGGTATCGCCAAAGTTGAGTTCTTCATCGATAATGCACTGGTTGCAAACGATACATCCTCACCGTATAGCCAGGGTGTTGTGATGACCGGCTATACAGCCGGGAACCACACGGTCTATGCCAGAGCGTACGATGTGGCTGGTAATACTCAGAACAGCACGAGCGTGACATTTAACATACCAACACCTCCACCAACCAGTTGTCCGATAGGTCAAATGGGCACACCTCCTAACTGTACGGTGCCAGCCCCAACACCAACTCCTACGCCAACTCCAACTCCTACTCCAACACCAGATAAAGTTGGGGATCTCAATGGAGATGACAGAGTTAACTTCACTGACCTTAGAATCTTACTTGGTAACTATGGTAGAACTGTTGCAAGTAATACGAACGGTGACTTAAACGGAGACGGCAGGGTTAACTTTACCGACCTCCGCATACTTCTTGGCAACTACGGCAAATAAAAAGGTAGGGTAAACATGCATCGAGTACGAAAAATTTGGGCACACATTATTGTCGGGCTTTTGGTGGCAGTTCTTGGACTGTCATCAACAGCTCATGCAGCCGGTAATACTATTAGTCTTCATGCATCAGCCTCTTCTGTACAAGATGGGGCATCCATCCAGGTAGCGGTACGAATTGATACCGATACTCCTGTTGCAGCAGCACAGGCATACGTAACATTCAACGCTTCGCAGCTCCAAGTGAGCGGGGTCAGTACTGCTGGTTCGCCTTTAACCGAACAAGGACCAGATCATGCGGGTGGCTCAGGCTACTATCGTATTCAGCTCTATAAAACCGGAGAAGTTGCTCCTGGAGTCTATACGATCGCAACGATAACCTTTAGAGCTCTTGCTTCAAGCGGTACAGCAAGTGTTGGTATCGACCGCAGTCAATCAGAAATGGGCAGTAGCGGACCCGATGTTATAACCGGCGTGTCTGGAACAAGTTTTACTTTACAGCCAGCTCCTGCACCCGCTCCTTCAGGTGGGGGCTCTTCAGGTTCGACCACACCAAAGACGAGCAAGCCTTCAGGATCGACTTCTACGCCTTCAACTACTGAAACCCCACCCACTACTCCTGAGGAAGCGGCGACTGAAACAACGGATATTCCAACCGAAACCAATAACCCCGAAATTGCTACAGACGCAAGCACAGAGGCTAAAAATAAAATTCTTGGATTAAGCATGCCAGTGTTTATAGCGGTGGTGGCCTCAGTGGTCTTACTGCTTGCTGGCGCGGGGGCTCTTTACGCTTTATGGCGCAAAAAGAATACACCTCCCGCAATGGGTCCTACGCCCACTTTCTACAATCAGCCCCCACAGGAGCAAACGATCATAAGCCCAACCCCATCGAATCCTGTCCCACCTCCTCAGAATCCACCCGTGTATCCTGGAAACTACCAAGACCCCACATTACGTCCTTAGAAACTTCCAACTTCCTTTACCCTTATCCGGGGTCTATACTGTTTTATGGTAGGTATCTCGGAGGTTTATGAGAGTCGCCACGTTAGTGCGTGCGTATCTTCCGGTTCCCAGACCGGTGGACATTGTGTATGCGCCTTTGGATTTAGCGTTGTCTATTTGTGAAGGCTTATTAAAGCGTGATCATGATGTAGACCTTTTTGCTCCTGATGATGGTGCGTCTCCTGTGCGGATAAGGCGTACACATATAAGACCTTTAGTGCGCACCCAAAAAGAATGGGTGGCATTTTTAAATAATATTGATGAACATATGCATTACGTCCCAGCGCTCTGGGATTTATACGTTGCCCGACAAATGTTTGAGGATGCCCGGAAAGGTAAGTACGATCTTCTTCATTTTCATCATCCAGAAATAGCTATGCCGCTTGCCTCGCTCTATCCTGATGTGCCGGTAGTGAGTACACTGCATGACCCGCTGCATCCTTGGTACAGTGAGCTCTTTACCATGTATAGAGCCAAGAATCATCATTTTATTTCAATTTCCAATAGTCAGCGCAAACCGCGCAAAGACCTCAGGTATGCAGCAACCGTTTATAATGGGGTCGATACTAATCTTTTCGTACCAAACGGCAAGAAGGACGATTATCTTTTGTTTGTGGGCCGGTTGGTACCGGAAAAAGGCGTGAAAGAAGCACTAGAAATTGCAAAACGTAGCCGGCATAAGTTATTAATTGCAGGACCTATTTTTCCGGACGGACGGAGGTACTTCAATGAACACATAAAGCCGCTTCTTAATACGAGACGGCGGTATATTGGGTATATAAAGCGGGAGGAACTGCTACCTTATTACCAGAAGGCTAAAGCACTCCTTATGCCGATCCAATGGGAAGAACCTTTTGGTATGAATATGATTGAAGCAATGGCCTGTGGTACGCCGGTGATTGCCCTTAAAAGAGGGGCTGCAAAAGAAGTGGTAGCGCATAAGCGAACGGGATTTGTGTGTAAGACAGTAGACGAGATGGTCGAGAGTATCCAGCATGTCAGTGAGATTGATCCGCTTGAATGCCGAAGACGAGTAATTCAGAAGTTTTCAATCGAAAAGATGGTAGATGGATATGAAAAAGTATTTCAAGAGGTTGTGCGTAAAAACAGACGGCGCTTGAGGCGACGGCAGAACCTGTCTCAATAACGCTTAAGCTGCTATGATACTCGCATGCAACCTAATGCGGGTTCCTGGTTTCGTAACACCGTTCTCTATCAAATTTATCCCCGTAGTTTTTATGATTCGGATGGGGATGGTGTCGGAGATATTCGAGGCATCATTCAAAAACTTCCATATTTGCGAGGTGAGGAAAAATCGCTCGGTATAGATGCACTGTGGTTATCGCCCATGTACCCCTCGCCAATGGCAGACTTTGGCTACGACGTAATGGATTATACAGATATTGATCCGCTGTTCGGCACGCTCGATGATTTTAAAGAACTTGTTGAAAAAGCACACCTTCGCGGTATAAAAGTCTTAACGGATTTTATTCCTAACCATACCTCTCATGAGCATCCCTGGTTTACGGAATCAAAAAGCTCACGAGATAATCCGAGGCGGGACTGGTATGTATGGCGTGATCCAAGCCCAGATGGAGGGCCGCCCAATAACTGGCTGAGTGTATTTGGTGGGTCTGCTTGGGAGTATGACGAGGCGACACGGCAATACTATTTGCACAGTTTTCTGAAGGAGCAACCCGATGTTAACTGGGACAATGCTGGACTCCGGGAGGCGATGAGGCAGGCGCTTAAGTTTTGGCTGGATCTGGGTGTAGACGGTTTCCGGCTTGACGCAGTGTACTGGATGTCTAAAGACCCGACTTTTCGTAATGATCCTGTAAATCCCCACTACGAAGAAGGAAAGGATGATCCGTATAATGCACTGCTTCACCGGCATAGTCGAGAAAGTAAGCGGTTGTATGCTCACTTAAACGAAATTGCCCGCACCCTAAAAGGCTATCCCGAAAAGTTTATGATCGTTGAAGCCTCGCCGGAACTATTTGATATGGATGAGTCGTATTTAAGACTGTATCGCCACATCGATCCGTCGGTATGTGCACCATTTAATTTTGAAGGTCTTCACTTGCCATGGAAAGCTGATGTATTTCGTGATTTCATAGATGACTTTCAAGCACGCATGCACCCCGATTATGTACCCGTCTACTGCATGGGTAATCATGACGTCACGAGGCTGAGTCGGCGCATTGGGAGAGAACAAGCCAGAATGGCAATTATGATGCAGCTAACATTGCCTGGTCTTCCAGTTATTTATTATGGTGATGAGCTAGGCATGGGTGGAGTGGATGTACCTCCAGAGTTATCGCAAGATCCTTTTGGCAAACGAGTTCCCGGCAAAACTCGTGACCCTGAGCGTACACCATTTCAGTGGGACGTGAGTGAACATGCGGGTTTCAGCAGTGCCACACCGTGGCTACCGCTAGGCAGTGATCATACTGAGCATAACCTCGAGCGTGAGGCTACACACCCAACGTCAATGTTTAATCTCTATAGGGCACTTATTTCACTAAGGCAAAAAACTTCTGCATTAAAACACGGCTCATACCGTTCGATAAATACACCTCAAGGTGTCTATGGCTACATACGCAGGTATGCAGAAGAAAGCATGCTTGTGCTACTGAATTTCAGTGATGAGTCTAAGGACATACAAAAAGAAGAATTAAGCGGCAACGTTCTTCTCTCTACCTATATGGATATTCCGGTCTCGAGTCCCCAAACTATTCACCTGCGCTCCCACGAAGGAATAATTATGCGCCTCGATCATTAAAAGAGATGCAAATCTTTTAGCTCATCCGGCAAGAATCCGCCCTCAGCCTTAAAATTAGCCTGCCATTTATAGTTCTTGTTATAGCCAAGTTCTTTCATGAGCTTAGTTGGTGCATTGCGAAGGGTGAGGGGAACGGCGGCATGGGGATGCTCACGTGCAGCTTGCAAGGCTTTGGTCATGGCATCTGTCACAACCCGCGATTTTTCGCAGCGGGCTAACACGGTGGCACAATGAAAGAGACTGTATTGGCATTCAGGCATACCAATACGCTCAACTGCTAAGAAAGTAGAAACAGCCAAATTTAAAGCAGCGGGAGCAGCAAGCCCTACATCTTCGCTGGCAAAGATAACCATCCGTCGCGCAATAAATTTAGGATCCTCACCTGCATCGAGCATGCGCGCAAGGTAATAGAGCGTTGCGTTCGGATCACTACCGCGCATTGATTTAATGAAAGCACTAATAATGTTGTAGTGCATCTCGCCGGCCTTATCATATCCAGGAAGTCGTCGCTGTGCTGCTTGCTGCACGATTTCTGGCGTGAGTGGCTTTTTACCACTGAGGCTTAAAGCGAGCTCAAGTGTACCTAAAGCCACCCGAGCATCTCCACCCGATAATTCAGCTAGCAAATCCAGACTTTTCGGTGGCAACTGGCGAGCTTTATGACCTTCGGCTTTGGCTGCTCGTTTTAAAAGTAAAAGAACCTCTTGTTTGTTTAGTGGTTCAAGAACAATAACACGACTCCGACTTAAGAGTGGGGTGATAACTTCAAAACTAGGGTTTTCGGTCGTGGCGCCAATAAGGGTAAGCAGACCGCTTTCAACATGCGGCAAAAAGGCATCTTGTTGAGCTTTATTAAAGCGATGGATCTCGTCGACAAATAGTACGGTTCGAAGTTGCAAACGCTGATTTTCTTCGGCTTGCTTTACAACTCGGGCTACATCGGCTTTGCCGGCAGAAACGGCACTCAGTTCTATAAAATCTGCCTGCATCTCATTAGCAATGATTCGGGCTAGGGTTGTCTTACCGCTGCCCGGTGGACCCCAGAAGATCAAAGAAAAAGGTTTTCCACTTTGCACGAGCTGACGGAGTAATTTACCTTCTCCGAGTACATGTGCCTGCCCGACTACCTCATCGAGTGACTTTGGACGCATTTTCTCGGCCAACGGAATATACACCATAGCACTAGTATAGCGGACAGTGAGGCTAAGACCGTGTAAGGTGGCTTACTCTTCGTTTGCTTGGGATGCCTGTATGGCTTCTTCAATTTGGCGCTGTAACTCTGGATCAATAGATGTTGGTGCCGGAGTTCCCTTAATAGGGGAGGGTTCAGTAATGGTAACATTCCCGTACCTTATACTCATGTCTGTGAGATTTGCGCCTTCTTTGGATGTAAAGCGACGGAGGAGGTAGTCCTTCGTATCGAACCATACGAACTGCTCCATGATGGGAGTATCGGGATCAATAATTTGGTATTTGAAGCAGTCAAGATCGCCGCACTTTTCTTTGCCTACATTCTTATACTCGATCTTATCTTCTTCACTAAAATTGACATTGATTTCGTCTTTTACGTCACTTACATCAGCATTTGGGGCGTCACTTGTATATTTTACCCAGCCGCCATCACTTAGATCTTTTACGTAGGAGCTAGTACCGATAGTGATGTATGCTGCTACTTCCTTGCCATCTTGAGTGGTAACAACGCGGTTTTTGCCTGTACTTTCCGTTTCAACAGTTAAGACACTGGTGCCTTCGGCGGTTGTGTTTGTAATGGTGGTCGTGTAATTCGTAAGCCCGGCCCAGTTGCTAGCAAATTTACAAAAGTCTTTATCATCGACCACTTTATTACACGCTTCTTCAGTTGCGCGGTCGCTTATGGCCTGGTTTGTGTTCGAACTGTCTTTATCCTTTTGGCTATTCCACACAAAAAAGCCAGCACCTCCAGCAATTACTAATGCGATGACCACAATAAGTACTGTAGTGATACCTCGTTGATTATCTTTAAAGTGTAACTTCATGCGTTTTTACCCTCCAGAAAATTATTCCTTCGTTTCCATTATTTGTGTCAATAAAGCGAATGTCAACTTATGCCATAAAGCGCTTAGCGATTTAAAGTACTTATGATATAATTACTCTAAATAATCAAGTTTAGCCATAAGAAAGGGTGTTTGACAAACATGCCAGAGCGCATTCAGGATCCGAATAAAATTCGGAATATAGCTATCATTGCTCATGTTGACCACGGTAAAACTACCCTTGTCGATGGGCTCTTAAAACAGTCCAAAACATTCCGAGATAACCAGGCCGAGATGAGCCAAGAGCTCATTATGGACAGCGGTGATCAGGAGCGTGAACGCGGTATAACTATTACCGCTAAAATTACCGCTGTGCAGCACGGTGATTATCGAATTAATATTATCGATACGCCAGGGCATGCAGACTTTAGTGGAGAAGTAGAACGTACGCTAAATATGGCCGATGGCTGTTTGCTTATTGTCGATGCTCAAGAAGGTCCTATGCCACAAACAAAGTTTGTTTTGAGTAAGGCACTGGCCAATAATCTCAAACCAATTATCGTCATTAATAAAATTGATAAAGATGGTCGTCGTTTAGGTGAAGTAGAAGATGAGCTCGCTGATTTGTTCTTAGAACTCGCTATTCATGAAGATCAGCTTCACTATCCTATTTATTATGCCATCGGGCGAAATGGTAAAGCATGGAAAGAAGTACCTGCAGATACTGAGGCGCCCGGAGATCTTGAGCCTCTCTTTGATGCGATCATTAACGAGATTCCCGCTCCGGTCGTTGAGGCAGAAAAGCCATTCCAGATGCTTATTAATGCGTTGGCCTGGGATAACTTCAAGGGAAAGTATGCCGTTGGCCGCATTACTCGTGGACAAGTAAAAGCTGGTGATTCCGTTACGGTATGTAAAAAGGATGGCACACTCACAAAAGCGCGTGTTGATAACGTCTTCATGAGTCATGGCGTCAGTCGCTTTGAAGTTGATGGCGGTGTTGCAGGCGATATCGTACAGCTTACCGGTATTGCTGATGTGCAAATAGGCGAGACAATTGCAGATGCTGAACAGCCTGAGGCTTTACCTGTCCTTGAAGTAGAAGCGCCAACGCTTCGCATTTACCTAGGTCCCAACACGAGTCCTTTTAAGGGTCTTGAAGGGGAATTTAACACCTCTCGTCAGATCAAAGAGCGCCTCATGAAGGAGCTTGAAACAAATGTTGGCCTTCGGGTGGAAGAAGATGGTATCGGCTTCACAGTCTCTGGAAGAGGTGAACTGCATTTAAGCGTTATGATCGAAGCTATGCGCCGCGAGGGGTATGAGTTTGAGGTAGGACGCCCACAGGTAGTAACCCACGAAGAGAATGGTAAAACCATGGAGCCAGTCGAAGAGGTTATTATTGAAATTCCTGCCGAACATGTCGGTGCGGTACAAATGGAACTTGGTGCTCGTCGCGCTAACTTAAAAGAACAATTTAGTAGCAATAAAGGTGTCACGAAGTTGGTATATGAAATGCCGACACGGACTCTGCTTGGTATGCGTAACATTCTTATGACCAATACCAAAGGCACAATCATCATGAACACATTGCCACTTGGTTATCAGGAAATGGGTGCGCCTTTGCAACAACTTCGTAATGGTGCCTTGATTGCATTCGAAACGGGAACAAGCACACCGTATGCGTTGCAGAATGTGGAAGAGAGAGGCATCTGCTTCATTAACCCTGCCGAAAAAGTCTATGCCGGGCAGATTATCGGCCTTAATACCCGCCAAGAAGACATGGAAATTAATGTCTGTAAGGCAAAACAGCTCACAAACATGCGTTCTAAATCATCTGATGGAGCCGTACAGCTTACACCACCCACCATCATGAGTCTTGAACAATGTCTTGATTTCATCGAGAACGATGAGTTATTAGAAATAACACCGAAGAGTCTTCGACTCCGTAAAAAAGAGCTTAATCCGAATTTGCGCAAGCGGGCAGCAAAATAAATAAGATTTAATTACTTTTTCATAAAGTCACGGTATTCTACGTAGTAAATAACTGGAGGTTTTTATGGAATACAAAGTTTTAACGCAGAAAGATAGATTTTTGGGAAATAAATTTAACCCCGAAAGACTTGAACAGGCAATTAATGCATATGCCGAGGAAGGTTGGGCGGTTATATCTGCTGTCACAGCAGATTTTCCCGGGTTCGGCGGAAGACGTAATGAGCTTATCATTGTTCTGGGTAGGAGAAGAAAAAATGCGGCTTGATGAAAAGTATCAAGGCACCATGGTTGAGGGAATTTTTGTAACCGAAGATGAAATAAGTGAATCTTATGAAAATATCGGCATCATTCAAGTTAAAAGTCTGCGCATGAACTCCAATTTAAGTGAATTAAAAAAGAAACTTGTTAGAATAGCAAAGCTAAAAAAAGCGGACGCTATCATTTGCTATAAATACGGACAAAAAAGGACTATTTTATCTCTTTGGGATGACACAAAGTGGTATGCAGAAGGAAGGGCGATCAGAATCAAGAATAAGTGAGAGATACTAGTGGGCTGACTTTGCATTCTTTACAATAGTACGTATGACCGACATTTCTGACGACGATTTTTCAAAGCTTATAGCCGAATGTCTGGATGAGCTACCCGAAGAGTATGTAAAAGGTCTCAATAACGTACTTATTACCTACGAAGATGAGCCAACCGAAGAGCAGCGAAGAAAACAGAATCTTCATCCACATCAAACCTTATTTGGTCTCTATGAAGGCATCCCGCTTACAAAACGCACGGCAAACTATCAGTTTGTTATTCCTGATCGGATTACTATCTTCAAAATACCTATTTTACGTAGTTCATCTGATGCGGAAGGGCTAAAAGCACAGGTAAAACATACTCTGTGGCATGAGGTTGCCCATTTCTATGGTCTTGATCATAAGCGAATTCATCAGATTGAAGAGAATTGGTCTGTGTGATATTTCTCACACTTTTTTGTTGACTTTTACTTATTTTTGTGAGAATATAGGAGTCTCAAAGTTCGTTGAAGGAGAATAAGTATTTATGAACAAGATTGAAACAATGGTTCGTGGAACAATCGCTGCTACCGCCCTAAGTGTCGGTACTGTTGCGTTATACGAAGGCGATGCTTCTGCTCACCATGCAAATATTGGTATGGCTGCCGACTGTACAGATGGCGTTAATGCTAACTCAAACCCAGAAATTGTTATTAATAAATTTGATTTTGGTGACAAGGTCGGCGAAACCATCACAGTTTCTATTAACGGCGAAACTGTGGCAAACAGTGTTGTAGCTGAAGATAACCCCGACACTGAAGTTAATGAGACAAATGCGCCTATCTATGTTCAATCTGGTGCTGGTCATGTTGTTGTAAAGGCCGTATGGCCAGGTGGTGAAGCTAAGAACAAGTTTGATATTGAAGAATGTGAAAAGCCGACCACTACTACAAGCACAACCACGACTACTTCAACTACTACGACAACAATCGCTCCAACGACTACTTCAACCTCTACTACCTCTACCGAAGCTCCTACTACCTCAGCTGCTCCATCTACTAGCGAAGCCCCAACTACAACGGGTGCTCCAAGTACATCTGAAGCTCCAACGACAACTGCAGGAAGCACCACATCAACCACTGAAGCTCCAGCAGGCACGACTACTACCACGCCTGGAAAGGGACCAGAGCTTCCAGCTACAGGCTTCCCTATCTTAGCTGCAGCAGCACTTGGTGGCGTTGTGCTATCCGCTGGCGCACTTGGTCGTAACCGACGTCGTCGCGCAAGCGAAATCTAATAAAAGTTAGATATATCGCTGCGACAAGCGCGCGTTACGTGCAAAAATATCCTCTATTCTAAGAGGATATTTTTATGTCCACATCCGTTAATCGTCCAAAAAAATTACCTCCTGAACAACAAAAGTCTAAGCCTGGCAAGCAACATGTAATGGGCTTACAGCCTCGCACCGATAACCCTGCCCATAAAGGAAGCGGGAAACTCAAAGGTAAAGTTGCGCTCATTACTGGCGGTGACAGCGGTATTGGTAGGGCAGTCGCCGTAGCTTTTGCAAAAGAAGGGGCAGATATCGCATTTTGCTACCTAAACGAGGAGAAAGATGCGGCCGAAACAAAGCGACTCGTTCGTGAGTATAACCAGAAATGCATTAGCCTCGCAGGTGATGTGGGTAATGAAAGGTTTTGTCGGCAATTTGTAACCTTCGCAAATGAGTCTTTTGGGCGGATTGATATTTTAATTAATAACGCAGCCGAGCAGTTCCCACAAAAGTCGATAGAGCAAATCACTAAGAACCAGCTAGAGCGTACTTTTCGTTCTAATATCTTCTCCATGTTCTTTATGAGCAAGGCAGTGCTCCCCCATCTTAAAGCGGGTAGCTCAATTATTAACACAACATCTGTAACGGCCTTTCGTGGTAGTCCGCAGCTCTTAGACTACTCCTCTACAAAGGGAGCAATTGTCTCATTTACGCGCTCACTATCTGAATCGCTGGCTGCTAAAGGTATACGGGTTAATGCAGTGGCGCCTGGACCGATATGGACACCATTAATTCCATCCACATTTCCACCAGAAAAGGTTACCGCTTTTGGGCAAGATGTACCTTTAGGCAGGGCTGGACAACCAGACGAAGTTGCGCCCGCCTTTGTGTTTCTTGCTTCGGATGAGGCATCGTATATTACCGGCCAAACTATTCATGTGAATGGTGGAGAAGTCGTTAACGCCTAAGGTTTTGCTGCTGCGTCGACTTCTTTTTGAACACTTTCAAAGATTTTGGAAGAAACTGTTAAAAGCTTTCCGGCTACCTGTGAAGTTCGAGCGTACGGGTCTTTAAGGAGCATAAGTTTTCGATCTTTTGCTTTATATAGTTTGCTGTCGAGTATTCGTGCCATTTGTTCTGCTGTAAGGGTCCGTTCAAGCTTTAGTTGTGCAAGGCGGTCATGCCGCACCGGACAGCCGCTACTCGAATACCAGGAGGTAGGGGTGGAGGCGGTTACTTCACCTTCGCGGCTAAATTGGCCTCGCTTTATGCGTTCGTCTTCAATATCAAGTGCTACTGCGGAACTGAGCCCCCAGCCTTCTTCTCCGCGTTTTGCGAGCGGCGAGGCACCAAATTTGTACCGCAATTTTCCTGCCTTTGCGCGGGCGTGCTGAGCGATCCGGTCTATGTAGGGCGCTTTACGACCGTATGGAGGAATGGACCAATAACTCATGGGTGCGGCAGCAGCTTCTCGTTCCAAATCGACAAACCAATCTGTATTAATCGTTTCGCCTAATTCAGTCGAACGCTGCTTGCGGAAGTTCGTATATTGCGTGGCGGTATCCACAAACATGACCATATATCCCAGGGCTGCAAATGCCGACGACGTAAATTCGCGGTGATGATTATCTTTAAAATATACATTCCCATTTTGAATCCAAGCCATTTGTTCGGGAGTAAAAAGATCCTGGTATCGATCTGTGGTTAGATCGGCTACGGTTGAACCTAAGTGGAGCAAAAAACGACCTGCAGGGCTGAGCTCATGGGTTGATAAAGGTCTCTTACCACCGAGAGCCTCAGAATCGATGAGGTTTTGTCGGGCTATTGCACGGCTTACCGAAGCGGTACCTGCTTCTTGGAGTGTTTCGGCATAGGCAACCTGAACGAGTGCTCCAAAAGGAAACATGAGTTTCGCTCGGTCTTCTGGACCTGCATTTTCCCATACAGCACCGTCATAAGTATTCATAGCACTACTATGACACAAAGTTGCGGATAATAAAAATTAGCGAAGCTGTAATGATTCTATAATATCGTGAGCCTGCTCGTAGGCGTTGGTCTGATCGTATGTTTCGGTAAGCACCTGATTAAAGGCAAAATCATCAACTAACTCTGTTCCGGAATAGCCGCCCCCAACAATAAAGGTATCGGGCTCTTTGCCATAATCGGGTCCCAAAGTGTCTTCTTTGTTAAGTTGGAAATTGCCGGCAATAAGGAAAAACGCAAAGTTATCAGATGTATCATAGCCAAATGAAGAAAGAAGCGTTTCGGTGCGTTGTCCCGGAGCTGGCTGTGTGTATGTCAGCTTTTCTGAGGGCTTAATGGCCACACCGCGACCAATATAGGTGCCATCTATGTCACGCGAGCCCTTACGAATATAGACCCGAAAATTACCCGTAACCGTTCCTTTGTCTACGGTTTGATAATTAAACTCGGGTGACTCTATTCGTACCCCTCCTGATGCTTCGGTAACTTTCCAAGTTGTGGGATGAGTTAAGGTAACGCCCAGCGTCGAGCTCTTAAATGTTTCAGTCGCGCTTGCATCGGGCACATCTGCGCCAGCCGGGGATTCTTCTTCAGTAACAGTTGGGGCGGGAGTTGTCGCGACAGGTGTTTCTGTTTTTGGCTTATTAAGGAAAAGATTCCAGAATGCGAATCCTGCAAAAATGATAAGAATAAGAGCGGCGATAACAACGAGCTTCGTTTTACCTCGTTTTCTATGCTTACCAGGGGTGGGCGCATATTTCGGCTCATTCGGTAGGTCTGACATTGAATTGGAGGCGGACTTCAGATCGTCATCCATACGATTCATTATACTCGCTTCCCGCGTACTTTCATCATCTGGTACTATAAAGGCATAAGAGGATAAATGCTATGGAAGAACCAGAAAAAGTCAGCGTTATAAACGAAAAGCCCGTCATAAAGGTTAAAAAGACTAAAAGTGTTGGATATATCTTCATAATTCTTGTTCTCTTGGCCGCTGGAGCAGGTGCATTTTATTGGCGCGACAAAGAAGCAAAGGATCAAAGCGCTGCTGATAAAAACAAGATTGCTCAGCTAGAGAATCAGATTGCTGCTTTACAGCAGTCTGCTGCAAATAATGCTGAAGAGGATGAAGATGCACAGAGCGCCCAAACATTACCAACCCAGGAGACGAAAGATAATATTGCTGCGGCGATTACTTCTGATAACACCGCAGCATTAGAAGGTTACATGGCTCCTACCGTTACGGTAATTCTTGCCGCTTCTGAAGGGATTGGTGAACGTACGCCAACAGAGGCAATCGGTGATCTTGTTTATTTAGATGGGGCCACGACACCTTGGGACTTTAGTCTTGATGATGCGACTCTTGCAGCTTATGGCAGTGGTGATTACAAAAATTACTTTTCAAGTAATTCAGTAGTAGGGAAGTCGGCTAATGGCTATGTGGTGTCATTCAATTTTAACGGCAGCGGCAAAATAAATGGCATTTTCATGACGAATAGTTCTGAACTACTTTAAGGTGTTAACATAGAGAGTTATCCACAGAAGTAAACATAAGCATATTAAAAAATAAATAATCATTGTTGACAAGTATTTGCATAGGTTTATAGTGATATGCAGTCATCGTGAGGTGATCAGCAAGGCAGCCCGAAAGGGCAGCGGCGCGAACGAAGAAGGACCCGTCAAACGGTCCTTTTTTGTTTGCTCCTACTTCCTGCCTAGCTTATGCTTATACATATGGCAGGCTACAAAGGGCATACAGGCGGCGGGGTCATTTTCGGTCTCGGTTTCTTAGGCATTATCAATTCCGTTCCTGGCAATATACTGCAGCAAAATGTGTGGGTTTTGAGTCGCTGGCAAATGGCTGTGGCACTGGTTATTATTTCGGTATTATTTGCACTCTGGCCAGATGTCGACACGAACTCAAAAGGACAAAACATATTTTTTGGTATCGCCTTTGTTGCTGACATAGTGCTCATTGCTGCCGATAGGCTGGAAGCAGCTGCATACTTAGGTCTTCTGGCTATGACACCGATAGTTGGGCATCACCGCGGTTGGACTCATTCAAAGCTCGCGATGGTGCTTGTGCCATTACCGGTTATCCTCGTGCCTTATTTGCACAGCAAGCATGTATGGATAACGGGTGTTGCGATCTACGGAGCAGCCGTGAGTGGCTACTTTAGCCACCTGCTTCTCGATGGGCTTATTATCAAACGGTTCCGTATTAAGAGTAAGGGTGGTTGGTAGTTTTAGGCGCCGGCTGTAAAAAGTGAGGCACTGCAGTTGCTGCAAAGCCCTTGAATTTCAAGCGTGTGGGTTTCGGGCGTAAAGCCACTTTGCGCACCCACTTCATTGAGCATAGTATGAAGTCCTTCCGGCTCATCAAAGCTGATAACACGCCCGCATGAGTTACAGGTAAAGTGGTGATGGTGGGGTATAAAAGCATCGGTAAGTTCTACTTTATATTTCCAGCCTTGAGCAATGCGTTGTGATATGCCAAGCTTTTCAAATAGAGTCACGATCCGGTACACGCTTGTCCTATCCACTTTGCCACTTAATCGGCTATAAAGTTCCTGCATGGTAAGGGGAGAGGCGGTCTGAAGCATTTCAAAGACATACCGGCGCGGAACCGTAAGGCTGTAGCCTGCTTCTTTTAATCGGAGCTCAAAGCTTTGAATATCAGATGTCATGGTGCAATTATAATCCTTTTTGCGACAAATTTGCAAAAATTATAAGCGCTCATTTACACTAGCGCTATGACAGAATACTTACAACTCACAGCCCTCTCATTAGCGGGCGGCGTCTTCTCTTTAATCGGAGGAGCGATTTTATTAAGTAAGCATACGATCGCGGATAAGCTGGCAGAATACGCAACTCCATTTGCAGCAGGAGCACTTTTAGCTGCAGTCTTTTTAGATCTTTTAAAAGATGGACTTGAGGAAGCATCGGCCGATACGGTGCTGCTCGCAACATTGGTGGGTATGTTAGCATTTTTCTTTGCAGAACGTCTGCTTCATTGGTTTCATCACCATCATCAGCATGCGCATGAAGATAAGGATGGGGCAACGAAACCACTCATTATCATTGGCGATACGGTACATAATGCAATGGACGGCGTTGCCATTGCCGCAGCATTCTTGGTGAGTCCCGCGACCGGCATTGTGACAACAATCGCAGTGGCGGCACACGAAATACCGCAAGAAATCGGTGACTTTGGATTGCTGCTTGCAAAAGGCATGAAGCGAAGCCGAGTGCTCCTGGTAAACATAATGAGCGCACTTGCCACGACAGTATTTGCGCTCATTACTTTCTCGCTTGGTGATGCAGATATCTTGCCTATTGGTTTCCTACTTGGTTTAAGTGCAGGCTTCCTACTCTATATCGCGGCTAGTGATATTATTCCGGATATCCATGAAAAGGCACCCAAGCATAAGTTATTTGATTGGCGCGCACTCCTGTTGTTGGCCGGAGTACTCATAGTTGGAATTAGCGTTCAGTTGGCGCATCGCTACATACATGTTGAGCATGAAGAAGACTCTGGCATATCGACTCTAGAAGAAGTGCACAGCGACGAATAGCCTCTATACGCTTATGGTATAGTGAAAAGAGGCAGGGAATTTCTCTGCCTCGAGGTCAATGGAAAAGTTACTGGCTTATATCGAAGCCCAGCGAGCAATAGCTCTTAACGGCGGATAGAAAGGTAACACCTCCCCCTTTCAAATTTAACCGAACCCCTTAAAGGAGGTTCTTTATATGGTCATTGCTGTCATTATATTGAGTGGCCTTGTGTTGGTGCTGCTCGTTTTTTTGCTTAAAAATCAGACTGCTCCTAAACAGGATCAAACTACGGCCTTATTGCTAAAAGAAGACCTTCGAAATTTGAGCGAAGATATTACAAAGTTTAAAGAAGGCATTAGCACACAGCTGAGTGATCGAATGGATAAGAACCAGGAACTTATGCGAACCTCTATCCAAAAGCAATTTTCTGAAAGTAGCAAGCTCATTGCTGATGTAACCGAACGTCTCACTAAACTCGACGATACAAACAAGCGCGTCGTGGACGTTGCTGATGAACTCAAGACACTTCAAAACGTACTACAAAATCCTAAGCAGCGTGGTGTTTTGGGTGAGTATTATCTCGAACAGGTACTTGAAAATGTCTTGCCACCCGAACGGTTTAAGATGCAGTTTAAAATTTGTCGTGACGAGCAAGGCAGGGATCTGATTTGTGACGCCGTGATTGTTTTAGATAAGGGCAAAATGCTACCTGTCGATAGCAAATTCTCGCTTGAAAACTATAATCGCCTCATTGAAGAAAAAGATAAAACGCAAAGGGAGAATCTTGCGAGGGCATTTAAAGCGGATCTTAAAAACCGCATTGATGAGACGAGTAAATATATCCGGCCAAAAGACGGCACTATGGATCACGCATTTATGTTCATTCCGTCCGAAGCTATTTATTACGATCTTTTAGTTAACAAAGTGGGTACTACGAACACCTCGGCTCGCGACCTTATTGAATACGCCTTCCAAGAAAAGAATGTGATTATTGTGAGCCCAACTACTTTCATGGCTTATCTCCAAACAGTCCTGCAAGGTCTTCGTAGTCTCCAAATTGAAGAACAGGCCAAAGAAATTCAAATCCGTGTAGGTGAATTGGGCCGTCACATCGGGCAGTACGAGCAATTAATGCAAAAACTCGGTGGCTCATTAGGTACAACCGTTAATCACTTTAATAATGCGCATAAGGAACTGAGAAAAATTGATAAAGATGTCGTGAAGATAGCTGATGCAAGCCCAAGCGTAGAACCACTCTTGCTTGACAAACCACTTACAGATGATTAAGCTGCACGGATTATGGATATTAAAGAGATATTCCCTGAGGTGATTGAAGAATCGCCTGAAGTTGTTGCGTGGATGAACCGGTTAGATGTAGCAGATGCAATTGTACTGGCGCTTGCTCAAGGACACTTAATCCCTAGAGGATTTGGTATTGTCGATCGAATATCTGGTTTGCGTCCAGGTGAACGTGTCGAAACAGTGCTAGGACTTTTCGAGCATGTCGATAGTGAGAGCAGCCGTCCAGCTGAAGTTATTGGCGCCTAAACCCTTTCCGTCGATTGGTGAAAAGTATTCGTGTGGTCCGGCTGAAGTAACCATGCGAACTGTTCTGTCTTGCAGCTCATCAGCTAGTTCATCGTAGTTATACCGATGAAGTCCCTCAATAATGAGCCAGTTGGTGTTAACCCAGCTCGGACCTTGCCAGTATCTCTCGGCGCTGAAGTAGGTTGAAGTCAAAGGGACGCTCGGGACAGGGTGATGAAGCCAATAGGATTTGTGGTTTTTTAAAAGCTCAACTAAGCGCGCAGCACGTTCTTTGGAAATGGTGCCGGCATAGAGAGGCATAAATGTTCCGATGCTAGGTTGTTGTAGCAGTTTATGCGTAATAAAATCTCGAGAATAGTATTGTCCTGTACCTTCATCATAGAGAGATTCAAGTGCTTCTTCCGTATGTTTCATATTGGCGAGCAATTCGTCCGGTAGTTTACGATGCAATGCCGCCGCGATAGCCCTTAACTGCGTATTAGCTCGCACGAAGATACTATTAAAGGTGATATCTTCAGTACAAAAGAGTGAACGGTGCAAGATCTTATCAATATCGTAACGCTTACGACGCAGACGACGAACTACGTCCCACAATAAAAGTGCTTCCATGTTACTGATACGTTGGCCCGGTGCAACTCTGCGTGTATCCCGGCGGATAAGATTGATAATGCCATCTAAATGGAGTTTTTCGATCACATCAACCCACCACGGATGGTTGTGCTCATACAACTGCTCAACCCACGGCGGTGTGTTATCAAGACCAACTTCATACGGATGGATTTGTAGTGTCAGGCCTTCTTTATGAGGATCTCGTTCGGCATACAGCCATTCGTGGTAGGCAACCAAAGGCTCATACATGTACCGATAAAACTCGCGGCGGTCCACTTTATTCATTTTCTGACCGATCTTAACGACTGCTTCAGCGATCATGGGCGGCTGAGTGACGCCAGATGTTGCGCGATTATCAGGGGCAAAGGGGCTCAGCCAGCTGCGCCAGGTATCACGTTCCAAGCGATACTCATGCTTCATATTGAAGATCATGTGCGGAATCATGCCGTTGGCCCATTGACCATGAACAAGGCTTGATACCTCGCGTGCCGCTCTTTGCGGATCAAGATGACGCAGACCAATACCTATAAAACAACTGTCCCACAACCATTGGTGCGGATACAAGCGAGCAGGCGACGTATGATCCCCTCGATCATTTTCCTTCAAGACGTTTATACAATGCTCACGAATATCAACCTCAGCCAGAACTGGTCCGTCAGTACTGTAATCTTCCATTACGCTTAAGTATAACCTACAAGGAAAACTTAGCGGAAATTTGTGAACTGCAGAGGAAAATCAAAATCTTGCGCACGTAAAAGTTGCATGACTGCCTGCAGTTCATCTTTGCTTCCACTCGTAACTCTAACTTCTTGTCCCTGAATCTGGGTCTTAGCTTTTGGAAACTTCTCACGAAGCAGTGCCGTTATCTTTTTGGTCTTGTCCTGATCTAGACCCTTCTTAAACAGGACTTCTTTTGTTGTTTTTAGGTTAGAGACGATTGGTTCTTTTGAAGTGTCAAGAATTTTCTGGCTCTGGTTTCTTGCAGCAAGTTTTTTGCGCACAATATCCAAAATGGCGTCAATTTGCCAGTCACTGTTACCAATAACTTTGAGTCCCGCTTTTTCATCATTGAGCCACTCAAGTGCAGCAGGTGTGTTCTTGAAGTCATAACGATTACCGAGTTCTCGCTGAGATTGGTCAAAAACATTATTGATCTCAGCCTTGTCATAGTCGCTGACAATATCGAATGAAAATGTTCCCATATAGTAATTGTAAAATATAAAACGAACTATTGCACATTCCCTATATAGGCGTATAACCAGATGTATATTGTCGGAAAAAGGAGGTATGTTTATTATGGCTCGAAATCAAGCTGCTAATTTACTTTTTGCTGGTCTTGGAGTGGGAATGGTGTTCGCTGGTGGAATTAGGGGTTGGGACAATATGCAGGAAGCCGATGTCCTGCGCGGTAGGGATTCAAGTAGGATAGAAACTATCGGCCATTGGATAGGCGATCAGAAGCATGTTATTGCGGAAATACTTGGCGCAAATGACGGTCCACCTGATCCAGTTGATGGCACACTCTTCCTTACTGATCTGGAATTGGCTATGTGTGTAGCGGGCGGAGTTATTGTAGCTAAAAACGTGAAAGCGCTGGGCAAGTAGGTTTTAAGATACTTGAGCTTACGGAGAAGTCTGCATTGATGTGTGTCCGTGAAAACACAATTACCTAGTTCGTACTAAATAATTACATGCTTCTTCTAAGGTGGAATGCACCGGCAGACCTGATTCAGCAGCTGCATGCCTATAGTATCTTTCGCTGCCATCATAACCGGGTTCGATACCTATACTTACATGCACAAAAGGATCGTAGTCTCGCCATCCAATGGCACGAGCAAATTCAAAGCGGGTTGTCTGCCCGTATGCTCGACCTTCTTTATAGGATAGGGAATGGTCTTGCGCGGCCAGCCAGACAAGTATGCCGCCGTGTTTGGCTGCTCGCCATAGTCCCCTTTTTTCCCAAGAAACCTGCTCGTCGTAGTCAAAGTCGATGTCTATAAGTTCTCTTCGTGGGTTAGCAACATGAGTACCGGTGCGAGGTGCCAGGCTGTCAATGTGATAAAACGCTTCCTTTTGCCAGTCTGGAGCACCTTGGATGGGGCCGGCTACAAAATAGAGTGTGTCATGCGAGGCGATGTGGAATTCTGCAGGAGGACGATGTTCAATTGCCATATCTGTATTATAATAACTCTCAAGATGACTTACAAAAACGAGGAAATTGCTCACGTTGCATTAGAACTAAAAGAGCGCGCCAAAAAAGAAGGACAAGCGATTTTACGCGATCCTGCCTTGCGGGCTTTATATGAACGCATTAAATCACTGCCGGCTGAAGAGCGGGGCTCATTTGGTAAAGAAGTTAATCAGTTAAAAACCGAACTTGAAGGTGTAGTGCAGGATTTGGAGGCAGAAGCACAGGTGCTTGAGCCTATCGATGTAACGGCGCCTTTTGATGTTAATACGACCAAACGCCCACAATTCTTATCTCCAAAACTCGGCAGTATTCATCCGCTCATGACGGAAATGAACTATATTGTCGATATTTTTTATCGCATGGGTTTTACGGCTGTTGAATCCCGGGAAATTGATGATGATTTTCATATGTTTGGAAGTTTGAACTTTCCAGAAGGTCATCCAGCACGCGATGATTACGATACCTTTATGACAGATGAAGGTCTGATTGCTCCTGCGCACACGTCTACCATGCAGAACCGTGTGCTAAAGAAGTATAAAAAGAATCTAGAAAAGGGCGAGCCGATTGCCGCAGTAATTCCTGGGCGCGTCTTTAGAAATGAGGATGTTGATGTTACGCACGAACATACGTTTTATCAGTTTGAAGGTGTATATGTAAATAAAGGCACCAATGTCGGTCATCTTGTCGCTACGTTAAAGGCATTCTTAAGTGAGTACTTTGGACAGGAGCTAAAAGCAAAGATTCAACCATTTTATTTTCCTTTTACTGAACCAAGTTTTGAATTCGCAATTGAACGACCCGAAGCTCTTCGTAAAGGTAATACTGAGGCCGACATGTGGCTAGAGCTTATGGGCTGCGGCATGATTCATCCAAATGTTCTTAAGCAAGCGGGGATTGATTCAAATGAATACACCGGCTTTGCATGGGGCTGCGGTATCGACCGACTAGTTCTTATGAAATATGGCATAGAGGACATCCGTCACTTTGAATCCGCCAAAATAGAATTTCTAAGGCAGTTTGTATGATAAATGAGAATTTTGTTTTTTTGGGTATGTTTATACAACTCGCAGGTTCTTTTATTTATATTAAGGAGATCATTAAGGGCAAAGTTAAACCGAATAGAATGACCTGGCTCTTATGGGCTTTTGCGCCAATGATCGCTTTCGCGGCCCAGATATCGGAAGGTGCAGGGTTAAGATCTGTTCAGGCCTTTGCTTCTGGCTTCGGGCCTCTTCTTATTGTTATCGTATCTTTTGCGACAAAAAAAGCTTACTGGCGATTAAAAAGAAGCGACTATTTTTTTGGTCTTTTGTCTTTGTTGGGTCTTTTACTTTGGTTTATGACAGGAGAAGGGATCTTGGCCATTATTTTTGCAATAGCAGCAGATCTATTTGCCGGAATACCGACCATCCATAAAATTTATAGGCATCCGGATACGGAAAATAGCGCTGTGTTTGGGCTTGGTATCATAAGTTCGATTATCACCATGCTTACGATCACGAGCTGGCGTTTTGAAGAATATGGCTTTTCACTCTACATTCTCCTTATTTGTATAGTGCTCTTTTTCCCGACGCTAACAGTATGGCTTAAGCCAAAGCAGAAAGTTAAGGTTGTATGAAAGTAAGCTTAAATCTTGCCCAGCAATACAGTAACGTTGATCTTAAATCGATCTCTCGCGACACACTCTTAAAACGAGTTGGCGCACAGCTTGGAGCGGTTGAGGAAGTTATTGATTGGAAACCTCAGTTTGAAAATGTGGTGGTTGTTAGGGTTGTGTCGTGTGAAGATCACCCTAATGCAGATCGTTTGCATGTATGTATGGTGGATGATGGTGGCAAGACCAAGGGTGTTAAGAGAAACGAAAAGGGACTTGTGCAAGTTGTGTGCGGTGCACCAAACGTGCGGGCCGGTATGTATGTTGCATGGCTGGCTCCTGGCGTAACCGTACCTTCAACATACGGCACGAGTGATCCATTTGTTCTCGATGCCCGCGAATTACGCAGTGTTGTGAGTAATGGGATGCTGGCAAGTGCAAAAGAGCTTGGTATCAATGATGACCATACCGGAATTCTAGAAATAGTGCCGGATGAAGTTGGCCGTACGCCAAAGCCAGGTGAACCATTTGTTGAATACTTTGGTCTCGATGACTTTGTTATCGACTGTGAAAATAAGATGTTTACGCATCGCCCGGATTGTTTCGGAAACTTGGGTGTTGCCCGTGAGCTTGCAGGTATTAGCAGACTAAGCTTCAAGAGCCCAGATTGGTATCTAAGGGAGCCACATTTTGATACTAAGTCAGATATTAAGCTAAGCGTTAAAAACGAAGCTGGCAAATTAGTACCGCGGTTTATGGCGGTAGCTATGAAAAATGTCGAGATAAAAAAGAGCCCTGTATGGCTCCAAGCATCCTTAATGCGTGTTGGCATTAAGCCTATCAATAATGTCGTTGATGTGACCAACTTCGTTATGCATTTAACCGGGCAACCGCTGCATGCATTCGATTACGACAAACTCGAGAGCTCACATCTCGGACCTCGTCTCGCAAAGAAGGGTGAGAAAATCACGCTTCTAGGCGGTAAGGAAATTACCCTTACTGAAGACGATATCGTGATCGCTACCGATAAAAAAGCCGTTGCCTTAGCCGGTATTATGGGCGGCAATGAGACGGAAGTAAGTGAGACAACCAAGAATATTGTGATCGAATGTGCGACATTTGATATGTATACCATTCGTCGCTCAAGCATGCGTCACGGTTTATTTACTGATGCGTCAACCCGCTACACAAAGGGCCAGAGTCCTTTGCAGAACCCCCGCATACTTGCATATGTCCTCGAAGTGATGGCCCAGCAGGCTGGTGCTACACAGGCAAGCTTGGTGCATGACGTTCATGGCAAGCTTGAGGAGCCGGCAGATGTTGTGGTTACCGCTGACTTTATTAATGAACGGCTCGGAAGCAAGCTATCGCTTAAAGAAATCGCTACACTTCTCGAAAATGTTGAGTTTACCATTAAGTCTGTACCTGCCGATAAGTCACGCTTGCATGTTCGTCCTCCATTCTGGCGTACCGATATTGAAATGCCGGAAGATATTGTTGAAGAAATAGGACGCCTTCATGGCTTTGATACGCTGCCTATAAACTTGCCGATTCGTACAGCAAGACCCGCAAAAAAGAACACGGCCATGGATACTAAGATGTATGTACGCTATACCCTCAAGGGAGTTGGGGCTAATGAAGTTCTAGCCTACAGCTTCGTGCATGGTGACCTCATGAAGAAGGTTGGCCAAGATCCTGAAAGAGCTTTCCATATTCGTAATGCTATAAGCCCGGACCTTCAGTATTATCGACTCTCGGTCTTGCCGAGCCTACTCGATAAAGTTCAGACAAATATTCGCAGCGATATGGTGCGTAGCGACGATAATGAGTTTGCTATCTTTGAAATTGGCAAAACACACATTAAAGGCGCAGTGAATGAAGAAAAGGTTCCTGAAGAATTTGAGACATTGGCACTCGTCTTTACTGCTGACGATAAAACGGCGGCACGAAAATACGAAGGTGCGGCGTACTATCAGGCTCGAGCATACTTGGAGCATCTTATTCCTGAAGGGCTAACCTTTGAAGTTATAGATCATGAGCCGCATGAAAACGTCGCGAAGCAAATGCTGGCCCCTTTTGAGCTCACGAGATCTGCTTTCGTAAAGTACAAGGGCAAGCTCTTAGGATTTGTGGGTGAAATTAAACCTGAAATACAGAAAGCACTTAAGCTGTCGTCCTTTACTGCCGGTTTTGAAATAGACTTGTCTCAGATTAGTTCTGATCAAACGGCGTACACGCCTATTAGTCAGTTCCCCAAAACGCAACAGGATGTAACATTTGAAGTCGCTGCTCAGATAACATTTGCAGCAGTATATTCAGCAGTTCAAGATAGTGCTTCTGCTTACGCAGATGAACACGGATATATTTTGACGCTCACCACACGTGATATTTTTAAACCTGAGAATTCGGATAGAATGCGCTTTACGTTCCGTCTGTGGCTTTCACATCCTGCCCGTACGCTCACCACTGAGGAAGTAAATAAGATGCTCAGTGCACTCGCGACAGACTTATCGGATAAACTTAAAGCCGAGCGTATATAGGGGTATACTAAGAGGTACTATGAGAAATGCAGCTCGTGCAATTGTTCTGAAAGATAAAAACATTCTTCTTATAAAGCGATTAAAGATAGATAAAGAATACTACACGCTACCTGGTGGTAGGGTTGAACCAGGTGAGGACCCGGCTTCGGCCGCCATACGAGAAGTTGCAGAAGAGACTTCAATCACCGTTCAAAGTCCTCGATTAATATATTTAGAGGATTCCGGTGATCCATATGGCATGCAGCATGTCTATATGTGCGATTTTGTGAGCGGAGAGCCACTTTTATCACCCGATTCCGAAGAGGCTTTTTGGACTTCACCGGGCAAAAATACCTACGAACCACTCTGGTTTCCGATTGAAAAACTCACAGATATTCCGTTTGTATCACCTTTACTTAAAGAAGCACTTATAGAAGCATTTACAAACGGTTTTCCCGACACGCCTCGACAATTCTCATCTCGACATGCACAGCGCTTGAGCTGATGGTATACTTTTTAAATCAATTGTCTTTTAACGTGGAGAGGAATACATGAAGCGGTTCGGAACACTGATGCTGGCACTTCTATTTTTGGTAACGTCTGTTGGATTTAGTGTTTTGGTGGTTTGGCAGGTTAGGCAGCAGCGTGCGCAGGAAAAAGTTCAAATACAACAAGAAGAAGAGAGGAGAGCAAACATGCTTGAGGGTACAAAACTTAAAGACTTTACACCAATTGAGAAGGTTGATTCCTTGCAGAAAGTCGACCTTATTGAAGGTACGGGTGCGGAGGTTAAAGAGGGCGATACTATCACCGCCCATTACACTGGTGCACTTGCTAAGGACGGCACTATTTTCCAAAGCTCACTCGACAGAGGCCAGCCTTTTAGTAGCGCATTAAGTGGTCTCATTGTTGGATGGCAGCAAGGTATTCCTGGCATGAAAGCGGGCGGTACAAGACGGCTCATCATTCCTGCGGCATTAGCATACGGCGAGCAAGCACAAAGTGGTATTCCGGCTAATTCTGATCTCGTTTTTGATATCCAGCTTGTTGCTATTGGTCAGTAAATTTGTAGTGATTTTGACCTTTGCAAAAGCCTAACTCAGCACGCATAATACTGGCGTATAAAAGCGTGGAGGGACACAGCTTTTAGATGCGCCTTCTTGGTTTGCGTCTAACAGATAAGAACGCTGCTTATACCACAACATGTAGTGTATTGCTTTTAAACATGAGCGCTATATAATGGGTATAAACCTCTAATAAAAAAGGGATAAAAAATATGCCAAAGAACATCACTATCTATACCACCAATACATGCGCCTACTGCGTCATGGTGAAGAAGTTTTTAGACAAAAAGTCGCTTGATTATGAAGTGGTGAATCTTGACCATAATCCCGAACGCCAAAAAGAGGCTTTTGAATTAAGTGGTGCTCTTACGGTACCAGTGACGGTCGTAACGAAAGAAGACGACTCACGCGAAGTGGTTGTAGGATTCAATCTTTCAAAACTGGCTCCCGCAATAGCCTAAAAAACTGGCCTGAATCACACAAACCACGTACTATATCGGGGACATAAGGAGTTTTAGTATAGCTATGGCTGATGCAGTGAAAGTACATGATCTCGTAATTGTCGGGGCAGGACCTGCGGCATTAAGCGCGGCTATCTATACAACTCGCGAAGACATCGAAACACTCCTATACGAGAAAGCGGTACCAGGTGGCCTTATTGCGACAACTGACTGGGTAGACAATTATCCTGGCTTTGCAGATGGTATAGCAGGACTTGAATTGGGCGAAGCTATGCGTAAGCAGGCCGAGCGCTTTGGGGCAGTAATTGAACTTGGTGAGGTCATGAAAATCGTTGATGAGGGTGAGCGCAAGAAACTCGAAACAACAGATGGCGATGTCTATGCCAAAATGGTTCTTATAGCAACCGGCAGTGGATATAAGAAAATTGGCGTACCTGGCGAAGAGGAATACTATGCCAAGGGGGTACATTACTGCGCAACTTGTGATGGGGCCTTTTATCGAGATAAGCGACTAGTTGTTGTGGGCGGGGGGAACTCTGCTGCACAAGAAGCCATGTTCTTAACCCGCTTTGCAACTCACATCGATATGCTTGTGCGCTCAGACTTCCGAGCGTCAGATGTCTTGGTGCACGAACTAGAGACGAAGCACAAAGATAAGATCACGATTCATAAGAATACAACCACCGATGAAATTGTCGGTGAAGATGGTAAGCTCACAAAAGTCATTGGTACCGATAAAGCTTCTGGAAAGAAGGTAGAATTTGAAACCGACGGTGTCTTTGTTTTTGTGGGCTTAAAACCTAATACAGACTTTGCTATTGCAAGTGGTATTGAGGTCGATGAGATTGGCCTTATAAAGAGTACTGAAAACCTTGAAACGAATATGCCAGGCGTATATGTTGTGGGCGACTGTCGTTCGGGCGCGACCATGCAGATTGCTACGGCAGTCGGTGAGGGCGCAACTGCAGCGCTAAAAATCCGCGAACATCTTGAAGGCCATCTTTAGTCTTCAATAATTTTCTTGAGCAGGTCAGGACGGTTGGTGGTTATCGCGACACGTGGATAAAATCTTCGTAAGTACCGCATCACGGACGGACGGTTCACGGTGTAACAAATAACATCTAGTCTGTGCAAACGCGCGTAGAGGTAGGTAAACGGATTAATAAGTTTATAGTGCAAATCGATTCCGCTAAATCCTGCTTTCTTGGCGAATCGTATCGCCTTAAAGGGTCTTCTTTCTTCGAGCGCGTAGCATGGTACATCTTTGAGGAGTTCATGAAACAAAGCGAGCTCTTGATGGTTAAAGGCTATAACACAAACATGAAGGCTGGGCATATGTTTTTTGAGGGCTGCAACTAATTGCTTTGCCCAATCGCCACCCTTTGCTTCAACAACAGCCATTGTTTTACCGCGGGCTTCGAGTGCCTCGTCTAGGGTAGGAATCGGCTCGCCACTAAAAGGGTCGATAGCTTTTGCGCTGGCCACAGATATATCTGCAATTTTGGTATTAGCCCCTGCGATACGCAAAAGATCTTCGTCGTGAAGGAGAACAAACACACCATCTTTTGTTTGGCGGACATCGAACTCCACTGCGTCCACGCCTTCCGCGATACCTCGCTTAATAGATTTGATAGTATTTTCCGGAGCCAGATCCGCAGCGCCTCGGTGGCCGATGATTTTCATTAAAACTAGTGTACAATATTTTTAGCGAAATATAAGAGGAGCACGCGAGCTAATGGCTGATTTTAACGATATTTACGATGCCGGTGATGTTGACGGTGGTGTTATTACAACAGTGGTAGAGATTCCAAAATGGTCAACACTCAAGATTGAATGGAATCGCGAAAAGGCTGCCTTTGAACTTGATCGTGTTGAGCCAAGCATTTTTGCGAAGCCTACTAATTACGGCTTTATCCCTCAGACACTTGATGAAGATGGCGATGAACTCGATACGTTAGTTGTGAGCAACGATCCGATTCCAACCGGTGTCGTTGTGCAGGCTAAAGTCCTCGGCGTATTAAACTTCGAAGATGATGGCGAAGCTGATCACAAAGTAATTTGCGTGCCAGCCGATGACCGCAATACTGATAATGCAATCAATAGCATTGATGACCTTCACGAGCGCTTTAAGCAAAAGATTGAACACCACTTCACTCACTATAAAGATCTGAAGAAACCAGGCAGCACCAAGGTTCTTGGCTGGGGCAACATTGAAGACGCTAAGAAGATTATAAAAGAGTGCCAGCAGCGCTGGAGCCAGAGGTAATAATGCCACATGAAGCTGCTTTTCATACCCCAACGGATGAACTTGCATCAATCCAAGTAGGTCGTGAGGTAGCAATACGTGGTGTAGAGGATGCGGCAAGGAGACTTCGGTCACACGATGAGCAGCTTGCAGAATGGGTTAACAATGTGCCTAAAGGTACGACACTTAACATAACAGGTTACCCGAGCAAGCGCGTGGTGCCGGTTCATCACCTCGGTAGACGAACTGCAACTGAAATTACAAACTATTCTAAAACAGACAGAAAAAAATGGCCGCCCACTGTGCTGATAGGCCGACATGTACAAGCCTTTCCTGGGGAAAAAGGTGAAGTACATTTGATCGTACATGATACTGACAATGACCTCGGTCATTACATATTTAGCTTAAGAGATGTTACGGAAATTCGCGTGAATGAACCCATGGCTCCGAGCGAAAGTCTATAAAAATGTCTGAACAGAATGAAGATATCATAGAACAACCGCAGATCCCCAGTAGAATCAGAACTCAGCGAGCGATTTTAAATCTGGCGCTGTCAGACTTGGCGGCACCACACGAAACGATACCTGCCTTGTTGCCGCATGTTTTTGAATCATCCGATAATCCCTTGTAGGCGTAAGCATAAGCATATACAATAACCCTATATAACAGGGGGGTATTGTCGTCGTGAAAACAAAAGTAGCAATTAATGGTTTTGGTCGCATTGGACGCAATGCTTTTAAAGTTGCCTTTGAACGAAGCGACCTTGAGATAGTTGCTATTAATGACCTTACCGATACCAAGACACTCGCGAACCTCCTAAAACATGATAGTAATTACGGTACCTATGCTCATGATGTTTCTTTTGATGAACACCACATTAAAGTTGATGGTAAAGAAATTAAGGTCCTTGCCGAACGCGATCCGGCCCTTCTTCCCTGGGAAGAGCTTCATGTTGACGTTGTTATTGAATCAACCGGCTTTTTTGTAGATCCTGCTAAGGCCAAGGCTCATATTGATGCTGGTGCAAAAAAGGTGGTTATCAGCGCGCCGGCAAAAGGCGAAGGTGCCACCACCATCGTCCTGGGTGTGAATGAAGACAAGTTGGAAGAGGCTGGAGAAATTATCAGCAACGCTTCTTGTACGACCAACTGTATTACACCAGTTGCGGCAGTGATTGAAAGCAACTTTGGCATTGAAAAGGCCATGATGACTACTATTCATAGCTATACCGCATCTCAGGCCTTGCAAGATGCCCCATCGAAAGACCTACGCGAAGGTCGCAATGCTGCCGAGAATATTGTGCCCACCACGACGGGTGCATCAATTGCCGCAGCACAAGCGCTACCGGCACTGAAGGGGATCTTTGGAGGCTTAAGCATTCGTGTTCCGACCCCAGTGGTTTCACTCAGCGATTTCGTGATTATTACGAAGAAGCCTGTTACTGTCGAAGAGGTAAACGAGGCTTTTAAGAAGGCCGCAAAGACACCATTTTACGAGGGTATCTTGGATGTAACCGAAGAGGAACTTGTAAGCAGGGACTTTATTGGCAACAGCCATTCAGCAATTGTTGATCTCAAACTTACCGCTGTTATCGAAGGAACAATGTTAAAAGTCGTTGCCTGGTATGATAACGAATGGGGTTACAGTAACCGCTTGGTAGAGAATGTCGCAGATGTCGGTCGTTTGTTGCACACTAAAGGGCATGGTCACCCAGAAAAGTAAGCAAGCATGAAAATTTTTATTGGAGCCGACCATCGAGGTTTTGAGGCAAGAAAGGCAGTAAAAGCCTACCTTATTAGCGCTGGTTATGACGTAGAAGATGACAGTGCGGCCACGCTTAATCCGGATGATGATTACCCGACCTTTGCGTACAAGGTCGTGGTAAAGATGCATGCTTCGAAAGATAAAGAACCACGAGGTATTTTAATTTGTGGTAGCGGTCAAGGCATGTGTATGGCGGCAAATCGGTTTAAGGGTATCCGTGCGGCTCTTGGCTATGATGAGAAAACTATACGCTCGGCCCGAAACGACGATGATGCCAATGTGCTTTGTTTGCCTGCTGAGCTTATCGAAGCAGGTAGTTTTGAAGATCTGGTCCATACTTTTTTGATGACGCCCTTTGCTGCTGCGCCTCGATTCATTCGACGCATTCAAGAGATGGATGAGTTCTAATGTCAGTAATCAGCCCAACAATTATGGCGGCTGATACCAAAGAGTATCAACGCCAGCTAGAACGCTTGCAGCCATTTGCCGAAAGAGTGCACATTGATTTTATGGATGGTGAATTTGCGCCCACGCATTCGTTACGTCCTTCTCAGGTATGGTGGCAGCCTCCACTAATGGTGGATTTTCATATTATGTATAAACGACCCCTCAAGGTTTTAGAGGAGGCTATTAGTATGCAGCCTCATCTTATAATCATCCATGCAGAGTCGGAAGAAATAGAGACGTTTATCCAGGAGGCCAAAGGTATGGGCATTAAACTTGGTGTGGCCTTATTAAAAGACACTTCCGTTGATCAAATCATCCCACTCTTGCCTTATGTGGATCATGTATTGGTTTTTAGCGGGGACTTAGGACATTTTGGTGGAGAAGCAGACCTTCAGCTTCTTGAAAAAGTTACCGCCTTGAAGTCTCAAAAGCCTTCACTTGAGATTGGCTGGGATGGCGGAGTAAACGATAAAAATGCCAGGACATTATCAGAAGGTGGCGTAGATGTGCTCAATACGGGGGGCTTTATTCATGATGCCGCCTCTCCCGAAGACGCTTATGATACACTGGTAGCAGCATTAGCAAAATGAGGAAATGAGTCGGACTGATATGGCGTTCACAACTGAAGAGCTAGAACTTAAGGCCGTTGCCATACGTCAAGATATTATCCGTATGCTGGAGCATGCTGGCAGTGGACATTCCGCTGGTCCTTTAGGGCTTACCGACATTTTTACGGCTCTGTATTTTTCTATTTTACAGCACAATCCTAAGGATCCGGACTGGGATAAGCGAGACATTTTACTCCTCAGTAACGGCCATTGTGTGCCGGTACGATATGCCACGATGGCGCATGCTGGTTATTTTGATCGTAAAGAACTTATGACACTCCGTCAGTTTGGTTCTCGGCTGCAGGGTCATCCTGAGCGTTTGAAACTACCTGGCATGGAGACAACCAGTGGACCGTTGGGATGCGGTTTAAGCCAAGCATGTGGCATGTCTCTAGCGATGCGCATGGATAAAGTGATGCACCGCTGGATCTATGTGGTTCTAGGAGACGGTGAACTTGATGAAGGCAATATCTGGGAAGCTGCTATGCTTGCCAGCAAATACAAGCTTAATAACATCATTGGCATCATTGATCGTAATAATATCCAAATTGATGGGCCCACTGAAGTTGTTATGCCACTTGAGGACTTACGGGATAAGTGGGAGGCATTTGGTTGGCATGTCATTGAAATCGATGGCAATAACATTGAGGCTGTCATTGATGCTGCTGCTATGGCACGGGCCGTTGTTGAAAAGCCCGTGATGATCATTGCTCACACAATTCCTGGTAAGGGTGTCGACTTTATGGAATATGATTTCCATTGGCATGGATCGCCCCCGAATGAAGAGCAGGCAAAAGAAGCGCTCAAAGATCTTCGTACACTTCAAGGCAAGATTAAGTCGGAGCAAGACTAATGGCAGAGTTGCATATTACCAATGTCACCAAAAAGCTCAATCTTGAGCCAACTCGTAAAGGCTTTGGCCGAGGCCTTAAAAAAGCAGGTGAACTGGATGTGCAGGTTGTGGCCGCCTGTGCCGACCTGACCGACTCGACACAAATTAGTCTTTTTAAAGAAGCCTTTCCTGATCGATTTATAGAGATTGGTGTTGCTGAACAGAACCTGGTTACGGTCGGTTCTGGCTTGGCCGCTATGGGAAAAATCCCCTTTGTAAGCAGTTATGCTGCTTTTAGTCCGGGGCGTAACTGGGAGCAAATCCGGACAACTATTTGTTTGAATGATCGGCCGGTTAAGATTATTGGCTCGCACGCCGGACTTTATACCGGTAAAGATGGTGCAACCCACCAGATGCTCGAAGACATCGCTCTTATGCGATCTTTGCCAAACATGGTGGTCCTCGCACCCTGTGACAGTATTGAGGCTGAAAAAATGACTCTTGCCATGGCAAAAGACAAACGACCCAATTATATGCGTCTTGCTCGTGAGGCAACCCCTGTTTTTACGACTGAAGAAACGCCATTTAAGATAGGGAAAGCGTATGTGTTTGATCCGGGAACTGACGTAACGATTGTTGCAACGGGGACGATGACCTACCAAGCCCTTCTTGCAGCTGAGCGACTCTTTAAAGACGGCATTGATGCCGAAGTGGTACATGTCGGCACTATCAAGCCGCTTGATACCGAAACTATTATAAGGAGCGCTCGTAAGACAGGTGCCGTGGTAACAGTTGAAGAGGCACAAATTAACGGGGGCTTAGGTGGTGCAGTTGCTGAGATTTTAGGCGAAGAACATCCAACGCCGCTTATTCGCGTTGGTATGAAGGACCAGTATGGCGAGTCAGGCGATCCGCAGGATCTGCTTGAGCATTTTGGCCTTACCGCAAAACATATTATGCTTGCTGCTCATCACGTCGTTGATAAAAAACATCGTAAATAAGGAGCCACACAAAGGATGAAAGACAAGACCAGCCTCTACATAAAAAACTGTCAGCTGGCCCGAAAAGCAATGGCCCGCGCAAGATCTGAGCATTTTGCGATTGGCGCTTTTAATATCGATAACTACGAAACGCTTGTCGCAATTGCGAGGGCTGCACAAAAACATAACGCCCCTGTTATGGTTGAGCTGAGCCAGGGAGAAGTAGATGCATTGGGTCTACAGAATGTGCGTGATCTCGTTGATAACATTAAAGACGAATACTGCATCGAAATGTATATTAACCTCGATCATAGTCCAAGTGTCGAGGCAGCCAAAAAAGGTATAGATGCAGGTTTTGAATTTATCCATATTGATATCTCTCAGGCTAATCACGAAGCCGCGGATGAAGAAATTATTGAGGCCACAAAAGAGGTAGTTGCATACGCCAATAAAACGACCGGGGCCTTAGTGGAAAGCGAACCTCATTATTTTGGCGGAAGCTCAAATGTTCATACGGAAAGTATTGATTACGAAACTATCAAGAAGACTTTTAGTACGCCAGAAGGAGCTAAGACTTTTGTAGGTGCGACTGGCATTGATACGTTCGCGGCAGCAGTGGGTAATTTACACGGCAAATATCCCGTGCCAAAAGAACTAGACCTCGAGCTTCTGAAGCGAATTAGAGAGTCTATAGACTGCAATATATCGCTGCACGGTGGCAGTGGTACACACGGCCACTTTTTTGAGGAAGCAGTAAAGATAGGTGTTACTAAGATTAATGTTAACTCCGATATGCGTTATGCCTATCGCACAACACTCGAGCAGCAACTTAAAGAGCATCCCGATGAATTCGCTATTGTGAAACTGCAGGAGCCGATTATTGCAGCTGTTCAGGCAGTGGTAGAAGAAAAGCTTGGTTTCTATAATTCAGCCGGCAAGGCCCTCGTTGCCTAAAAGGCCTCTTTCATGACATACTATAGGGTAAGCATAAGCTAAATAAGGAAAATAAAGAAAACCATGGATGTCTTAAGTGTGGGCGATGTCGTAACCGATGCATTTATAAAATTGCTCGATAAAACTGTCCATACCTACAATAACGAAGAAGGCCCATGGCTTGCGATTCCTTTTGCGACGAAGTTGCCTTTTGACCACGCTGAAGTTAAAGAAGGTGTTGGTAATGCAGCGAATGCAAGTGTAAGTTTTGCGCGTCTCGGGCTCGATAGTGGACTTGTTGCCAATGTCGGTGATGATCAGCACGGCCGGGACATGATTAAGACACTTCAGCACAATAAGGTAGACACGCGGTATATTCATATCAATCGTGGCAAGGTCAGTAATTACCACTATGTGCTGTGGTATAAGGAAGAGCGCACGATACTCATCAACCATGAACAATACGACTACCACTGGCCAAAGCTTCATCCCTCAGATAAACCCAAGTGGATCTACTTCAGTTCTATTAGTAAAAACACCCTCCCGTTCCATGACGATCTTGTCGAGTGGCTTGAAGATGAGCCTGAAATTAACTTTGCGTTCCAACCTGGTACATTCCAGATGCAAGAGGGCGCTCAGCGTCTGAAGAAATTGTACAAACGCTGCAATGTCTTGATCTTGAATCGTCAAGAGGCCGTTAAGGTTGGTGGCGGGGATGAGAAAGATGTACATGACCTTTTTGATAAGCTTCATGCACTAGGTCCCAAGACCGTGGTGATCACTGACGGACCAAAAGGGGCATATGCAAGCAGCCCCGAAGGACGCTTCTTCATGCCTGTATATCCTGATCCAGGTCCTCCCGTGGAACGAACAGGCGCGGGTGACGCATTTGCATCTACTTTTGTTGCTGCGCTTATGAAGGGTCATAGCCTGCAAGAGGCTTTACAGTGGGGTCCTATCAACTCAATGAATGTTGTACAGCATGTTGGAGCTCAAGACGGGCTTTTGACCGAGGCTCAGCTGACTACTTTACTGCGAAATGCACCGGACTGGTATAAAGCCAGCCCTATGTAGAATTTATCGCAACGATTTAGGCCATAATACGATGATTTTTGTGTTATGCTTATGGTTGAAATGGGAACCTTCTTATCAGAACTTTTGGGTGCAACTGAGCCATTGTTCACGCTCGCGGTGAAACAATTGGAGGATGGTAGTGGTCGTCCTGGTGCAGATGTCCGCCTAATAGCTGAGGTGGTTGAAAAAAGTCACACAAAAATGCGTCAACTTGACTTGGATCCAAGAGATACCACGGGTCGGGAGCTCTACCAGACGCTCAAGAATAAGGTGGAATTACATGATGCCTTGCTAGCCAAAAAACTTGGCTGTCAGGATGCGGGTGATGTAAATACGCTTCTTCCCCTTATAAAAAAGGCAGCAGAAGCAAAAGACGTAAACCGTCAGGTATGGGTATTAAAAAAGAGTGTTGCGAAACGCTTGCTTCATGACAATCCACCGCCGGTGATTATGAAACATCTTCATCACAGCTCGGTAGACTCGATGCTGAAACGAGAGAACTTATTTGAGGTGTATGGCGCCATTCGCTTCGCTGAATCAACCAGTTGGTTAACGAAGTTCACAAAAACCTATAAGAGGCTTCAGCCCTCAGACTTTGAGCTCCGTGACATAGAAATATTGCAGCTTTCTCAGGAGCGATGGGGAGATCTTGCTGAAAGTGAAATACGAAAGAATCGTCACATCTTATCGCACTTAAAAGAACTGGGCGTTATTATATTGCTCCCTCCAAAGCATGAACGGATGCCCGGCCTCACACTGACCACATTGCCGCTTCTCTTCCATTACATTAATGAAATACGACTTTATAGCGCATTCTTTAAGCTTCAACAGGTTAAGCCGGGCTTCGGTAAGATTATTGCCGATACGCTTCTTGGCGATGCCAATAAGACGGCTATTATGGCTGGTTCGCATGTGCACTGGCGAGTTATCCAGCGTTATTTCGGTAATCTTGAAGACGAGAAACATCCAGAAATTTTTGAGCCCCATGTACAGCCGGAAGATTTATATTGGCGCAAGGCAGAAGAGCATCTGTATGATCTTGATCCTGAGTTTGGCTTTTGGCAAGGACTCGATTACGTAGGTATTTCAAGCGATGGTGCGCCGGTAAGCTTTAATCTTCTTGATAATGCAACCTCATTCTTCATTCAGGCGCCGTATGAGCATAGGGTGATATCTCATATGCGCGGCAGTCTTTGGAATGAACTATTTGTGCGTTACATGGGTGAGGCTAATTTAGAAAGCCAGGTGCTCAAGCAGCTTGATAACGATATGATCATGCCAGAAAGGTTGAAGGTACGATAATGGCTACAACAAAAAGTGATGACCATATTCATGGCGGGCATGAACTACAGTACTCAATCTGTGTTTCTGGTGCTGCTGCCGGTAAAACAGTCATTACGTCCTCAAAATTAGCTGAGCGAGTTGGTGCAGCAATTGCTGCAAAGGGTCATATCCTTACCACCGGAGCGACTGTAGGTTTGCCATATCATGCGGCCCGCGGAGCAAAACTTGCCGGAGGGGTTAGTATTGGCTTTTCGCCTGCTTCATCCTTGCGTGAACACCTACATAAATATCGCTTGCCGCACGTATTCTTTGATTTTATTAACTTCACTGGCCTTAATTATGTTGGCCGTGATCAGTACTTAGTGCAATCGAGTGACGCAATCATCACGGTTGGTGGAAGATTTGGTAGCCTCCATGAATTTACAACTGCACTAGAAGCTGGTAAGCCCTGTGGAGTATTAATCGGCAGTGGTGGTACCGCAGACATAATTCCAGAACTTATGGAAATGCTTGATCCCCCACACCGAAGCTTAGTGGTCTATAGCGATGATCCTGAGAAGCTCGTTGACATGATTACGGACATTCTTGATGTCGAATACAAGGATATTAAGAAAGATATGCTCAAAGATGATCACTGGTTTTTGGAGCGCGATCAGCATAAGCATACAGGGTAGGAAACGAGGAGCCTTCAAGCAATCTTAATATTTGTTAGAATATAAGGATGGCTAAGTTTCAAATTAAAAGTGACTATAAGCCCCGCGGTGATCAGCCGGCGGCTATTGCTCAATTGACCGAAGGTCTCAACAACGGCCTCAAAGAACAAACCCTTTTAGGCGTCACGGGTTCTGGCAAGACTTTTACGATGGCTAATATTATTCAGAATGTTCAAAAGCCAACACTTATCTTAAGTCATAACAAAACACTTGCCGCTCAGCTGTATAGCGAGTTTAAGCAATTCTTCCCCGATAATGCAGTCCACTACTTTGTAAGCTACTTTGATTACTATCAACCAGAAGCCTATATTCCTCGTTCTGATACCTATATAGAAAAAGACTCGCAAATTAACGAAGAGATTGATCGACTGCGCCATGCTGCAACTGACGCCCTCCTTACTCGTCGAGATGTAATTATTGTTGCCTCCGTAAGCTGTATCTACGGTATTGGCTCGGTAGAAGACTACTCAGGCCTATCTGAAATTGTAAAGAAGGGTGAACGGAAAGTGCGAGATAAATTCATTCGACACTTAACGGACATTCAGTATCAGCGTAATGATATTGATTTTCATCGCAGTACGTTTCGTGTCCGTGGTGATGTGGTTGATGTATTTCCGGCAAGTGATGAATTTGCGTACCGTGTTGAGTTCTTTGGCGATGAAGTTGATCGCATCACTAAAATTGATCCACTCACCGGTGAAATCATAGCTGAGCTTGATAGCTTACAAGTTTTTCCAGGTAGCCACTATGTTACTCCTTATGACAAGCTCAAGGTTGCCTTGGGTAAAATTGAGCAAGAGCTTGACGATCAAGTGTCTATTTTTGAAAAGCAGAATAAACTGCTTGAAGCACAGCGTTTAAAGCAGCGCACGAAATTCGACCTTGAGATGTTAGAAGAAACGGGCTTTGTGAAAGGTATCGAGAACTACAGTCGCTATCTTACTAATCGTGAGCCAGGCGAGCAGCCGGCCACACTGCTGGATTACTTCCCGGATGACTTCATTATTTTTGCCGACGAATCGCACCAGACGATCCCACAGGTGCGTGGTATGTATAACGGCGATAGAGCGCGTAAGGAAGTGCTTGTTGAGCATGGTTTTCGTTTACCAAGCGCACTTGATAACCGACCCTTAACATTTCAGGAATTCGAGCGACACATTAATAAGATCGTGTATGTCAGTGCAACGCCAGCCGAATACGAGCTGTCCCGCAGTCCAGAACCGGCCCAACAGCTCATCCGTCCTACAGGACTTCTGGATCCACAGATAGAAGTACGCAAGATAGAAGGCCAAATTGATGATCTGATTAGCGAAATTCGCAACACTGTTGCAAAAAGGCAGCGTGTACTTGTTACGACGCTGACGAAACGAATGGCCGAAGATCTCACAGAATATTTAAAAGAGATTAATATTAAAGTTACCTATATTCATAGTGATGTTGATACTCTCGATCGCACTGACATATTAAGAGACCTGCGCTTAGGGGTTTATGATGTTTTGGTTGGTATCAACCTGCTTCGCGAAGGTCTTGATCTTCCGGAGGTGAGTCTTGTGGCTATCCTCGATGCGGATAAGGAAGGCTTCTTGCGAAGTGAGCAGGCGCTTATTCAGACCGTGGGTCGCGCGGCGCGTCATGTGGAGGGGCGAGTGATTATGTATGCCGATAATATAACCGGCAGTATGAAGCGCACCATTGATGAAACGAATCGCCGCCGCGGGCTGCAAGAGGCATATAACAAAGAACATGGCATTACACCCCAAGGTATTCAAAAGACAGTTGAAAAAGGGATTCGCCCTGATCTTCCCGAAGAAGCGAAGCGCGCTAAGCTGGATCTTAAGAAAATACCAAAAGATGAATATAAGCACCTTATCAAAGATCTTACGGCACAAATGGATTTGGCGGCTGCGAACCTCGAGTTCGAAAAGGCTGCCGAACTTCGGGATATTATTACTGACGTAAAATCCAAACTCTAGTTATCGGCTCTATTATTCTTTGTGCATACTCTAAAGATTTTATCCCTATCTTATCTGTTAAATGGATGCTATAGTAGACGTACTAATGGCAAGTCTTACAAAAGAGGATGTATTAAAATTGGCGCGGCTATCTCGCTTGCGCTTAACAGATGCAGAGATTGCTGAGTTCCAAAAAGAAATCAGCGACATTCTTGGCTATGTTGAAATTCTTGATAAGGCAGACACAGAAAAATTAAGCCCAACCTATCAGGTAACGGGTCTTAAGAATATTACTCGTGCAGATGAGATTAAAGAGTATGGCCCATCCCAAGAAGATCTTCTAAAGAATGTGCCACAACGAGATAAAGCCTACATTAAGACAAAGAGGATTCTCTAAGGCATATGTCTACCTGGCCCTCAATTAAAGCTATTACCGATGAAGTAGTTTCTAAAAAACGCACTGCCCTAGAGCAGGTAGAACTGGCCTTAAAGGCAATCGATGAAAAGTCAGAATATAAGGCAATTATTTCCACGACCGCAGAGCGAGCACGTGAACGTGCCGCAGCAATCGATAAAGATATTGCTTCCGGTAAAGAGCCGGGGCGACTTTCAGGTGTTCCATTTATTGCCAAAGATAACTTCCTCACCTACGGGGGCGAAACAACAGCCGCGAGCAATATCTTAAAAGGCTTTAACGCACCGTATCAGGCTTCGGCTATTGAGCGTCTGGAAGCAGAAGGGGCGATTTGTGTTGCAAAAGCAAACCTCGACGCCTTCGCGCATGGTTCTAGTACGGAAAACAGCGATTTCTTTACGACCCTTAACCCTCATGATAAAGAACGGGTACCAGGTGGTAGTTCTGGTGGTTCGGCGGCGGCGGTAGTGCTCGATCTTGCACCCTTTGCCCTCGGTACCGACACGGGTGGCTCAATTCGTTTACCCGCTAGCTTTACCGGTTGCGTGGGTCTCAAGCCAACCTATGGACTTGTTTCTCGTAGTGGGGTGGTGGCTATGGCTAGCAGCCTCGATTGTATCGGTCCGTTAACCAGGAGTGTTGAGGATGCGGCATTTGTTCTTGATGTAATGGCCGGAAAAGACGAACTGGATAGTACAACTATTGCCCGTGACGATACGCCTTATATCGAACTCGCGGATGATATCGCCGGAAAAACTATCGGAATCGTAAAAGAATATATGACCGAAGGTCTCGACCCTGAGGTGAAGACAACGGTAGAATCCGCAACTGAGGCACTAAAAAAAGCTGGCGCTACTATTAAAGAAGTAAGCTTACCATCACTTCCGTTGGCACTGGCTGTGTACTATATTGTTTGCCCAGCCGAAGTGAGTAGCAATCTGAGCCGTTATGACGGACAACGATTTGGTTACAGCGATACAGAGGCAAAAGACTTAGATGAAAGTTATGAATTGAGTCGTGAGCGTGGCTTTGGCAAAGAAGCGAAACGTCGCATTATGATTGGAACATATGTCTTAAGCAGTGGCTACTACGATGCCTACTACAAAAAGGCACAGACAGTGCGCACGAAATTAATTAAAGAGTTTGAGGCTGCCTTTAAAGAAGTTGATTTCTTAATTGGACCTACCGCACCGTCTACTGCCTTTAAAATCGGCGAGAATGTGAATGATCCTCTTAAGATGTATTTAACCGATATCATGACTGTTGCTGCCAACTTGGTGGGGGTGCCGGCTATTAGTGTACCCGGAAAGACAGACGGCCTCCCTATAGGCGTGCAGTTAATGGCGCCTCAGACCAAGGACCGCGCGCTACTGTCGCTCGCAAAAGCTTTTGAGGAGATCGAACGATGAGTGCCGAAGTATTAATTGCTGTTATTGGTGGGGCTATTGCACTCCTTGGCTTGGTAAGTTTTTTTGTGAAGCGTCCACAGAAAGATCTTAACCAAGAATATTTCAAGAAAAAGTGGCGCGAACTACAAAAGCAGTGTGCAAAACCCGAAACGTGGCCACTTGCTATCATCCAGGCCGATATTCTCTTGAGTGAGGCACTCAAAAAGAAGCGATTCAAGGGTAAGACTATGGGTGAGCGCCTGGTATCGGCTCAACGATCTCTGACTAATAATGATGGCGTATGGTTTGGGCATAAACTTCGCAACCAGCTGGTACATGAACCGGACTTAGAGCTTCGTGAAAAAGATGTAAAGAATGCGCTCATTGGCATAGGCCAGGCCTTACGAGATTTGGGGGCTATCTGATGAGTGACTATCAAGCAACCATCGGTATCGAATGTCATGTACAGCTCAAAACGAAGACCAAGCTCTTTGCTGCCGTAGATAACGATGCACGCAATGCTGCACCGAATACGCTGGTTTCTCACATTTGCCTAGGTTTACCCGGCGCGTTACCTGTCTTAAATGAGAAGGCGGTAGAACTTGCTAGCAGGGCAGCTTTTGCCCTTGGGACCAAACCGCAGACATTTAGTAAATTTGATCGCAAACATTATTTCTATCCCGACTTGCCGATGGGTTATCAGATTACTCAATATGAAGAGCCCATCGTTCTTGGCGGGCATGTTGATATTGTGGTTGGCGGTGAAACAAAGCGCATTAACATTACTCGCGCGCATCTTGAAGCAGACGCAGGTAAATCTTCCCACCCCAGTGGAGCAGACTATAGCCTCGTTGATCTTAATCGTGCCGGTACGCCACTACTTGAAATTGTATCTGAGCCGGATATGCATTCTGCTGCAGAGGCAAAAGCATATGCCCACGAACTCTACCTTCTTATGAAGTATGCAGGGGTGAGCGATGTTGACCTCTATCACGGCAATATGCGTTTTGACGTGAATGTGTCTGTAAGTAAGGATTCTTCGAAGCTTGGTACGCGCACTGAGACCAAGAATCTTAACTCTTTTCGGTCTATCGAAAAGGCGATCGAATATGAGATTAAACGGCAGACTGAGTTGCTCGAAAAGGGCCAGGCGATAGTTCAAGAAACGCGCGGTTGGGATGATGCGAAACAAAAGACATTTTCTCAGCGCAGCAAAGAAGATGCCCACGATTATCGTTACTTCCCAGATCCTGATCTGCCGCCGATAGAACTGGATGAAAAGACGGTGAAAGACATTGAAGAGTCTATGGCTAAACTACCACCTGCCTACCGCGAAGAATTTGAGAAGCTTGGCATCGATACAAAAGTCGTTGAGGATATCATCGCGGTGCCGGCGACGACGCTGATCGTGTCTCGCATTATAGAAAAAGGTAAGCCAGAAGATGCAAAGCGCATAGCTTTCTGGTTTGTGCAGTACATGGGTGGTTTAAGCGACGACGAGAAGATAGAAAAAGAGAAGGTAGATGTTTCGGACGAGCATCTTATAAAGCTTTCTCAAATGGTGTCTGACAATAAACTGAGTTCTACTGCAGCCAAAGAGGTGTTTGCAGAACTCTTAAAGACAAACACTGACCCAGAAGAAATCGCTCAGTCTAAGAACCTCTTGCAGGAATCAGATGAAGGTGCACTTACGGAAATTGTCAAAAATGTGCTTGCGGCAAATCCAAAAGCAGCGGAAGATGTTAGTAACGGAGAAATGAAAGCCATTGGCTTCTTGGTGGGACAAGTTATGAAAGAATCAAAGGGTGCGGCAAATCCACAAATTGCCCAGGCATTAATTAAGAAACAGCTCGAGGTATAAATGCACATCTCTAATCTGTATGTTCACCCCTTAACAGGAGCGCATAGGAGTGAAGTAACTGCCGTTCCTTCATTTAACGAATATATGGCAGCAGACCGGTGGTGGGTGCTTTATGACGCGGCCCTACCTCCAGGTGAACCTAATAGGGTAAGTCAGAAGCGCTATCGACAGTTGGCACGAGTGGGGGCGACTATGATGGGTGATATTGAAGTGGTTTCTCTTAGTGTCCCCCAGGGGGAAGGGGAGACAGTATTACGAATACCATTTACCACGGCAGAGTCGAACTGCATAGTTAACGAATTTGGCGATGAAACTCCTGCTATTGATTTAGGAGATCAGGTGGCAGAGGTCTTTGCGACTTACTTAGGCCTGCCTTCTGTGCGTTTGGCCCAAAAGAGAATTCTTCTAAATCAAGCCAGCTCTTTAGACCCCCGTACACGTAAACAAATGCCTATCCACATCGTTACAGCTGAATCCGTAAGGGAACTTCAACGAAGGGGAGGTGCGCAGTTTGGGCCTGAGCGCTTTAGGCCTAATATTGTTATTGAAACTGGAGGCGAACCCTTTGAGGAGGAAAGCTGGGTCGGAAGAAGTCTTCGTATCCAGAATGGTGAGGTTGTAGTCCCTATTGAAAGGGCAACACCGCGCTGTCCCGTGCCTGGGTATGATCAGGAAACGGGTGAGAACAGGAAAGATGTGCCAAAGTTGTACGGCCAGTTATCTAAAGATGCACAAGGCACAGCAGTTTTCGGAGTGTATGGCTATGTTGCGAATGGAAGAAGAACAGGGTTATTTGAGGTGGGACAGGAGGTAAGTCTTCATGGTTAAAGTACGAAAAGCAGTTATAGCAGCTGCAGGGTTCGGGACACGGTTTTTGCCACAAACCAAGGCAATGCCAAAGGAAATGCTACCGCTTATCGATAAGCCCATTATTCAATATGTGGTTGAGGAGCTGGTTGCGGTTGGTATTAAAGACATCATCATTGTTACCAACTCCGCAAAGCGAAGCATTGAAGATCATTTCGATCGTCCTGCTGCTGACCTCATCGAGAACTTGAAACTTGGTGGTCCAAGTAAGGAGCCTCTCTTAGAAGAAGCGCGTGCAATTGGTAATATGGCCAACTTCGTATATGTTCGTCAAAAAGGTCCCTATGGAAATGGCACGCCGCTCCTAAACGTAGAGCATCTTATTGGAGATGAGCCATTTATCTACACTTGGAGCGATGACTTCATTAAGGCCTCTCCTTTGCGCTTCCAGCAAATGATCGATGTGTATGAAGAGTTTAAGGCTCCTGTTTTAAGTACAATCAAAGCCGCTACAGATGAAGACTATAAACGCTACGGTTTTGCGGGTGGTGAGCTCTTACGAGAAGGCATTATTGATGTTAAGCATATTGCTGAAAAGCCCGGTAGGGATAACGCTCCATCTGATCTTGCCACGGTGAGCGGCTGCCTATTAACGCCAGATGTTTTTCCATACCTTCATCGTGCAGCCGAAGAACGCGCAGAGACCAATGAACTTTACTACAATGACGCATTTCGTTTCATGATTGACGAAGGTAAAAAAATCATCGCCGCTGAAATTAAGAATGCTCGCTACTATGATGCCGGCAATAAGCTCGAATATTTAAAGACGGTTGTGGACTTTGCGTTGCAGCATGATGATATTCGTGACGATTTTAAGGCTTACTTGAAGCAGGTTCTTGACCAAGGTGTATAATAAGAGGTACGTATGAGCACGGCAGAGAGTATTTTAGTCATTATCCTTTCCTCGTTCTTAGCATTGTTCTTATTGCTGGGTATTATCTTGACCGCAAAGCTCATCCAACTCGTTTCACGTATGCAAGAAATAGCCGATAAGGCTCGTGAAGTCGCTGATAATGTTGAAAGTGCAACTGAAATCCTCAAAAAAAGCGCCGGTCCCTTAGCGGTCGGACGTCTCTTTGTTAATATGGCCGAAACTGTTTTCAAACATAAGAGGAGGTAAGATATGGCTAAGAACACAGGAAAATGGGCATTAGGTGCAGCATTGGCAGGTGTCGCAGGGTATGTTGCCGGTATTTTAACGGCTCCTAAAAGCGGCAAGGAAACACGAAAAGACATTAAAGACACAGCCTCACGGGTAAAGTCTGAAAGCGAAAAGAAGCTTAAAGAACTTCACAGTGAACTTAATAAAGTAATGGCTGAAGTTAAGACCAAAGGTGAATCTTTGAGCGGCAAAGCGAAAGACGAACTTAATCAAGGGCTAGAGAAGGCAAAAGTTGCTAAAGAAAAAGTCCGCGAAGTTTTAAGTGCACTTCATGATGGTGATGCGGATGATCCTGAGCTTAAGAAGGCGCTCAAAGATGCAAAGGATGCGCTTGCTCATCTTCAAAAATATATAAAAACCGCTAAATAATGCCAAAGCCTAAAAAGCCAAAAGAGTACGAAGATCTCGGTCGTACCGTCGCTGCTATTTATGAAACAGGGTATCTAGATAAAAAGCAGATGCTCAAGATGAGTTTTTTGAAAGGGATGGCGAGCGGCCTTGGCGGTGTACTCGGCGCAACCATTGTCGTCGCGCTTTTACTCTGGGTACTTTCTTTGTTGGGCGAAATTCCTTTTGCGGCAAGAATCACTGAATCCATCCGAGACACTATTAGAAGTAATTAAAAGACTTTATTACAACGCGTCCGGACGGCCATCCATGCTTATTTGCATTTATAATAGTATCAATGGGGACAAAAAAAGCTTCGTTATCGCCTCGTGATTACGTGCATCTGCACAACCACTCGCACTACAGCCTCCTTGATGGTTTGAGTAAGGTGCCGGCAATGCTTGATCACGCCAAGGAACTTGGTATGGAAGCTATTGCCATGACTGATCACGGTACCCTCAGTGGGCTGATTGAGTTTTATAAGGAAGCAAAAGCCCGGGATATTAAGCCTATCCTAGGAATCGAAACCTATGTTGCAGCTCGCGCTCATACCGATAAGGATGCGAGCAAGGACAAGGTTTATTATCACCTTATCTTACTCGCTATGAACAATGTGGGGTATCAGAACCTTATGCGACTCTCAACAATCGCAAATCTGGACGGCTTTTATTATAAGCCTCGTATTGATCACGAGTTACTTGAGAAATATAACGAAGGTCTTATTGTCTTGAGCGCGTGTATTGGTGGCGAGATTGGGGATAGCCTTCGCCAAGGACAATATGAGCAGGCAAAGAAAACAGCTGAATGGTATAAGAAGGTTTTTGGTGATCGCTACTACATCGAAGTGCAGGATCATGGGCACGAAAAGCATCCAAGTAAATGGGATGAGCAGGTTCGGGTTACGGGCGATACCTTTAAGCTAGCTGAGGAAGTAGGAATTCAAACTGTCGTAACCTGTGACGCACATTATCTAAAGCACGAAGATCAGGAAGCACATGAAATTCTTTTATGTGTGCAAACCGGGTCATTCTTATCTGATGAAAATCGTATGAGCCTTAAGAACTTTGAACTTCATGTGACTGATCCGAAGGATATTATAGAGCGCTGGGGTGAAGAGCATCCGGAAGTCATAAGTAACACCCGAGAAATAGCAGATCGCTGTGAGGTAAACCTTGAACTTGGCAAAATTCTAATTCCAAAGTTTCCCGTACCTAAGGGGGAAACAGAGCAATCGTACCTACATACCCTGGCATATCAAGGTTTAGCCTGGCGATATGGTGGTGTTGCCGAGGCGGAAGCTAAGAAGCTGAGCATTAAGGAGGCAAAAAAAGTTATTCCTGAGCATGTGCTAGAGCGAGCCTCATTTGAGCTAGGAATTATCGAGAATATGGGCTTTAACGGCTATTTCTTGATTATTTGGGACTTTATTAACTGGGGCAAAAATCAAGGCATCGTATTTGGGCCGGGAAGAGGATCGGCGGCTGGATCTATTGTGTCTTTTGCGCTTCGTATAACCGAACTTGATCCGCTTGCTTATGACCTGCTGTTTGAGCGCTTCCTTAACCCAGATCGAATTAGCATGCCTGATGTCGATATCGATATTCAGGATACACGGCGGGATGAAGTTATTCAGTATTGTGTTGAAAAGTATGGCGTTGATCGAGTGGCAAACATTGTGACCTTCGGCAAGATGGCAGCACGAAATGCCGTACGTGATGTGGCCCGTGTCTTGCAAGTACCGTACGCTGAGGCGGATCGTCTAGCAAAAATGATTCCCCCGCCTGTGCAGGGCCGTCATATTCCTTTAGCTGTATCACTCAAAGAAAATCTTGAGCTTAAAGCTGAAAACGATAATAACGAGCAGTCTGCCCGCGTCTTTGACCTGGCTACGAAACTAGAAGGAACAATTCGTTCTCACGGGGTGCATGCGGCAGGTGTCGTGATTGCCCCCGACGATATCGTTAAGTTTGCCCCGCTTGAAATGGCTCAAAAAGGCGTCGTGACGACACAGTATTCTATGGGTCCTATTGAAGAACTTGGTCTACTTAAGATGGACTTCTTGGGACTGAGTAACTTAACTATCATTAAGAACGCGCTTCGTATCATCAAGAAGGTGTATAAAAAAGATATTGATATTAGTTCTATCCCTCTTGATGATCCAAAAACCTTTGAGCTTTTAAGCCGAGGCGATACCACAGGAGTATTCCAGCTGGAATCTGCAGGAATGAAACGCTATCTCAAGGAATTAAAGCCAACCGTCTTTGATGACATCGTTGCAATGGTGGCGCTGTATCGTCCAGGTCCTATGCAGTGGATTGAAGACTTTATAGCTAGAAAGCACGGAGAGCGTGCCATTACCTATCTTCATCCGGCTATGAAACCGGCCCTTGAGAATACCTACGGTGTTATCGTCTATCAGGAACAGGTGATGCAGATTAGTAAGGAATTGTCCGGCTTTACCGGAGGGCAGGCAGATACTTTGCGTAAGGCAATAGGTAAAAAGCAAGTTGATGTTATGAAGAAGATGAAGAAAGACTTCATCAATGGTGCGGTCGAGAATTCGGGGGCTGATGCAAATTCAATGGATAAGTTCTGGAAGCAGCTCGAAGACTTTGCCGCTTATTGTTTTAATAAGTCTCACGCCGCCTGCTATGCCCTCATTGCGTATCAAACAGCGTACTTAAAAGCGCACTATCCAGCGGCCTTTATGGCGGCTCTTATGACCAGTGATTACGATGACACCGATCGCTTGAGCATCGAAATTACCGAATGTAAGCATATGGGTATAGAGGTGCTTCCCCCTGATGTTAATGAATCATTCGTTGAATTCGCCGTAGTGCCCACCGGGGATCCGATGAAAGATCCGGTGCGGTTTGGTATGAGCGCAGTGAAGAATGTAGGTACGGGAGCAGTAGAAGAGATATTACGCATCCGAAAAGAAGGACATTTTGAAACTTTAGAAGACTTCTTTAATAAAGTGAACCCCCGCGTATTTAACAGAAAAGCTCTAGAAAGCTTGGTACGAGCTGGCGCTTTCGATCGATTTGGGGATCGTAACCAATTACTGCATAACTGCGATAATCTGTTAAGTTTTGCAACAAGAGTGCAAAAAGATGCATCCAGTGGCCAGGTTGATCTGTTTGGTGCGGCAATTGACGGGATTACACATGTTAAGCCAAAAATAACGCTTGAAAAGGGTGGTATAGAATATCAGCCGGCTGAACACCTAAAGTGGGAGCGCGAACTCCTTGGTATCTATCTCTCGCAACACCCTCTAAAAGCTTATGAGACATACCTTGAAGAGCTCACTATGCCACTTAACGAGCTAAAGCCAGAGATGGACGGAAAGACGGCCGTAGTGGGTGGGGCGATTATAGACGCCCGGGAAATAACAACAAAAAATGGTCAGAAAATGGCCTTTATTAAATTGTCTGACCTTCATGGTGAGACAGAGATTATCTTATTCCCTGGAACATACCAGCAAACTGCAGGAATATGGGAGAGAGATAAGGTGGTGTTGGTTCGAGGGAAGATCAATGGGGTCGACCGCCGAAGCGGGGAACAGCTCACTGAAATAAAAATTATGGCTGACGAAGCACGCGAAATTACACGCGAACAAGCAGCAGCCTACCAGTCAACAGGTAAGCGTCAAAAAATTCCTGGCACGAAGTCTGCGAAAGCTGCTCCTGCGCCTAAACCTGCTGCTCAGTCTATAAGTTCACGGGTATATATACGGCTTACAAGCAGTAATGATGAGAACTTACTGGCATCCTTAAAGCAAGTCATCGACGAGTTTAATGGTCCTCATGATGTTGTATTAGTGTTAGGCGAAGCAGCTCGTAAGCAGATTATTAAGCTTCCGGTTGGTATGCGCCCGACGGACGATGCCATTAGCCGATTAAGAGAGTTAGTGGGCGAAGAACAGGTAGTGGTTCGTTAAGGCCTATCGTACCACGCCACTCGTCTGCAGAAGTGTCCAGCCGAAAACAACAACTGCAAGGATCGTAAAATCAAGGTGAATATGACGGAGCACAAATCGCTCACCAGCTAAAGCGAAGCGACGAATTTGAACAGCTCGCTGTAATCCCCATAAGATTACTGCCCCAATAATACTTGCAATGAGTAGGCCATTACTCCAGCGGGCGTCACCAGCGGTTATGAGCTGAATTTTACTTACCTTAACCTGTGGCGCGGTAAGGGCTGAGTTTGCTATAGGTTCTTCTATGGCGGGCTGCTGTTCACTTTGCTCAGAAATAGGTGCAGGCGTCTCAGTAACCGGCTCAATTGGTGTTTGGGTCACCTCTTCAGCAGCCGCTTTCTGGGAAGTTGGTACGGGGGCAGATTCAGCTTGTGTAGGGGGAGCAGTGCTTGTGGCGGTTGCGGGAGCGGATGAATTAAGAGGAGCGCCGTACATCGCAACAATTACTGTATGCTCCCCACCGCCCACAAAGTTAGAACTATTTGCAAAACCAAACCCAACTTCGGTGAAGGTTGTGTTCATAAGATTCTGTCTATGGGGTGGGCTGTTCATCCACCCGGTTACAGTATCGCTGCTTGTAAGAAAGCCGTACGCGAGGTTCTCGCCAGCCGCTTTGTATGCATAGCCCGCCTGCTCTATAAATACCCATGGTTCCTCGCCGTCAGGGGTTACATGAGACCAATAGTCCCGGGCAACCATGTCATTTGCTTTGGCCTGAGCTGCACTGTTAAGTTTCGCGTTCAGCGTGAGGGCAGTAGCACTTTCGCCAGTTCTCTGATTGTTGGTGTGTGTCAGGAGGTCGCCGACACTCATTGACGTGGAGTAGCTCAGCACGTTTCCTGATAGACGGTGAGCATATGATGATGCGTGCATAAAACCAGAAGCACCGAACATGATGATGGCTGGCAGGAACAACACTGCCTGTCGTATCAACGAATGTTTTCGGTGCTTCTTTATGCGGGCGTTCTGTTTAATTGGCTTTTTTGATTTTGCTTTTTGCATAGAAACGATCAAATTTTTACTTCCACCCTAGTATAGCGCATATATTATGCGCGACGACGTGGAGCGGGACCACCGAGGATGAAGTACAAAAGAACGAGAAGGCCGGCGCCGATCAACCACCAGTAGCTGCTGACGCCATTGTCATCTGATTCTTCAGGATTTTCAGTAGCAGTTTCGGTCTCTGATTCTACAGAGGGCTCCTGCGTATCTCCACTTGTCGTATTCTCATTATTTGTCTGGGGCTGGGGAGTTTCAGCTGAAGTAGGTGCGCCGTTTGGCTGAACTTCCTCAAGATCGTATGAGGCAGTATCGGCATATGCCTGCCATCGAGCAACCTGGGCTTCGGAAAGTCCCTTGCTTGCTTCTACGCAGCTAGTAAGTGTTGCGACAGGAATCGTAACCTGCTGACCTATTTCCAGACGAGCGTTGCCCATTGCCTGGGTAATGGTAGTTTCACAGTACATGGCTGCGCCCCGAGAAAGCTCGACCTTATTTGCAGTTTGGTGCAGTTGCAAAGAGCGACGAACAAATACTGTTAAGGCGTCCCCAGCCTTAGCGGTATACGTATAATTCGTTGGATTTGACTGTGTAGCGGTAGGTTGAGCTTGCGCCTCTTCAACCGCATGTACAGTTGCTGGCGTAAAGCCAACAAAAACAAAAAGCGCGACAACGCTCACAAGGCGAAGTATGCGCTGAATATAACTTTTCATAAATAGGACCCTCCTTTTTAAGATTGTCCCACCCTATAATCGCACTGCTCATGCTTACTATACGGCTTTATTGCCGTACTCGCAAGTATTTAATAAAAACGCAGTTGATAGAGGGCCATCGCCGCTGCCTGTACGACGTTAAAAGATTCTTTTTTGCCAAACATCGGGATAAAAAGATGAGTCGGAATACGTTTGAGGAGCTGCGCATCAACCCCTTCTACTTCATTGCCAATCAAAAGGGCGACTGGGCCAGCATGGTTAAACTCGTGAAGATTTTGGGCTGTTTTTGACTGTTCAAGCACGACAAGTTTGTAACCTGCTTGCTCGAGTTGTTTGAGTACGGTGTCTACATCGCTACTATGGTGCCATGAAACCGTCTTTTCGGCATCGAGTGCCGTTTTATGAATGGCTCGATCAATCTTTTCTGCCAGATAAGGCAAGCGATCATCATTAGTTTGCTGGGGGTATGGAGTATAACCAGTAAGATAGACTTCTTTTACGCCAATGCCATCAGCGGTTCTTAAAAGTGAACCAATATTATGAGTGCTGCGAAGGTTATGGGCAATGAGGACAATGTCACGCATGATGTGAGCTAAGAGTAGCTTTTTGTGTCATCAGATGCAAAATTAAACAAATATCTGTTAGTTTTTAGGCTTGCTTATGCTTTAATTAAGGGGACTATGTCGCAAGATTTTCGGAGAGACGAAGAACAAAATACACAGCGGCGGGCACAAATCTTAGGCCTGCAATATATTGATACTAGCAGTATTGCGCAGCCAAAACTCTATAAGGAGCTTCTGCCTAATGCCGATCTTTATGAGATGCGCGTTATTCCGATCGTCGCCGACGAGCATTCAATTGTATTTGGCATCACAAATACCACATCCCAGCACACACTTCAGGCCTTACAGCAACGTTTCCTCGATCAGCGTATTAGCTTTGGCCTTATTTCTGACACGGGCTTTAACGAATATATGAAGCGGTATGATCCACCGCCCCAGGTGGAGTATAAGGATATTAGTATCCAGCCGGTTGCAGAAGGCCAGCAGCCACAAATTGCCTCTATTTCCTCGATGTTATTGCAGGTACGTGCAGATGATATGTTTGCCTATCTCATTAAGCAGGCATATCAGTTAAAGGCATCAGATATTCATCTCGAAACAAGCCGTGATAAAGTTCGTATTCGTTTCCGTGTCGACGGAGTGCTGCATCCCATCGCAGAATTACCGCACGATAAATACAAACTTCTACTTGGTTCTTTAGCAAGTGCTGCGAATATATCAACCGTATCTAATGATGCGCAAACAGGGCATATCGAACGGGTATATAAACTTGCCGATAACACAGAAGTTACCGTGAACTTACGAGTAGAAACAGTTCCCACGGTGCATGGTCAGGACGGAGTCTTACGTCTCTTTAACTTCAAGAGTGACTTCTTAAAGCTTGATAATCTTGGTTTTTCTCCTGCCGAACGAACGGTGGTAAACGATATATTGACGCATCCTTCCGGTTTGGTACTTATTGTTGGCCCGACAGGTTCTGGTAAGACAACCACTCTCTATAGTGTCATAAATGAGCTTAATCATCCGGAACGTAAGATAATTACGCTCGAAGATCCTGTTGAATATGTCATAGAAGGTGTCACGCAGATCCCTGTAGACTCACGTTCTGAAAAAGAGGGTTTTGCCGCAAAGCTCCGCGCAGTCTTGCGCCTTGACCCTGATGTGATTATGGTGGGAGAAATTAGAGATCTTGATACTGCAAAAACCGCTCTTCAATCTTCTTTGACGGGCCACCTTGTGCTGAGCACCTATCACGCCAGTTCATCAGCCGCTGCTCTTACGCGCATGCTTGATGCGATTGGCGAAAACCCGTTGTTTGTAAATACGATTCGCCTTATTACTGCGCAGCGTTTAATACGCCGACTGGACGATGCCACAAAGCAGCCTTACAAGCCAGATGAAGCGACACTTGAACACATTAAGAAAATTGTAGATACCTTACCGCCTACAATTCAAAAACCCGACCTCACGAATGTTACTCTCTATAAACCAGGTACATCTGAGGCAAGTCCTTTCGGTTATACGGGGCAGCTGAGTATTCGTGAATTAATGCAAATGTCTCCGCAGCTCCAGGCTATTTTGCGCAAACCACCGCGTGATATCTCCACGACCGAACTCGAAGCGGCCGCTATTCAGGGCGGCATGGTTACTATGCTTCAGAACGGCATTTTACGAGTGCTGGAAGGAAGCACGACACTCGAAGAAGTATATCGAGTTGTGGGCTAACGCAACCGCAAGTTATTGGGTAATAGGTGCTGTAGCTTGGGGAAGAACGTACACATTCCGGAACTGTTATCCATAACAAGTGAGCTGAGCCAACGAACTGTATACTCAGAAACACGCCCAGACTGCAATATTTCGCTAAGGGGAGTGAGTTCGACTTCCGAATAGGCCCTATTGGTTGCGAGGTGTGGATCGCCGTATAGCATTCTTTGTCCTAGTAACCTTTCATGTGGGTAGTTGAATACACCATACGGGCCGTCACTATCATACATGTGCACATCTGCTCGTTTGGTGTGCTTGACGTGTACAACTGCTCTATGCGATAAGTCGACCCATGCTATATCTCTTGCCCAATCAGGATTACTGCCCACATAGTCTTTAACAGCAGAAATACCTTCTTCTGGCATATCATAATAATTTTCTCTTAAGGTGAATCGGGAGGAGTCATGTCTTACGGGCGTCATGCCATGTAAAAAGGCTTCATAATGTGTCTGTGAGCGTACGACTTCAAGTTCTGACATACGAAGGATCCTCCAATTTAGAGTTATATTAATACAATTATCAGTAATAACAAGTAAGAATAAGGTTTTATAGCGACTCTTGCGTCAAATAACAGATTAGTGTAAGATAGGACGGTTATGCCATCAGTTATTGAAGCCATTGAGGCCAAGCAGAAGAAACACCAGGTTGTCGACGTAAAAAGCGGCGACACTGTTAAAGTGCATCAGAAAATTAAAGAAGGTAACAAAGAACGCGTTCAGGTTTTCGAAGGTCTTGTTATCCGTACTGACCGCAAGGGCTCTTTGACTAGTAGTATTACCGTTCGTCGTATTGCGAGCGGAGTCGGTGTTGAAAAGACCTATCTCTTACATTCTCCACGCGTTATTAAGATTGAAGTAACCAAGCGAAGCAAAGTTCGCCGCAATTACCTTACGTATATGCGCGCACGTAGCGGTAAGTCAGCACGCCTCAGCGGTGTTGATTTTGACCGTGAAGCAGTAAACACCATTGAAGATAAAGCTGCTGAAGCTGAATTAGAGCACATGAAGGAAGAAGCTGAAGCCGCACACGAAGCAGAGGCAGCCCAGAAGGCCAAAGAAGACGCAAAAGAAGAGGCTAAGGCTCAGGCAGCACTTGCCGCACACGACGCAGCGAAATAGGCTTCTTTTCTTACTTCGTTTACAATAGCTCCTACATAAGGGAGCTATTTTTGTGCGACGACATGACTTCTACCCAAATATATATACGGGAATCGGCAGTGGCGTGATGTCCTTAGGTGGTGCAGCTTTAGGGTATTTTTCAGAGAAACACCATCTTGAAGCAGGATTTATTTCAAATGGAGCATTGCAAGTTATTGCGGGTGCGTTGGCGGTTGGAGGTGCGGTGATTGCACTCGACCATATAGGAAATCGATGATCGGGATTGATGAAGTAGGGCGAGGCTGCTGGGCAGGACCGCTGCTTGTGGTAGCTGCACGGGGTGGAAAGGAACTGCCACCAGGTCTCAAAGATTCCAAAAAGCTGAGTAAGAAGCGGCGAGAACTGTTATATACCGAGATAGCTGCCTCTTGTGAGATTGGTGAAGGCTGGGTAACGGCTCAGGAAATAGATGAGTTGGGGCTTAACGGTGCCATGAAGCTTGGTGTTTCTCGTGCACTTGAGCAGCTAGGAGTGCACCCTCAGGAACAGATTATTATGGACGGAACTATAAATTACTGTTCAGCAGATTATACGAATGTGGTATGTGAGCCGCGAGCCGATGATTCATACCCAATAGTGAGTGCGGCAAGTATTTATGCGAAGGTGAGTCGCGATCATTTCATGAGTCAGCTTGGCGAGGCGTACAGTGTCTATGAGTTCCATAAACATGTCGGCTATGGCACAAAACTCCATAGCGAGTTGCTCAAACTTCACGGCATTAGTGACCTACACCGACGCTCATTTGGGCCTGTTAAGCTTTTAGAAACTCCTGGACAGCCGTAAGGTCACGTTTCTTCCAGGCAATCTGCCATTCAAGCATCTCGGTACCCTGTTTGATTGAACGCTCCAGGGCAGGTGTTGTTTTGTCTTTAAAGAAGGCTTTATAGGTTTTTAGGAAATCGGTATCACTGAAGACGCGTGCTGCGTAAATAGGAGTACGGAAAAAACTTAAGTCGCTGCCCAAGTTCTTCTCGAGCCACTTCCAGTTTTTGGTCATCCAGTCCCATGCCAGTCGTTTTGCATGATGATTGCCAAAAGTATAGGCCAGCCAATACATAGCGTCTTGATTACGTATGGTCTTGGTGGGGATAAGCTCTAAAGCTTCGGTAATGAGCTCAGGTTGTTTAAAGGACGTTATCGCTGCAGCAAGTGTGGTGCGTTCTTCACTATTAGTACTTGCGTTATGGAGGTCCATAAGGCGTATAAAGGTAGCGGCATCACCATGACGGGCAATGCTGGTATATACAATGCCACGTAGGTCTGCTGGAATATCATGGGGTGAGGTCATGGAAGCAAAACGGCGTTCAGCTTCCTGGAGTACACTTGGTTCGTCGGCTCCTGCATTCAGGCCGATAATGGTAAGGCGTAGGAGCTTATCAAAGTGTGTGTCGGTGGGTTTTTCCTCCCAACCTAATCGACTCAGTTCTTGAGCCGTCAATTTTATGATAAACGGTTTAATCTGTTCTCGAATGGTTTCATCATCCATAACACGACGTAAATCTCCGATATTGGCAGCAATAATATCCCATACAGCGGCATTTTGCTCGTGGGCATACGCGCTTAAGAGTTCGAGCGCACCCACTGCGGTGTTATATCCCGCCTTGGCCGTTTCGAAAGCATCCCCAAGAAGACCAAGTCGATCAAGGGGAGACAGGTTCTGTATGTTTTTCACCAGATTTTGTAACGCGTCCTTATCGTATACCGTGCGATAAAATCCGTTTTGACCCTGGTTAATCTTTATGAGACCGGGGGATTTAAACTCGATTTTTGCGGTCTCAAAGCTAGGAGGCACGGTTGCTTCACCTAAAAGTGGTACTGGCCAGTGTGAGCGTGCAGCGTGCTCAGGTGCCTGCATGTAGAAACGGTGTTGAGAAACTTTTACTAAGTCCTTTTCTTGATCTACTTGTACGACTGGGAACCCAGGTAACGAAGTCCAGGCGTGCATAAAATCTTGGACGGGCTTGCCAGAGATTTCTTCAAGCGCTGCCCACAAATCCGTTGTGTCGGTATTCTTATAGGCATGTGTTGTAAGGTAATGACGGAGACCATCCCGAAATGCTTCGGCGCCAAGGTATCCGTGAAGCATATGAATAACGCTCGCACCCTTGTTATAGCTAATGGCATCAAAGATGCTGCGGATTTCGTCTGGATGCTTAATAGGTACTTCAATGGGATGGGTATTATCAAGCGCATCAAGCTTTAAGGCAGGCTGCTGCTCATCAACAATAAACTGGGTCCACATTTCCCAGTCAGGGAAGAGTTTATCTACGGCTAAGTATTCAACCCAGCTTGCAAAGCCTTCATTAAGCCATAGGTCCGTCCACCATCGCATGGTAACTAAGTTGCCAAACCATTGATGAGCCAGCTCATGAGCTACGACCATTGCGACATACTGCTTAGCGGGTAAACTGGTATTAGCAGGGTCTACAATCAAGCACTGTTCCCTAAAAGTGATAAGACCCCAGTTTTCCATCGCTCCTGAGGCAAAATCTGGTAATGCAATAAGATCACACTTCTCTAACGGGTAGGGAATATTAAAGTAATCCTCATAGAACTCGAGGCAGCGAACGGCGGTATCTAACGCAAAATCAGTATGAGGTGCGTTCTCGGGTGTTGCATAGGTGCGTACTAGTGTGCCACGTGCAGTTTTTGCTTCTTTATACTTCACATTACCGTAAACAAAGGCGAGTAAGTACGTACTCATAACAGGGGTAGTTTCAAAGCGCGTGGTACGCACACTTTTATCAGCTGTTTGTTTCTGAATCGGGGTATTGCCGAGTACTTCGCCGTCAAGAGGTGTTACAAGGGTCAAATCAAATGTTGCCTTAGCTTCTGGTTCGTCTATGCAAGGGAATACTTCGCGTGCATGGTGACTCTCAAACTGAGTCGCGAGCAGTTTTTGTTCCTTGCCTTCTTCAGTAAAGAAGCATGGGTAAATACCATTCATGGGCTCTGTAATTTTGCCCTTAAACTCTACACTTACCGTATAAGCACCCGGAAAAAGCATTTCAGGACTGTGGAGCCGCAGTTCATCATAGCTCTTATGAGTATTAATACGATCGACTTTAATTTCTTGGTCGCCTTTTTTATCATGGCGCATCAAAGTGGCCTTAGTGACCGTAAGATCTTTTTGATGGAGAACCAGGCGCTGAGAAGGACGACCAGTTTTCTGGCCCTTAACTATTACCGTGCCAGAAAAGGTCATCGCTACAGGATCAAGACTGAGCGTAAGGTCATAATTGTTAGGTTTAAAACTGTCGTAGAGGCGGGTAACACTTTGTTTCATCATTTAATCTTACCATGAGGAAACGTAGTCGGGATGGTCTATGCAATCATTACAACTTGTGCTACTATATACCCATTCGCCCGGCCATAATGGTCGGGTTTTTCAATAGTAAAGACCTATAAAACAAGGAGAAAAGTTAATGGATCTCGACATGAAACAACTCGCACTGGCACTTAAAACCATTGCCGAGGAAAAGAACTTAAGCGAAGAGACAGTCCAGGAAGTGGTGGAACAAGCGCTTGCTGCTGCCTATCGTCGTGACTATGGTGACCGCGAACAAGAAGTTCGTGTAACCATGAACTTAAATAGTGGTGAAGTTGATGCCTACATCACAAAGACTATTGTTGATGAAGTAACCGATGACCTTATCGAAATTAGCCTCAAAGATGCCAGCGTGATGCGCAAGAATGCGAAAGTAGGTGAGACTATTGAGGTACACCAAAAAGTCGAAAGCTTTGGTCGCGTTGCTGCTCAGACTGCTAAGCAGGTTATTTTGCAGCGTTTGCGTGAAGCAGAGCGCGAAATTGTTATGGCAGAATATGAAGACAAGATAGGTACTGTTATTAACGGTATCGTGTCTCGTGTGGAAGGCAATATTGTTCGCATGGAACTTGGTAAGGCTCAGGCTATTATGCCTAAGAGCGAGCAAATTCAAGGTGAGCGATACTATCCCGGACAGCGTCTCAAAGTTTTCCTCAAGGATGTAGAGCGTGGTTTTCGTGGTCCGCAACTTGTGGTGTCTCGTGGTTGTCCAGAATTTATCGAATGGCTGTTTAGGGCTGAAGTTCCAGAGATGGAAAGCGGCGCTGTGCAGATTAAGGAAATTGCTCGTGAAGCGGGTGTTCGAAGTAAAATTGCTGTTGCCAGCACCGTTCAGGGTGTAGACCCAGTTGGTACCTTTGTTGGCGGTCACGGTACACGTGTTAACGCTGTCATGAGCGAGGTGGGTGAACAGGAAAAGATTGATATTGTTGTCTGGAATGAAGATCTCAAGACCTTTATTGCGAGCGCCTTGTCTCCTACCAAGGTTAACCGTGTCACAATCAATGAAGAGCAGAAAAAAGCCGCTGTTATGGTTGATGAAGATCAGCTCAGCATCGCAATCGGTAAAAGCGGACAGAATGTTCGTTTAGCAAGCAAGCTTACTGGTTATGACATTGATATTGTTGCCGATAAAGTACAAGAAGATGTCTCTCCTGAGGCAACCGTTGAAGCAGTAAAGCCGGTTCAGAAGCTTAAGAAGAAAGAGCAACTTGAAAGCAGTCTTCTTGAAGCAATTGAAGAACACGGCGAATAAAACAATATAGACTTCTTTTAAAATAGGTGGTAATGTTGTTCTCTATACGTATTTAACAGGGAGAAAACATGCTACATAATTCAAGGGCAGGTATGCCTGAAGCTATTGCTAAAAGTGCTTTTGTGGGTTCGTTAATGCTTGGAGTTGTAGCCGCAGCGGGCGGTATCGCTGATGCCGCAAAAAAACTTTGATATAAAAACGAAAATCTCTGAGGCGCAGGATCGATATGACCAAAACCGCCAGTCAATTGTTGAATTTCAGGATGCAAGAGACGGACTGCCCGCTAAATATGGTGAAGCTTGCGTAGCAGCTGTCATGCCATATGCGGATAGTGGTGTATTTGCTGATCTTGAAGAAGATGTGGTGGTAACAGATATGCTTGATAATCCAGACAGAGTATGTACGGACAATCCAACAACTGCGCGGAGTGCGGCGCGCGAAGTACGCTATACGATCGGTAACTTGCTTGAGCTTGAGGCATATGACTTTGACGCACAAAGAGAAAAAATTGAAGCTATAAAGAAAAACAAAAGGAAGATGGTGATTTTAACGGCTTTGCTTTAGGCGCATTGGCTGGGCTTATACCAAGCGTTCCTTTTTCTATTTTAAAGACTCGTACGAAGCGACGCACAGGGCGTCTATTCCCTAACTTTTAAATATACATAATGGAAAGAACCCGCTCACTCGAACAGTCAGGCATGCGGCAGGATCCCGTAACCTATTTGGTTTCTGGTAAGCCTCTTAATATCCCAGCCAGACTTGAGCATGAGAATGATATCTTGGGTCTCTATGACCATCATCGTGTACGTGAGGCTGTGACCGAAGCTGCCTTTGAACGGCTTGATTATACTGCTGGACAAGTAATGGCGGCCGATCCAAAAGCTCGCAGTGGGTATTTGAAAGCTGAAAGTGTTCATGTTGCTACGCTAAGCCTTGGTCCGCTTCACACTTTTGAGGTAAGGCGGTCACACGGAGAATCGAGCAGCATCTGTTATACAGTGGACAGGACAGATAAAGGCAGTGAACAAGGCGGCTTCTCTTTTATACGTAATGCTGACGGTGCGGTATTGTTCCGATTAAAAGATCTTGAAACATTTGACCCTGAAAGCGATGAGTACCTTGAAGCATTAGGCCAGGCTTCACGATTTATTGAAGTATTTGCGAGTCATTATGGTATACCGCTTGGTGATCATAAAGGTTTTACGACTACAGATGAAAGCTACAGACGGTTACTGGAAAATGTCGAGCGTCGCAGCAAGGGGCTTTATAAAGCTGCTTCAAAAGTTCGATATGGGGGAGAAAAATCGATCGAGCTTGTTAAAAAAGCATTTACGCATAACACGGAAGCAGGACGCAAACCAGCATGGGGGCGACTTGCTCTCGTTGCTGCTCTCATGCCGGCACCGGGATATAGTGGGCGTCTTATAGAGGCAGTGCCAATTCCTCGGCCTGCTTCAATAGAGGCTGCAAGTGATATTTTTCATGGACTCACCGATGAAGAACTCTCTGATGCTGAACGGGCACGCCATGACTACCAGCGAGGCGATGATGATATACCTGATTTAGCTAGGGTCATTATAGATGGCACAAACCATCCTCTTCCACTCATCAGTTCGGTACCATCAGAAGTTGTAGCATATGGTCAAAATGTTGAGGTACGCGCATGGGCTGACAATGTGTACGATTCCGCAGAGCAAGCTTTAGTCCGCATGTTCTTAAACTTGAAGGGGATCTGGCGGCTGGAGAGTGTGTAAAAGTTGAGATAGATGAGGAGGCCCAAACAGGCACCTACAGCATTGGTGCTACTACGGAAATAGATAGCGCAGGACTTACATATGTCGCCGATGCACAGTCGATTCGCTTCTGTAATGCAACAGATCGTCAGCTTATCCTTGATGACCGTACAATCTATTTCGATATTGAATGTTAAAAACATGGATTAGCACTCTTGACTTGAGAGTGCTAATTTATGGTATCATTGAAGTGTGATAAAGATAACAGCTCTCTCTAAAGAAAGCGTGGGAAAATAACTTTATGATGCCTAACAATCCTGATTTCCAAGAATTTTTGAATCATTTAACAGAGAATGCGCTGCACAGTTTGCGTCATTCTGATGCTATTGCACGAAGTTTTAACAGTCCCTATATCGGTACTGAACATTTGCTTTTAGGCTTGCTTGCTCAAGAATCTTCCATGGGTGCAAAGCTGCTCGAAAACGTTGGTGTGACGCTTGATCGGGCTCGCATGGCGCTCAACCTTACGCCAAAAACATTAGTTATAAATATGGGCGCGAAAGGTTTAAGCGAAACTGCCAAGCTTACGCTGAAGATGGCGTACGAACTGGCTCAAGAATTTAATCAAGACCACTGTGGTACCGAGCATATTCTCTACAGCATTTTGAGCCAAAAAAATGCGCGTGCGACGACCTTGCTTCGTGATATGAACATTGATGTTGACGCTCTTACGAGTGAGCTTGAACAATTCTTCAGCCGACAGCAGTATGAGGATGGCGGTGAGGTTGGGTCACGCCGCCGCAGCAAGCGGGGTAATCGTCAGAAAACTGCACTTGATACCTACGGAACTGATTTAACATCCCAAGCACGCAGTAAGAAGCTGGATCCTGTGGTTGGACGCGACGCACAGCTCAAGCGTGTTATTACCATTCTTAATCGGCGTACGAAGAATAACCCCGTCTTAATTGGTGAGCCGGGTGTCGGTAAGACTGCGATTGTTGAGGGTCTGGCACAGCGCATTGTCTCAGAAGATGTGCCCGACAGTTTGCTGGATAAACGCATTGTCATGCTTGATCTTGCCGGTATGATTGCCGGTACCAAGTATCGCGGTGAATTTGAAGAACGCTTGAAAAAAGTAATGGCTGAACTCGAGGATGATAATAAGACCATTATCTTTATCGATGAGATCCACCTTATTGTAGGGGCGGGTTCAGCTGAAGGTTCAATGGATGCGGGTAATATCCTAAAGCCAGCATTAGCTCGCGGTAAAATTCAGGTAATCGGTGCAACGACCACCGCAGAATATACCAAGTACATCGAAAAGGATGCCGCACTGGAGCGTCGCTTCCAGCCTATTCAAGTTCCTGAAACAACCGTACCAGAGACACTAGCTATACTTAAAGGACTCAGAAAACACTACGAGAATTTCCATGGTGTTTTGATCGGTGATGAAGTCCTTGAAGACACCGTTAACCTTGCAAAGCGTTATATTAATGACCGCTTTATGCCCGATAAGGCAATCGATCTCTTAGATGAAGCAGCCGCACATTTACGCGTAGATAAGGGTAAGACCCCTCCCGAAGTACGCAAGCTTCAAAAAGAATTGAAACTTATTCGTATCCGAATTGAAGAAGCAGCAGATAATGAAGATTATCAAAAAGCTGCCGAGCACAAACAGCGCGCCTCACAGATTGAAGAAGAGCTTGAAAAGTTGCAAAAGGCAGGTAAGAACGCAAAGCGGCTGACTATGAGCAGTGAAGATGTAGCTGATGTGGTGGCTCGCATCACGGGTGTGCCAGTCAGTAAGGTTATCCGTTCGGAGGCAAAGTATCTTCGAAGCCTTGAACATGCACTATCCAAGCATGTTATTGGGCAGGACGAAGCGGTCAGTGCGCTTGCGCGAGCAGTGCGACGTAATAGAATCGGTATCGGACAGACCACACGTCCTATTGGCTCGTTTGTGTTCCTCGGTCCAACAGGTGTCGGTAAGACCGAACTTGCGCGAGTACTTGCTCGTGAATTCTTTGGTTCTGAAAGTGCTCTGGTAAAAATCGATATGAGCGAGTTTGGTGAACACCACAATGTCTCAAGGCTTGTCGGTGCTCCGGCTGGGTATGTAGGTTATGACGACGGTGGTCAGCTAACAGACAAGATTCGCCGTCAGCCATATAGCGTTGTACTGTTCGATGAGATAGAGAAGGCTCACCCGGAAGTCTTTAATATGCTTTTGCAAATTCTTGAAGACGGCCGTCTGACCGATGCCAAAGGTCGAGCAATCGATTTTACGAATACCATTGTCATCATGACCAGTAACATTGGAGCAGAAAAGCTTCAAAAAGAGGCGGGCCTAGGCTTTCACGCTGAAGATAAGAAAGATTTTGTTGAACTCGATACATTGCACGCGGCTAATAAGAGTAAGGTATTTGATGAACTTAAGCGCTTAATGCGCCCTGAACTTCTTAACCGTATCGATAAAACTATCGTGTTCCGTGCGCTCACCAAGAAAGACGCTTTAAAGATCATTGATCTGCAGCTTGATGAACTTCGTGCCCGTCTTTTAAAGCATGGTCTTGGCTTGCAGCTTAATCAGTCTGCCAAGGTTTGGATGATGGAAAAGGGTTATGACGCTAAAAATGGAGTTCGTCCGATGCGTCGGCTTATTCAGGACGAGATCGAGGACCAGATTGCCAGTGGTCTGCTTGAAGAAACCTACCAAAAGGGTGATATAGTCCAGGTGAGCAAAAAGGGAGATGCACTTGTATTTCAAGCGGTCCGCGAAAAGGTTTCGAGATAGTTTTAATCCTGCTGGTCTAACGATTCAATCTTAGCTACACTAAAGTTCACGCTATGCAACGAAAGAGGCTTTTCCCATATATAACAGGAATATTAGCACTGGCGATACCAGCTGTTTTATTGTGGCAACGCCAGGCAATATTTGACCAATGGCGCCTCTATCGTTACCAACCGCCGGCCGAAGTGGTAGAGCTTGCTGATGTTACAACCATGAACAATGACACACGTCGCTTGTTCTATGTCTATCATCCAGCGGTTCAAGATAAGGCAACATTTAATACGCATTGCCGAGAAAATGAGGAAACGATTGTCCTTGGTTGCTATGTAGACGGGGAGGGAATCTACTTGCTCGATGTCACCGATAATCGTCTTGCGGGCGTTGAAGAAGTAACCGCTGCCCATGAAACGCTTCATGCTGCCTATGCTCGATTAAACTCTAGAGAGCGGAATCGAGTTAACCAGATGCTTGATAATGCTTTTGACGCTTTAAGTAGCCCTCGCATTAAGGAAACGATCGAGATATATAGAAAGCGCGATCCAAACATTGTCCATAATGAACTGCACTCAATCTTAGGTACTGAAGTGCGCGTGTTACCGACCGAACTCGAAGACTATTACAAGCGTTACTTTATCGATCGGTCAAAAGTGGTAGGTTTCTCCGAACAGTATGAACAAGCATTCACGGCTCGCAAAAATCTTATTCAAGATTATGATGCACAGCTGGCTGCACTTAAAGGTGAGATAGATGGCCTCCAAAATAGTTTGAAAGCTGCCGAGCAGGCACTTGCACGAGACCGGACTAATCTTAATAATTTACGTAGTAGCGGAGACGTTGAGGGCTATAACGCAGCAGTCCCAGGGTATAACGTTAAAGTAGCTACCTTTAATCGCGATATTGATACGCTCACAAATAAGATTAACCAGTATAACGAGATTGTTGCGAAGCGGAATGCGGTTGCCAGTGAAGAGGAAGAGCTGGTAAAAGCAATTGATAGCCGTGAGATTGTACCTAAGGCACAGTAATTATCAGGTATGATCTGCTACACTAGTCCATAATGGCGAGGAAAAGTACAACCAAGTTTGTCTGTAGTAATTGTGGGGCTATCCATAGTTCATGGATGGGACGCTGCAGCAATTGTGGGGAGTGGAATACGCTCACCGAACAGTTGGATGCCGCTCAGCTCGCAAGCCCGCAAGGAAGAGCTATTGAAACTTCCTCGGTTAGGTCAGTGGCAAAAACCGATACCGTTACTCGTATTAATTCTGGCAATGAATCGCTTGATGAGGTTTTAGGAGGGGGCTTTGTACCTGGAAGTGTGTCTTTGCTTGCTGGCCAACCCGGTATTGGTAAGAGCACTTTATTGCTCCAAGTTGCATACGCAGCTTCTAAAAAAGTACCTGTTTTATATATCAGCGGAGAAGAATCAGTTCACCAGGTAGGTCTGCGTGCGTCGCGTTTAGGCGTGCAAAGTACTGAACTTGAGCTTGCTTCTAGTACCTCTGCCGATGATATTGCAACCATTATCGCAGCTGGGCAACACAAACTTATCGTTGTCGACTCCATTCAGACGATAAGTGCAGCGGCTGTGAGCTCGGCGGCGGGTAGTGTCAGTCAAATAACCAACTCCGCTCAAATGCTTATGCAGGCCGCCAAACGAAGTAATACCGCGCTGTTATTAGTTGGGCATGTCACAAAAGAAGGTTCTATTGCCGGTCCAAAAGTCTTAGAACATGTTGTTGACGTTGTTTTGCAACTAGAAGGTGACCGGTACGGTGGCTTTAAAGTGCTACGAAGTATGAAAAACCGTTTTGGAAGCACGAATGAGTCCGCGATCTTTGAAATGACAGATAAGGGCCTTGAGACAGTCGAGAATCCTTCGGCAGCGCTTCTTGCTGAGCGACAGGTAAGTGATGGTTCAGTAGTGCTCGCAACACTGGAAGGCGTTAGGCCGTTATTGGTTGAGGTACAGGCGCTCGTAAATCCTACTAGCTATGGATATCCAAAACGAGCGGCAAGCGGTATTGATCTCAACCGCGTTAACTTGCTTATTGCCATGCTTGAACGTCGTACAAAACTTAATCTGGCCGATAAAGATGTCTATGTAAATATTGTGGGTGGCTTAAGACTCGCCGAACCGGCGGCAGATCTTGCGGTCTGTATGGCAATCGCCTCCGCAGCCAAGGGCATGCAGCTGAAAAAAGATGCGGTGGTATTTGGTGAAGTAGGTTTAAGCGGGGAAGTACGCCGTGTGCCATTTGCAGAAAAGCGTCTGAATGAAGCGAAGAAACTTGGATTTATTGGCGCCATAGGACCTACTATGGCTGGCAAAAAGAACACTTTCTTACTGCCCGTACGTGATGTACGAAGTGCACTCAATCAGTTCTTGGAAAAAGATTAATAGGTAACGGTAATGGTGCCGGACTGTTTGCCGAGTCCACTGCCATCACGAGCATAGACTTGCGTACCGCTTGGAACTGTGGCTTTTACGACATTGTTACACGCACCACCCGCACACACCTGGGCATTATTTGAAGCTCTGTAGACAATGACCTGTCCGGTATCACCAGACCAGTCAAAATTAACATTCGCCGCAGACGTGGTATAGCTAAGACTCAGGCCGCTAACGCTTTCATTGCCGCTTGAGGCTTCATAGAGCACGCTGTCGATTACCTGAGCACTCACTGAGCTACTGCCACCTCCTGGAGTGAAGGTATAGCTATAAACCAGCGTTCCTTCACTAATATCCTGAGAGTTAACCACTTGTCCATTCACAATAAAGTTAACCTTACCGCCGCCCTTATCGGTGTTGCCGGCGAGTGGATGTGTTCCTCGGCTGATAGACGCAGTGACGGTAATGCTCCCACCGTCTTGGTCGGCATCAATACTAATACCAGGCCGTTCATCTGTACACTGGTGGACATCATCTCTTTCTTCGGTGTTCGCTTGTCCGGTCGCGAAGGTGTCGCCGCTGAAGGTGCTGGCATCGGAGCCATCGAGTTCTTTCTTGGCAAGGTCTGGCGTACAGTCTGTTGCGAGCTTATTAGAAATAACGTCGATAGTTTGCCTCTTATTGTTTGTTCCTGTTTTGGCTTGATACCAGGAAGGGAAAAGATCGGTTGCAGGACTTGGCTCTACAGAACCAATACCTACATGAGAGCGAACAACATATGCCGGTAGGCTTTGGACGCTAGCAGGCTTTGCCCAATCCTTTGGTGCCAGGTTTTCGTGTGCCGCGTTCATCCAACCCTGCCAAATTGGCTGGGTCATGCCTTCCATGGTACCGCTCATCACTTTTGTGCGGTCATGGTAGCCAACCCACACGCCTGCTGCGTATTTTGACGAGTAACCCATCATCCAACCGTCTTTACCGTCGTTAGTAGTACCGGTCTTCATTGCAAACTTCCAGGTACCTTGTTTGTTGGTATAGCGATGAGGCTTGCGACCAGCAGGGAAGTAACTTGCATTTGGATCAGACAACATGTCGCTGATGATATACGCGGCGTCAGCTCGTACGGCCTGAGTGCCGTTGCTTGGCTTCCATTCATCAAGGACCTTGTTCTTGCCGGACTCAATCTTCAGGATATATGTGCGAGGAATATTCACGCCATTTCGTGATAGTGTTGCATAGCCGTGTACATGCTCGTCTTGCTTGAGATATGCACCGTCACCGATGGCAGATGACGCATAACATGTATCTTCATTCGCTGGAGTAAAGTCGGTTTCACCGGGCGCATAACACTTATAACCATAGGCATTGCTGTCACCACTGCTCATAAGCTTACTCGCAGTTTCAATAGTCTTTTCAACCCCCGTAATGAGCATAGCCTTTACCGCAGGAACGTTACGAGAACCACCCAAAGCGTAACGAACTGTTAGCGGACCTGGATAGCGGAAGTCGTAGTTCTGAAGACAGTTACCACCTTGCTTTGGCTGGGCCTTATTGGTACATGGATAACCTGGCAATACTCCCTGTGTGTCATAGAGCACTGCACCAGCGCCAAAGTTAGTAGTGTTCTCCATAAGCGCAACGTAGTCGTAGGGCTTAAAGCTTGATCCAGGGGGTAGTGGCAAACGGGCATAGTTGTTTTGACCAAAGTCCGGATTTGCAAAGTCCACACCACCAACTAGGGCAACAATCTGACCGGTTTCAACGTCTTCTGCCGTAAAGGCTGCGGTATCACCGCCTTGGCGCTTAATCTGGGTAAGACCTTTTTGAACCTGTTCCTCAGCTTTTTTCTGAAGATCAAGGTCAAGGGTAGTAGTAACTTTCCAACCGCCGCGATTATAGGTCTCTTGGCCCTTCATCTTATCTTCAAGCTGCTCTTTGGCAGCAAGTACGAAATATGGTGCTGAAATGCTACCGTATTTTGGTGGCTGACTCTTTACCTTAGCGAGGATATCTATACCTTTTGCTTCATCGCGTTGTTCTTTAGAAATCATGCCCATATCAAGCATGACATCTAAGGTGTAATGCTGACGGCCAATTACATCCTCACGTCCACCTTCATCAAAGAGGGGGCCATACGGTGAGTAGTAGGAAGGTGATTTTGGAATTGAAGCGAGGAAGGCTGCTTCATCAAGAGTGAGGTCTTTAGCAGACTTTTGGAAGTAGTCACGAGAGGCGGCCTCTACGCCATATTCGATGTTTCCGTATGGCGCGGCGTTCAAATAACCGGTAAGAATCTCGGCCTTAGAGTAGCTTCGTTCTAATTCAACAGAAAGAATTAATTCCTTCACTTTACGGGTATAGGATCGATCTTTTGTCCAGTCCTGAGTAAGCTTTACGAGCTGCTGTGTGATGGTTGAGCCACCCTGGCTCGTTGAGCCACCGGTAATGTTGGCGATACCAGCACGTAAGATACCCTTAAGGTCAAAACCACCGTGCTTATAGAAGTCTCGATCTTCGAGTGCCACGGTCGCATCTTTCATGAACTGGGCAATTTGATCATCTTCTACGGGAATGCGCTTTACGGCATCATAATCTTCCCATAGAAGCGTCTGGCCGGTACGGTCGTAATAGCGAATACTACCGCCAATATTATTGCCAGAAATGTCACGAAGGTTAGGAAGGTCTTTACGGAAGTATGCAAATAGTCCCACCAAAAGAACAAACATGGCGACAATACCAATACCGGTAAGTTTGAGGGCCATAATGGCGCCATCACGGGAGAACCAGTAACGATAGAGGCGCTTTGGGTGAAGACGGTAAAGAATACGACGGAATCGCCCCTTTGGCATATCGCGAAGCATTTCTGCTTTGCGAAGTTCTTTCGCGTCTCGGCGTGCTACATAACGCTGTAAGAGACTTTGGTGAAGCTTAATTTTTTGTCCGCTGCGAGTCGTATGAACATTCGACCTTCGAGGGGTCGATTTAGGGGTGCGCTTCGATTTTGCCATGACGTAGTACTAATTGCTCCTTTTCGTCCTTGTATTATAGCAAAAGCACTTCTTTAGGTAGCCTATAATCTAAAAAGAAAATTCTCTTGATATACTGTTCTGGTATCATAAGATATGAAACACTTATAAAAATTATGCGACTATTGCCTAAAAAGAAAGCGAAGCATGGTATGACTCTTTCCGAGGAGCTTAAATGGCGCGGTTTTGTAAACCAAACGACCCTTAAGAGCATTTCAGAACTTGATAAAGAGAAGCGTGCCTTTTACTTTGGCGTTGATCCAAGTGCTGATTCAATGCAGATCGGTAACTTAGCGTCAGCTATGATGGTTCGGCATTTTATTGATCACGGGCATAAGGCGGTGCTACTGGTGGGCGGTGCGACCGGTATGATTGGAGATCCTGATGGCAAGGCTCAGGAGCGTGATCTTTTGACACTTGAACAGATTGCCCAAAATAAGGCCGCCATTGCCGAACAATATAAAAGAGTATTCAGTGGGCAGAAGATCGACATCGTTGACAACTACGATTGGTTTAAAGGTCTCGGCTATCTTGAATTCTTGCGTGAGATTGGTAAGCACGTGCCCATGCGTCAAATGCTGGGACGTGAATTTGTACAAAGTCGCCTCGGTGAAGAAGGAGCGGGTATAAGTTATGCAGAATTTAGCTACTCGCTTATCCAAGGCTATGACTTCTTGCATCTTTATAGAGAAAAAGGCGTCACATTACAGTTATGTGGGGCTGATCAGTGGGGCAACAGTATTGCCGGCGTTGATCTTATTCGTCGTGTTGAAAATGGCGAGGCACATATTTGGTCCGCACCACTGGTTATTAATAAGGCTACAGGCATAAAGTTTGGCAAAACTGAAGGCGGAGCTGTTTGGCTGAGCGAAGATAAAACGAGCGTCTATAAGTTCTACCAGTTCTGGCTCAATGTGGATGATGAGGGCGTTGAAGACTATATAAAGATATATACCTTACTCGATAAATCAGAGGTTGAGGCAGTCATGAAGGAATTCAAAGAAAATCCTGGTACCCGTGCTGCACAGAAGACGTTGGCTTTTGAAGTAACAAAACTCGTGCATGGCAAAGACCGGGCTGAAAGTGTGAAGCGCGTAAGTGAAACACTATTTGGTGGCGGCGATTATGCAAAACTTACGGCAGCAGATCTGGGAATTCTCGAAAAAGAACTGCCATATGTTGAAGCCGTGAAAGGTAAAACCAGTCTTATAGAAGTGCTTGTCTCTGCTGGACTTGCGGCCTCCAACGGCGAAGCTCGTCGTTTCTTGCAGGATAGCGCGGTATACATTAATGGCTCGCAGTTTTCGAGCGAAAAGATCACATTTGATGATGTAGATGATATTCATGGCCGTGCTATCATCAGACGCGGCAAGAATGCCCTTGCGGTAGTAAGGTTAAAGTAAAAGGACACTTTTAAGATGGCTAAAAAAAGCACAAAAAAAGCAGATCAGTATAATGATCCAAAGCATAATTACCTTAAATACTGGGACGGGCGTCAGTATGAACATGATGCGGAAGTCTTAGCCATCCACCGTATGCTAAAAGGGAAACATTTTGCGCATGCAGTTGATATTGGTGGGGGTTATGGGCGCTTGAGCACAGTTCTCAGCTATCATGCCGATAGGGTGACTCTGGCAGAACCTAGTCAGCAGCAGCTTGATATTGCTGAGGAGTATTTAAAGGACTTTCCTCAAATAGACCGAAAGCTTATGCAGGCAGATAACTTAGAATTTCCTGATGGATCAGTTGACTTGATCGCAATGGTGCGGGTTATGCACCATTTACCTGATCCTACTACTGAATTTGCCGAAATCGCTCGTGCGCTTAAGAAAGATGGCTACTTGCTATTAGAAGTTGCTAACTACGCAAACTTTAAAAATCGTCTCAAACACATCGCAAAGGCAAAGAAGCTTCCTGCAGAACCCGTTGATATTCGCAGTGAAGCCAACAAGCGTGATGATGAAGTAGCTTTTGTGAACCACAATCCAAAGACGGTTGCAAAACAGCTGGCTGCTAATGGGCTAAAAGTTGAGAAAATACTATCTGTATCTAATCTTCGTAGTCCACGCCTAAAGAAAATCATGCCTCGGGGTGCCATGCTCGCCTTTGAAGATCTTATGCAGCCTACGCTTGCTAAGGTGACCTTTGGACCCAGCACATTTATGCTAGTTCGTAAGGTGTAGCGACGCGTTATACTAGGCAGGTATGGAGATTACTGCCTCGTTGCAATCGGTAAAGGGAGTTGGGCCGGCTCTGGGACGGAAGTTTCAGGATATTGGCATAGACTCTATTGCTGAGCTGCTCGATTACTTCCCGCGAGACTACAAAGACTATTCGGAAGTTACTCCCATCAAGGCTATTCGACCGGGTATAGTCACGATTCAGGCTGAGATTAAGCAGGTAAAAGGTCGGTATATGAGGCGAGGCATGCATATCACAGAAGCGGTAGCGAGTGATAAAACTGGTTCCGTACGTCTTATATGGTTCAATCAGCCGTATCGTGCGGGAAGTCTTAAGACAGGACAAGCGTACTTTATAACGGGACCGCTGGCTCTTAAGCACCAACACTTTAGTATTACGAATCCTTCTACTGAACTTGCAAGTGATCTACCGGTACATACCGCTCGTATCGTGCCCATATACCGCGAATCAAAAGAGGTAACAGCGGCTATGATTCGCCGAGTAATGTTTGAAGTTTTACGCTATGCCGATCAGTTGCCAGAACCTTTGCCCGGTTCTTTACGAAAAAAATATGAGTTACTTACCTATAGTGAAGCGGTTAAAGAGCTGCATTTCCCAAGCTCTCGAGAACGCTTTTTACTCGCACGCCATACGCTCGGATTTATCGAAGTATTTGAGCTGATGTTGGCGGCAGCACTTAATAAACTCGAAACTGAGTCAGAAATAGCACCGGCAATTACTTTTAAAGAAGATTTGGCTCGTTCGTTTGTAACATCGCTGCCATTTAAACTCACCGATGCACAACGCAAAACGGCCTGGCAGATTTATAAGGATATGGAAAAGACACGCCCGATGAATCGTCTTTTAGAAGGCGATGTAGGGTCGGGCAAGACAGTGGTCGCTGGAATGGCAGGACTGATGGCTATGGAGGGTGGTTTTCAGGTCGCGCTTATGGCGCCCACGGAGTTACTGGCCCGACAGCATGCAGAAACGCTCAGTACATTATTTAATGCAGTAGGCAAGGCGAGTGCTGTAAGTCTATTGGTAGGCAGTATGACTACAGCTCAAAAGCGCACAGCCCATGAACGGATAGCCAACGGAGACATCGGCTTTATAGTTGGTACTCAGGCACTTTTACAAGACAAAGTAATCCTAAAAAATCTTGGTCTACTGATTGTCGATGAACAGCATCGCTTTGGTGTAGAACAGCGAAAGAAGCTTCTTAAGACGGCGGGTCATATGCCCCATACGCTTAGCATGACCGCAACACCTATCCCGCGTAGTCTTGCGCTTACATTGTATGGAGAGCTCGATATCTCTTTGCTTGATGCTATGCCTCATGGGCGTAAGCCGATAAAAACAGAAATCGTTTCACCGAATAGTCGTGAGAAAATGTATGGATTTATCGAGGAAGAAATAAAAGCTAAAAGACAAATATACATGGTTTGCCCCGTTATAACCGAAGGGACTACCTTAAAAGTACCAAGTGCAGAACAGCTATATAAGAAGCTCAAGGCCGGTAGGTTTAAGACGTATCGTCTCGGGCTGTTACACGGAAAGTTGAAGGACGAACAGAAAACATCAGTCATGCAAGCTTTTGCAAGCGGAGATATAGACATTCTTGTGTCAACGACCGTCATAGAGGTAGGTATTAGCGTTGAGAACGCCAGTGTGATGGTGATTGAAGGGGCGGATCGATTTGGTCTTGCCCAAATGCATCAGTTGCGGGGTCGGGTGGGGCGAAGTGATGACCAAGGATACTGTTTCATTGTTCCCGAAGACAGCAAAACTCCAAGCCGACGACTGCGAGCTTTAGAACAGTCCACAAATGGTTTTGAACTAGCTGAGCTGGATCTTGAACTGCGTGGGCCTGGTGCTATTTATGGTACCCTGCAGCACGGTGAGCTTGATTTGCGAATTGCGAAACTGAACGATACGCGACTGCTTGTAGCAGCTCGTTCAGCAGTGAAAGATTTCATGGACTCTAAAGAAAAGATTTCAGATAATCCAGAACTTATGCGCCGAGTTCGTGCAGCACAAGCCGTGGTAACGCTTAATTAAGGTATAATTAATCTAACTATGTATTCCGGAATCGCTGCTACCCGTTATTCAGGGCGCCTTATGGGTGCTCATCAAAAGATTGATCGTGTTGCTCGGCGACATTTGCGTGAACTTCTGCCGGCTACCTCGTTCCCCAGTACTCGATCAATCTTACATTTTGAAGGTAAAAATGGCCCAGATGGTATTAAGGTGAAAAGTCCTGCTAAAAATGAACCATGGCACTTCTTTGATCCTCTGTCTGAAGATACAAAACAGTTCCAAGAACTTCTTGATGCGCACTATAAGGGTCTCGTCCGGGAACTTAAGGCAAAAAACAGTGAGCGTGCGGCTTTTGAAGCAGCGTGGCTTGCTCATGCGATTGTCGATGGCTTAACACCTGCCCACCACTATCCGTTTGAAGAGAAAATCGCTGAGCTGCGTGGAGGTGCCAGTAATAAGAGTCGAACAACTTATAAGAAAAAGCTTATTTTCGGCGGTGAAACAAAATACGAGACTATGAAGAATATGGTGAAGGCATATGGGCCGCGAGGTGTCTATGTGGCACATGTTCTCTTTGAGGCTGGCTTTACATTTGTCGTACGTCCCTTACGCTTTCCGGATGCTCGCCCGAGTAAACGTGAAATTAAGCGTATTCGTGAACTTGGTCCGAATGAATATTTTTTGCGTCGGGCACGTGAAGTTGCGGTTATGGGTCTATTTGAGGAATACTTAGAAAAGGGTTGGACAGGCAAGTTAGTACGTAAGCTTCGCCAACAACTTGCACCGCTCATCGTTCGTACCGTTACAATAATGTGGTATCAAGCCGCTAAAGAAGCAGGAGTATAGGAATGGATTACTGTAACAGTGCAGCAAATGGGCTCTATCTTGCTCTTGCTATGGGTCTCTTAGGCGTAGTGGGGATTTTTCTCATTATTAAGCTTCTTATTTCTCTTCGCCGCGAATTACGACGAAAGGCCAAAGAACAAAAGGCAACTGATCGTGCTCGTTCGAATGCATTTGCTATTGAATCAAGTGATGCAGGAGCTATAGTAAGTGCCTTAATGCGAAGCCGAAAGCTTCGTTTCTTTATCATCCCCCTCTGCTTTCTACTAATTGTATGCTGCGCTGTTATGGCACCGCTTGCCGTATTGGTTGCGCTTAATATGTGCTAGGAGAGCTGATCATGCGAATTGTTGCCGGAACTTTGGGAGGACGAACATTTGATTCCCCGCATGGACACCGAACTCATCCGATGGGCGAGAAAATACGAGGAGCACTCTTTAACGTGCTTGGTGACATCACCGGGCTTACCGTACTCGATGCCTTTGCAGGTACAGGGGCTGTGGGATTTGAGGCAATTAGCCGAGGAGCGGCCTCGGTAGTGGCCATTGAAAACGATAAAAAGGCTTTCCAGACGATAACGAGCAATATTAAGGAACTGGGGCTAAATAATAAGGTAAAGGTTGAGTTTTCCAATGTTAGTTCCTGGCTGCAACGAAACTCAGATGCTCGGTTTGATATTATTTCTGCCGATCCACCTTATAACGACGTGAAGCCAGTCGTAATTGCCTCGCTCGTAAGTGTGCTAAAACCAACGGGTACACTCGTGGTTTCGCTTCCGCCTGATGTTCCTGCCATAGAAATACCTTTAAAACTCGTTAAGTCTAAAGAGTATGGTGATGCGAGACTGTATTTCTATCAGTTTTGAGCGGACAGTTTAACTGTGTTCTTAATTTCGCGGTAGCGCAATGCAGGTGCAACTGAATAAAGTGCCGTTAGAGTTAGGCTGATAAGTGGACCGATAAACGGGATGATACCTGGAACACTAAGCAATATAAACATACCAATGATAGTCCAGACATCCTTAGAGACTGGTTTGCTATCTGCCGCACTTTGCTTCATAGCTTCACTAATAGAAAGATCTTGATCAATGATGTAGTAAGGGGTGAGAAAATAACGACGCAGAACGATCAAGCCGGGAATAATGAGAAGGAATAGGCCGCCCACAAATAGCAAGGTAAATACGACTGCAAAACCTAGCATGCGAAGACCAACTCGCCGGGTAGTATCCCATAACTGAGAAAGATTCGGCTTCTCACCTTTGCTCACGGCTGTTTCAGCGGCTACTAACATAATCTGCACAATAATGCACAATACAAAACTTACCGCGGCTATCAAAGCTCCAAAGCCAATCACACCGATAGCGCCTGCAGTAGAAAACTGCTCAAACATAGTAGTCGCATTTCTCGCTTCGCCGTTTTCTAAGCGTCGTTGTGCGCCCATGCTTGAGAGGGTAGACAAAAAAGGAATGATGTAGAGTATTCCAAAGACAGACAAGTTCTGCAGTACTAACTCCTTGCTTTTACTAAAAAGATCAAATGCACTGGTTAACTTTGTTACGGGGTTTTTAGTAGCCATTCTTCTTTTAAGACTCCTTATATTTAGAATAATTATCTCTTATCTCGACTAATGATCAAAAAAATAGTATCATCTAAGGTGTTAAATTGTCGGGCGAGTGGTGAAATGGTAGACACGCATGCCTTAGGAGCATGTGCCGCAAGGTGTGAAGGTTCAAGTCCTTTCTCGCCCACCATCTTTGAAAAAAGTATCAGGATATAGTATAGTAATACTATGATTTTTAAATCTATCCAGCATCATCTCCATATATCGCCGGAGCGACTCTAGGTTAGTTTACTTTTGACATAAAAAGCCGGAGATCGCCTCCGGCTTTTTTAATCTCGCACTAACTAAAGATAAGGATTTTACTATGAATACATTAGAAAATATACGAGCCGTAGCGCTGCCAAAAGGCAGTAATCGCGAGGCTGCAACGGACTGGCTAAATAAAGCAGGGTTCGAAGTACCCGATTTTCCTGGGAGCTTACTTCATCGACGCTGCAAATTCGGTGCAGTATCGACTTTCGCGTGATAAAGACGCAGTTGATTTACTCGATAAAAATCGCGTGGATCTTGCTTTTATTGGTGACGATAAAATCGAAGAATGGACTGACAGTGGAAATATCCAATCAGTAGAAGTGGCGGATAGAGTACTAACGAGTAGCCAGTTTGTTCTCGCTGGGCTCGCGACGAAAGCATGGGAAATACCAACGCAACTTGGAAGAGGCGAGTTGCTCACTGTTGCAACGTCTTATCCGGCAGTGCTTGCAAAGTTTGCAGTACAAAATGGTTTAAACCTTGCCGTTGCAGTGACGCCAAAAGGAAGTTGCGAAGCCTATGTTACGGCTGGCGATGCGGATCTTACCTTTGATATACGGAGTACGGGTAGGACGCTCAAGGAAAACGGACTCGTTGTGTACCGGGAGGGCAGGACGATCAAGCTCAATGTATGCACAAACGTAACCGTATGTCCTGTAGAAAACGTGCCGTTAGAACTATCACTGCAGAATATTACTGATACGTTATTGAGACGAAGTATACAGGCGCGGGAAGGTACAGCTCCAGCCTCGTCTTTTACTGCCAGACTCTTTCAAGACAGAAATGCTTTAAAGAAGAAGTGTTTTGAGGAATTTGGTGAGTTTGACGATGCCTGTCTGACAGGAACGCGAGCACAGCTTATTGGAGAAGGCACCGATTTGTTAACGGTAATGCAGGTGCGCCTTCTAAAGCGTGGTATAGGGCTCGTGGACGTACTAAAAGAATGTGTAAGGAGAAATAAAGAGAAAGGATAGGTGTAGCTTTGGCGTGGCAACTTACATGTCACGCCAAAAGTCTTAATCCTACTCAATAACTTGTTTTAGCCTATTGAGTATAGGAGAATGTAGGCATGGAGCCTGCAATAAATGGCGCAGAACATGCTGCGCATGAATTAGCTGGTTTGCCCGTGGAACCTGTTGACATGAGTCAGCCTGCAGTAGGAACCTTGCATGACGTACTGGGATATGCACGCGCCGAAAGGATATTTCGCGCAATTAAAAGTGCACAAAGCATGAACTACGCATATGCGCTGAGTCAGTATAATTCCAATGGGAATGAAATAAAAAGAACTCCACACTCAGTAATACGAACAAGAAAGCATTAATACCATGAGTCTTTCAACCCAACCATATAAAGGTACCCGAGATTTTTATCCCGAAGATAAGCGTATTCAAGACTTTATGTTCCGTAAATGGCGTGAAGTAGCAGAACGATTTGGCTACGAAGAATACGATGCGCCTGTTTTAGAGCCAACCGAGCTCTACCTTGCCAAAGGTAATGAAGAAATTATTCAAGAACAAACATACACTTTCACTGACAGGGGTGAGCGAAGCGTTACAATGCGCACCGAAATGACGCCAACAGTTAGTCGTATGGTTGCAGCGCGACGGCAAGATTTGCCCTATCCGTTACGCTGGTATTCGATTCCTAATTTATGGCGCTACGAACGACCTCAAAAGGGTCGCTTGCGAGAGTTCTGGCAGTTAAATGTTGATATCTTTGGGGTTGCTGGGATTGAAGCAGATGCTGAAATTATTCAGCTAGCTGACGCCATCATGCAGTCAGTTGGTGCAAAGCGGGAAATGTATACAATTCGGCTTAATAACCGCGCGCTGATGGAAGCTATTTTGCATGAATACCTAAAGCTCGATTCTGTACAGGCCCCTACGCTTATACGTCTTATAGATAAGATGCATAAAATAGAGCGCAGCGAGTTCCTAGGCTCGCTGGAGTCAATTTTTAGCCCCTCTCAGCGTGAATCCGGTTATCCTGAGAAGCTGCAATCGCTTTTGAAAGTCGCCTCTTTAGAGGAGCTTCCTAAGGAGTTGAGCGTACATCCCGCTGCTCAAAAACTTGCTGCATTGATTGAGCTTCTTAAGATCCATGGCATCACCAATGCTTTGTACGACCCCACACTTATGCGCGGCTTTGATTACTATACGGATATAGTTTTTGAGGTTTTCGATACTGATCCTGAAAATAATCGTGCCATGTTTGGTGGGGGACGTTACGACGGTCTTGTTGGCCAGTTTGGGGTTGAGCCGGTTCCGACAGTAGGATTTGGTATGGGCGATGTAACGTTCCAAAACTTTTTAGAGTCTCATAACCTTATGCCAAAGCTTCATAGCACCACTGATGTGTATGTCATTCTGATCGGTGAAGTAGCTGAACGCGCCAGCGGAGTTATACACGAATTACGCGAAATGGGCGTAAAAGTTGCTGTGGACATTACCGGACGCAAAACAGATAAACAGCTTAAAACCGCTATTAAGAAAGAAATTCCGTACGTTTTATTTATTGGCGAGCAAGAACTTGAGAGCGAGCAGTTTAAATTAAAACGACTGGATACGAGCAGCGAAGAAACACACTCATTGCAGCGTATTGTAAGCATTGTTAAAGATTACCGTCGTAAGTAGCTCGTCCTTAAGACTCGCATCTTTCCTTCTAATCTGTTAGGATGGATATCTATGCATATATCTAAGACTAAACCATCAGATACGGACGTCGTTTTAACGATTGTCGCCAACGAAGCAGACCTTTCGGTCATTAAGCAAAATACACTTAAAAAACTTGCTGCCAGCGTGAAGCTGCCTGGTTTTCGTGCCGGTAAAGTACCGCTTAATCTTGTTGAAAAGAATCTTGATCAACAGGTTTTTCAATCTGAATTTTTGGAAGCTGCCATCAACCAGTTCTATAACGATGCTTTAGACCGAGAAGATCTTCGACCAGTAGCTAACCCAGAGATTTCTATAAAGAAATTTGCGCCATTCACGACCTTAGAATTTACCGCCTCCGCACCCGTTATTGGCACCATTAAAATTGGTGATTACGCAAAGGTACGAGTTCCTAAAAAGGAAGTTAAGGTGGAAGCCAAAGAAGTCCAAGATGTTGTAGCTTCTTTACAGAAACGTCTTGCAGAGCGTGTGCCTGTTGAGCGAGCGGCAAAATCAGGCGACGAAGTCATCATTGATTTTAAGGGCACTGATAATAAGGGCGAAGCTGTTAATGGAGCCGAAGGAAAAGATTACCCTCTTCTTCTCGGAAGCAATACTTTTATTCCTGGCTTTGAAGATAATTTAGTAGGTCTTAAGCCGAATGGAACGAAAAAGTTCGATATCACGTTTCCAAAAGATTATGGTGTCAAGGCGCTTCAGAGTAAAAAGGTTACTTTCGAAGTAACGGTTCGTTTTGTAAATGAAATAAAAGAACCGAAAGCAGATGATGCATTCGCTGCGAAAGCCGGTCCTTTCAAAACTCTCGCCGAGCTAAAAGAAGACATTAAGAAGCAGCTTGGTGTTGAGCGACAGCAAGAAGCTGATCGTAATTACGAAGAAGAACTGCTGCAAAAAATTGCCGCCAAATCTACCGTTGGTGTGCCTAAGCAGCTTGTTGATGAGCAGATTGAACGAATTGAAAACGAAGAGCGCCAGAATCTTATCTATCGTGGTCAAACATGGGAAGAGCACCTAAAGAGCGAGGGCGTGAGTGCCGAAGAGCATAAGGAGCAGAAGCGTCCCGCAGCCGAACAGCGCGTGAAGATCGGTATCTTGCTCTCTGAGATTGCCGAAAAGGAAAAGATCGTTGTTTCTCCCGAGGAATTCAACGCCCGCCTGGAACTTTTAAAGGCTCAGTATCGTGATGCAACTGCTCAATCTGAACTAGAAAAGCCCGAAGTTCAGCGCGATTTACTTGCGCGCATGATGACCGAAAAGACCCTTGCGAAACTCGTTGAATACGCCAGCAGGAAAGCCTAAAAGACCGTTTCAAGATATAATTAGCACTCACCCTTGACGAGTGCTAATTTAAGAGCGTATAGTAAAAATGTGCCTAAAAAAGATCGAATTATCGCAGCAATCGATGCCTTTACAGAAATCGTGATCGGCCTCGCAGATGTGCTGAGATTTTGGGCTTAAGAAAGGGTTAACATGGCAAATTTATCAAACATTCTTATTCCAACAGTTATTGAACAAGAGGGTCGTTATGAACGCGCCTACGACATTTATTCGCGTCTTCTAAAGGAGCGCATTATCTTTATGGGCGAGGACGTTAATCCTCATACTGCCAATCTTATTGTTGCGCAGCTCTTATTCTTGGATAGCCAAGATAGCAAACAACCGATTCATTTTTATATCAATAGTCCTGGCGGAAGCGTGTATGATGCGCTTGCTATTTATGACACGATGCAGTTTGTAGGAGCCCCCGTGCACACCTATGGTATTGGCGTGCAAGCCAGTGCTGCAGCATTTCTCTTAAGCTCGGGGGAAAAAGGTAGTCGCTTCTTGCTTCCGAATGCAACGGTAATGATTCACCAGCCAAGCTCAGGTACGCGTGGCAAAGTAACGGATCAGGAAATCGATCTTAAGGAATCCCTACGTGTTAAGAAATTACTTGAAGAAATCATGGCTAAGAATACGGGCCAAAAACCAGCCAAAATTCATGATGACATGGAACGAGATAAATGGCTGAACGCTGAAGAAGCTAAGGCCTACGGCATTGTCGACAAAGTTATTAAGAAGCTCTAGCGCTTGACGAGTACGGTATAGTTAACCCCATGAAACTTGTACCTTCATCCGCCCTCAAGGCACCGCTGCATGCATTTGAGCTGCAGCGGCTTGTTCGTGATGAGCGAGATCAGCTTGAAGTGATTAATCCGGGACTTATAAGACGCACTCGAGACTATCCGCATGCTTTGCGGAATGTTATGCGGGTTCATGAAGCAAAAAGCCTACATGTCTTTTATGTGCCAGGCAGGCGCTTAGCCTTTGACGGGATTGCGACGGTTATTACTGGCCATCGGATGATGCATCCGGAAGAAGGCTTTGTTGCGGGACATGATTTAGAATATTGGCTTCGCCAGGACGCCAGCGATGACCGACATCGTGAAGTGGCGAGGGCTCTTATAGGTGTAAGCGAAGGTATCGCCTTAAAAAACGGAGCGGGAAGCCATTCTTATATGGTTGGTGCGCGAGTTGATGCGCCAGACCAGATGCGGGGCTTAACAGAAAACATGGAAACTGTGGGTGGTCCAGCTGTTTGTGACTACGAATGTCTGGAGAATGGCTTGCCTGACTATGGTCTTGCAAAAGACGGGGCCGTATTACAACTGTATAAAGGCCGTACTTTTGCTCGATAAAATACATTAAGAGCTTCTCTACATCCGGCTTGACAATTGTAAAAAACTTCTTCACAATAATCTGTAAGAAGTAGTGGTGACCAGGCAGTGCTCAAGTTTATCTAGAAATGCACCAAAAACGCCGACGTCCGGGTAGCTTCGGCCGATAAAAAACTGCAGTAACAATGTAAAATTATCAACAACTTAGGCGGAGTTTGTATTGCGTATGGCAGCAACAACAAAGGTAAAACGCGGTAAGCGCGTTTATTTTACTAACGTAGACGATATTTTGGATCTTCCAAATCTCGTAGATCACCAGAATAAATCATTTCAGTGGTTCGTTGAAGAAGGCTTAGGCGAATTACTCGCAGAAGTAAGCCCTATCGACGATTACACGGGTACAAAATTATCACTTCGTTTCAAGGATTATCACTTTGAAACACCAAAAATGAGCGAAGCTGAAGCTCGCGAAAATAACATTAGCTACGATGTGCCTCTTAAAGCGGTCGTTGAGCTCACGAACAAAGTTACCGGTGAAGTTAAAGAACAAGAGATTTATCTTGGAGACTACCCATGGATGACACAACGCGGCACCTTCATTATTAATGGTGCCGAACGTGTTGTGGTAAGCCAGCTTATTCGTTCTGCTGGTGTATTCTTCACTGCCGATAACCACGGTGGTCATAACTTATATGGTGCGAAGGTTATTCCTGGTCGTGGTGCATGGCTTGAGTTCGAAACCTCTGCAGCCGGTGCGCTTTACGTTAAGATTGACCGCAAGCGTAAGATTGCCGTTACGACACTTCTCAAAGCACTTGGCATGACCGAAGCACAAATCAAAGATGCCTTTAAGCATGTTGATCAAGGTAAACTGCAGTACATTGACGCAACGCTTGAAAAAGATCCAAGCAAAGGCTCAAGCGAAGCTCTTATCGAAGTGTATCGCCGTCTCCGCCCTGGCGATCTCGCTACCGTAGATAACGCTCGTTCGCTGCTTGAAAACATGTTCTATAACTACAAGCGCTTCGATTTCAGCCGCGTTGGTCGTTATAAGATCAACAAGCGTTTGAACCTTGACGTACCAAACACCGCCGAAAATCGTGTGATGCGATTAGAAGATCTCATCGCTATTGTTGTAGAGATTATCCGTCTTAATCTTAGCCAGGAACCTGCTGATGACATCGACTCACTCGCAAACCGCCGTGTGAAGTTAGTCGGCGAACTGGTACAGCGTCAGTTCCGCATCGGTCTGCTTCGTATGGAACGCAATGCAAAAGATCGTATGAGCATGAGCGATATCGAGAATGTAAGCCCAGGACAGCTTATTAACGCTCGTCCGATTGTTGCGGCTGTACGTGAATTCTTTGCTTCATCTCAGTTGTCTCAGTTCATGGACCAAATTAACCCACTCTCTGAGCTTGCACACAAGCGTCGTCTGAGCTCTATGGGTCCTGGTGGTCTTTCTCGTGAACGCGCCGGCTTTGAAGTTCGTGACGCCCACGCTACCCACTACGGTCGTATTTGTCCGGTAGAAACGCCAGAAGGTGCCAACATCGGCCTTGTATTAAACCTCGCAAGCTATGCGCGTATTAACGACTATGGTTTCATCGAAACCCCATACCGTAAGGTTGTTAATGCAGTAACTGCTAAGAATGCTGCAGGGTACGTAGCTCGTGTAGACCTCGAAGACGCCAAGGGTAAGGTTATTGTTAAAAAAGGTAAGACTATCACCGAAGCTGATGCTAAGAAGCTTGCTATGGTTAAAGAGCAAGTTACCTGGCCAGTTCGAGCCAAGGTATCAAATGAGATCGAATACCTCGATGCTTCACAAGAAGAGCATGCCGTGATCGCGTCTGCTGGTAGTGAAATTGATGAAAACGGTTACTTTACCGAAGAGCGTTTGTCTGCTCGTCGCTACCTCGTTGCCTCAGAAGTTGATGCTGATGATGTCACCCACATGGACGCCGCCCGACGCCAGGTTATTGGCTCAAGCGCGGGTTTGATTCCATTTATTGAAAAGAACTATGTATATCGCTCACTCATGGGTAGTAACCAGCAGCGTCAGGCTGTACCGCTTATCAACCCAGAAAGCCCGATTGTGGGAACGGGTCTTGAGAGTACTGCCGCCCGTAACACCGGTCAGCTCATTGTCGCTGAAGGTGATGGTGAAGTAGTAAAAGCCGAAGCTTCGGAAGTTGTCGTGAAGTACAAGGAAGGTAAAGTAACCTATGAGCCTTTGCACTTCATTCGTTCTAACGAAGGTACCAGCATTAACCAAAAAGTCGTTGTTGCAACTGGTGACAAAGTTAAGAAGGGCGATGTTCTTATAGAGGGCATGTCTGTTCGCGATGGTGAACTGGCACTTGGTAAAGACCTCGTCGTTGCCTTCATGCCATGGAGTGGCTACAACTTTGAAGATGCCATCATTATTTCTCGTCGATTGGTAGAAAGCGACACCTTAACAAGTATTAACATCGTTGATTACATGACTGAAGTTCGCGAAACCAAGCTCGGCCCTGAAATCGTTACTCGGGACATTCCAAATGTCTCAGAAGATGCGCTCCGTCACCTCGATGAAGATGGTATTGTCCGTATCGGTGCCGAGGTACATCCTGGCGATATCCTTGTTGGTAAGATTACCCCTAAGGGTGAACAGGAACTGAGTTCTGAAGAGCGTCTTTTGCGCGCTATTTTCGGCGAAAAAGCCAAAGAGGTTCGCGACACTTCGCAGCGTATGAGCAACGGCAAACACGGTAAGGTAGTGGGTGTAAAAGTCTTCTCGCGTGCCAATGGTCATGAACTAAAGGCTGGTGTCATCATGCAAATCCAGGTCTTTGTGGCTCAGATGCGCAAAGTACAGGTTGGAGATAAGCTCGGTGGTCGTCACGGTAACAAGGGTGTTATCGCTCGTATCTTGCCAGCTGAAGACATGCCATTTAGTGAAGATGGTACGCCGGTAGATATCATTTTGAACCCACTTGGTGTGCCAAGCCGTATGAACATCGGTCAGCTGTTTGAAACACACCTTGGTATGGCTGCTCGTGCCTTAGGCATGAAGGTTGCCAGCCCATCATTTAACGGTGTGCCAATTGAAAAGATTCAGGACCTTCTTAAGGAAGCTGGTTTGCCAGAAGATGGTAAGCAACAACTTTATGATGGTCGTACAGGTGAGGCCTTCAAGGAACGCACAACTGTTGGTTCTATGTACATGATTAAGCTTAACCACATGGTTACTGACAAGATCCATGCCCGTTCAACCGGTCCATACACCATGGTTACCCAGCAGCCACTTGGTGGTAAGGCACAAAACGGTGGCCAGCGCTTTGGAGAAATGGAAGTGTGGGCACTTGAAGCTTACGGCGCAAGCAACACGCTTCAGGAAATGCTTACCATTAAGTCTGATGATGTCTACGGACGTTCTAAGGCTTATGAATCGATCATTAAGGGTACTGAAATTGTTGGACCTAAGGTTCCCGAAAGCTTCAACGTGCTTGTGAAGGAACTGCAGGGACTCGGTCTTAAGGTTGATCTCCTTGATCTCCATACCAATAAGACAATTGATGCCGAAGAAGTATTGGCAGAAAACATCAAGGATGAAGCCGCTCACGCCCCTGAGCTTGAAACTGTTGAATTGAGCGACTCAAGCGAGAATGTAACCGAAGAAACGATTGAAAACGAATTCATGACTGTCGGTGATAACGACGACATCGATGGGGATGGCGTGAGTGTACTTGCCGGATCGGACGATGATGACGTTGCCACAGATGACAACGAAGAGGAGGACAAATAATGCGTAAATTTAGCTACGGAACCAACATTGCAGATTTTGACGCTGTCCGCCTCGCGGTTGCGTCTCCAGAAGATATCTTGGAATGGAGCTACGGTGAAGTTACCAAGCCAGAAACGATTAACTATCGTACTCAGAAGCCGGAACGTGATGGTCTTTTCTGCGAAAGAATTTTCGGACCAGTTAAAGACATTAACCCCCATGACGCTAAGTACAAGGGTCTTCGCTCGCGCGAAGCTGCTGTCGATAAGAACGGCGAGTTAGTTACTCGTTCTATCGTCCGTCGTGAACGCATGGCGCACATTACGCTTGCATCACCAGTTGCCCACATTTGGTTCCTTCGTGGTACTCCAAGTGCGATTGGCTTACTTCTCGGTATGACCGTAAAAAACCTTGAACGTATTGCCTACTTTGCGTCTTACGTCATTAAGAAGGTTGATACTGCAAAACGTGATGAACTTCTCACTGCCAAAGAAGCTGAGTTTGCTGCTGCACAAGAAGCCATCAAGGCCCGCTATGAGGCTGAAGCTGCGAAAGAAGGTGCCAATGTTAAAGCACTTGCCGAAATGCAAACTAAGGAACTCGAAGAAGTTACTCAAGACTTCGAACTCGTTAAGGAACAGCTATTGAGTCTCGAGAAGCTTCGTTTGCTTTCCGAAACAGACTACCGCAACTTGCCAGATGACCTTCGTAAGCTTATTGAAGTGGGTATGGGTGGTGCAGCTTTAAGTGATCTGCTTGAAGAAATCGATCTCGCTGTACTTATTGAAGAGCTTAACAAGGAAGCTGAAGAAGCGAAGGGACAGCGCCGCAAGAAGATCATGAAGCGACTTCGCTTGCTTGAAAGCATGCATAACGCAGGCATTAAGCCAAGTAGTATGTGTGTAAGCGTGCTGCCGGTAATTCCTCCGGACCTACGCCCAATGGTGCAGTTAACCGGTGGTCGCTTTGCAACCTCAGATATGAACGACCTTTATCGTCGTGTCATTAACCGTAACAATCGTCTTAAGAAGCTGATTGACCTTAACGCCCCAGAAGTTATCCGCCGCAATGAGCAGCGTATGCTTCAGGAAGCTGTTGATGCACTCATCGACAATAACTCAACCCGATCGGGTCGTGCTGTCGCTGCAACCGGCCAGCGTCGTCGTTTGAAGAGCCTTTCTGACCTTCTCAAAGGTAAGCAGGGTCGTTTCCGCCAAAACCTTCTTGGTAAGCGCGTAGACTACTCTGGTCGTTCAGTTATTGTTGCTGGTCCAGAGCTCAAGATTAACCAGTGTGGTCTGCCTAAGATGATGGCCCTTGAACTCTTCAAGCCGTTTGTTATTGGTCATCTGATCGCAAACGACCACGCTCATAACATTCGTTCAGCTACCCGCATGATCGAAACGGGCGAAACTGAAGTATGGGATGCACTCGATGAAGTAATTAAGGGCAAGTACGTTCTTTTGAACCGTGCTCCATCGCTTCACCGTCTTTCTATCCAGGCTTTCCAACCCGTGTTGATCGAAGGTCGTGCTATTCAGCTTCACCCACTCGTCTGTAAGGGCTTCAATGCCGACTTCGACGGTGACCAGATGGCTGTGCACCTTCCTCTGAGCGATGCTGCTCAGGATGAAGCCAAAGAGATTATGGCTGCCAATAAGAACTTGCTGAAGCCAGCTGATGGTTCACCAATCCTTCATATTGAACAGGATATCGTGCTTGGTTGTTACTACCTTACCTACGAACGTCCTGGCAACGAGAAGAAGGCTAAGAACTTTGCGAGCCTTGATGAAGCGCTGATGGCCTTTGATAACGGTTCACTGCAACTGCAAGACTATGTACGCTTGAATTTCCGCGGTGAAACCCGTGAAACGACCCTTGGCCGTGTCTTGTTTAATGAAATCTTCCCTGAAGACTTCCCATTCCAGGACGAAGCCATGACAAAAAAGAAGCTTTCTGGCGTTATGGCACTTGCATACCAGCTCTATGGTCAAGATAAGACTGCAGAAATCGCCGATGATCTTAAGGATCTTGGCTTTGAATATGCAACTCGTTCTGGCCTTTCAATGGGTATGAACGACTTCAGCGAAATCAAAGACCTTAATAAGATTCTTGATAAAGGTGATGATCGTTCGGCTGAAATTAGTGACCAGTACGAACAAGGCTTCATTACTGATGACGAACGTTACCGCCTCACTGTCGAAACGTGGCAGGATGTTGTGTCTAACGTGCAGAAGACCTTGAACGAACAGTTCTTGAATGAAGACAGCTCAATGTCTATTGCGGTTGTATCTGGTGCCCGTGGTAACATCGGTCAGGTTATGACCGCCGTCGGTATGCTCGGTGTCACCACCGATGCAACCGGTAAGGCAATCGAGTTGCCAATTAAGTCAGGCTATAAGTCTGGTCTTACATCGCTCGAGTACTTTACCGCTACCCGTGGTGCTCGTAAGGGTATGATCGACACCGCTCTTAAGACCGCCGACTCTGGATACCTTACTCGTCGTCTTGTTGATGTTTCTCAAGATGTCTTTACTATCGAGGATGAAGTAGAAGATCCAGGTTTTGCAATTTTCCGCTCAGATGCAGAAGAAATTGGTGTTTCATACGCTTCACGTCTTGCTGGCCGTTTTGCGGCTGAAGATGTAAAGGGCCATGTAAAGCGTGGTGAGCTCATTACTAAAGAAATCGCTGCAGCAATTGAAGCTGACGAGAAACTTGACGGCGTGAAAATCTTAAGTGTTTTAAGTGCTGCTACCGCTCGTGGTATTCCGCTCAAGAGCTACGGTATTGATCCTGCTACTGGTAAGTTGGTTGCTTCAAAGCATCCTGTCGGTGTTATTGCTGCCCAAAGTATCGGTGAACCTGGTACGCAGCTTACCCTTAAGACCTTCCACTCCGGTGGTGTGGCTGGTGAGGACATTACGACTGGTCTTCCTCGTGTTGAAGAGTTGTTTGAAGTCCGTGCGCCAAAGGGTCAAGCATACCTCAGCGATGTCGCTGGTGTCGTGAACGCTTGGGAAGAAGGCGAACACTATGTGGTCCAAGTAACCAGTGATCAGCAAGAAAAGGTAAAACTTACTCTTGCAGATCGTACGCCTAAGGTGGCAACTGGTTCAGATGTATCTATCGGCGATGTTATTGCCGAAGAAGAAGGTGGCGCAAACCCACTTATTGCACCGATTGCTGGTAAGGTAGATCTTACTGACAAGACTGCAACGATTAGCCCTGCCAAGCAAGCAGTTGTTCGTTACGAAATCCCAAGCTTTAAGCAGCTCACGGTTAAAGATGGTGATCATATTGTTGCTGGTCAGCGTCTTACCAACGGTTCTATTAACCTTCATGAACTTATGCGTCTTCAGGGTGTAGAAGCTACCCAGCGCTACATCATGAATGAAATTCTCCGTATCTTTGCTTCACAGGGTCAGAACATTGCTGATAAGCACCTTGAAATCATTGTGCGTCAAATGTTTGGCCGTGTTCAGATCGAAGACGCCGGTGACTCAGAGCTTGTTAATGGCGATGTTGTAAGTAAGCAGCAGGTGCTTCTGATCAACGAAGAGCTTACCAAGGCTAAGAAGAATCCGGTTAAGTACAATCAGCTGCTTCTTGGTATTACCAAGGCAAGCCTTTCAACCGACTCATTCTTGAGTGCTGCAAGCTTCCAGGATACGACCCGTGTTCTTATCGGAGCTGCAACGAGCGGTAAAGTAGACAACCTATACGGTCTTAAAGAAAATGTGATTTTAGGTCGTCGTATCCCCGTGGGTACTGGTGCGCGTGAAGAGGGCGAAGAAGTCGAAGCATTCGCTTCGGTTGCATAAGCATCGTCAATCTGTTAAAATACAGTTCGAGTTTAAGTGTGGTGTGAGTGTTTCGTGCTGAAGCTGCTCACACCACGCGATATTGCATTAATAATTAGGTTCTAAAACCTAGCAAAATCTTTTTAAAGGAGATTTTCATTGCCAACAATTAATCAGTTAGTGCGGAAAAGCCGTACCAGCACGCGTGCAAAGACCAAGAGTCCTGCATTGCAACGCGTAACTAACAGTCTTAAGACAAAGAGTTATGAAAAGCCTGCACCATTTAAGCGTGGTGTGTGCATCAAAGTAACGACCAAGACACCAAAGAAGCCAAACTCAGCCCTTCGTAAAGTGGCTCGTGTTCGCTTGAACAACGGCTACGAAGTATGGGCATATATTGGTGGCGAAGGTCATAACCTTCAAGAACACGCTGTGGTGCTCGTTCGTGGTGGTCGTGTACCAGATCTTCCTGGTGTGCGTTACCACATCGTTCGGGGTTCACTAGACCTTCAAGGTGTACAAAACCGCAAGCGCGGCCGTTCTAAGTACGGTGCGAAGAAAGATGGTAAATAATCATGCCACGCAAAGTTACTAGAGCACTCGTACGTGAAGTTAAGCCAGATCGCATCTATAACAGCCCGCAAGTTACACGTGTTATTAACCGCGTTATGCTTGATGGCAAGAAGCAAACAGCTGAAAAGCTTGTTTATAGAGGTATGGAAAAGGCTGCAAAGAAGCTTAAAGTGGAGAATCCTCTTGAAGTTTTTGAAAAGGCTTTAAACAACATCAAGCCACACCTTGAAACTCGTTCTCGCCGTGTTGGTGGTGCCAACTACCAGATTCCTTTTGAAGTAAAAGGTCAGCGTCAGCATCACTTAACCACTATGTGGTTTGTGCAGTCTGCCCGTTCTCGTAAGGGTATCAGCATGGAAGATCGCATCGCACTTGAACTAGTGGATGCATACAACAACACCGGTACTGCTGTTAAGAAGCGTGAAGATGCGCATAAGATGGCCGAATCTAACCGAGCCTTCGCTCACTTCGCGAGATAAGAAACAAACAGCCATGAATTGTCCTTTAAATGTTGAGTCACGCATGGCTACAGACTTGCAGGTTAAACCCATTGATGAAATTGATGTCAGTGGTTTAAGTTGCGAGGACTGTCCAGAAACCAATCCTAATCCACCAGAGAGAAGTGATTGTGAATATTTTGATGGAAGCATCCAACCACCCGTGTGCATACGGGAAAACAGTTTAGGTCAACAGATTACAGGATTTCTGGTAAATTTAGGATAAGTATAAGGAGCATACATGGCAGATAAGAAGACTGAAATGAAAAATATCCGCAACTTGGGCATTATTGCTCACATTGATGCGGGTAAAACAACTACAACCGAAGGTATTCTGTACCGCACCGGCTTAAAGCACAAAATTGGTGCCGTACACGAAGGTGAAACAACCACTGACTGGATGGCCCAGGAACGTGAGCGCGGTATTACGATTGTAGCTGCGTCTGTAACCTGTTTCTGGAAGGGTAACCAGATCAACATTATTGATACCCCAGGACACATCGACTTTACTGTTGAAGTTGAACGTAGTTTACGTGTGCTTGATGGTGCATGTGTTGTCTTTGATGGCAAGATGGGTGTTGAGTCTCAGTCTGAAACCGTGTGGCGCCAGGCAGACAAGTACGGCGTGCCTCGTATCTGCTTTATCAATAAGATCAACCAAACCGGTGGCGACTTCTACAAGTCTCTCGAATCTATTCACAATCGTCTTTCAAAGCGTGCATTCCCCGTGCATCTGCCAATCGGCTTTGAACAAAGCGTAAATGGTATTGTCGATCTTGTAACCATGAAGGCTTACACCTATAAGGAATTTACCGATCACGAGCTGATTGAGGGTGAAATTCCTGCTGACATGATGGAGCAAGTACAGCGTTATCGCAGCCTACTTATTGAGAATGCAGTAGCTGAAGATGAAGCTATGCTTGAAAAGTACTTTGAAGTAGGTGAAGAAGGCCTTTCAGAAGACGAAATCAAGCAAGCAATCCGTACCGCTGTCCTAACAGGTAAATTCTTTGCGGTAACGGGGGGTGATGGTCGCGGTGTTATCGTTGAAAAACTGCTTGATATGGTTAATGATTACCTCCCAAGTCCTCTTGATAAGGGCTCAACATGGGGTACTCATCCAAAAACAGGTGATGAAATTGAACGTAAGGCCTCTGAAAGCGAACCATTCGCTGCATTAGCCTTTAAGATCACTTCTGATCCATTTGTTGGTAAGCTTGCATACTTCCGTGTGTATTCTGGTAAAGTAAGCGCCGGCTCATATATTTTAAACAGCTCTACAGGTGAAAAAGAGCGCGTTGGACGCATTGTCCGTCTGCATGCTGATAAACGCGATGATGTAACCGAAGTTGGTGCTGGTGACATCGCTGCTATTGTAGGCCTGAAGGCTACGACTACCGGACACACATTGGCTGATCCAAACAATCCGATCGTGCTCGAAAGCATTACCTTCCCAGAGCCTCCGGTCTCGATCGCTATTGAACCAAAGACAAAGTCTGACCAAGAAAAGATGTCAATTGCACTTCAGCGCTTGGCTGAAGAAGATCCAACCTTCCGCATTAAAGTAGATGATGAAACCGGCCAGACCGTTATTAGCGGTATGGGTGAGCTTCACCTCGAAATTCTTGTTGATCGCATGAAGCGCGAGTTTGCCGTTGAAGCAAACATTGGTGCACCGCAGGTTGCCTACCGCGAAACTGTGCGTAAGGATGGTGTTGAAGCACAAGGTAAGTTTATTCGTCAGTCTGGTGGTCGTGGTCAGTACGGTGACGTCTGGCTTCGTATCTCTCAGAACGAACAGGGTAAGGGCTTCGAATTCATCAACTCAATTAAGGGTGGTGTAGTTCCTGGTGAGTACATCAAACCCGTTGAAGAAGGCGTAAAAGAAGCCATGACTACCGGTGTGGTTGCTGGCTATCCCGTTGTGGATGTAAAAGTTGAACTCTACGATGGTAGCTACCACGAAGTTGACTCGAGTGAAATGGCCTTTAAGATTGCAGGAAGCATGGGCTTCCAAGATGCTATGAAGAAAGCTAGCCCAGTTCTACTTGAGCCAGTCATGAAACTTGTTGTCGTAACTCCCGAAGAATTCATGGGTGATGTTATCGGTGATTTGAACAGTAAGCGCGGCCGTATTGAATCAATGGAAGACCTCCAAGCTGGGATCAAGGAAATTACTGCGTTTGTTCCATTAGGTGAAATGTTTGGCTATACGACCAGTCTTCGTAGCGCCACTAAGGGTCGTGCAAGTTCAAGCATGGAGCTAGACCACTACGCTGATGTACCGAATCATGTCGCAGAAGCAATCGCTTCAAAGCGCGCAAAGTAAAACGCTTTAAAATAGAGCTATGTCTGAACACCTATTCGATATTGATCCAGGCAAAAGTCTTGCTGACCGAGCAAAGGATGTTGGCCGGACGGCAGTCTATGCGGTTGGTGCGCTGGTAAGCATTGGTACGGCAAAAGTGGCATCTTTTGTCATGGAGCGCCCAACCAGGCTTACCGCGGCGCCTGTTGCAGAGCCAGATCCCTATACCGACTACGAAGTATAGCTCTTCTTTGAGTTAACTTTGTTTGAGCACCGATTATGGCTATACTTGAGGAGTAAGCATTATGGCACGATCGCGCCTTTTAACTATTTTTATTCCCTCAAAGTACGAAGTAGCTAGCCTTTTAGCGATTGCTGCTGCCGCTTTGTTCATGATCAACTCGCTTTCTATCACTAATTTGTATGGAAATGGCGAAGTTATTTCGACGGATTATTTTCAAACAACGGTCGATAAAATTGTCGAGCCCTTAAGCGGAGAAACGGGTAAAAAGTTTGTAACACTGTTTATCTGGGGCGTCATTGGTATGCTGGTGTACCTTTTATGTTGGGGAACTGCAACCATTGCTCATGCATACAAGAACGACATCCCACCATTGAGTGGCTTTATGGTGCCGCAAGGTTATGCCAAAACCAATACGTGGCAAACGATTCTTGCGCGTTTATTGATACGATTTATTGCAACGGTCTTAGTCTTTGTGTGGTTCTATCTATTTTTCAGTAAAGTGTTGCCGTACGCATCAGAGCTGTTTTTAGGCACTTTTGTTGACTTTAATCTGATGAAACTGCTGAATGCGGGCTTGAGTATTATTGTTACCGCAGCAGGGCTATTTATGTTTAATGTCTTCTTGCGCTGTATGTTTTTACGCACACGGGTTTTTCCTTCACCAGCATGAGCCAACCAAACCGTTAACCCTTTACAAACCCCTTAGTTTTGCGCTACTATATGTCGGTAACTCGCGTGAGGGCGTTGCTAGGTATGTACCAGCGACATGGACCGCGAAAACAATAATTTAATAAAGGAGTCATTACACAAATGGCAGACAATTTTGATAGGAGCAAGCCTCACGTAAATGTCGGTACCATGGGTCACGTTGACCACGGTAAGACAACATTGACGGCTGCTATTACCCACGTTTTGGCTAAGAAGATGCCAAGCGCTGTTAACAAGCCTGTTAACTACGATGAAATCGACAAAGCACCTGAAGAGAAAGCTCGTGGTATTACCATTGCTACCTCTCACCAGGAGTATGAATCAGAAAAGCGTCACTATGCACACGTTGATATGCCTGGTCACGCCGACTACGTTAAGAACATGATTACCGGTGCCGCACAGGTTGATGGCGCCATCTTGGTTGTATCTGCAGCTGACGGCCCTATGCCTCAGACTCGCGAACACGTACTGCTCGCCCGCCAGGTGGGCGTACCAAGTATCTTGGTCTTCATGAACAAGATGGACCTTGCAGATCCTGAACTCGTAGAACTTGTAGAGATGGACATTCGTGAACTGCTCGCTAAGAATGGCTTCGACGAAAACGCTCCAATCATTAAGGGTTCTGCTACGAAGGCTCTCGAAGGCGATGGTGCGAATGAAGACGCTATCATGGAACTCGTTAAGGCTATGGATGATTTCTTCCCAGAGCCAAAGCGCGAACTCGATAAGTCATTCCTTATGAGCATCGAAGATGTCTTCTCAATTAAGGGTCGTGGTACTGTTGCTACCGGCCGTATTGAGCAGGGTATTGTTAAGGTAAACGAAGAAGTAGAAATTGTTGGTCTTCGTGATACTAAGAAGTCTGTTGTAACCGGTGTTGAAATGTTCAAGAAGAATCTTGATCAGGGTCAAGCTGGTGACAACGTTGGTATCCTTCTTCGTGGTATTGAGCGTGAAGATATCGAGCGTGGTCAGGTTTTGGCTAAGCCCGGTACTATCACTCCTCACACTGAATTTGATGCTGAAGTCTATATCCTTACAAAGGAAGAGGGTGGTCGTCACACACCATTCTTTAAGGGCTACAAGCCTCAGTTCTACTTCCGTACCACGGACGTAACTGGTGAAGTTGAATTACCAGCAGACAAAGAAATGGTCATGCCTGGTGATACCATCACCTTTAAGGTGAAATTGCTTGCTCCTATCGCTATGGAGCAGGGTCTTCGCTTCGCTATCCGCGAAGGTGGACGCACCGTTGGTGCCGGTGTTGTAACCGCTATCACCAAGTAACTTCACGGAAAGTTACACTGAAGAGCCCCAGGTGAAGTGGGGCTCTTTTAAATTAACGGTATTTGTGTTGCAATAGTAGTATGAGTACATGTGATATAAGTAAGTGTCCGATGGATGCCGTTTTCGATGTAGCCGAAGAACTCGCCAATGAATATCCTGAACCAAACGGGAATGTCGCATTAGGGGGGATTGCACTAGGAAGAAAAGCGTTACAAGCTATGCGTACAAAAATCGAGTGTCCAGGGGTGTCTCAGAACCAACAGAGCGGGCAAATCGACTGTCCTCTCCGTGAAATTGTGTATGGAGCACGGGGTCAGGGAACAGGATTGTGGCAGACTGGTCAATACCGTATACCTCTGGATAAGGTTGTTCAGCCGCAGGAAAGCCGGAATCACGGGACATATCTTTAGGCTTTCAATTGCAGTAGTTTTATTGTAGAATCACTTAGGTTAAATTAATCGTTGTCGAGAACTATCCGGTCACTCATCACTCCGTGGTAGGTTACGACATAAGGAGAAATAAATGGCTGAAGCCAAGAAAACCGACGCGCCTGCCGGTAAGCAGCGTATTCGTATCCGCCTTAAGGCATACGATCATAAAGTAATTGACCAGTCTGCCAAGCAGATCGTAGACACCGCTCTTCGTACCGGGGCTACTATTGCTGGTCCAATTCCTCTACCAACTCGTAAGAACACCTTTACGGTTGTAAAGAGCCCGCATGTCTATAAAAAGGGTCGTGAACAGTTCGAAATGCGCATTCATAAGCGTCTTATTGACGTCTTTGATCCAACCCCCAAGACAATTGATTCACTTATGAATCTGAGTCTTCCTGCTGGTTGTGACGCTGAGATTAAGATGTAGCACTAGCAAAAGTAGCCCAGCTCTTTTATTCACAGCGGTCATTTTTAGTACTTAGTTTTTGTCTAAGGGTACGCTATTCTATAAACCATATATGAAAGAAATAGAACGTAAATTTCGACTTTCTAAAGAGCAAGCCGATAAAATTCGTAAATATATACGATTTAGGAGTCCACGCTCAAAAGAGAAGATACAGAAGGATCAAGTTTTTCTGTATAAGATGGACAGCTTTCGTAATTTTAAGCCCGGCGATCCAGTAGCTAGAATTCGTAATGATGGTCAAGTAACTATCCTTACCCTAAAAAAGACTATCAATCAAAGTGGTGATAGCAACGAATATGAAACACGAGTAGATTCTGTTATGGTTGCGAAAAATATTATCGAATCAATTGGTTTTAAAAAAGTTGTAGAGATAAATAAAAAGCGTATTGAAATTCAAGAAGATGGCTTAACTATAGCCCTTGATTTAGTGGAGAGATTGGGTGAGTACCTAGAGATCGAGTTGCTGACCAGCGACGATCCTACAGATGAGGTGGAGGCTTTGATATTTAGCAAAGCAGAAGAACTAGGAATAGGTAGAGAGTCGTTAGAAGTTAAGAAATATGATCGGTTGATTCAGGAACAGACAAAACACTAGCTATACCCTGAGCGGCTGCATGCTGCAGGTGATTAATGTTTGGGATATATTCTATGCTCGCTGCATTTTTTAGATAAAGATTTCTATATTCGAGTGCACGTTTGAGTCTCTCACTTAAATTATCGGAAGATCTGCCCCTCCTTTCCATCCTCTCGCTAAGTAGCTTCAGGTAGGCCGAGGGATTCACTATCATCTCTTCTTCAGTACAAGGACCGATAAAAAAACACACAGACTGAATACCCTCTGCTTCTAGTTTCTCTTTTAACTTAAGCCCGTCTTCAAAGTTTATGGTAAGGCCTCCAACACTGCCCTGCATGCTGGCTGTGCGAATATCTTGTCTTCTAGTTCCGGTTGCTCCGTCCATATAGCTGTTAAATTCGATAAATTCGCCACTCTGAGCCATTTCTGTAAAAGTGCTTGTGCCTACGAAATGGTAGTCAATGCCCTGAACTTCTGCTAAACCTTGGGGGCGCGTTGTATATCTCACTACCTTCCTATAATTAGGGAGCGTGAAGGGAAGTAAGTTAGCAAGCGTATCTTTTCCCGAGCCATGGGGCCCCGCAATTATTGCAAGCTTCCCTTGGGAAGTTATTGCATGCGGCTGTCGATAAACTTCCTTGCCTTCCGCCATGGTTAAATGTAGCTCCTTTCTTCTTTCATAAGTATCGTGGCATTTTCTAATAACGCTTCAATTGTATGTGGACCACTAAAAAGTGGCGGTCTCACGAATATGTCTTTTCTAAAAGTTATATCCCCAGTAATAGGATTTTCAGGATAAGTGTCGTAGCCTAATTTCTTCATCCACTCAACCTCGATACCCAGCTTATCAGCTGACTGTTTTTCTCTTCGATACAGTGACGTAAGACCTCTTACGCTGTTCCAGGAAACAATGCATTTTGCGCACATTGGCTGATACTGAGCATTCTCTGCAGGACTTTTTCGAGGATGCTGCCAATTTAAGCACCCCCCGCTGTAAGCGTTCCTTGAGCCTTTGATAATTGAGTATTCTAAGCAGGCGTATAGTAAAAATATAGCTAATTCGAGCTGATATTCACTCTTATTTTGAATAGCCTGCAATCCAAATTGGCCCAGCTTAGGTACAAAATCACTAAATACAATCATCTGGAGACCGTGGTGGGTCAGGTCATGAATGTCCGCTATAAAAAGTTCGCCTTGAGAAAAATGCCTGAACAGTGCCTCATAGGTTAAGAGATGGCTAAAGCGAGCATCATAAATATATATGTCCAGGGTTGTGTGAGCAGGGGGTTCCGAAAGACGTGTTCCAAGATCTTTAATCGTAACCCCTTCTCGGCACAGCAACTCTATAGTTAGGTCTAGCATTTTCCTAGATACATCCTTATCCATATCTATTTCTTTCTTATGAGCAGCTGTTAGGACTTGGAGGAGTGGCATAAGATTAAGCTCACTACAGTTAAAATAAGGGTGAGATACGCGTATGTTAAATTCTGATATTTGTTCCACTTCAAACGGATAGGTTGCTAGTTCTTGCAAGCCGTATAGGTTCAGTTGATTTTTTGTTGAACTCTCACCGGTTGTCTCAAAGATATCATAAGCTTCTCGAAGGCAACACTCTCGACAAGCTTTATTTTTAAAACAGTACAGACACGATGTACATATGTGTTGCATGGTTACACATATATGTATAGAGTATGAGTAAATAAAGCAAGCGGAAAATTATTTATGATTGTTCAGTTCTCTGCCTCAGAAAGTAATATAGAAAAAGATATAGAAATCTTTCGGGCTATCACGGCCTGTGTTAAAGAAAACAAATGTGGACTGGCCCTTGAATGGATTGAAGAAGCTTATGCCGCTACTAAGAAAATAAAGAAAACAAATGTGGATCCTAGAAACTGGACTGCGATTCATAAATTAATCATGGAAAGCATAAAGAAGGCTGACGTATGCATATTTGAAGCCTCTGCTAAAAGTTTTTCAATTGGTTTTCAAACAGCCCTGGCTCTACAACTAAAAAAACCAATCCTAGTACTTACTAGAAATGACTCCCTGCGAGATAGCTTTGGTTCAGGAATTGTGTCTGATTTACTCACTTATAAGAAATACACATCTTCCAACCTGTCTTCAATTATTACAACATTTTTACAACAGAATGAACTAGATCTTCAAGATCTTCGGTTTAACTTCGTAATAGACAAAGAAATCCACAATTATTTACGCTGGGCAGCTTTTAATGCCAATACAACCAAGGCTGAAGTTGTAAGAAGATTATTGAGATCAAAAATTAAAGATGCAAACGGTGAGTAGATTAGAGGAAGCCATTTTCATTAAAGTAGTAATTTGAATCATTCTTTCTTGCGATGTTTCTCAGCTTTACGGCGCAGGAATTCCCAGCCACCCGCTTGAGCCGCATTAATACCTGCCCATGAGGCTAAAATGACATTTGGGCCAGGAATAACGAATGCTGCACCACCAATTGCGAGTGCCCCTAAGGCGTTTACATTCCGAAAGAAACGACTCGCTTTTTCGGGGGCATTCTCTTTTGATCGGGGCGACGACTCTTTGCCTTTAGCCATAACACCATTTTACGCTAATCGTAAAAAGTATTTTATGTAAGTAATTTTACTGTTTCAACGCATATGTCTTGCTACCATAGCTCAATGGCGCTTTTGGAGACTGGACAAGAGGAAGCATACGAAAAGTACAATCTCGTTATGGACATCATTGCTCCGGAGTGTGGTAAGTGTACGATCGCACACAGTGTTGCTCTCGATCTCCTTACAGACTTAGAAAATGGAAGTCTCAATGCGAGTGACGCAGAACGAGAGTATGCTCTCCGTATTGGCGGCCATTGCAGGGGTGGACTGATTGAATTGTCTAGCCGTACTGTGTGTCCAGCCGAAGATGTGATTGCCCGACGGTCTACCTATATGTTTTAATAACGCTAATGGCTAAAAAATCAAAATCTCAGTCTCAAGAACTGGATAGTGTTTTCGTTCTGAAGCTAGTTTTATATCTTATCATTGGCTCACAGTGGGTTCGTGTCACAAAAGGAAACACTCAGATACCGATACCGGTTGGACTTATCCTTGGTATAGTGTTTGCATCTCACGATCGTTTTCAGATCGATCGAAAGATTGAATACGCACTTCTTCTCGTAGCGATGTTTGTGGGGTTCTGGTTGCCGCTCGGACTGGAAATAGTTTTGTAATGCCTATAAGGCTTATGGTAGGGTGTTTGGAATGAAGGGTTTTTCTGCGCACTTTAAGCAATTTCTAAGCAATCGAATTATTATTCTTGTACTCATAATGAGTCTGTTTCTTGCAGTACAGGCAATAGCTCAGTCCGTTCGATCACACGTTAAACTCGAAGCAGAATCCGGCAGTTTAAGCGGGAACGCAATGACGCATAGCGCAGCCGATGCATCAAATGGCTCCTACGTTACCTTTGGGATGGGAGGAAGCAGCCAAGAATGTGCAGTGGGTCCTCAGCTCGCACATAATAGCTGCTTAAATCAGGCAACAATACCTGCAGCCGTGAGCGGGTTCAGTACCGCTCGTACCACTTCCGTAAGCTATGCCCCTAATCCTGTTTGCTTTAATAATGAGCAATCCGGTTGCAATGACAATGCTGCTTTTAGAACAGAGTGTTCGCTCAGCCATACCTCAAAGGATGATCCGATTGTATACCCCGGACAGGCAGGTGCGGCTCACTGGCACCAATTCTTTGGCAACACCGCTGCAAATGCACATCTGACTGATGCACGAACGCAAGGGAATTCAACCTGTAATGGCGGCATTCTAAACAGAACTGCGTATTGGGCACCGGCTCTTATAAATACGAACAGCTATAACGCCCAGACGAGAACCTTTGATCTTGCTCAAGTTATGACTGATACTGATCCTCAAAATCCTGGTGCTGGCGGCAGAGGCGGCACTGCAATGCAGGCCTATTACAAATTAGGGTACTATGGTGCGCGCATTGAAAATATAGAATGGTTCCCGGCTGGCCTTCGCATGATAGCGGGTGGCAACCCCAACGTCGCTCCCACTGGTCCTATTAGAGTTTCTGCACCATTCGATCCGCAGTTTCGTCCTGTGTACTTTGACTGTATTTCCTGGGGGCATGCTCAATCTACATGGGGAACGCGCGGCGTAGACTGGGATACAGACAGGATTCCTGCCAACTGTCCGGCTGGCTACTATATTCAGGCGACTATTGTTTTCCCTCAGTGTGGCGCTGTAGACGGACAAGGTAATCCTGTGCTGGATTCGCCCGATCACCGATCCCATATGTCATATCCTAGCGGCTGGCCTGATAGAGGTTGCCCTTCATCTCATCCGAGAACATACCCCCAGCTTACAGAACACTTTAGGTGGCGTGTGCCTGCAGGTGGGGCAGCGGGACTAAAATTCTCTGCTGATATGTTTGCGAATGCGCAACCCGGCTGGACATTTCACGCCGACTGGTGGAACGGTTGGGACACCAATACAGCACAGACTCTTATTAATAACTGTTTTAGAAATGGTCCATACGGACATGGCTTTGACTGCTCAATGAACTTATTAGGCACGCGGCATCCAAGCGGAGGTTGGACAGCACTTCAGTAGTACAGTTACTGTAGAATATACAACAGATTGACAGATGTAAGCGATCTGTGGTAATCTGTCTTGGTATCTAAATAACATTTCGTCTTTTCTCTTGGTGATTTGGTAGGTCTATCAGAGGTAGAAACCGCCCGGCACCAAGATTTTTAACGAGATGCCAAATAAGTAAAGGATAGACGTGAAAGCATTACTCACCCGTAAAATCGGTATGACAAGCCTCGTTTCAGACGACGGTGCTGTAGTTGCTGTTACTTTGCTTTCTGTTAATCCAAATGTGGTTACACAGATCAAAACAAACGAAACAGATGGTTATACTGCGATTCAGCTCGGTTCAGAAGTGGCAAAGCACCCGTCAAAGGCAGCGCAAGGTCACTTTAAGAAGGCTAACATTGCTACTCCAAAGATGATTCGCGAAATGCGCTATAACGAAATCCCAGAAGAAATAAGCGTCGGCACAGAACTCAAGGCCGACGTTTTTAGTGTTGGCGATGAGGTTAACGTAACTGGCACAAGCAAAGGTAAAGGTTTTGCCGGTACCATTAAGCGCCACAACTTTAAGCGCGGTCGCAAGACTCACGGTGGTCGAAGTTACCGCCGCGTTGGTTCTATTGGCTCTATGTATCCTCAGCGTATTTTCAAAGGTAAGCGGATGGCTGGCCGTCTTGGCCACGATCAAGTAACCGTTCAAGGTCTTAAGATCGCGCTTGTTGACACTGAGCTTAATGTTATTGGTGTAACCGGCGCCGTTCCTGGCCCTCGCTACAGTGTTGTCGTGGTAAAGGAGGCTAAGTAATGAGCGTTCCTACCTATACAAAGACCGGCAATAAGGCAACCGCTGCTGCAAAGCTTTCAAAGGAAATCTTTGACGTAGAAGTAAAGAGCCATGACCTACTGAAGCAAGCCTATACTGCATATCTTGCAAATGGCCGTACTAATAACGCCAAAGTAAAGACTCGTGGTGAAGTTCGTGGTGGTGGTAAGAAGCCATGGCGCCAAAAGGGTACGGGCCGTGCACGTTTCGGTTCTATTCGTGTACCAATTTGGCGTGGTGGTGGTATTACTTTCGGTCCAACTGGCACCGAGAATTATTCAAACACGCTTCCTCGCAATACGAAGCGTCAAGCACTTCGCCAAGCTTTGAGTGTTGCGAATGCTGCTAAGAAAGTGAGCGTTATTGAAACTTTCGAATCCAAAGATGGTAAAGTGGCAGCTACTGTCAAGCTTCTGGATAAAATCGGTGCTAAGGGAAATGTGCTGCTTGTGGTAAGCGAGAAGGATAGCCTTGTCGTACGTGCTACCAAGAATATCCCAAATCTAACGGTCGTACAGGCACGTTACCTGAATGTATTCAATATCCTCAATGCCGACAGCATTATTGTCAGTGAAAAGTCTCTCGCGATTATTAATGAATGGCTGGGAGCAAAATAATGAAAGATCTCGTTATTATCCCAAGAGTAAGCGAAAAAGCATACGCTCAAAGCCAAGTAGATGGCATTAAGACCTATGTTTTTGAAGTGCCTACTTCTGCTAATAAGCACACCATTGCTCAGGCGGTCGCCTCACAGTATGACGTTGTTGTCACGGCTGTACGTATCACCAATGCAAAGGGTAAGCTAAAGCACATTTACCGTAAAGGTGGTCGTCCAATTCAGACAACTCGAAATGGCATGAAAAAAGCCTATGTAACACTTCGTGAAGGCGATATGTTACCGTTATTTATCGAAGAATCTGCCGAAGATGAAAAGCAGGCTAAAGAGGCTGAGAAATCGCTCAAGAAAGCTGCGAAAGGGAAGAAGTAATGGCTATTAAGGCATACAAACCAAATACACCTGGTACTCGTGGCATGACTACGCAAGACTTTGATGGCATCACCACAAAGAAGCCGCTGAAGAGCCTCGTGGTTATTAAGAAAAAGCAGTCTGGCCGTAATAATCAGGGTCAAATTACGACACGTCACCAAGGTGGTGGTGCTCGTCAGTTCTACCGTCTGGTTAACTTCAACCTACCTGCGGGCACAAAAGCAGTTATTGAGCATATCGAGTATGATCCGAACCGCAGTGCACGTATTGCTCGTATCAAGGATCAGAACAATGCATACCACTATATTCTTGCTGGCGCAGGTTTTGCTCCAGGACGCAAGATTGCAAGTGGTGAAGACGCGCCCGTTGAGGCTGGGAATCGTATGCCCCTTCAGAACATCCCTATCGGTAGCACTATTTACGCAATTGAGTTGCAGCCAGGCAAAGGCGCTCAGCTCGTCCGTTCTGCTGGCAATAGTGCACAGCTAATGGCAAAGGAGGGCGAATACGCTCAGGTTCGTTTGCCAAGCGGTGAGGTTCGTATGGTTCGTATTGAATGCAGTGCGACAATTGGTGTTCTTGGTAACGAGCAGCACCAGAACATTAAGATTGGTAAAGCTGGTCGTAACCGTCGTAAAGGCATTCGTCCAAGTGTTCGTGGTGTTGTTATGAACGCCGTTGATCACCCGCACGGTGGTGGTGACGGTGGACGTCACGGTGTTGGTGGAGGTAAGAACCACGGTGCTGCACCTCGTACGCCATGGGGTGTTAAGACCCTTGGGTATAAGACCCGCAAGCGCAAGAACACCAGCAAGTTTATTGTTAAGAGCCGTCATGCGGCGAAGAGGAAATAAGCCATGAGTAGATCATTGAAAAAAGGTCCATTTATCGATCCAAAGCTGGCTAAGAAAGTTGCCGCATTGGGTTCTGAAGACCGAACTATCATTAAGACCTGGGCACGTCATAGTGTCATCAGCCCCGATTTCGTCGGTCGCACAATTGCTGTTCATAACGGCAAGGTGCATGTACCGGTATTTGTTACTGAAAACATGGTTGGACACAAGCTTGGTGAGTTTTCGCCAACTCGTAAGTTCCGTGGCCATGGCGGTAAGCTTGCGAAAGGTACGGAGTAGGATATGAGCGTTATTGCTATTGCTAAAGGCGTTCGTATGAGCCCTCGCAAAGTTGGCCCAGTTGCCAGCCTTGTACGTGGTCGTAGTGTTGCTGATGCACTTGTTATTCTTGAACACGCACCTCGTTTTGCCGCTATACCCGTTACTAAGGTTATTAAGAGCGCTCAGGCTAATGCCGACCACAATCATAACTACAAGCCAGATACCCTTCGAATCGTTGAAATTACCGTAACTGCTGGTCCACGTAACAAGCGTTTTCGTCCTGTATCACGTGGCATGGCACATCCTTATCAGAAGCGTACATCACATATTCGTGTTGTGGTTGATGGTGAAGTTCGTGCACCGAAGAAGGCCGTCACTGCTAAGCCTGCGAAGGAGACCAAATAATGGGACAGAAGATTAATCCAATTAGTATGCGTCTGCAGGTCAATAAGGATTGGCGCAGCAAATGGTTCGTCGGTAAGCGTGAATACGCTAACTACCTCACTCAGGATCTTCAAGTTCGTCGCATGATTACCAAGAAGCTTGGTACGCGTGCTGCCATTAATAAGGTAGACATTGAGCGTAGTCCAAACCTTGTCACCGTGACGATTGTTACCGCAAAGGCCGGTGTTGTGATCGGACGCGGTGGTGCAGGTGCACAGGAGCTCAAGAAGATTATCGAAGGCATTTATAAGGTTCCTGTACGTGTAAATATCGAAGAGGTTAAGAAGCCCGAACTTTACGCAAAGCTCGTTGCAGAGAACATTGCTCATCAATTAGAGCGTCGTATTGCATTCCGTCGTGCTATAAAGTCCGCTTCAGCTGCTACGATGCGTGCTGGTGCTAAAGGTATTCGTATTCAGATTTCTGGTCGCCTAAACGGTGCTGAAATGTCTCGTAAGGAAAAGGAAGTACAGGGTTCTGTACCGCTCCATACACTTCGCGCAGATATTGATTTCGCACAGGTTGATGCACAAACTCCCGCCGGTATCATTGGCATTAAGGTTTGGATTTACAAGGGAGAGGTAGCTTAAGATGTTGATGCCAAGCCGAACTAAGTACCGAAAGGTACGAAAGGGAAAGATCCGTGGTCCTGCTACCTCCGGTAACTATATCGCACACGGTTCCTATGCCCTTCAGTCTGCCGAAAATGCTCGCATTACCTCTCGTCAGATCGAGGCTGCTCGTCAGGCTATGACCCGCTACATTAAGCGTGGTGGCCAGATCTGGATCCGCATTTTCCCACACACTCCTGTAACCAAGAAGCCACAGGACGTAAAGATGGGTAGCGGTAAGGGGAGTCCTGAGTATTTTGCTGCCAAAGTTCATGCTGGAACTGTTTTGTTCGAGATGGACGGCATTACCGAAGAAGTCGCACGAGAAGCTATGCGTCTTGCCGCACATAAATTGCCCGTTAAGACGAAATTTATCGTCAAGGGGGTGAAGTAATATGAAAGTAACTGATATTCGTAAGCAATCAACAACCGAGCTGACCGCAAGTGCTACCAGCTTGCGCGATGAAATTGTCGAACTCAAGCGCCGCATGCGCATGGGTGAAGTCCAGAATGTGCGCGTATTGCGTCACAAGCGTAAGGATCTAGCCCGAGTTTTGACCGTCTTAAGCGAACAGCTCGCAAAGGAGAATATGTAATGGCCCGCGTATTAACCGGTACCGTAGCTTCTGACAAAGGCGATAAGACCATCGTCGTGGCTATTCACACCCGTAAAACTCACCCAATCTATCAAAAGCAGTATAGCCGTACGGTAAAAATCATGGCTCATGATGAGAAGAATGCTGCGAAGGTCGGCGACTTAGTTGAAATTGAAGAGTGTCGCCCGCTTTCTGCTCGCAAACGCTTTACGCTAAAGAAAGTTGTTGAGACTGCAAAGATTTTACATGTTGAACCCGAAGCAACCGTTGAGAAGAAAGAGAAGACCGAAGAAATAGCTGCGGAGGAGGCAAAGTAATGATTCAGCAAGAAACCCGCCTCGTCGTTGCCGATAACAGTGGAGCCAAGGAAATCCTTTGCATTCGTGTTCTCGGTGGTACCCGCCGTCGTTACGCGCACGTTGGTGACGTTATTGTCGCTACTGTTAAGCAAGCTAACCCAAGTGGTGGCGTAAAGAAGAAGTCTGTTGTGAAGGCTGTTGTTGTGCGAACCAAGAATGTGATTCGCCGTTCCGATGGATCGAGCATTCGTTTTGACGATAACGCCGCCGTAATTATTGGTGATGACAAGCTTCCAAAAGGTACCCGTATCTTTGGTCCAGTCCCTCGTGAATTGCGTGATCAGGGCTATGCAAAGATTATCAGCCTTGCGCCGGAGGTACTCTAATGAACCAGATGTTTAAGATCAGACTTAAGAAAGGCGACACTGTTGTTGTTCGCTCTGGGAAGTATAAGGGCAAGACTGGTAAGGTTTTGGCTACTCACCCAACCGAGAACAAGGTTACCGTTGAGGGCATTAATGTCGTTAAGCGTCATGTGAAGCCAAATCGTCTGCACCCACAGGGTGATATCGTGGAGTTAACAAAGCCGATCTGGGTGAGCAAAGTGGCAATTGTTGAACCAACAAGCAAGAAGCCAAGCAAGATTGGCATCAAGATTGATGCAAAAGGTGCTCATACACGTGTATTTAAGAAGAGTGGAAAGGAGATCAAGTAATGGCTACCGCAACAAAATCAGCTGCTTCTACAGCCCGCTTGAAGACTCTTTATCTTAATGAGTATGCTCCAGCACTTTTAAAAGAGCTCGAGTTAAGTAATCCTCACCAGATACCGAAGCTTGAAAAGATTACCTTGAACGTAGGTCTTGGTAAATCTAAAGAAGACAAGCGTATGGCTGAAGTTGCAGCCAACACTTTGAAGAAAATTACCGGTCAGCACCCACAAGAGACGTTTGCAAAGCAGTCCATCGCGAGCTTTAAGCTTCGCGAAGGTCAAAGAATTGGGCTAAAAGTCACGCTTCGTGGTGATCGTATGTATGAATTCCTCGATCGACTCGTGAATATTGTATTACCTCGTCTCCGCGACTTCCACGGTGTGAGCAACAAGGCTTTTGACCGCCAAGGCAACTATTCGCTCGGTCTTACCGAACAGTCTGTTTTTCCTGAGCTTACCTTTGAAGAGACAACCCCACCACATGGTTTACAAGTAATTCTAACCATCAAATCGGTTGAGCCCGCCCATGCGAAGGCTCTACTTACCAAATTTGGTATGCCGTTTGAAAAGGAGAGTAAATAATGGCTAAGAAATCCATTATCGCACGCGACTTAAAGCGTCAAAAAATGATCAAGCAGTATGCTCAAAAGCGCGCTGAATTAAAAGAACTCGGTGATCATGAAGGTCTTGCAAAGCTTCCACGCAACAGTAGTCCTACTCGCTGGAAGAACCGTTGTTCTGAAACTGGCCGTCCACGTGGTTACATGCGTACCTTTGGTTTAAGCCGTATTTCATTCCGTGAACATGCATCAAAGGGCGAAATTCCTGGTGTAACGAAAGCGAGCTGGTAAATATCATGAGTATTATTGCAACCGATCCAATCGCCGACATGCTGACACGTATCCGCAATGCTATTGCTGTACGTAAGAGCACTGTTGTAGTACCGCATTCAAAACTCAAAGAAGCTGTTGCTCGTGTATTGAAGGAGCAGAACTTCATTGATGATGTTGCTATTACTGAAAGTACTGACGGATACAAGCAGCTTTCCATCACTATCAATGGCGAAGATAGCAATGCGCGTATCACTGAAATTGTTCGTTTGAGCAAGCCGGGACGTCGTTTATACAGCTCTGCAGATGATATTCCAACTGTAAAGCGTGGACGTGGCGTGATTGTTGTATCGACTTCTAAGGGTTTGATGGTTGGTGCAGATGCCAAGAATCAGCGCTTAGGCGGCGAGTTAATTTGTAAGGTTTACTAAAGGAAATAAGATGAGTCGTATAGGAAAACTACCAATTCAGATTCCATCCGGTGTGACAATCACTGTCGACAATCAGACCGTTACTGTTAACGGTTCGAAAGGCAGCCTGTCTCAGCCGTTACTTCCCAATTTAAAGTTGGAAGTTATTGATAATGTTGCTACTTTAAGTCGTCAAAATGAAGAGCAAGCGACACGTGCTCAGCATGGCTTGATGCGCTCTCTCATTAACAACATGGTTGTTGGTGTAAGTACTGGTTTTAGCAAGCAGCTTGAAATCAATGGTGTTGGTTATCGTGTAAGCCAAGCAGGTGCTGGTCTTAAGTTCGCACTTGGCCTCTCACATGACATCAACTTCCCACTCCCTGCCGGTATTACCGCGACGGTTGAACAGAACGTTATTACAGTCAGCGGTATTGATAAACAGCAGGTTGGACAAGTAGCTGCAGATATTCGTAAGTTGAAGAAGCCTGAACCATACAAGGGTAAAGGCATAAAGTATGTCGGTGAGCGTATCCTTCGCAAGTCTGGCAAGTCAGGAAAAGAGAAATAATCATGAGCTTAGCTAAGAAACTACACAACCGCGCCCTACGCCAAAAGCGTATTCGCACTACCGTGCAAGGTACGCCTGAGCGTCCACGCCTGAGCGTCTTTGTAAGCAACCTACACATTAGTGCTCAGATTATTGATGACACGACGCACAAGACACTTGTAGCCGTTTCAACTGTTGGCAGTAAAGCTGCTAAAGGCGCAAAAACTGCTAAGGCCGAATGGGTAGGAACTGAAATAGCCAAGAAAGCCAAGACCGCTAAGATTAGCAAGGTAGTTTTTGATCGTAATGGTCGACTCTATCATGGTCGCGTAAAGGCACTCGCTGAAGCAGCACGTGCGGAAGGACTGGAGTTTTAATATGCAGCCACAAGATCGTCGCAATCGACAAGAACCAGCTGAAGAGAAGCAATTTGACGAGCGAATTATTCACGTTAACCGTGTTGCTCGTGTTGTTAAAGGTGGTCGTCGTTTCCGCTTCCAGGCTTTGGTTGTGGTTGGTGACCGCAAGAACAAAGTTGGCGTCGGTGTCTCTAAGGGTGCCGATGTGACTGCTGCCGTTACCAAGGCTACTGATGTTGCGAAGAAGCACATGATGACGGTAAGCCTTTATAAGGGTACTGTTCCTCACGAAACTGTCGGCAAAGTGGGTGGTGCACACATTCTCATTAAGCCAGCTGCTCCTGGTACTGGTCTTATTGCCGGAGGCGTTGTTCGTACCGTATTGGAAGTTGCTGGTGTCAGCAACGTATTAAGCAAATCTCTTGGTTCAACCAATAAGATTAACACTGCCTACGCAACGCTTGCCGCGCTTGATGCATTAGTACCAAGCAAGAACTGGGTTACTACCAAGAACAAGCCTGCAGCAAAGAAAACTGCAAAGGCCGAGGTTAAGTAAAATGAAATATAGCGAATTAGAACTTTCTTCACATCGTCGTAAAAGCCGTATTGGTCGTGGAATTTCTGCTGGCCAAGGCAAGACTGCTGGTCGTGGCACGAAGGGACAGAAGTCTCGTACTGGTAAGACTCGTCGCCCAGGATTTGAAGGTGGTCAGAACCCAATGATGCAACGCCTTCCAAAGCTTCGTGGTTTTAAGAGCAAGCATCCAAAGGCTGAACTTGTGTATATAAAGGATCTTGCAAGTCTTAAGGCAACCGTTGATAACACATCCGTTTTCGAAGCTGGTCTCGTTTCAAGCCCATATGTGAATGTGAAGCTTGTTGGTAATGATGAACTCAAGACCAAGCACACCGTTAAGCTCCAGGGCGCTAGCAAGTCAGCTATTGCTGCGGTAGAAAAAGCAGGCGGTAGCTTTAGTGCAACTGAACGTGTTGCTCGCATAGCAAAAGCCAAAAAAGACAACAAAGAAGCCTAGAAGCAACTTGGCTTTTGTTCGACAGTACGCTTAAATAGCTAGTAGCTTTTTAAAGAATTGAGGGTTTAAACTCGTGAACTGGAAGACGATTGGATTGTCGCTAAAGAATACTGATATGCGAAAGCGCATATTTGCCGTTCTTGGCATGCTGTTAGTTTTTCGTATTCTGGCTCATATTCCTATACCACTTGGTGACTCTGAGACTTTAAAACAAGTTATTGAAAATGCCTTTACTTCTGCTCAGAACTCCTCATTTGTGAACTTCATTAATGTTTTAAGCGGTGGAGCACTGGCTAACTTTTCTATCATGCTTGTCGGCATGGGACCATACATTAATGCCTCTATCATTATTCAGCTGCTTACAAGGGCAATACCCAAACTTGAGGCCCTTAATAAAGAAGGTGAATTTGGCCGTAAGAAGTTAAATCAATACACCCGTATGCTGACGTTTCCTTTAGCTATTATTCAGTCTATCGGTATGATTTACCTCGTTCGACAGGTAGCCAGCAGCTATAGTGGCCTCGGTGATATTACGGCTGGTAGCAGCTTAGGTCAGTGGGCATTAATGGTAACGGCACTTACCGGTGCTGCCATGATCCTTATGTGGCTTGGTGAGCTTATTACAGAGAAGAGTGTGGGTAATGGTATTAGTCTTATTATTACTGTTGGTATTGTGAGTAGCTTGCCGCAAACGATTAGCGAAGTAGTGGGCAGTGTCTATGACCCGACTAATAAGTGGAACATCCTTGGCATGCAAATGCCATTTAACCGAACTGCTTTCTATTATGCGTCGATCCTTACTGTCTCCATCATTGCCGTTACCTGGTTAGTGGTAAAGATTAACGAAGCCGCTCGAAATGTTACGGTTAACTATGCAAAACGGGTACAGGGCAGTCGAGCGTATGGCGGTGTGACTACCAGGTTGCCTATCAAGCTTATTGCTGCCGGTGTTATCCCCATTATCTTTGCGGTCGCGTTCTTAAGCGTACCGAGCTATGCCGGACAAATTATGGCCGCATCTACAAACCCGCAATGGCAGGAGTGGGGAGCACGCCTTATGACATGGTTCCAAAACCCGAGCATTACAACCTTTGCTCAACCCGGCTTTACACCCTACATCTATCCACTCGTTTATTTTGTGTTAGTGGTAGTCTTTACATACTTCTATACAAGCGTGACCTTTGACAGTAAAGAAATATCAGAGAACCTTCAGAAACAAGGCGGCTTTATTGGGGATGTACGGGCAGGAAAACAAACTGAGAAGTATCTACGTAAGCTCGTGAATCGTTTAACGCTGTTTGGTTCACTCAGCCTTGGGGTCTTGGCGTTAATGCCAATCCTCGCTCAGGCGTTCTTAAGTGTAAATATTGCGATCGGTGGTACGAGCATTCTTATCTTGGTATCCGTAGCGCTTGAGACGCTTCGTTCAGTAGAATCCCGCGCCCTCATGGTCACCTATGATCAATACTCAGAACCGACCTATCTAAGCGGCGGGGACGATGAAGAACCGAGCAAGAAACAACGTTTCTTACGCTTCCGTCGCGCAAAAGCTTGACAACAGAGAAAAAACACTTTACACGCCGTTAACACACGTGGTATAATTTTCAACTGATATTTATGGTTAAGAACAAGGAAGTCATCGAACTGAACGGTACGATTATAGAGACGCTACCGGGAACACAGTTTCGGGTCGAACTTGAGAATGGCCATCAAATCATCGCCCACGTTGCAGGTAAAATGCGCAAGCACTTTATCCGTATCGTACCAGGCGACAGCGTGACGGTTGAGTTGACACCTTACGATCTCACGAAGGGTCGGATAACCTATCGCAAGTCATAATTTATCAATATAACGCAGTGTGTCATTCCTGACATATTAAAGGAGTTGATCCGCATGAAAGTGCGTGCGAGTGTAAAGAAAATGAGTCCAGACGACAAGATTGTGCGCCGCAAAGGCCGCATCTACGTTATTAATAAATATAAGCCTAAGCACAAGCAGAGGCAAGGTTAGTCTATGGCGCGTATTGCAGGTGTTACTATCCCACAAGAAAAGCAGATTCAGGTTGCTTTGACATACGTATACGGCATTGGTCCTAAGACTGCTCTTGATATCTTGGCAGTTGCTAAGGTTGAGCCAACAGTTCGCGTAAAGAATATGACCGACGATGAAGTAGGTCGTATTAGTGAAGTTATTGCAAGCAAGTATACCGTTGAAGGTGAATTGCAGCGTATTGTAACTGCTAACATTAAGCGCTTAAAAGACATTAAGTCTTATCGTGGCGACCGACATGCTCGTAGCCTTCCATCACGTGGTCAACGCACTCGTACGAATGCACGAACTCGTCGTGGCAAGAAAGTAACTGTTGGTGGCACAGCTAAGAAAGTAGCGGCTAAGACCTAAGGAATACTATGGCAGAAGATACAACTACACCCACTACACCTGAAGCCGAAGCACCAGTAGTAGCTACTGAAGCTCCTAAGGCTCCACGCAAGAAAGCAAAGCGTTCTGTACCATTTGGTCACGTACACATTCTTGCAACATTCAATAATACGATCGTTACCGTAACTGATCCAAAAGGTGCTGCTTTGACGTACTCAAGTGCTGGCGCTTGCGGGTTCCGCGGTTCTAAGAAGTCAACTGCATATGCTGCCCAGGTTGCTGCTGAAAAAGCTCTTGGTGAAGCAAAGCAGGTACATGGTTTTTCAAAAGCTGATGTCTATGTAAAAGGTATTGGACTTGGCCGTGAAGCTGCGATCCGTTCTTTACAGACCGTTGGTATCGCAATTGAAGGCATTCACGACGTAACAGGCGTTCCACATGGTGGCGTACGTCCAAAGAAAGCACGAAGGGTCTAAACCATGAGCAAACCATCTATTGTTAAACAATCCCGCCGTGAAGGCTACGCACTTCATCCAAAAGCCCACAAGGCTATGGTTAAGCGCACCACACTGCCAGGCAAGCAAGCTGGCTTTAGTCCACGTAACAAATCAAGCCAATATGCTTTGCAGCTTCGTGAGAAGCAAAAGGTTAAGCGTCTGTACGGTCTTTTGGAACGTCAGTTCGAGAACCTTATGAGCGAAGCATCACGCACACCAGGTCAGTCTGGTCAGGTACTGCTTCGCTTCTTAGAGCAACGTCTTGATAACGCAGTGTACCGTGCCGGTTTTGCACCATCACGACTTGCTGCACGTCAACTTGTTACCCACGGTCACTTTATGTTAAACGGTCGCCGTGTTGATATCCCATCTATCCGCGTTAAGGCGGGTGATGAAATTGTTGTTCGTCCTCACAGCGCATCAAATAGCTACTTCCAGAAACTTGATGATGTAAGCCCAGCCTCAGAGGTAACTCAGAGCTGGTTGAAGGTAAACCGTAAAAAGTTAACCGTTACGATTAGCGGTGAACCCACACGGGATGAAGCAGAGCCAGATATTAATGAGCAACTAATTGTAGAGTACTACTCACGCTAGGGAGGCGAGGCAACCACAATGTCAAAACAAATTCATACACCAACACTCAGCAAGATTGACGACCACTCTGCGACGAGCAGCACGTTCGTTGTTGAGCCGTTGCACAGCGGCTATGGCATGACACTCGGTAACTCACTCCGTCGCGTGCTACTTTCAAGCATCGCCGGTGCTGGTATTACCGCATTTAAGATCGAAGGGGTTACTCACGAGTTCACTGGTGTCCCAGGCGTTAAGGAAGACGTCGTAGACATCATGTTGAACTTAAAAGGTATTCGCTTCCGCGTATATAGCCAGGAGCCACAAACACTTCGTATTGTAAAGAAGGGCAAGGGCGTTGTTACTGCAAAAGATATTCAGGTTAATGCTGATGTTGAGATTGTTAATCCATCTCATGTTATCGCAAACATTGATGACGCAAAGGGCTCATTAACCATCGACCTCGTTGTTGAAACTGGTCGTGGCTACCGTTCTATTGATGAAAGCGCAGCTAAGAAGGCGAGCGATATGATCGCCCTTGATACCATCTTTAGCCCAGTGCTTCGCGTTCGTTACAAGGTTGAGAAGACTCGTGTTGGTCAGACGATTGATCTTGATAAGCTTCTTTTGACCGTTGATACCGACAGCTCAATTACTCCTCGTGAGGCATTTGAGGAAGCTGCAGCTATTTTGGTTAACCAATACACTGCACTTGCTGGCCAAACTCGTGTTGAAGCTCCTGCACCTCTCATTGATAGCGCAGCTGCTGTCAGCGAAGATGGCGATGAAGCACCAGCGCTCATGACTCCAATCGAAGATCTTAACTTGAGCGCTCGCACAACGAACGCACTCATTAACAATGAAATTCATACGCTGAAGGATCTTTTTAGCTTAAGCGACGCTGAACTACGTGACCTAAAAGGTTTCGGTAGCAAGGCACTCGACGAAGTAAAAGAGAAGATGGCGGAGTTGGAGCTTTAATAATGCATCGTCACGGATATAAAGGCCGCAAGTTTGGCCGAGAAACAGATCAGCGCACCGCTCTTATCAAGGGTCTTGCGACTGCTTTGATTGATCATGGCAGCATTGAAACCACGCTTCCAAAAGCAAAGACGGTTGTACCATATGCTGAAAAGCTCATTACCAAGGCTAAAAAGGGTGATCTGCACAATCGCCGTCAGGTTATTGCCGCTCTTTCAACCCTTGAAAGCGCACATAAGTTAGTTGATGAAATTGCACCAAAGCTAAAAGGTCGCACCAGCGGACACTTGAAGATTGAAAAAACCGGTGTTCGTCGTGGTGATAACGCAGAACTTGCTCGTGTAAGTTTTGTAGATGACCTTAAGGCTGCACCAGTTGCAAAAGCTGCCGAAAAGCCCGTAGTGGCAAAGCCAGTTAAGGCGGCAGCAAAGCCTAGCGCAAAGAAAGAGGCTAAATAATGAAAACCTATTCTGCAAAACCAACTGATGTGACACGTGCCTGGTATGTGATCGATGCCTCTGAAGCACCTTTAGGCCGTATAGCTACCAAGGCTGCAACTTTGCTAACCGGCAAAGGTAAGCCAATGTTTACTCATCATATTGATACCGGTGATTTTGTCATCATCATCAATGCCGAGAAGGCAGTTGTAACAGGTAAAAAGGCCCAGGACAAGATGTACTATCGTCACAGTCAGTACCCAGGTGGTCTTACCGAGCTTACATTCACCGAAGTTATGGCTAAAGACCCAACCAAGGCGATAACTCAAGCAATTCGCGGTATGTTGCCAGTCAATAAACTTCGTCCTGGTCGTTTGGAACGATTAAAGGTATATGCAGGTCCTGAGCACAATCATGCCGCTCAACAGCCTGTTACGATTAGTGTAAAAGAAGGTAAGAAGTAATTATGGCTAAAGACACTTATTTCTACGCATTAGGACGCCGTAAGAGCGCTACTGCACGTGTTCGCCTCCAAAGTGGTAAAGGCAGCATCACCATCAATGATAAGCCTGCTGAAGAATACTTTAGTGGTAGCGAATACTTACTTAAAGAACTTCGTGAACCATTTGCTGTTATTGAGAAAGACAGTTTCGATGTAACGGTACGCGTAAATGGTGGTGGTATTGCCGGTCAGGTAGATGCAATCCGTCTCGGCATTGCTAAGACCTTAGCCGCCATGAACGAAGATCTTAAGGGCACTCTCAAGCGCGCAGAACTCCTCGGTCGTGACCCACGCGAGAAAGAACGTAAGAAGTTCGGTCTCAAGAAGGCACGCAAACAGCGTCAGTTTACTAAGCGCTAAACGAACAAATCCCTGGCAAAAACGTCAGGGATTTTTTATTATTAACAGTAATGACTAAATTCGAGCATATTAGAGAAGCGGACTATTGGATCTTTCCGATCTCGTTTTTTAATGTGGTATTTGTAGCGATTGCCTTTTATGCTTCTGTACTCATGTTCCGAGGACCCGCTATAATCCTTGCGGCCCTGGGAATATGGTTTACGTCCAGTAAAATACGAAGAGATTACTCAGATGGGCGTGCTCGTTTTCATATTGCCTCTACGCTTGTTGTTGCTTCTCTCCTGACCCTGGCAGTTCACTTCTTGACAAACTAATATTTCTCAACTAAAATCTCTTCTCGATGAACAAATTTATCAATGGTTTTTACTTTTGGTTTAGCAGCCCGAGAATGGCGGTTTGTTCAGTTCGTGCGTAAATAAGCAATCAAGAAAAGAACAACCGCCTACAAAGGGCGGTTTTTTAATTTTAAGGAGTATACATTTATGATTCAGCTAGATGCAGCAGGCTACAGGGAAGTAGAGGCCCTTATCGGTCCTCCGCCCACAGAACGTAGCTCTCAACGAATAAGCCAGTATGAACATGCAAAACGAGTTGTTGCACTTGGATGTACGGCCGTTGAGTCTGAAGCTATCTGTAATAACTGTAAAGGCCTCGCAGCTCCCTTATGTGAGCAGCTTGTAGAACTGCGACAAATTACGGAATAGAACCATGAAAACGATAAGCAGCCAGTCATATTGGTTTACCGACACTACTGTGGCGGTTTCTTCTGTGCGCTTATAAATACCTTTTAGAGAATATTGAAAAGACCGTCATACCAGAGGCGGTCTTTTTTAATTTTAATCTCTAGGAGAGATATATGCCCACTTCCCCACAATATGTTCGCAATCAGATTCATAAAAGAACAGACAATTACATTGAGAGTATTGGACGTCAGGATATACAAACGCTTTCTGAGGTTTTTGATGCCCCCGACGGCAAGGGGACGGTTATCCGTCTTATATTCGGTGCGTCCCCCAAAATACCACTACGAGCGCTGAGTTACATAGACTCTGCTGCCCGTGTCGCAGAATTCTTACCAAATGAGCAGTTGCAGATTATTTTCGCTAACAGTTTAGGTAATCGCGTTAACGGCCACTCTGAAGAGGTGCTACATGAGCAAGCAATTCGCTGTGCAGCGCTTGGAAAAATGCTCATAACCTCATTCCATCCAACATTGAGAGATAGAACGTTATTTGCAGAAGATACTCCTTCAGATCTTATAGATAAGATTGAGCCAGTCGCTGGCAGAGTACTTGAAAGCGACACAAAAGATATGCGTACTCTCCGTGAACGCGGTCAAACACATGCCGGCGATCATCGCACATACACGGCAGCGCATCTGGTATACCAGGATACTCGTGCCCTTGAGCTTCGGCCGCTTTTCATAAGAGAACCAGCACCAGTTACGCCAGATCGCATTGTCAGTATTGGTTCCCAGAAGGAACGTGAGTTCTACGCAGCACGCATGGCTATTCGTCAGCAGCTGGAAGGGGTGGAGCTTTTACCGACTGCCCAGCTTTTCACACGTCATGTCACACCCCCGTACTTCACAGCACGCGGTGGTGAACAGTCTATTGATGACGCACTAATGAACGGTGTTGATATGCAGCATTGCACGGATCTGGGTAGTCTTCGAGATCTCACGCATTTCATGAATTTAATTGGAATTAAAAAGGAGAATATATGAAACCACTCATCATTATCGGAGGGATGGGGCCCCAAGCTTCATTACACCTACACGGTGAGCTGCTGAAGGAGTCTTTAAAGCACCATAGCGGCAACCCTGAAGAATTTCCGTTAATTTTGCATGCCTCGATTCCGGTACCCGATTTTATTGGATCAACAGAAAAGCTCCCTAAAGCGAGGCAGACTATTCAGGCAGTACTTCAGCAGTTGCCACTTGAGAGTGCTCATGCGATTGGGCTTGCTTGCAACACGGCTCACACTATGACACGAGAACTGGATCTTGAAAGAGAAAACTTTATATCCATGCTCCGAGAAACTGCACAGCAGGCTCAGGCAGCAGGCATTAAAAAGGTTGGGCTGTTGGCCTCGCCCCATACCATACACACAAAGCTCTATGTCCCTGAACTTACACGTCATGGCTTAGAAGTAATTGTGCCTACCAAAACTGAACTGCAGGCAGCGGAGCAAATCATACGCGCGGTTATTGCAGGACAAGATCCTGAGAGACTTCGCCCACGTTTAACTAAAATTGCCACACAATTAGTTTCTCGTGGAGCAGACGGTATTGTACTTGGCTGTACCGAGCTGCCGCTTGTAGGAATGGAACCACTTGATCTACCGGTTATTGATAGCATTAGTGCGCTTGCTCAAGCTATGATTAAGGCGTACTACTGATATAATGGAGAGAATATGACAAAACCTGTAATTCTCACTGGCATACGTGCCAATAACGATCTGACAATTGGTAATTATTTTGGGGCTATGTTGCCAATAATAGACATGGCTACCACGAACGCTGAAAAATATCAGGTCAATCTTTTTGTGCCCGATCTCCACAGCTTCACTACTCCAATAGACCATTCGAAACTCCAAGAACAAATCATGTATAATCTGCGCGTCTTTGTAGCTGCTGGTTTACCTCTGAACAACGACGACGTGCATATCTACAGACAAAGTTACATCCCAGCCCACAGTGAACTTACGTGGATTTTGGATTGCTTTACCGGCATGGGTGAGCTCAGCAGAATGACCCAGTTTAAGGAGAAATCCTATAAAGAGGGTGAGTCACGATCTGGTGAAGATCGTGTTAGTGTAGGGTTGTTTAACTACCCAGTCTTAATGGCCGCCGACATACTGATTTATGGCGCTACATATGTCCCTGTAGGCGAGGATCAAACACAACATCTAGAGTTTACCCGAGATATTGCTGAGCGCCTCAACGCGCGGTTCGGCGAACTATTTACCGTGCCTAAGGCCGTAAAAGAACAGCACGAATTTTTTGGTAAAGATCAAGGCTTACGCATTAAAGACCTCCAAGATCCTACAAAGAAAATGAGCAAGAGCGATGATACAGGCAAGGGTGTTATCTTCCTCGGCGACAGTCCGGAAGAAGCAGCGAAAAAGGTAATGAGCGCAACTACAGATTCAGTGGGCGCAATACACTTTGATCGTGAGAATCAACCAGGTATTACTAACTTGCTGCAAATTCTTGCGCTTTTCAGTGGCAAGCCTCAATCTGATGTGAATAGTGAGTGGGAAGGCAAAACAAGCTACGGAGATCTTAAAAAAGCAGTAGCAGCCGCAACGCAAAACTTCCTACGAAATCTTCAAGAACGTATTAGCCAGGTAGATGACGCTGCGATTCTTAAAAAGCTTGAACTGTCTGAAAAAGCTATGAATGATACTGCGAATGAAACGCTGTTACGTGTTCAAAAAGCCATTGGGCTTCGTGGCTAAGAGTCTATGAATAAAATCATTATTAGCGATGACCTGGCTAAAAAACGCATTGATAAACTTATTGCAGATCTATTTCCGACCTACCCACGTACAGCACTTCAACGTCTCTTTGCCTCAGGCCATGTACGGTTAAATGGTTCTGAAACAAAACCGGGTATTAAAGTTCGTGAAGGAGACACTGTAGAGATAGACCTTTCACCCTTACAGTTCGAAGTTGCCGAGATAGATTTACCAGTTCTGTATGAAGATGATGATGTGCTTGTTATCGATAAGCCTTCAGGGGTTATTTCGCATGCCCGAGGCCGCTTCTTTGATGAACCATCGGTAGCATCCTTTTTACGTCAAAAAGTTACCTCACTCACGGGAGAACGAGCAGGGATTGTACACCGCTTAGACAGGGCTACCAGCGGAGTTATGATATGTGCTAAAAATCAAAATGCTCTTAGCTGGCTGCAGGCTCAGTTTTCTGATCGTAAAGTAAAAAAGACTTACCTTGCCCTTATTGTGGGCACAATGCCGTCCGAGACGGGCCTAATTGACATGCCTATCGCACGAAATCCGCAAAAACCTCAAACCTTTCGAGTCGATGAGGAAGGCAAGTCTGCACAAACTAGATATGAGGTAATAGCAACCGAAGGTATGTATAGCCTCGTAAAACTCCAGCCTGAAACGGGGCGTACTCATCAGTTAAGAGTGCATTTAGAGAAACTGGGACATCCAATTGTGGGTGATGAACTGTATGAAGGCAAAAAAGCAGAACGTCTTATGCTCCATGCCTCCAGACTTCAGGTGATGTTGCCTAACCGAGAAGAAAAAACATTTACCGCTGAACTCCCGGAAATATTTAGAAAGTATATGCCTCATGTTTAACGAGCTACTTATTCATACAAGGACGCGGTTGCAGCTTGATCAATTTCTTTCGCGCCCAACTCACGGCATTATATTAACCGGTCCTACGGGCTCAGGCCGGGCAACATTAGCTCGTGCTTTAGCTGCAGCTCTTTTGCATCTTCCCGAAGCTTCAAAGCTAGAGAGTTATCCATATTTCTCACTCGTTGATCCAAGCGAAAATACCATAACTATTGATGAAATTCGTGGATTACAGAAACTTCTTACCCTAAGAACACCGAGAGGCCAGTCGGGAGCTATTCAGAGGATCATTATTATTGTGGGTGCTGAAAGAATGCGCAGTGAAGCACAGAACGCATTTTTAAAGAGCTTAGAAGAACCGCCAGCCGATACATGCATCATTCTTACCTCGGAAGGAAATGGGGGTCTTTTACCAACCATTTATTCACGCGTGCAACAGATTGAAATATTACCTGTGAGCGAAGAGCAGGCACATGCGTACTTTACAAAGCGAAATATGATTGCCGCAGACTTTGCGAGCAACTATGCCTTGTCCCAAGGACAAGTCGGCTTGCTATGTGCTCTCATTGATAAAAAAGAGCATGAACTACGAAGCGGAGTGGAGATGGCTAAAAAACTCTTACGAGCATCTATTGGTGAACGTCTTTTACAGTCCGATGAACTTAGCAAAGATAAACAAGGACTTGTTATTCTACTTAACTCTCTTCAGCGCATTGCACATGCCGCACTCCTTGCTGCCAGCAAAACCAACAAAAAAGAAAGTATAAAACGCTGGCACGACTGCATGAGTGCCATTCAAAGGGCAACGAAGAGTCTTGAATATAACGCTAATACAAAACTCCTTATAGACGACCTGCTGTTGAATCTTTGAAGTTTGGTATAATAGAACAATGCTTGAATTGGCATTTGTAGCGGGATTTGGATTTTTAGCCTTTCGTAGCGCTAAGCTTCGTACTACTGAATTATCAAACGTTTCTCAACGCATTAGCGACCGATTAAGTAAACTCTGGGAAATTGCGCATCAAGGTATGCGTGAGAACCGTTTCTTACGAGCCGAAAAGGCTCTTTTAACTATTCTTAAGATTGATCAAAAAAATGCCGCTGCCTATAACCGTCTCGGTATTCTGTATGCAAAACAAAAAGAGTACAAGGACGCTATCGATTGTTTCGAGATCGCAAGTTCCATCGACCCAAGTGCCTCTTCTTTACACAACCTAGGTCTTATTTATTATGAAACTGAAAATTACGAAAAAGCAGGGCTCGCTTTTGAGCAGGCGCTTAAGTTAGAAGATAGCTTAGCAGCTCGTCATATTGCCTATGCCAAGGTGCAAGAGAAGTTAGGTAATGAGAAGATGATGATTCAAGAACTTGAACGAGCAAGCGAACTTGAGCCTAATCCAGAAACTCTCGGCCTACTCGTAAAAGCTTATGATGCTCACAATATGCAAACCGAAGCAGAAGTAGTAAAAGCAAAGCTCGGCAAGCTTATTATGCCTGCCGGTAAGCCTCGTCGCGTTCTTCGCCCTCGCAAGGTTGTTATTTAAGGGGTAATTTGCTAAAATTCATCGGTATTTAACTAACTTCTGTTCGTCGCGCCGACATAGCTCAGTGGCCAGAGCGGCTGTTTTGTAAACAGCGGGTCGTGGGTTCGAATCCCTCTGTCGGCTCCATTTAATATGCAGGGTTAGTGAAGCGGTCAAACACGGCAGACTGTAAATCTGTTGGCTTTCGCCTTCGTAGGTTCGAATCCTACACCCTGCACCACATTGTTTATACCTAATTATATTTCTAAGAGTTAATATTTTATGAAACCAACCGGACTTGCTTATGAACTTTGGGATTCGGTTCCAAGATATATTGTGCGTCTTGAAGCAGACGACAGCAATGCAAGGATTACTAGCGGTAAATTAGGATCAAAGGTTGTTTGGATCGCTATCTTACCTCAGTACCGCGAAACTGTTCCCCCTAGCAATGAAGAGCTGGAGGCCATAAAAAGTAATATGGATGCGCTGGCAGAGTGGGTATCTCCAATCGAAGATCAACCTGGCTCATACCTTTTGCATGATGGCGTCAAAGCAATCTTTAAAGATGCAGGTATCCGTACGCATAATGGATACCCACAAGCTCATATTGAAGGACCGGCAGTGCTAGTAGATGAAAGCACCTTGCAGTAATGAAGTTCTGCTCAGATTGTGGAAGTAAGTTAGAAGAACGTAAAGCAAACCTCGAATGGTATTGCACTAGCTGCAAGAATTATTCGTACGCAAATCCCGTGCCCACAATTGACGCTATACTCGTAGATGAAAACGGCAAAATACTTGTTGGTAGACGAAATGCTGACCCTAAAAAAGGTAAGCTAAACTTACCGGGCGGTTTTGTTGACCCTGATGAAACATTTGAAGAAGCAATCCGTCGCGAATTAAAAGAAGAGCTTGGCCTGGATTCTTCTGATTACAGGGGCCTGACATATGCAGGCAGCAGAGTAGATTTTTACAAGAAAGGAACGAAAGAAAGACAGCTGCTTTCAGTAGTTATGGTCGCCGATACAAAACATCGAGATTTTGATGCTAACGATGAAGTAAGCGAATATTTATGGAAACTGCCAAGTGAGCTTGCTGCTGAAGATATGACTAACCAATCAGAATATGATCATATTCTGGCGGCAATCAAGATAAAAAGCTCATGATTGCGCTAAGGTCCAGCCTAAACGGTGCAGTGATGTATTAAAATTTTGCGAAATAAGAGATTACCTCTATAATTTCACGCTGTAGCAGCTTTTAATACATAGGGTTTGCGTTACAGTGCCGCGATAGCTCAGTGGTAGAGCACTTCCATGGTAAGGAAGGGGTCCCGGGTTCAAGTCCCGGTCGTGGCTCCAGAAAAAATCTTTATCTTATGATCAGCTCAGAGCATAGTCCAGAAACTCAAACTCGGCTTGCAGCCGGAATAATAGGGACTGTCGTAGAGGTATACGGTATATATGGCTGTACTATTGCAGAACGAGGCAGTTTAGGTTCGGCTGCCGCAACATTAGCGGTAGGAGTGGGCGCAATTGTAACCGCCGCCGCAATAACGAGTGAAGTGCAAGAACGGCGTACTATCAAAAGAGTTATTGATCTAGCAGAAAGCTTTACGAGAGGCGCAGCAAGCGAGGGACATTAAGGGTTGGCAAACACGAGCTTCTCTGTTAAAATAGAACTTCGTAAGGAAATTTATGGCTAAAAAAGGCGAAAAGCGTAAGATTATTGGTTTAGTAAGCGAGGCATCTGGCCACCGCTCTTATTACACAACTAAAAATACTATGAATACCCCTGAAAAACTGCGTCTTCGTAAGTATGACCCAGTTGCTCGCCAGCATGCATGGTATGAAGAGACCAAGAAGAACTTGGGTCGTAACACCGTTAATCCTAAGAAATAACCAGTAGACTATGGATAGAGAGCGCTGATCTTCGGACCGGCGCTTTTTTGTTTATAGAAAACAAGGTCTCTACTACTTTTTGACCATTCATCCAGAATGGGCTGCACAACCCTCCAAGACTCTAGTATCTCTCCGCTGGTGGCAAAGAGGGTATGATCTCCTTTAAATGCGTCAACCAGTACACGCTCATAAGCATCATGCTGTTTATCGTCTGAGAAGGTTCGTTTATAACTAAAGTCCATCTCGGCGTGTTGCATTTCGTTCTCAAAGCCTGGCTTTTTAACTCGCAAGCCCAGTTCGATACCCTCATCAGGCTGAATTCGGAAGGTGAGGACATTATGGTGCGGCGTTTCCGGTGTCGGCTTAAATACCACATTTACTTCACTGGCTTTTTCATTCAGTGCCTTACCACTCCGAACAATAATGGGCATATTTTTCCAGCGTGGGTTATCTATAACAAGCTGAAGAGCAGCAAAGGTTTCAACTGAAGAGGTAAGATTGTCTACTTCTTTACGATAGCCTTCATATTGTCCCCGTATTACTTTTTCAGTTACCTTATTCGCCGGTACTGCCCGTATTTGTTTCATGAGTGCTTCTTTGTTGGCATGAATTGCCTCACTGGTTAAGACATCGGGCTGCTCCATCGTAACGAGTGCAAGCACCTGCAGAAGATGGCTCTGAATAAGATCACGAACCGCGCCCGTTTGTTCATAAAAACTAGCTCGTCCCTCTATGCCGATCTTTTCGTTGGCAAAGACCTCAATATACTCAATATGCTTCGCGTCCCACAAAGGTTGGAAGATGGGATTATTGAAACGAAACGTTAAGATGTTCTGTACCGTTTCCTTTGCAAGGTAGTGGTCGATACGATACACCTGATCTTCATGAAAATAGTGAGCAGTTTTCTCAACAAGCTCTTGCGCCGACTGAAGATCAAAGCCAAAGGGTTTTTCGAGAAGCAATCGAGTCTCTGCTTTATTGTGCTGGCAGCTTTTGTTATGGCCATGCTCGCCTAAGAAGGAGACAATCGGTTCAGCAACAAGCGGTGGAATAGAAAGATAATATAACCGATTCATACATACACCGTGCTTCTCTTCGATTGCGTTCAGATCCTTCAAAAGCTTGTCGTATGCCTCCGGCTTCGTAACATCCATATTACGAAGACTGAGTTTCTTTTGAAGCTTCTTAACAGCAACTGGGTCACAAATACCGTCAGCTTCGTTAACACAGAGCTCAATTGTTTCTAGAAGCTCACTAAGCGTCATATTGCCTCTCGTAACACCGAGGATTTCTGTCTGCTCATGTAAAAGATCGTCTTTTACTAAATGATAGAGGGAAGGCAAAAGCTTTCGCTTTGCCAAATCACCGGTTATACCAAAAATAACAAGGATCGCAGGTTCAAGCTGGGGCGTCTGTACATTCATGTGTTAGCGCTTGGGTCGCTTTCTGCCGCGGTATTGAGAACCTGGCCTTGAGCTTTAATTTCCTCGACATTAATGGCATGGCCGCCAAATTTATTACGCATCGCTGCAAGTAGCTTTGTTGCAAAGTTGGTCTGCCCATTCTGACTCGCAATACGGACATCAAAGGCAGCCTGGATAGACTGCATAGGAATATTACGCTCTCGAGCGATTTCTAGTGTCCAGCGCGCTTCGCCACTTTCGGCCACCACACCATCATTTCCTTCTAGCTCAGGATTTTCACGCAAAGCATCACGACATAACTCATTCAGCCAGGAAGTTACCACACTATGATGTTGCCAGACATCTCCAGCAGCCGCCAAGTCTATATCCTTATAGGGTCCTTCTTTTAACATTCTGTAGCCCTCTGCTAAGGACTCCATCATGCCGTATTCAATAGCGTTATGGACCATCTTTACGAACTGTCCAGCACCGCTGGGGCCGAAACGGTTGTAGGCACCTTCCGGAGCAGCAAGGGTTTTAAAAATAGATTCTACCGCTGTAAAGGCCGTCTCATCGCCGCCAACCATCATAGAGAAACCATTTTGATAGCCCCAGACACCACCGCTTGTACCACTATCGAGTAGGGTTGAACCCGCTGCTTTGACTTTTTCTGCACGTTTGGCGGTCAGACGATAATCCGAGTTGCCGCCATCGATAATAATGCTTCCCTCAGGAATGATGGTAAGCCATTCATCAAGTTGCGCATCAATCACATCGGCCGGCACCATAATCCATAATACTAACGGCTCGTTATTAAAAGCCTCTATCACGTCAGGCTTTTCATAGGCAGCAGTCGCACCATAGGTAACGGCTTCTTCAATCGGTTCGCGACTACGGTTATGAGCAATTACCTCATGACCGTTTTCACTGAGCTTGCGAGCAATTTGCATCCCCATACGCCCGAGACCTGCAATCGCTATTTTCATATAGTGTCTCCTATTTGGTCATTAAATACATATACTTCAGGTAATTTCTTAATAAGCTGGGCAGGCTGTTCAACAATGGGTAAATCTCCGTTTTTTAACGTGGCGAGTGTTGCTAACTTTTCACCCCCAAATGCTCCCACGAATGCACTGTGAAGATGAGACAGAGCAAATGGGGTAAGTGTAATGCGTTGAAAGTTCGGTGCATCATAGCCAACCACCCATACCTCTTTATCCTCAGCGGGCAAGGAGTGAGGTAATATGCCTGCTATATGCCCGTCGGCACCCATACCGAAGAATCCAATAATAATTTCTGCCTGAGAAAAAGCCTCTTTTAGTAGCCCGTCTATATGTCGAACGGTTTCGTTAAGCGATACTCCACTGAGATAGGGTATGAATGTGGCGCCTTTGGTATCAAAACCGGCTTCTTTTAATTGTACCTGGTTAGAATCCTTATGCCCGATGTCACCATAACGCTCATCGGTCATAGTTATAGTTAGTTTCGTAGGGTCCGATAATTGAAGAGCAGACATTATCCGGGCAGCAGCCGGAATATTAGAACCTCCGGGCACGAGCCATAAGACTTTTTTACCTGTCGCCAAAGCCTCATTCAGCTTTTTTACCAAAGCCGCCTCAAGCTCGGCAGTACCCTCCGTACGAATAAACTTCATGACAGTAGTATACTACGTTTATATGGCAGGCTATTCAGGTAAGCCACTCTCAGAAAAACTCGGTCTTAAAGCCGGCCAAATGGCATATTTTCAAGATGCACCCAAGGAATACTTTACGGTCTTAGGTGACCTGCCGGCAGGTATATTTAAAGCTAAGAAACTTAATCGACCCGTCGATTTTATGCATTGCTTTTACACAGAAGCGAAAGCTCTTGAAAAAGATACGGTTAAATTCCAGCAGTACCTTGAGCTTAATGGTACTTTATGGGTTAGCTGGCCGAAAAAGGCGAGTAAGGTTAAAACCGACATTACCGAACAGACTTTGCGAGACATTCTTTTGCCACTCAATCTGGTAGACATAAAAGTGGCCGCTATTACCGAAGTATGGAGTGGGCTTAAGTTTGTGTGGCAAAAACACTAAACATCTCGTACATTCCCAAACGCTACTCGATCTAAAATTTCACCCTGCATGTCCATCATGGTGGCGGGAGTTACTATAAATTCTCCGTAGCGGTTATTAATAAGATCTAGAGCATCACTAATACGTCGTTGAGTTCGAAAAGACTTCATATCCTTGGCCCAGTCTTCTGATCGCAGGTCGGTTGATTCAATCGTATCAAAGAGGCTGAGTTGTTCCGGGTCAACCGGCTCTAAGTTAAAGGTAGTGATGCTCATACCGCGTACCTTGTTATAGAGTTCTGCTCGCTGGAGTAAACTCTTGGCCGCCCGATACACGCCTTCGGTGGAATAGAGCCTATACCCAACCTTTTCGCCGTGATGCCAGGCTCGTCTTGAAGCAAGGTTTTCCCCACCAATAAACCCGTTATCTCGAAGGCCTGCTTCCTGGTAATTTATAAAACTTAGGTATAGATGGATGCCTCCGGCTGTAACGCCCGCTTTACGAAGTCGTCTCCCTACTTTTTCGCAAAGCTTGAGAAGTAGGCGAGCTAACTCATCCCGATCCCAGGTTTTATGTGGTAACGCATACTGATGGCCGATCTGCGTCCGCTTACTCTCGTATTTATCGACTTCGTAGCCCCGAAGCCGCAGATACCAGTAGTAGCCCACGATACTTTGAAACACCACTTTCTCAAGCACTCTTCGCTCCGCATGAAGAAAATCAAGTGGGGTCATAATGCCGTACATCTGCAAGCGTCGTCGATAACGTACATTAATGCCCGGTAAATCAACAAGGTCCATTCCTTTATAGGTCTGCTCAAGATTCATATGATCAATCCGACGCATGCCATCCGGCTTATCAAAACCAGCTGCAAACTTAGCCAGGAAACGGTTCGGAGCAATCCCAATGTTAACGGTTACCGCTTCGCCTAAGCGTTCCTGAACCTTTTGTTTAATATCCAACCCGATCTCTTCCATGGTAAGACCATTGCGAATACTAGGAGAATGGGCAAGATGCAAAACAAACTCATCGATCGATTTAGGCGCAACATCACTGGTATATTCCAGCATTAACTCTTTAAAGCGGCTATGAGCTTCTCGATATTTTGATGGGTCAGGAGTGGTAATAATAATGCCCGGGCACATCTCGCGAGCTTCTCGTACATTAACTCCGAGTTTTACACCCTTACGCTTTGCTTCATAACTAGCCGCCAAGACAAAGCCTCGTGGTGTATCATATGCAGCCACCCCTACCGGCTTGCCTCTCAATAGCCGATTACTTTGCTGTTCGATAATGGCAAAACAGGAGTTAAGGTCAATGTGCATGACCTGAGGCATGGCAGTGTTAAAGGGTAATTCTGTACTTCTCATACGTATGATGGTATAAATTAACTTTTATGAATGAGGTCGTACGATTTGTTGTCAGCGGCGAAAGCTTGCACGATCCCGCTACTCGCGATGTAGTACAAAAAGTACTGGGAGAACTAGCGGTAACCTACGATCTTCGCGTTACCGTATCGCAACCTCCTATCTTAACCAGCAACGAGACCTGGGAGCATCACCCCCAAGGATTTCGTCGAGCAGACTTCGATAGGCTGCTGGAAGATCCAGAAATGGCAACTCGACAACAAAAGATAACCATCACCCAAGCCTTTAATCTGGCTCGTAGGACAGCGGATTGGACGGACCAGCTGTCCTACGATGATAGTGGCCAGGTACTTATCCCTCGAGAGGTGGTGGCGGATATAATTAAGAGAAAAGATGAAAAACGGAAATATCACAAGCTGGGACCCGGCACTCTGTCTGTATATCATAAGCTGCTTGATCATACTCGTCCGGCCGAAGAACCTCGTGCCTGAGCCCGCGCTTTAGCAATAACTTCGCCAATAGCTACAGGAGGCTGCTTTTCAGGCAAATCTTCGTATTGCAGTCGATGGGCCGCAAGCTCGTCTCGAATGGCTTTTAATATTCTCCTTACTTCTTCTCGTTGTTTTCGTTTCTTTCGATCTTTCATAATTTTTCTCCTATTAAAGTAATCTGCCAGAAGTTGCTTCATACGCTCACCCTCCGATATTCCATAACCATATCCTGAGCGGTCATATACTCTTCAAGGGTCCACTGTAGATTGCTTGTATCAAAGGCGAGCTTAAAGTACACCTGGCCCGCAAGGTCAGCGATAGAAAAGTGATGAATCACCGTATCGCCAACCTTGGTCTTGTGCCAAAAGTCGATTTTGCCTAAGCGATAATCCTGTCCATTCCAGCTCACGATATGGGGCTGCATATGGCGAAGTTTGGCATTGTAATACCACACCACTGATACTGGTTCGTCTAAACTTTCTCTCATGATAGTGCTCCCACCAAGCTGCGGTTTAACTGCAACTTGAGCTTAGAGCCATCGGTTGAAACGGCCTTTTCCAGTCGCCAGGTTAAGTTCTCGGTTTCAAGTGCTAGATAGAAGGTAAAGCGACCTTCTTTATCGCCCACTGTGTAGTGATGTACGAGCGCACCTTTCTTGTGTTCCGCATACCAGAACTGCACGCCACCAAGCGCAAAGTCCTCATCATTCCACGTTAAGAGAACTGGTCGTGCGTATTGATCTTTGCCGTTAAAAGAGAAGAGAACGTCAACGGTTGAAACTTGCTTTTCCCACATATAAACCTCCAAATGAAACTAACTTATTGATGAATAAGAAGTTGCCGTTTTAAACAAAACGACCAAAACATTTGGAAGCTTGTATGTAGGAACCCTTCATGTCCCGGAGGACGGGAGCACATACATCGCTTGATGTAGGCCTGCAAGGAGGAGGGCAAAAAGCCGGCCCTCACATGACCATTCTTAGTATACACCCGCTATAAGCATAGGCGTCAATACATACATTGTAGTGATTTTAGCTATATAGAAAGCTGCAGAAGGGAAGTTCTACGGTTAATTTACAGGAGCTGCACGCTGAAGTTCACGAATTCTTGCTTCAATCTTATGTGCTTCTACTGCATTCTTAACAAGATGATCTATCTTTGAGATAGGCTGAGTGACCTCTATATCCGTAAGTCTCTGCGACTCTGGCATTTTAAACAACGGTGTTCCAAGGTCAAACGCATATGCTCTCGCGTGTCCGTAAGAATGTTCATATACCCCGTAGTAGCCTGCTTCATTGAAGTAGCAATTTGGTAACTGTCCCAAACTTTCTACATCATCCTGCCCCGTAATATTGCCCCATGTCCAAACTTCATCATTAATCTGAAATGGCCTGAGGCTCAGCGTGAATACACTTGGATTTGGCGGAACTGAGCGGTGTACATTGTTTGGGTAGGTCTTAGTAAGCCCGCCCACAAATACTACACGGCCATACTCTTCAGCGAACCCTTTCGTAGTTGACCTGCGACGCACAAGTAACGTACTCCCAAATAATTGTTTTGCTGAGGCACCGTTCTTATCGTAAACTCTGCCTCGTATACGATCATCTTTGTGATATGGATCACTATCCCCAAGATTACCTAGTAGAGAAAGCGAGTGTTTTGCCCGCGTTTCTAGTCCTTGCTTTAGAAGCTCCAAATCATCAGCAGCTAATAGCTCATTAAGTCCGGAGGGTTCTGATACTTCGGTAACAGGCTCATCTGTTTCCAGATCTAATTGAGCAGCAATGACATCGTGCTCAAAAGCACTCAGAATCGTTGCCCCTAAAGGATGCACGGCATCAAGTTGACGTGCTAAATTAAGGTTGTTTTCAGCCAGTTCTACGGGTGAAATGGGCTTTGGGAGTTCTGGACCTGTATTATTCATCGAAATATTCTGGCATGAAGTGCAAGTGAGTGCAAGCATGAGAATTATAGAGCTAATTCTCTCAATGAAATTCTTATTATAGCTTCGCTATGTAAACAATCCCCAATATACCGAGGGCGTTCAATATATAGGTCACTAAGAAGAACTGCCACCTCTTAATTTTAGAGAGGCCAAGTAAGCTTATGCCAGCCTCATCCGGCAAGGGAGAGGCAATAATGAAGGCGCCGATAACTGGCAGTAACCAGGCAAAATACGGAGTCTTGAACAATGTGCGGACATAGGGATGTTGGAGTTTACCGAGAATAGGCTGTAGCTCTTCAAATATATGGTCTTTCAGTAATCTAAAGATCAGGTAATCTCCAACCATTGCCCCAAGCCCCGCCATAATAGCGACTTCTACCGGATGTAAGTGATCTGCAAGATTAAAGAGGACTAGCCCGGCAGGAGCGGCAGTAAAGGTAGAGACAAAGAAGATCCCAGTAATAAATGCTCCGACGTAGCCCAATGTACCGGCTTGCCTTATAAGGCTATCTACTTGAGGAGTTTGAGCTAAATAGATAAATAGTAATAAGCCCAGGAATAGGAGAGTCGTATTTTTATAACGCCACCGACGCCAGTGTCTTACATAGATAGGCGTTTTTTTACTCTTACGCTTAACCATAAGATTATTATAGTCTATGGTGTTTAAGCTTGGCAGTCTCTAGCGGAGGTGCCTCGTAACCATTCAGCTTGCGGCTTGCTCAGTTTCTTGTTCGTCACAGTAGACCCATGAGGCTGAAAAGCCAACGAAATCCAGTCGCACAACTCTAACTGGTACTTTTCGTCCGGCTACATGTATGAAGGCTCCACGTCCCTCGCGAAACCACTCTTCTCCAGGATCAAATCCATACTTAAAGTCAGCAGAGATCTCTAAAGGCAGTCGCACTTTAGGGGCTTCAATACTTTTCCCAAAATGCTCGCTTAATTTAGTACTGTCAAAGAAATCTATTACGGGTGCATGGTACCCAGCAATTTCCACCTCGAGAGTCTCACCCCGGGTAGCCATTGTTCCGCCTACTAGAGGAAAACATTCCTGAGTACTTTCCAAATCAGCTAAAAATTGCTCAGGACTCAAGAATTCTGTCTTCGGGGCTGTGTTGGGTGTTGCCATAAACCACTATTATTAGTAAGTGTTTTTCGCAATGCAAGCATAAGCGATATGGCAGGGGAGACAGGATTCGAACCTGCGACCCTCGGTTTTGGAGACCGATGCTCTAGCCAGCTGAGCTACTCCCCTGTATACATTGGCTATCGGATACAGATTATACCGTACACTCTGGTATTTTCGTAGTGCGTTTGAAAATGTTTCCATCCGTTATACAATAGCTGGCATATGGAAAAAATCCTGCCGCAAAAACCCGTATTGATATTGCTCTATGGCTTCCCGGGTTCAGGCAAGACATATTTTTCTCGTCAATTTAGCCAAGAAGTACAAGCAGCTCATCTAGAAGAAGACCGAATCCGCAGTGAGCTTTTTGAGCAACCCCGCTTTACGAAACAGGAGAATTACGCACTCTCACGCATCATGGAATATATGGCAGGCGAGTTTTTGAGTGCAGGTATCAGTGTCATTTACGATACGAATGCTATGCGAATTGCTCAGCGCCGAAACTTGCGAGAACTTGCAAGAAAACATAAGGCAGAAGTTATTACCGTTTGGTTCCAGGTAGATCCAGATACCGCCTTTGTTCGTAACGCCAAAAGGGACCGCCGCAAGCTTGATGATCGTTTTGCAGCTGGTTATAACGCCGACTCTTTCCGTGAACTTGCTTCACATATGCAGCACCCTGAATCAACCGAAGATTTCTTGGTTATCAGTGGCAAGCACAGCTTCCCCTCACAACTCAGCAGTACGATTAAAAAACTTGCTGATCTTCATATCGTGAAGCACGATGCCGCCACTCGTAAGATGGTCAAACCAGAACTCGTGAACCTTGTTGCATCGCACCAACCACAAAAGGAAAATGGCAGACACAACATTGTGCTGCGCTAAGCATGCCCGCAAAAGTTGTTGAATTAGAAGATATTGGCACACTTCATCTGTACAAGCGACATGGAAGTCGTTCTATCCGTATGAGCTTTGATAATAATGGCAACCTACGCATTAGCCTGCCGTACTGGGTGCCGTATAAAGCAGCACTTGATTTTGCCCTGCAACGTAAAAGTTGGATTGAAAAGCATCGACCCGAACCGAAGGCACACTTTAAGCAGGGAGAACGAATAGGTAAGGCCCATCGTTTAAATTTTATTGCTGATACATCCGTTAAAACCGCCCATGTACGCTTAACAACAGGGCAAATTGTTATTAAACATCCCGCAGCAATGTCGGAAACCAGTTCTAAGGTGCAGGCAGCAGCGGATCGGGGAGCCAAGAAGGCCCTCCAGAAAGAAGCAGAAACACTCCTACCTCAACGCCTGCATGCACTTGCCGATACGCATGGCTTTCGCTTTCGAACCGTTACGGTAAAACAGTTAAAAACAAAATGGGGAAGTTGCGATCAAAACAGACAAATTACCCTTAACTACTATCTTATGCAGTTACCGTGGCAGCTAATAGACTACGTTTTACTGCACGAGCTTACTCATACTGAGCACTTAAATCATGGTGAAGCATTCTGGGAGAGATTTGAAGAAGTCTTACCTGGCGCTAAACAGATCAGAAAACAGCTAAAAAGCTATAAGACATTTGTGGTACAAAGCAGTTAAAAGTTTTATCGATTCCGCGCAGATCTATGCTCTACATATGCAACTACGCCCGCAGTAACAAATAATCCCAATCCCACGCCCTCTCCAATAGCAAATACTTTAGATAAAACAGGCTCCTCTTCAAAGAAGCTAGGCTCTGCCGAATCAGGATAGCCTATAAAGTACGCGCCTACACCTACCATAAAAGTAAGACCACCAATCTTTAATAAAGCTCGACTCACTCTATGATTGGAGTGTGGCTCATCAAATTTTTCCGTTTCACTATTCATTTATAGTTACTGTAAAATCTTATGATTTATTTGTACAGTCTTATTGATTATTCGTGCGGCGTGTTGTACTATTGACGCAATGGCCTACCAATATTGTAGGCTGTTTTTTATATATAAGGGGTAGACATGTCAGCGGACGCCAAAAAGCCTCGGGTACGAAAAGTAGAAACGGTTCGGGAACGCAATGAAAAAGCAGCTTTAAAGGCTGAAAGTGCAGCACAAAAAAGTGGTCGTCGTCCTGTACGAAGAACCCTTGGAGGGATTACAAAACCCTTAGGAGTCATTGCGAAACCATTGAATGTCAGACCCGTTCGGTTTGTACTTCGATGGATCGGACTCATTCTGTTTCCTCGATACTTCCGTAATTCATTTAAGGAGCTCCGGCAAGTAACATGGCCGGGACGCAAAGAAACGTGGAAATTAACATTTGCCGTTTTGGTTTTTGCTGTAGTTTTTAGTTTATTTATAGGGGTGGTGGACTTTGGATTAGATAAAGTAATTAGAAGGATAGTGTTACGGTAATGAAGAGATACGATACAACCAAACAGTGGTACGCCATCCATACCTATAGTGGATATGAAGAAAAGGTAGCAGAAAGCATCCGCCAGCGCGCTGATTCTTTAGACATGAAAGATAAGATCTATCAGGTCTTAGTTCCCAAAGAAAAGATGATCGAGATTAAGAACGGCAAGCGCAAAGTTGTTGAGAAGCGCATTTTCCAAGGTTATGTTCTTGTACAGATGAAACTGTCTGAAGATGCCTGGTACATTGTTCGGAACACTCCATCTGTTACTGGATTTGTTGGTACCGGAACCGAGCCAACCCCTGTTGAAACTGAAGAGATCGAAAAGATCATGAAGCGTATGGGTCGTGAAGAACCGAAGCACAAGATGGATTACAAGATTGGCGATGTCGTAAACATCGTGGATGGTCCGTTTAAAGGCTTTGACGGTGCTATCAACGAAATCGATCCCGCTAAGGGCAAGCTTAAAGTATTAGTTAATATGTTCGGCCGTGAGACGCCGGTGGAGTTGGACGGGCTGCAAGTGAAGAAGGCCTAGACTATGGCCGAAACAGATCCTTTTGCGACCGTACGAATGCGTGAACAAGGCCGCATCATCACGAGCATTGAGCAATTTGGTAAATTTAGCCGTAACGCCGAAGCAGGCACGGTCATAGCAGGTCTTGCTGCTATTCAGCGGTCCCTTGATATGTTGTGGAAGCAATTTGATGATCCTGAAGCGGAAATCCTCGCCTCTTTTGATGCAAATCTTATAGAAGAAAAGGGTGAAAACGGCTTCACAGAATTTGTGTGCGACCAGCCTCTTCGTTATACGGTAATGGCTCGTAAGGCACTCCAGGACACTCTGTTTATACCGAAAGCCGAAGCTACCGAGGAAGCCGTTCGCCATCAGGGATATCATGAGGTGCTTTTAACTAGTCCCGTTATCCAAAATTCTGACGGAACGTCAAGTAGAGTTATCCTCGGGATCAACCATGTAGATCCTTCAAACATCATTAATCCAGGCTATATACCTAGGCAGGATAGACAACAGGGGTAAATTGTAGTAAACTGTTAGTAAGTTACGCACATTTTGTAAAGAGAGCTTCTAACTTTTTACAGATAAGGATTAAGTATTATGGCAGATGCCAAACAAGTGAAAGCTAATTTAAAGATGAAAATTCGTGGTGGCCAAGCCTCAGCAGCGCCACCCGTTGGTAGTACCCTTGGTCAGTACGGTGTTAACATGATGGATTTCATCAATCCATTCAATGAAGCAACTAAAGATAAAATGGGTCAAACCCTTACCGTTCACATTACTATCTACGATGATCGCACTATGAGCTGGCGTGCAGTTGGCACACCGACTGACGACCTTATTCGTGCAGCGCTTAAAATCGAAAAAGGTTCTGGCGTTCCTAATAAGGAAAAGGTTTCAAAGAAACTTTCTCAAGCTCAGCTCACTGAAATTGCTGAAACTAAGATGATTGACATGAATGCTGATGATATTGAGTCAGTGAAAAAGATGGTTGCAGGTACGGCCCGCTCTATGGGTGTTGAAGTCGAGGGCTAGTTGAGAGCATTCCATACTCCCGAGGGAAGGGAGCTGCTCGCGGCATACGCCGAAGCTGAGGAATTTATGGGCGGACCTGTAGCGGTTCCCGCTCCCTTGTCTATTGAGGAAGCCAACCAGCAATACACAAAAGCTGCCTTACAGGGGATACCTTGTCCGATAGCTGCGGTGGTAACACTAGAATTTCACGCACACAGTACCGACAGTAGATAATTGCCGTCTTATCTTTGCTCTAATTGAAGCGTTGCTTTCACCTCTGTTAGCTGTTATAATACTCTTTAATATAAACCTAATTTGTGGGAGGCCTATGTGGCCGTATGCACCACGAAAGGATATACATGAGCTCGTTTGAAGCAGGTTTTCATTCGACATATTACGATCGTAATGATTACTATAAACAGCTTGAATCTGTTGCCTTAGAGGATTTTTATCCTGAGCAACAAAGGCACGCATTCGCATCTCTTAGCCCGTTTTTCCCTATCGGAGACAAGGTAACAGACGCTGTTTGGACAGCAGCAAATACCGGTGATGCAGATGCGCAGTTTGTGCTTGGAGTTGTGGCGCGGAATGAGGTTATTGCCTCGGCCCGCCAAATTGAGGCCGTACCAGGCTACCTTGACCCTGTGGTTATTCCACCGGTTAAGAAACCTCGTTTGCAGACTGTTATGGACTTTGAGATTGAGATCTTAGAGGCGGAAAATAAGGTTTTTCAAACCGATATAGTGAAGCCAGCACAGCAGAAAATAGCAATGGATCGGAAGACAGAAAAAGTCGCTTTTGATAAAGCATAAGGTAAACTAATAGATGTGGGAGAGCAGAGCTCGTTAGCACCACGTAAGGAGATATAGTATGGCAGAAGCCAAAAAAACTACCAAGAAAGTAGCAGAAAAGGACATTAAGGATGGGGCTAGTCAGGAAGTTGATCAGACTACGGACCAAGCAAGTACTGAAGAAAAAGCAGTAGCCAAGAAAGCTACGGTGGCAAAAGCCGGTAAGCGGAGTGCGAAAGCTGTTGCCGAAAAAGAGGCCGAAGCAGCTAAAGAAGCACGCAAAACGGCAAAGACAGAAGAAGATGCCGAAGCTCCTAAAAAGCCTGCCAAGAAACCTGCCCGCACTAAGCTTGAACGTGCCGGCAAGAAATTCCGCGAAGTTGCAAAGCTTGTTGAAAAAGATAAGGAATATACCGTTAAGGAAGCATTAGAACTTGCCGTTAAGACAAGTCCGGTTAAATTTGATGCTACTGTTGAACTTCACATCAATCTAGGTGTTGATCCACGTCAGGCTGATCAGAACGTACGCGACACATTAGTATTGCCCGCAGGCACTGGTAAGACAGTACGTATTGCCGTCTTAGCAGAGGCCGATGATGCAGCAGCCGCAAAGAAAGCTGGTGCTGATATCGCAGGTTCAGACGAATTACTTCAAAGTATCGAAAAGGGTGTTATTAACTTTGATACGTTGATTGCCACTCCAGCCATGATGGCTAAACTTGGTAAGTATGCTCGCGTACTCGGACCAAAGGGCTTAATGCCAAACCCAAAGAGCGGTACTGTAACACCAGATGTTGCGAAAGCCGTAACACAAGCAAAAGCAGGCCGTGTTGAATATCGTGTCGATAGTACCGGGATTGTCCACTTAGGCGCCGGTAAGGTTTCTTTCGGTGAGGATAAGCTTTTACAAAACGTCCAAGCAATTTTCGCTTCGATTAAGGCAAATAAGCCCGCGAGTTTGAAGGGTCTTTACGTAAAGCGCATTACCATTACCACTACCATGGGACCTGGTATCAAAGTTGCGGTCAGCGAACTCTAAATAAAAACAAGCGAATTTAAAAGAGCCTCACTACGGGGCTCTTTTTTGATAACAGTGGCTAAACGTGCTGTAAAAACTACTTCTCAGTTTTCTTGCGAAAGCTATTTGACAAATCGTACACTATATAGAGCTTAAAAGGGGTTATTCATGGGGGTTTACAGCAACATCCAAATTCGCCAGGCTATTGATGATGGCCACATTGTCTGCACGCCGTTCCAGCCAAAACACGTCTCACACGCAAGCCTTGATGTCACACTCGGTTATTACTTTTTTAGAGTAGAGCGGACGAACGAACGAAATATTTATAATCCATTTGAACGCGAGGATGTTGAGCGCTATTTTGACGGTCCCTACCAGGCTATGCCACATAAGGCATGGTGTGAGCTCAATGGTATTAAACCTCTTAAGAACATCCCTGATGATCACCCGGTCATCGCCCTTAAACCAGGTGAGCGCATTCTCGCTCACACGCACGAATTTTTTGGCATTAAACCGCCCGGTGCGTATGAGCTTAAAAGTCGTTCGAGCTGGGGTCGTAATGGCGTTGCAGTCTGTTTTGATGCTGGCTGGGTAGATCCTGGCTACATCAACCGTCTCACGCTTGAAATCTATAACCTCAATGAGCGTGAAACCGTGCTCCTACCGGTTGGTGAACGTATTGCACAAGCTGTATTCCATACAACCGGGGAAGTAGAAGGCAACTATGGAACGGGGCGCGACCAAGGCTTTAGTGGCAAATACCAGGCCGGTACTGATCTTAAAACCATTATTGCCACATGGTCACCAAGTCAGATGCTTCCAAAGGCTTGGAAGGATAAACGTGAACTACCTACTAAGATTGAGGGTTTAAGTTATGAATGAGCAAAAAGGGCGCTATATTGTTATTGAGGGTCCTGAAGGTGTAGGTAAGACCACACAAATAGAAATGCTCGCCCATAAATTAGAAGCCGCCGGCTACCCCGTCCGCCTTTTCAGAGAACCTGATTCGCAGAGTGACCTAACGGCACGAGCTATCCGTATGCTTACGCAGGATCCTCGCTACCCCATGAATACCCGTACAGAAGTGCTCTTATATAACGCGGCACGCAGTCAATCTCTTGAAGTTATTCGGAGAGCGCGTGATAGCGGCGTAATTTGTATTTGTGATCGTAACTATCTAACAACGCTCGCTATCCAGTATTACGGCCGTGGGGATGTGCCAGACTACAACACTATCAATTCAATTATCAGTTTTGCAGTAGGCGACATGCAGCCAGATGTGACACTTGTTCTTGATGCGCCCGCCTCCGTCTTAAAAGAACGAGCCAAAGGCCGAGGTGCAGGTGAGCGTTTTGATAACTTAGATTTGGCATTCCTTGAACGAGTTCGTGCCGGATACTTATGGGAAGCAAAGCAGCGTCAGCTTCCCGTCATTACTGCTGACGCACCGCCTGAAAAGGTACATGAAGCGATATGGCAGGCCATCAGCGGACCTATGCGTCCCATGACCCGTCCTGTTGAATCTTCGCAGGCAAGTGTAAATGCTGATGCTACTCCCATTAAAGAAGTCCTCGAAGCAAAGATGGAACAGATCGACGATGGGAAAGACGCTCAGTTCGTTAAAAAGCTTCCAAGCGGTGCTTATGAAGTAACTGCGGAGGGTAAGGCTTTCCTGGAAGCTGCCGTTACCGATACCGAAGGAGATGTGTACGCGTTCAGCGACAAATTAAGCCCAACAACCGTAGCTGCCGCTATGGCACGACTTTCTCGCCGGGGTGATGACATGCGCGTCACCATTCTCGATGAGTTTGCCGGTGCCGTAGGGAAAGACGAGAAGCTATTACAACGCGTTATTACTGCTTATGGAGACGACTCCGTTCAGCAACTGGTAGGGCTACATCTCGTTGTCGAAAATGCGAGTAATCTACTTACCAAGAAGCTTGAGTGGGGGCGATTAGCAGCCTATCTTGAACAGTCCACCCGGTATATCTACTTCGATCAGAAAGATGCAAACGGGAAATACCGTTACTTTACTCCAACAGGGCTTCCGACCAAGCTTAAGAAGCGTTATGAAAGCGTTATGGATCAGATTTTTGATCTGTACTCAGATATGGTTCACAAACTGACCGATCATGTTCGAGAACACTCTTCAGTACCTGAAGCCGAACGAGACATTGCATTTAACGGAGCGACCCGTGCCCAGGCATGTGATGCCGTTCGTGCTGTATTGCCGGTTGCAACGAAGGCGACTGTCGGTATTTATGCCTCGGGTCAGGCGCTCGAAAGTTTGATTATGCACCTTCAGAGCGATGAGCTTCAGGAAGCACGAACAGTCGGCGATCATATTTTACAAGAAGCACGCAAGATCGTTCCTACCTTTCTCGAACGAGCAGATAAACCAGATCGTGGCGGTGCAATGGTCGCATACCGAGCAAGTACTCGAAAGGCCGTAAAGTATGTGGCTGAAACCTTACTCCCCCAAAATCAAGGTTCTCTTGACGAGGATATTCAGCTCGTCGACTACTGGCCGCGCAACGAGCTCGACCTTCTTCCGCACATGCTCTACGAATTTAGTAATATGAGCCTGAAGGATATAGAAAAAGCAGTACGCAAGTGGCCATATGAGCAAAAGCTCGAAGCCTTCCGCATTTATATGGGCGAGCGCTTAAATCGCCGCCATAAACCAGGCAGAGCATTAGAAGTAGCTCACTATAGCTGGGATATTCTCTGCGATTACGGTATATTCCGTGATCTTCAGAGACATCGCATGGTGGACGCCTTTGATTGGCAACAGCTCACGCCTCGTTATGGTTTTGATATGTCTGAACTCGTTGAAGCAGCAGGCTTAAGCGATACCTTTGAAAAGTGTTTTGATTTAAGCGCCGCACTTTATAGTGAACTCCAGGAAGCCGGATTTGAACTTGAGGCCCAGTACGCCACACTACTCGGACACCGCATGCGCTGGAAGATCACCTACAATGCACGAGAAGCTTTCCATCTTCATGAGCTTCGCACCAGTCCCCAAGGCCATCCAGGCTACCGTAAACTCGTACGCGCAATGCATGAAAGAGTAGCCGAAGTACATCCCGTATTAGCCGAAAGCATGAAATTCGTGAACCAGGGGGAAGATCCTGAGCTGACCCGTCTTGCTGCAGAACGCTATACGCAGTTTAAGCTCGAACAGCTAAAATAGATCTCTTTGCCAATTCCGAGTCAGGCACTACGGTAAAGGACAGTACCTCCTGCGCTTCAGGAGGTAAATCTTCATAATCGTGCATAGGACCTCTTTTGAGTCGCTGGGCGGTAAGGCCGAGGCCTGCACCTTCATGGTAGGCAACAAGCGTATCAATATCATTGACGTCGCGGAGTGCATCAATGTCTACATGAATATCGAGTGGGGGAGCGAGAAGAAAAAGACCACGATTAAACCAAAAACGTCCTGTGTCATTCTGGGCCGCATTCACGATAAATGGAACATGTCGACCACGTTCATCCTGTAAAGGGTCTGCCGCACCGGCTACCACGCGGGCAGCTGCAATGCCTAAATTAAACCCTCTCAGTGCATGCGGACCTTCCGTATTTATTTCATGAACCAGCTCTTCAGCGCGTTGCTTACCTATAGGCAATTGCACTCGTTCATTTTCTATTTTACGTTCAAGTAAAACTTGTAATCCCTTACTCATCACATCTTCCCTTACTAAAAAACCGGATCCCCCTTTTGCTGGAATCCGGTTTTTACTTTTTCTCTTAATTCGTCGTTATTCCAGCAGTTTTAGCGCGCGTTCATGTAGCAAAGCATGTCGCGCTTTACACAAATTGGAGCGTAAAATTGTTGGAAGGTTTTCATACCAATAAAGAATGTACGCTTATGTCAATAGAATGTCAACAATAACTTGACATATTTTTTAGCGAGCGTAGTATCGATACTGTTATGGCAAAAAATACTCTTTTAAGCCTGCTCGACCTCATTATTCTCAATGGAGGTTGTGCTGCTTATGGAGTGAAGCCAAACTAAGACGCAGCACAACCAATCACTCATAAGAAAGCTTCACTCCACTCGTGAAGTTTTTTTAATTTTAAGGAATAATACGATATGAGTTGCGAGGTCCAAGGTTGTCCAGCTGTCAGTACGCCACATGGTCATATGCCAGAAGCAGACCGAAACTGGAGACCCGAAAATAAGTTAACGATGAGCGAAACAGCTGTAGCGGTTGCCGCTGTGATATTGGCCGCATACGACGGCCTTACCGATGAGTGGCGAAAAGCAGCTGAAGCAAGTCAAAGCGGACTTTCGAGCGCCGACTTTGAGACCGAAATCCAGTCAGTCAGAGAGACAGTATAAAAGATTTAAGGAGAATGTTATGACCCCTTTCGAACTACCATTACAACCAGGAGAAGTTAATGCCGAAGCCCACAGACAGGGCCGTGGACCCGTATCGGACCTTAGAGACGGAAGACTACATCCAGCCGTAGAAGCACAACGAGTAGAAGAGGTAACTCATGTAGTCGCTTCTACCGCAGTGGCATCTACAACAGAATTTGCCGCAGTTCATCGGAGCCATGCGATTGACCCTGCAGTAGTACTAAATGAATTAACAAGGAGATGGTAAGCTCATGGAAGGATTTCACTTTCAAAGATACTGGAGTGCACCCACAGATATTGGGACTGGCCCTGAGACCACTTCTGAGCGACTTGAACAGCTTCAGCGGATGGGAAGACGCTTTCCCGTACCACCTTCTGTTGCCCAATACATACCCGTTCGACATGATGTGGTCACTGAGTTCGAAACTGCGCCTTTAAACGATATGCATGATTTCTCAAGTGGGCCAGATTTTCCTAAGGATATTCCATTTGGAGATTGACAGAAGCACCCCTGTTAACGTATAATTTTTCTGATTACCAAAGACAGTAGCGATCCCTCTAAAGGATTTAAGAATGCTACCGAGGTGAACAATCTTATACTTTTTGTTCATTATTAACGTCTTTGCCTAATCCGCAAGGACGTTTTTGTTTTAGCGTAATCAGCTTATTCAACGGTCGATAGGATAAGCAACAAACATTGAAGTGAAAAGGAAATCACTGACATGGCTCTAACCAAACAGAAGAAAAATGAAGTTGTAGCTGAACTCAGCGAACTACTAGCTAACTCTAAGTTGACAGTAGTTGCGCAGTACCAAGGTACAACCGTTAAAGCTATCCAAGCTTTACGTAAGGATGCAAAAGCAAGCGGCACAAAAGTAAGTGTGGTAAAAAACCGGCTGGTCATCAAAGCTCTCGAGAGCAATGAAGGCCTTAAAGGTGTTGATACCAGCGCACTAAAAGGTCAGCTGCTTTATGCATTTAATGAAGCGGACGAAGTTGCTCCTGCGAGCAGCCTTGCTACGTTTGCAAAAACTAATCCGAGCATTCAGTTTGTCGGTGCTATTACAGCAGACGGCAAATTCATTAGTGCGGATGAAGTTAAAGCACTCGCAGCGCTCCCAAGCAAGAATCAACTTATCGCTGAAGTATTGGCAACACTTAGCTCACCACTTAATGACGTCATGGGCGGCCTCTCAGGCAACCTGCACGCTCTTTTAGATGGCATTGAGGCTAAGGCAGCCTAATTTAAGGAAAGGAATAAGAAATGGCAGATTTAAAGAAATTGGCAGAAGAGCTTACCAGCCTTACTGTCCTTGAAGTAAACGAACTTAAGACCATCCTTAAGGATGAATACGGCATTGAGCCTGCAGCTGCCGCTGTAGCTGTTGCTGGCCCTGCTGCTGCAGGTGGCGACGCCGCTCCTGCTGAAGAAGCCAAGGCTGAGTACGATGTTGTTCTTAAGGACGCTGGTGCTCAGAAGGTTGCTGTTATTAAGGCTGTTAAGGACCTTACTGGTCTTGGCCTTGGTGAAGCAAAGGCTATCGTTGATGGCGCTCCAAAGACTGTGCTTGAAAAAGCTAAGAAAGAGGACGCTGAAAACGCTAAGAAGACTTTGGAAGAAGCCGGCGCTACTGTCGAGCTTGCCTAAAGCTAAAAAATTAGAAGAAGCCGCTCTGTTTTTTACAGGGCGGTTTTTTATTGCTGAGGTTCTTGAACTTCAGCAGCGCGCATGCAGACTCTCGCTTCGCCCGCATTACCGTCGATAGTAAAGCCATAATTATATTCACACGCTACACGCGGGCAGCAGAAAGAAAGAATTTCAGAAGTCGCGATCTTTACAAGTTCTCTTTCCCGAGTTTCTGGCGTTTCTCCGTCATGTACTTCTTTGGCGCAAAGATCAGCCATTTTGCACTCACCATCAAGCTCAAAGGTATCAGTTGCGATATTTATCTTAACGTAAGCCTTGCATAATGGCCGACCACATTTTTGTACCTTGCGCTCCATCCCAACAGGACCTACAGCGGCCGATCTTGGATCTTCAAAGCCCATGTAGGAGGTGTCCGTAGCGTACTGCGCACGTTCAAGTGCACATGCCCCGCTTCTGTCACCGTGTCCGTGCAGAAATATGTGTCGAATAGATTCATTTGATGCTGTCATGCGCTTCACCTTACGGTGCTTTTAGAAGGCATGCAAGCATGAGCAAAATGAAGGCGAACTTTATCCACAGAAAATAATGCTTATCTTTGACTTGACATGGCTGCTATGTTACGGTTAGGCGGAAGAGTACTTAAACAAAAGATTGCGAGAAAGATAAAGTACCAAAAATGGCGGATATCCCCGAAAAACAGGTAAAGCGATTGAGAGCGCTGATCCAAGAGGCAGAAACAAACTTAGCAGCCGCAAAAGAGCTGCTTATTAGCCTTGTTGGTGATGACGCGGTTGTATCTGCTAGTGTCAAAGATGAGAACATTGGCAAAGTTATTGAAGGCGTCTTTGATGGCCAGAATATGGTCGGCTCAGATGCAAAAACCTATCCTGTTCCTGCAAACTATGCAAGTAAGTCTAAACTCGTACAAGGTGATATCTTAAAGCTCACTATTGCTGAAGACGGTGCATTCTTATACAAGCAGATCGGTCCTATTCCTCGTAAGCAAGTTGTTGGCGTGCTTACTCAAAAAGAAGGTCACTATGTGGTAACAGTTGGAGACAAAGAGTACCGTGTACTTCTTGCCAGTGTTACATACTTTAAAGCAAAGCCAGGCGATCAAGTGAGTATCAATGTGCCAGAAGATGGCAATGCCGAGTGGGCTGCTTTAGAAGCGGCGCTTTAAACACAGATTATCCAGGTCTTATACACAACAGGGGTAGCGCATACATCCGCTGACGTTTTATACTATGTATAAACCTTTGGAGGGTACAAAAGTTGGGTCAGGCATTATACCGAAAATATCGGTCTAAATCGTTATCGGAAATCGTCGGGCAAGAGCATGTCACGAAAACTCTTGAACGCGCTATTAAGTCTGGAAAGATTAGCCATGCGTATTTATTTACTGGACCTCGAGGAGTGGGTAAGACTTCAATCGCTCGTATCTTAGCGCATGAAGTGAATAGTCTTCCGTACACCGACGAATCGGTGCACCTCGATATTATTGAAATTGATGCCGCAAGTAATCGACGTATTGATGAAATTAGAGACCTTCGAGACAAGGTACACATTGCTCCTACCTCAGCTAAGTACAAGGTGTATATTATCGACGAAGTGCACATGCTCACGAAAGAAGCATTTAATGCGCTTCTGAAAACCCTCGAAGAACCACCAGCACACGTCATCTTTATTCTAGCTACCACTGAGGTACACAAACTTCCTGAAACTATTATCAGCAGAACTCAGCGCTTTACCTTTAAATCCATTGATAATCCACGCGCGGTTGAGCATCTTCGTGCTATCGCGCAAAAGGAAGGCATAGAGATTGACGATGATGCCCTCGAGCTATTGGCCGAGCATGGTGCGGGAAGTTTTAGAGACAGTATTAGTTTATTAGACCAAGTCGGCAACCATAAGAAGTCAGTATCCCGCAAGGACGTGGAACGCCTCATTGGCGTTGCGCCTCATGAAGCCCTGGAAGGACTTCTATCTGCCACATTATCCGGTGTCCCTGCAGAAATAGTAAAGAACCTGGCCAGCCTCGTAGAGCAGGGCATTACTCCAAGTCAGGTTGCAAAACAACTAAGCGCGATCGTGCGCGAGCAATTCATTACGAGTACAGATAAACAGTCCTCTGAGCTACTTAAAAGTCTCCTCAGCGACCTCCTTTCTGTCCCTGCCGCCCATAATCCCTTAGCAGCTCTAGAGCTTGCACTCTTCGGCGCTGCCATTGCTACACCTTCTGCGTCGCATCAGCCAGCACCCTCCGTACCACCCGTCACGCCTGTCTCAACGCCAAAACCAGAAAAACCCACCAACAAGATAGAAAAGAAAGAAAAGTCAGAATCAGCTGAAGCGAAAGTTGAAGAGGCGGAACCTACTGAAACTGAGTCTAAAGCAGAAGAGAATACCGCTCCTACGCATTCAGATGCAGGCTTCGAAGAATGGTGGCCTCATGTTTTGCAGGAAACAAAGAAGCACAATAACACCCTGTATGGCGTCCTTCGTATGGCACATCCGGAGTGCAACGAGTCTACTTTAACGTTGCGTTTTTCTTTTGGCTTTCATGCCAAAAAGATTGCCGACGCCCAAACAAGTGGAAAATTACAGAGTATTATTAAGGCACTTACAGGCAATACCTACCAGATTCAGGCTCTACACGATAAAAAGGCGAAGGGTAAGCCGGTTGCTGAAAAACAAGCAGATCCCGTTGAACCCGTGGCTAGTGATATAGTATCTGAAAGTGGCAGTGAACTGCAGGCCATAACGTCAATATTCGGTGGGGGAGAGGTACTCGAGTCCTAATATGGAACCGGATAAAATCGCTCACATTCCTCCTCAGAATACCGAGGCAGAGGCCAGCCTATTAGGAGCATTGCTTATCGATAGCGATGCAGTGGTAAAAGTAGCAGATCTTGTACGGCCCAATGATTTTTATGATGAAAGACATGCTCGTATTTACGAAGGCATGCTGCAGCTTTATGAAAAGCATAGTCCTATCGATGTCTTGACCTTATCGGATCAGCTAAAAAATACTGGCATGCTTGATATTGTGGGAGGCGCTTCGTATCTCACTGAACTCACAAACTTCGTACCAACCGCTGCCCATGCTGATCGCTATGCAGATATTATTGCCCAAAAGGCGATGCGCCGTCGTCTTATTAAGGCAAGCCAGTCCATCGCTAATCTAGGTTTTGATGAGTCACAGAGTCTTCAAGAACTTATTGAGAATGCTGAAACCAGTTTATTTGAAGTTTCTCAGGAACACATAAAGCAAGATATCGAGAGTATTGAGAACATATTAAGCGCGAGTTTTGATCGTCTCGATGAACTCCATAAAGATAAAGGTAAACTGAGAGGTGTGCCAACAGGGTATCGTGATCTCGATAACATCTTGGCAGGCCTGCAGCCATCAGATCTTATAATTCTCGCCGCTCGACCTTCGATGGGTAAGACTGCGTTTGCCCTTAATCTTGCGCATAATGTGGCCGTGAAAGCTGCTATGCCCGTTCTCGTCTTCAGCCTTGAAATGAGTAAGGAACAGCTCGTTGATCGCTTGCTGGCCGCAGAAGCCAGTGTGAACGCGTGGAACCTTCGAACCGGCAACCTTACTGATAGCGACTTTGAAAAGATCGGTCAGGCAATGGGAACACTGAGCGAGGCACAAATTTTTATTGATGATACGCCAGGCATTACCGTCAGCGATATGCGCACCAAAGCTCGCCGGGAAGCTCATAAACGACCTCTAGGACTTATTGTTGTGGACTACCTTCAGCTCATGAGCGGCGGCTCACGCTTTGGCGGTGATGCAAACCGCGTACAGGAAATTTCTGAAATTTCTCGTGGACTTAAGGGTATTGCCCGCGAACTGAATGTACCATTGATTGCACTGAGTCAGTTGAGTCGCTCTGTCGAAAGTCGCAGCCCCCAAATTCCTCAGCTTGCCGACCTTCGCGAATCTGGCTCTATCGAACAGGACGCCGACGTTGTAGCCTTTATTTACCGTGAAGATTACTATAATCCCGAAACGGAGAATAAGAATATTGCGAAGATTCTTATTAAGAAGCATCGTAATGGTCCCACCGACGATGTGGACTTGTATTTCGACCGTGAAAAACAGCGCTTTCATAGCATAGACAAAAAACACACCCAGCCGTTCGAGAGTTAATAGCGGCTTTATCATCGCGAGTGCTATACTATCCACTAACGATGAAACGTCTGTGGAACAGGGTGGTAACAATGTGGCAACCGACGTCCGCTATACTGGTAGGTGCGGCCTTGATTGCTTTTCTCTTCGTATTCCGCCTCGGTACACTTGTGCCGGGCAGTGCCGCAATTGAAAACCAAACCATTCAAAGCAGCGCAACAGTACAGGATATCTTAAATAATCCAGTTAATGCACCATATAAAGCCACGCACCTTCTTATTAGTCGGGTGAGTGACGATATTCTCGTCCATCGCTTAGTCAATGTAAGTATCAGTCTTATCGTGATTATCCTTTTTTACCTGCTAGCAAAACGTTTGTTTGTTCCGCATACGGCAACGCTTGCAACCGCATTATTTGCTACCTCCTCAGTACTGCTCCATACGGGTCGTCTCGCTACACCACACAGCATGCTACTGATGCTGTTCGTATTAATAGCTTGTGGCTATGCCCTTCGATTTAGCACTAACAATGCTTGGGCATGGATTCTAGCTAGTCTCGCGGCAGGTATATCTTTGTATGTACCGGGAATGATATATTTCCTCATTGCAGGTTGTATATGGCAATTGAAGGCCCTGCAGCGACCGTTTGGTTCCACGAGGCCGCTTCTGCTTATATCTTGCTTCGCTATCCTGGCCGCAGCCTTAACACCTATTGTATTTGCACTCGTACGAGAACCTCAGTTGTGGCGCAGTTTCTTAGGCATCCCCGCATCATTCGCATCTCCTTTTGAAATGTTAAAAGACATTCTTGCAGTGCCGCTCGGACTCTTTGCATTCGCACCTGAAAATCCGGTGTTCCGCTTAGGTAAGCAGCCGATTCTTGAAATATTCTCTGGAGGTATGTTTCTTATCGGTGCCTATGCGCTTTTGAGAAAATCCCGACTCGATCGTTCTCGCTTATTAGCAGGCATTTTTATCCTAGGAACTGTTTGGATTGGAATAAGCGGAAATTTTGAAAATTCCCTTATCCTACTTCCATTTGCATATTTGGTGGTAGCCGAAGGCATCGGTTGGATGCTCAAGGAATGGTACAGAGTATTTCCACGTAATCCGCTTGCTCGTATTAGTGCAGTAGCGCTCATTACAGTCGCAGTTATATTTGCAGGCGGCTTTCAACTCAGGCGCTATTTTATAGCGTGGCCCAATAACCCTGAAACGGTAGCAGTTTTCCAGCGTACAGAATAAGCTCTTCATCTGTTACAATAAAAGTACAAAGAAGGAGTGTCTATGAACCGATTTGACCAAGCTAAAATGCTCATGAAGGTAAAAAAGCTTCAAAAAGAACTGCAAAAAGAAATTATTACCGTGGAAGCTGGCGATGGTGCCGTGCGAGTAGAGATTAACGGCGAACAAAAGATCCGTAAGATTCATATCGATCCAGAATATGTAGACCTTGATGACATTGGCGTCTTAGAGCGCTGGGTAGAGGATGCCGTTAAAGAGGCTATTAACCAAAGCCAGAAGCTCGCTGCTGACAAAATGCAGCCCATGATGGGTGCACTCGGTAATTTAGGACTCTAGCAGTGGAAACCCGCGGCCTATTTGACCAGATTATTTTAGATATGGTGAGTTCTGAAGGGCAGGCTGGCACAACAAAAGCAGGTATATTTCAGGTCCTTGAAAAGGGGGTTAGTTCTACACTCGATGCAGTGCTAGACGATCGAATAGAGCGCTCTTTAGAACGACTAGCAACGCAAGGGGTCGTGGAGAGAGTAGAGATCGAAGGACAAGAACCGCCGAATAATATCATGTACCGTCTATCAGGGGCACAATTGTGAGCTTACTTCCTCGTGCCCTCCAGGACGTGATTGACGATCTTGGGGCACTTCCTGGTGTCGGTCCACGGACTGCTGAACGTTATGCATATTATTTATTGCGTGCCGATCAAGGTAAGGCACGTGATCTAAGCCGATCTCTCGAAAAACTTCATGAAGGTATTAGCTACTGCCGGGTAACTTTCGCCTTAGTAGAGAAAGGGCAGGAACTTTCGCCACTTTATACCGATGCAGGGCGAGATAAGTCTCTCGTTGCTGTTGTAGCCGAACCATTCGATATTGTTGCCTTAGAAAAAACCGGCCAGTATAAAGGCACATACCATGTTTTAGGGGGACTTGTATCTCCAATAGATGGAATTGGACCCGAGAATCTTCATATTACCGAACTTATTAAACGAGTCGACAAGGACAAAGTAAAAGAGATTATCCTCGCCACCAATGCGAGTGTCGAAGGGGAGAGCACGGCCCTCTATATCCAGCAGCAATTAAAAGATAAGAAAGTAAAAATGAGTCGTCTTGCTCGCGGGTTGGCCGTGGGGGTAGATCTTGAATATGCAGATCAATTAACCTTAACGAGAGCGCTCGAAGGTCGCCAGGCAATGTAGTTGTAGAAAAAAATCCTTGTAACCTGTACCCTATTAGAGAAATGAGTGACCAAAATCAAGAAATACAAAAACTGCTTAGTGATGCAAAGCGCATCATTATTATTCAAGCCGATAATCCTGATGCGGATTCACTCGGGAGCGCCCTTGCATTAGAGCAGATTATCCATGATATGGGCAAAGAACCCGTTATGTATTGCGGCATTGATATGCCCGATTACCTCAAGTACATGGATGGTTGGGACAGAGTTAATAAAGAAATTCCTTCCCAGTTTGACCTCAGTATTATCGTAGACACCTCTGCCCATTCGTTATTACAGCTTCTTGAGGCCACACCAGCCCGTGCGTGGATAGCAAGCCGACCATGTGTAGTTTTAGACCATCATGCCGGGGTAACGTGCGACATTCCGTATGCAACAATCGTCATTAATGACTCACACAAAGTCTCGACTGGCGATGTGATCTTTGAGCTCGCAAAAGTTTTGAAATGGCCACTTAATAAGCGTGCCCAAGAATTTATTATGAACTCTATACTTTCAGACAGCCTAGGTCTTACTACCGAAAATACTACCGCAGAGACATACCGCACAATGGCGGAGCTTGTTGAAGGAGGCGTAGATCGACCAAAGCTCGAAGAAAAACGTCGTGCATATAATCGCATGCCTGAAATCATTTTTCGCTACAAAGCAGACCTCATAAAGCGTACGGAAGTTGTATTAGACGGCCTCCTCGCTATTACCGATATCCCGCAGGCAGAAATCAGTCAGTACAGCCCACATTACAATCCTGCACCGCTTATTCAGCCTGATCACTTGCAAACAGAGAGCGTACTCGTGAGTATTGTATTAAAACACTACGATAATGGTCGCGTTACGGCTGCCATACGATGTAACCAAGGCGCGCCATTCGCTGCAAAACTTGCAGAACATTTTGGCGGTGGTGGTCACGCCTATGCAGCAGGGTTCAAAGTTGAAAAGAGCGATATTACGAAAGTAAAAAATGAATGTATTGAAGTCGTGAAAAGCTTATTCAATGAACAGAGAAAATAATGAGATTACATAATACCCGAACCAAGAAAGTCGAACCGTTTACTTCACTGAAGGATGATGCTGTCCGTATGTATTCTTGTGGCCCTACCGTCTACGACAACATTCATATTGGCAACTTAAGTTCCTTTATCTTTGCCGATACCTTACGGCGCGTCCTCATAAGTGCTGGTTTTGATGTGAATCATCTTATGAACTTTACAGATGTAGATGATAAGACGATTAAACGTAGCCGAGAAAACTATCCCGATATGCCCGCTAAGGAAGCTTTGCAAAAGCTTACTGAACACTATTCTGAAGTCTTTTTAGAAGATATGAGGCGTATCGGCAATGACATCGGCTCTATGAGCTTCATTAAAGCCACCGCGTCCATAAAGGAGATTCAGCAACTTATCGAAAAATTACTTGCGCAAAAAATTGCCTATACCGCAGAAGACGGCATTTATTTTTCTATCAATGCATATAAAAAGAGCGGAAAAACATACGGGCAACTTATCGATGTAGAGACTTCTAACACGTCGGAGGCGCGCATTGATAATGATGAATACGATAAAGAATCGGCCCATGACTTTGCACTTTGGAAAAAACAACGCGACGGCGAACCGGCCTGGGAATTTGCCATTAACGGCGAGGATTACACTGGCAGGCCAGGATGGCATATTGAATGTTCGGCAATGAGCAAAAAGGGCTTAGGCCTCCCATTCGATATTCACACTGGGGGTATAGACCTTATCTTCCCGCACCATGAAAATGAAATTGCGCAAAGCACCGCAGCAGAAAGTAATCCTCTCCTAGCAACATTCTTCGTTCACAATGAGCACCTCCTGATTGACGGTAAAAAGATGAGTAAGAGCTTAAATAACTTTTACACATTAGAAGATATCATTAAAAAAGGTTTTGAGCCTCTAAGTTTTCGTCTCCTCGTATTGCAAGCTCATTACCGTTCTCAGACCAACTTTACCTGGGAGAGCCTAGAGGCTGCCCAGAACCGCTTGCGGTCTCTAAGGACGGTATCTGATTTACGTTTTCAGCCGCTCGCAGGCGGGGTAGAGAAAGACATCATTGAAACGACGCAGAATAAAATGCAGACCACACTTGAAAATGATCTTGCAACTCCACAGGCATTAGCCCTCTTAAGCGACCTATCGAATGATCTAGAAGCTCACGGCATTGCCGAAGAGGCAGTTGAAAGCTTTACAGCATTTCTTCGCTGGCTCGATGACGTCTTTGGCCTCAAACTATCTCAGAGCAAGGATATAAAGCCTGCAGAGCAAACACTCATCAGTGACCGTGAAGCAGCACGAAAATCTAAAGACTGGGAAAAGTCAGACCAAATTAGAGACGAGCTCCTAAAACAGGGCATTGGACTACGCGATACATCTGAGAAAACTATTTGGTTCCGGGTATAGCGGGCTTTGGCATATTAGAGCCTTCAGCATCAAGTAGTTTCTTGTGCTTTAGGTAATCCAAAAGAAGAATACGTAAGCATCCGGCAATCGGTATAGCAACCAAACCACCAATAAGTCCGTTGAAGCTTACACCCACGATAACTGACATAAACACGAGTAATGGGGACATGTCTGTTGAGTTGGCCTGGATACGAGGCTGCACGGCATAGTTTTCAATTTGCTGGTAGGTGATGTAGTAAATAAGAATAATAACTGCAGCTACTGGAGATTGGAAAAGCGCAACAAGGCTGACTATAACAGCACCGATCGTGTGACCAACGAGTGGAATCAAACCACAGATAAAGACAATGACCATGAGTGCAATTGGGTAACTAACCTTCAAGATAAATAGTGGGATAACGATAATAAGAGCGGCAATGGTGGCAAGCAATACTTGGCCATTCACATATCCCTTAATGACTCGGTACATATCTTTCATAAGTCGCTCAGCATGTGGCTCTTTATCATCCGGCATTAACCGCCTACCAAACGCAAGCCAGCGAGGACCTTCGATAAGCATCATAAAGGTAAGTACAAGCACGGTAAGAACCGAGAAGAAACTACTCGTAATGCGAGTAAAAGTCGAGACAGCCGAACCACTTAAATCATTCAGTCTTCCTGAAAGTTGAGATGAGAACTTATCAACCTGGTCTTCCAGACTATAGCGACGTACAAAACTACCCAAAGAAGTATTCTCATCACGCAAATCTTCTACGAGTCCTGGAGCAGCATTAATAAACGAGCTGGTTTGCTTCACGAGCGGAGGAACAATACTGGCGATAAAACCGGCAAGTAAAGCAATAATGACGAAGAAGGAAAGAGCAGTTGCCGCACTGCGACTACCACGCTTACGTCCAGGAATGTGCTGTGCAAGCCAGTGTACGGGCGCATTGAGTGCAATAGCGAGAAAAAGTGCGATAAAGATAAGGGTTAGAGCGTGAGTAGCTTTTTGTAAGGCCACGAGAAAGAGATAAGAGGCTAAGACCAGACCAAGCACACGGATAACCGTCCGATTTGATACTGATATTTCCACCTCTTGAACTTTGTTTTGTTTTCTAAAGTTAAAAATCACAATAATTTCCTTATGCTTGCATTATCTCACTTCTGACCGAGCTTGCAAGGCGTCTTCATAAATTTTAACGAGCTGTTCACCTACAACGCTCACATCATACTGACCAACGGTAGAATCTTGCCACTCATGCATACGTTCACGAAGCTTTTGATCATTTACAAAAAGTGCAAGATGCTCGGCAAAACCTTTAATATCCTGAGGGTCAAAAAGCAGATAGGGCTGAGCCCCAAGAACACTGCTGTAACCTGGGTTACTCCCGCCTAAGACCACACCAGAGCCCGCGGCCATTGCTTCTACGAGTACAATACCGAACGCCTCTCCCGATGTAGAAGGAAAGACGGCAATATCGGCAGTAGCCAAAAAGTTTGCTTTATCTTTTTCTGCAATATATCCAGCGAATGTTACAGAGCGATCGCTGTGGACGAGATTTTTTGCACGAGCTCGTAAAGGTCCTTTACCCCCGATAATGAGCCGCGTTTTCTGAGCGGTTTCATCATCAAGTGCGTTATACGCTTTAATCAGCTCTAAAATACCCTTTCGCTTCACTAAGCGTCCAAGGAAAATAATATTAATCTTGGATTTGTTATACGTAGATAGTCTATGTCCACTTTTAAAATCACTCATAACGATGGGGTTGGGAAGATACGTGGTGCTTAAGCCATAAGCTTTGCGCGCAAAGTGCACCGTAGGTTCTGAGACAGCCATAATATGGTCAAATCGTTTTAGGCTGCGACTCAGGAGAAGCTTAAGGGCCTTATGGCTGTAGCCATGTACACGTGATGCGGGTAATGTATGGAAGGTTCCAATAACCGCTGCTTTCGGTGAAGCATAACGAATGACTACTTCTCCAAGCAGCGGACTGCACGGCATCATGACATGCACAATGTCATATTGCTCGTGTTTCATGAGTGCCTTGATCTTTGCGCGACTTACAGGCAAGGGTGTACGTACATTATTCTTGTTGTAGCGCAGGTTAATAAAGCGTCCAAGACTATGGACATTCGGTATATCTGTACGTTTTGTATCTGCTACCAGGTAGTGAACAACATGACCTTCATGGCGAAGCCATTTGCCAATAGTAAGCACAGACTGCTGAACGCCATCATCTTTATCAAGCGTATCATCGAGCACGAGGGCTATTTTCATGCCTGACCAACCTTCACTCGTACTGCTTTCTTATAGACTTCTTCATACTGATCGATAATTTTTTTGAAATCATATTGTCTAATATATTTTTTTGACCACGCAAGCCATAGTTTTCGTAACTCTTCATCTTTAAGCATCAGATCAAGTCGCCGCGCAAAATCACCGGTATCTTGTGGGTTTACTAAGGAAAGAAGACCACGCCCCTTCATGACACAAGCATACCCTGGGTTATCTCCCGCCACGATAGGCACTCCTGCAGCCATTGCCTCTAATAAGACAATCCCGAAACTTTCACCAAATATTGCCGGTGAACAGAAAAGGGTCGCTTCATGGAGGAGTTTGAGTTTCGTTGGTTCGTCAACGGCCCCAAGAAATTTTACTCGGGGCACTTCGTAAGTCTCTACCCAGGCCTCTAGTTTCGGACGCTCAGAACCGTCGCCAGCAATGATAAGCTCTACATTTTCATCTGTTTCAGCTAGCGCAGCAAAGGCTTTGAGCAAATATCGCACGCCCTTACGCTTTTCAAGTCTGCCTACATAGAGAATTGTTGCCGGCTTGCGTTTTAGGCGCTTCGGCGGCGTAAAACGTTTGAGATCAATATAGTTGGGCACTATATCTACTGACTGTTCAGACCATTCCCGTACAAAACGAGCAGCCGAGTCTGAGACTGCGGTCATGGCGGCAATATTTCTAAAAATAGAGCGAGCGAGAGCAGGACGGAAAAATTCTATCGTTTTACCCATCGCTGTTTCAGGGAAGGTGGCATGAAAAGTTGCCACAATAGGGCAGGTAGCACGTGCTGCAATCTGAGCCCCCAGAATTGGTACTTCAGGCTCATGAACATGAATAAGATCAAAGCCCTCTTTCTCAAGCATCTCTTCAAGCCCATCCGTTTCAAGGGTAAGACCCACTTCGAGCGTCGTTTTAATCGGAGTATTCCATTTAGCAGACTGTCCTACAAAGAGCATCCGATCAGGCGCATCACCCTTATAGTTCCGTGGCCGGGGTGTAATAATGCGCACATCATGACCGCGTGCAGTTAACTCTTTGTCGAGTACTTCAACAAGTTTCTGGACTGCACCGTGACGAAAAAAGTCATAGGGACAGACAAGTCCGATTTTCATAGTACTATCCTACCACGTCTCAGTATTCGAAGCTGCAACCTCATGGTTTGCTCTTTAGTAAATCTCTGACTTTCTTTGGAATGAGTGTCGAGGCCTCTTCCTTACCCGCAATAACATTTGGAATATGCTTTTCAATTGGTGCCTTAATGTAATTAAAATCATTAAAGGTGATACGCATATGTTGTTCAACCAAGCGATTATCGAAGTAATTATCAAGATCCACGCCAATATGCCATACCGGCAGATCAACGGCCACCTCGCAGTTATTAACTGTCAGCATAGCGGTCGTTGTCTTCATATAAGTTCGGACTTCATTAATGTGCCAGAGATGTATTTCGAACTCGGTAAGACTTTTTCGTGCCTCTGCATCAAGTCCCACATATTTATGCTTCGCATTATGAGTTCGACTATAGAACGAGCGAAGAATAAAGGGATGGAGTACAACATTTCGGAAAAAGAGGGCTGGCAGACGATACGAAAAGAATCGTGCGGCAAAGCCATAGGCGCGAAGTCTTATCTTACTAAATCTCAAATCATCTTTGTGCGCAAAGCCCACAACACTAATCAGTAGGTCTACCTTCTTCGCAATATCCGGATAGCGCTGAAGCATTCTTGTAACGACTAAGAAGCCAAATGATATACCGGCAATAGTAAAGCGATGACCTTTATAGCGCAGCTTAATAACAGAGGCCAGATAATCAGCCATCGTATCGAGATCAGGTTTTTCCCCAATTTTATAAAAGCTGTCCATTCCACCAAATCCAGGAAGATCTGGCATGGTAACACCGCCATATTCATGGATAACTTGAGCAAGACTATACATACGTTCAAGACTCGAGTGATGACCATATACCATTAAAATCTCACGTTTGCGATTTTTCGGTGGTGGCATACGAAGGAGCCGGCCACGCAAACCATTCATATTAAGCGGCACAATATATTCAGCCGGTATATGCGGTGTGGCGCTACTCATAATTTAGATAAACTCTACGAGATATAAGGTAAAAAATCAATTCTTCAGCTTATACACTTATGCTTTATACTATGAGCTAAGTATGGTCGAGAAGCGGCCCGAGAGGCAATCAGGGTATACCCTCGTTGAGCTGATGGTAGGCATCGTGCTCCTCACGATGATTGCTTTAAGTGTCTTCACATTATTCAGCACCCTCATACGCAGTACCGTAGTGACTAAGCGAAAGGCAGTGGCCTCAACCCTTGCCATTACTCAAATGGAAACTTTGCGTGCACTTCCTTTTAACAGCCTAGCGGTTTTAGGCGGCCCCATCTACTCAACTAGTTATCTCCCTAACACCACCACGACCACTTTAAATAATGTAACCTATACGATTAAAACCTCGATCGACTATGTCGATGATGCCTTTGATGGCTGTGGCTCATACCCAAATCTGTCTTTAAAACAGTTGTATTGCCGGAATTATCCGCCACCCACTGGGGCACCTGCAACTGATACCAATCCTCAGGATTACAAAGTAGCTCATGTCACCGTCTTTGGTCCAGGAAATGTGAAACTGGCCGAAGTTGATTCGCAGATTTCTGCTCGTGTTGCCGAAACTGCCAGTACAACCGGCGCACTGTTTGTTCGTGTTTTAGACGAAAACGGGAATCCGCTTTCTGGGGCAACCGTACAGGTGGCCAACACGACCGTTTCACCTAATATTAATCTTTCTGACACAAGTGACAGCAATGGTAATGCCATATTCTATGGCCTGCCGCCCGACACCTCAGGCTTTGACTATCGCGTGACGGGCTCGCTTACGAACTACTCCACACTCACAACAATCGCACCATCAGGGTCACTAACGCCAACGTATCCAAGCCAGCAAATTCTTACCCAGCAGTCCTCTTTTGTAACACTTACGCTCAAACCCCAGGGAACAAACAGTCTTGTCATCGAAACGACCGACACTAATGGCAATCCTCTCGCAAATATGCGCGTATATGTAAAGGGTGGCTACAAAAAATACACGCTCACCACGAACACTGAGTACTACTACGACACCATGACCCCAACAGATACACGCCCAACCACCGATGCGAGTGGACTTGCCGCACTTACAGGTCTGGTACCGGGTACATATGTTTTCTGTAGCGAAACGGCGGGCACAAACTGCCGGATTGGCAGCACAAACTACTATGTAGCTGCCGTGCTACCTTATAGTGGCAATAATCCGTTCAATCCACTCATTGTTCCAACCTACAGTGCCTCAGATCCGCCAGCTACTACTTTTAATTACAGTGGTACAGAATATCTCCAAAAGGTACGTCTCATGATGACAACCAGTAGTTCATTCCCACGTATTTATTCGATCGTACCAGACGACGTCAGTTTAAGTACAAGCACCTTGAATGCCTTTACATTCCAGGTCCGCGGTGCCAATCTTCCGTGCAGCAGTTCAGCCCCAAGTTGCGCAACAACCGTGCGATTTCTGCAGAACAGCAACACCTATACGGCCAGCTGTACAGGCAACTCATCCGGTGCTCAACTTAATTGCACCGTTAACCTAACAGGCATCACCAGCGATCAGGTACGAATGACGGTTATTTCCGGAGGCAATACCTTAACCACCCCAGCGGGCACATTCTTAGGAGGCCTCATTGTCGCACCATAAGTTACTTATTAGACAAAGCAGGGGCTTTACACTTATCGAGCTCGTTATTACCTTTGCGGTAGTAGGTGTTATCTCAACTGCTGCCTATAGCTTCTTTAATACTTCCATCAGCCAGTACCTCGCGCTCCATAAAGATAGTGTTGTGTTTGGAGACCTCGCCACCCAGTCTCAGCGAATCGCCAACGTAATGCGGGGCCTTACAGGTATTGTTTCAGCAGATGCGAATGATATTACCGTCTATGCCTACTTCGCACCTAATGATACATATGTGTCAAAGATTCGCTACTACAAGAATGTAGAGGGTACGAAACTATTTGCCGATGTGACGCAAATGACATCTAACCCTCCAGTTGGCACAGAAGTGGCCGGCTCACTAAAGACATATACGATTATTAATAATTTTCACAGTATCGCCGGACTGGATCTCTTTGATTATTATGACGCCTCAAACTCGGAAATCGTGCTGCCAATTCCGGATCTTAATACTGTTAAAATCATACGAGTGAATCTCGCCGTTCCATCCAAGCGACCGGTTGCTTCAAGCGATACCACGATGACGGTTGAAGTAGCCTTACGAAATAGAAAGACAAACCTATGAGCAGATTTAGAATTACTGACAGTCGGGATGGCTTCATTATTCCCACAATTTTAAGCTTCATGATCGCACTGTCTATTATTACCGGCGCAGTAGTTCTTCTAATAGATAGTAATATTAGCCTTGTTGATCGTAACGTTAAAAGCCAGCAGGCCTTTAACATCGCCGAGGCAGGCATTAACTACTATCTATGGCACTTAAGTCATAGCCCAACCGATTTCAAAGATGGGCAGAGCACACCCGCTACTCCAGACCCTGTTTTAGGCTATGGACCATACGTTCACAACTACGTAGACTCGGACGCCAAAACAACCGGCACCTACACCCTCTGGATTAGTCCACAAGGCACCGGCTCAACCGTTGCCAAAGTACGTTCGATAGGTAAGGTTAACGGCACCAATATTCAAAGAACTATTGAGGCTCAGATTGGCGCACCTTCTTTTGCCAGTTACGCTATTCTCGCCGACTCGGCACTCTGGTTTGGCAATACCGAAGCAGCAGATGGTCCCGTTCATTCCAACCAGGGTATTCGTATGGACGGATCAAGCAACTCTGATATAACGAGCTCTAATACTACTTACACGCCGCCAGGTTCGGTTGGCGGTGACGGCTCAAGTCATCCAGGCGTATGGTGCCATACCAGCGTCACAACCCCAGTAAACTGTAACACCCGACCAAAAACAGACTGGCGCTATCCAACGCCCCTCGTAGACTTTAACCAGCTCAGTGGAGCGTTGTGTACCATTAAGAAGCTAGCCTTTAGCTCAGATGCTGCAACATCTTCACTTGCTAATCTTTCAAACGCATGCTCTCAAACCCCAAGCACCCGAACAAGTGCGTATTTGCCGCAGCGCAGTTCGAGCGCGAACAGTTCGCGTGGATACCTTATCTTACTTAATCCAAATGGTACCTATGATCTTTATACAGTGAATAATGAAAATGATACGCAGAGCAATTATCTTAACGCGCTTAACGAGCAGTTGGTTGCAACCGGGATTACCCCGCCAGCAAGCGGCGTGATTTTCGCCGAAGACAATGTATGGGTTCGCACAAACCCAACTTACCACGGGCGTCTCACCATTGCCTCGGGTCGTCTCGCGACATCTGTCGCAACCAATATTGTTGCCGCTGACGACATTGTGTACAGCGCCAAAGATGGCAGTGATGCGATAGGGCTTATTGCAGAAGATTCATTTATTGTTGCGCCGTATGCTCCTCCAGCAAGTGGCGCCTTTACGCTTGAGATTAATGCTGCCGTTATCGCTCAGACCGATGATGTGGTGTATCCCTCAAATTATAGTTTTAGTAGCGGCACGTGTACCCGTGGGTGGGTAAACCCAAACCAGCAACTATACTTCTATGGCTCGATCGCCGTACGGCAAACATGGACCTGGTCCTGGCTTTGGGGCAGTAGCTGTGGCGATAATACCTACGATGCAGGTTCAGGTAACTATATTTCTGGCTTTAAGCACAATACAACCGAGTACGACTACAATCTCTTATATGCACCACCGCCTAGTTTCCCTATTACGAGTAGCTACAACTTCCTTTCATGGCGTGAAGTTTTAGTCGCACCATAATAAAAATCACCCGCCTGTTACGAGCGGGTGATTAGTTTATGTATTACGATTGCAATCGAATGGTTGGACCAAGCCGCATTTCGATAAACTCTATTTCATAGTCCGTTAAGACTACTCGTTTATCATTTTGCATACCACGCGAACGGTTTTTACGTTTTATATCAGGTTTGTGTGCGTATGTGCGACTCATAAACCCCTCCCTTAATTAATATGCTTCCGTGCGACACGAAAAAGTACGGTGAATATAATCGATCCCAATAAGGCTGCTATTGCAGCGATAAGCTGGGAACGTGGTGTGGTGACAGTATCAAAAATCTTTATCACCATACCCCCCACAATTGCTCCTACAATACCGGTATAAATGTGCTGTTTAATCTCTAATTGAATGTGGGACCTGGTAATAAGTGAAGCTATCCAGCCAACAAGCGCTCCAAACATTATCCAGGTAATAATCTCAAGCATGGTGTACGTTTATCTATATATCGAACTTTTCGAACTTTTTCTCTAAGAACTCATGAATTCGAACTTCCAAATCTTCTTGATTAATTGGTGCAGGCATTTTAAACTCCTTTCTTTTTAAAAAGTAGACCTTCTAATTTGTTAAGGTCCGATGCCTCCATCAGGCGATAGAACCATCATAGACAACTCCGCAAGGAGAATCTGTAAAGAGCTACGCAGACTGAAAGTGAGAAAAGTTACACGATAGGAGTGAGCTAAGGATATAATGAAAGGTATATGGATGGTGTAATTTCGGACAGCGCAAACGCACGGCATTACGGTAAATCAAGTATTATCGTTTATCAGGGTGAGGTGCCGCGCGATGGGTATTATGTAAAAGAAGGTGTCGTGAAGGTCTACCAAATAGGCAACGGAGGGGAAAGCCGTACCATTACTTTTTGTACACCCGGTGACATTTTTCCCATTGCCTGGCTAATCGGACAATCGACTCCAGCCATGTATTATTACGAGGCTTTTAGTGACACCGACCTCGTACCACTTTCTAAAGAGTCGTGGGATACGACGCTTTCTAATCAGAAGGCAAGGGAGCAATTCTCTCAATACCTCGCTCGTAACTACCAGTCCTCGCTGGTGCGTATAGCCGCACTCGAACAGCCCAAAGCACGCGATAAAATTGTTTACACGCTTCTGTATCTTATTCTGCGCCACGCTCGCGAGATTATCCCGGGTGTCTTTAGGCTTGAATTGAAATTAAAGCATCAAGACATTGCCGAACTGGTGGGAGTTACCCGCGAAACAACTGCCATAGAACTTCACGCTCTGCAAAAAGCAAAGGTGTTATCATATCAAAATCAGCGCTATCTTATTAAGCGCGAAAAGCTCTTAAGCGTACTGAATGAAGATAGTTTGCGGCAACTTGAACTCTAGAAAATTATTTTAGTTCTTTTTCGACCATCGTCACCAGCTCATCGGGCGAAGCCCATGATTTGAGCATGTACTTAGAAGCACCCAGCGCAAACGCAGTATCGATTTCTTTTTGCATATCAAGGTTGCTAAACACGATAACCTTTACCTTTGGATGATTAATGGGTAACTTATAACGTTCCAAGAACTCGAGGCCACTCGTAGAAGGCATACGAAGATCGAGTAAGATAAGATCTGGCTCAAAGTCTTCAGCAATCTTTAAAGCCTCCTGACCATCAAATGCACATTTCACTGTGTGACCGGCACGCTTCAGTATCATTTCATAGGCCTGATTCAGCGCTTTTTCATCTTCGGCAATAAGTACTTTTGCCATGCTATTCCTTGGTTACTATGGTTCATACTGTAAGATGAACAGAGGTACGACATCTGTAATATTTCTTACTTTTTAGAGGTTTTCGCCTCTTTTTTCTGACGACGCGGCAGCGTAACCGTAAAACTGGACCCCTTATCCTCTACCGAGATAAGTGTTATATCACCGCCGTGAAGAAGGGCAAGTTGCTTAGAGAGATAGAGACCAATGCCGCTACCAGCAGTTTGTCTCGTGAGTTCGTTAGGTATACGACTAAACTTCTGGAACACATCCGGAAAATTCTCAGGACTAATACCTACACCGCTGTCAGTAACGGTAACCGCAACGGTCGTTCTCAGGCCCTTGAGATCTACAATGATTTTTGTTTTTGGGTGAGAATACTTAGACGCGTTACTTAAAAGATTTTCAAATATCATTCGTAGGTAATGGGGATCAGCCTCGATATAAACCTTCTTCTGAAGCCCACTCAATACTACTTTTTGTGAGCGCTCTTTGATAACTGATTTTTGATCTTCATAGACTGAACGAAGCATCTTCGTAAGTTCAACTCGTTCAATCTTTAACGTTGCCTGTCCCGAATCAACACGTGCAACATACAGCAAATCATCAACAATAGTGAGCTGTCGCTCATTACTTTCGTAGGCCATTTGGAGTAGTCTCTGTTGCTCCTCTGAAATACGACCGGCAAAGCCTTCTTTTACCATTGAGACGTACTGCTTTACGGCTGTCGCTGGGGTACGAAGCTGATGAGAGGCAAGCGATAAGAGCTCATCCTTGGCAGCTTCAAGTTCCTTTTGTTCTGCATACGCAAGTGAGCGTGTGCGACGCTGAATGAGTAGATAGATGAGGGCCGCTAAAACAGCCGAGAAGATGGTACCGCCTGTCGCGACACTGAAAGGTCGTGTTCTAATAGCAATGGGTACGATCTCATTCGTTGTGTGATAAACGATAGTCCAATCTTGCTCGTACATATTGAGGGGATTACGACGTTCTTCCCTAAATTCAGCACGAGCTTCTTTGTTGCTCGCAAAAAGTAAGTTACTGTTTTCTGGCGGGCCGTCATGAATACTGAAATTAAAAGCTTGTTCAGGAGCTCCAAATAAATTACGAAAGATATCATCGGCAATAAAGGCTGCGTAAAAATAGCCTTCTATTGCTGCCTCTCGTTCTTCGAGGGTAGTAACAGGCATGTTTTTTCTATATAACGGCGCATACAGAAGAAAACCCTGTAGGGGTGGGCCGTCTTGAACTAGGTCAACAACATCACTGAGCGTCGGCTGTCCCGTTGTCATGGCTAGCTCCATCGTCTCACGCCGCTCTGGGTCGCTATACATATCAAATCCGAGTGCAGGCGCAGTGCGGTCCGTGTACTGATCGCTTTGAAGCGGGACAACATAATAAAGCGGTGCATACTGCTCTCTGCCTCCTTCAGGAAATATCGTAAAATTGGCGACACCCTCGCTACGTGCAGTGTTTTCTGCGGCGGTCTTTTCTGCAGGTGAAACAAGCTTTATATACCCAAGTCCTCGTATGCCGGGATAGCGCTCATTCAGCTTCAGTGAAGTCACAAATCCCGTCCATTCATCACGAGTAACGCTGTCTGAGGCTCCAAATAATGCTGCGGCCGAACGAAGGGTATCTTCGTAAAGGCTGAACCGTTGTGCAAGTGTACTTTCAATAAAGGCTGCTTTGTCAGCAACAGTATTAGCACGCTCCAGCACGACGTCATTGCGTGCAGTACGCCAGCTCAAGCTAATAATAATCATGAACGCAACGAATACCAGCACAGCCGGCAAGAGCGGATCAACATAAATGTTTTTTTCGGAAGAACGTAATTTACTTGGAATTATAAACATACTGTCCGCACATAGTTAGCAAAGATCAGTTTTAGCGTACTGAGGTTTTATCGGGGGAGCTGTGAGTTATCTCACAAACTTATTTATGCTTCGGTACACGTGCACCACTCTCACGCGCTTCGGAGAGTCCAATTGCAATTGCTTGCTTACGGTCAGTAACCTTTTTGCCTGAACGTCCGCTTTTCAGCTTACCTTCTTTAAATTCTTCCATAACGTCATGTACTTTTTCTTGCGTTTCTTTACTGTATTTGTTCATAGTAACCTCCTTTAATCATTGCCGTCCGCTTCCTCAGGAGGAAGCACATCACTCAATTGATCATCATCGTCATCACCCGATACCGCGTCACCTCGTATGTCATCAACAAGGTCTGAGCGCTCTTCTTCGCTGAGCTCACCCGGATCATAGCCCCTGCGGCGCAGGAGAAGATCTTCTTCCGCTCGATCCTCATTTAAGATTGGGTCATCATGTAGGGAAAAAGAACTACTATCCATGTATCCTCCTTTACTTCTTTTATCTTAGTAAAGAGGAACGTGCTTAAGCTGCAATATTTATTACATCTTAAAAATATTTTGCGAAGCTAAATTTTTTGTTATGTTAGGGGATATGAAGCCACGCCTTGATATACGCACTGATCAGCCTGTTGAGCCTTCACCAGAAACACATGTTGAAATGCTCCGGCAAGAACTTTTGCATCCACCAGCCGGCGACAAAGTCATGGCGGCCTGTTCACTCGCAATAGCCCACTTATTACCCGAGCCATCGGTGCGTGATCGCTTTGTGGATTATTTCCAGGATAGACTCGTGAGATTACCTGAAGAACACTTACCAACCTGGGCGGCAGCCCACATGAGCCGCACAGCCGCGCATCAGGGCAGGATCAAAGAATTGAGCGCACAAGGCCTCAGCTATGGGGAGGCTGATGAGAGCCCAGAGACTTGGGACGAATACTTACGACGAATTTGGAATACGCATCGCCCATTTAACCAGACAATCGATGGGCTTGATGATTATTCCTACCCAATGAAGATCTTTGAACTTCAGACAACAAAACCAAAACGCTATGCGACGCTGCAGTGGCTCGGACACTTATGTCGTGAGCGATTTCAGGGACCGCTTAATATTTTGGATGTTGGTCCGAGCAGGGGGGATGGACTTAAAATGCTTGCCCTTGGTATGCCCGTAGGACACATTGCAGTCCATGGTACAGACAATGACGAACTTAATACTACACGTGTTAATGATCTTCTACACGTGCCACTCCCTGATGTGGGTACCTTTCATGGCATTGAAAAATGGCCTATTCTGCAGCGAGATGCCTTAAGAACTGAATGGTTTAAGAGTAATTACTTACGTCCCATCGATCTTAAGGATCCGGAACGCGTGCGTCTTTACTATGAGCTGGAGCCTGATATACCGGGTGTCATCATAGAACAAGGCGACTTCGCGAGAGACACTCCGCCTGAACTTCATCATCGCCACACCGGCCAAACTGTCTATGACATTGTCTTTTACTCAACCGTTCTTTATCAGATGAAGGAAGAGCAGCGGATACGAATGTTTAAAAACGGTCTCAAGCGCATACACCCCGATCGGGGTCTACTTGTGGTTCAAGATTATCTCAGTATTAATGAGGAGGATCCATTTGAGCTCGATTTTCATGATCAACTTGATGAGAAGTATAAATACCGAACTGTTGCGATCGATCTTTCTTCCGACGAGGAGCGAGAAAAAGGTTTTCAGGAACTTATTCGATGGGAAGATGGAAGCTGCAATGCAATGCAATTCGGTAACAGTGATCTGAGCCGCCGATTATGGGCAAACGCAGGTATTTTACTTACACAACAGGCGGCTGAAGCGCCTGTTCGACCAGACGAGCATACTGCTTCGTAAAATCAAGGATTTCCACGTCTTCATTGCGAAACTTATAGAAGCTAAAAATCATTGCACCGGGGTGCGGCTTTAGATTAAGTGGCTGCACAATACTATAGGCAATGCCAGCGCCCGCCTGATTAAAGCGAGCCGATTCTGGCGTGAGCGCAGGAACAAACAGATCTTTCCAGTCTTCCGTTCTTTGATACACGCCCGATTTAATTGCATGTGCAATGATATTCTTTTTATCACTCAGTGGGATTTCTATGGCATGAAATGGTTTTTCAGAAGTCCTTACGGAGCCAGCGGCATGTTCGGTATTGGATAGTGCCACACGTTTTATGGTGGTGCCTGCTTCATCTACAAGAAGAAGTACCGTGATGCCAAGATCAAGATACGTTGCACTTAAGGGATCTTTAAAAGGAGCATCGACAATGGTTTGTAGCAGTCCCGAATGGGTAGTCTCTCTTAATAACAGCCTCTGAAGTTCTTCAAAGTATGCCTGTCTTCTTCCCGTAAACCCCGATGTCATACACTTTCACTATAACACCGCTACCATAAACCTACTAATGGCAGAAAAGTGTGGCAGCTGGTATCCTTTAGACTATAGACGTATGAGATGTTCAGCATGGTGGGGGACTAATGGAAATTAAAGCGTACCGATACCGCGAAGCACGGCCAGTAAAAAGGCACTCGTTTTTACGTCGTTTTCTCGCATTAGTGCTTATTACTGTTCTTCTGCTTTCAGGTGCAGGCTTTACATACTCAACTTTAACGCAGGCATTACCCACAATTACTCCGAGTGTTTCGGCACTAAGTCCGCTTGCAGCAGAAGCGGTCGCTCTTAATTGGCCTACGCAAGGTCAGGCTGCAATCGGCAGCCTTGAAGAGGGCATACTCGCAATGTCTTCAGAGGGCCAAACGCCTCGGCCCATTGCAAGCATTGCCAAAGTCGTAACAGCACTTGCTATTATGCGTGCAAAACCTTTTGCGGCAGGTGAGCAGGGGACAATACTTACGCTCGATACCCAAGATGTTGCCTATTATAGTGACTACCTTGCACGCAATGGTTCGATTGTCCCGGTTCAAGTTGGTGAACAACTTTCGCAGTATCAGGCTCTTGAAGCACTCTTGCTACCATCAGCCAATAACATCGCTGATTCTTTGGTGCGATGGGCGTTTGGCTCGATGGATGCCTATAAATTATATGCAGATGACATGGTGAAAGAATTTGGCATGCTAAAAACCACCATCGATGATGCCAGTGGGTTTTCTCCTCGTACGCTCAGCACACCCACGGATCTTATAATCTTGGGTCAAAAGATCTTATCCGACCCTGTTTTAAGCGGCATCGTAGCGAAGCGTGAAACATCCGTTCCCGTTGCAAGAACAATACGAAACACCAATCATTTACTTGCCGATAGCCGAGTAGTAGGGATTAAAACGGGTAACACGGATGAGGCAGGAGGCTGTCTCTTATTCGCAGCTAAACACATTATTGACGATACCCACAGCGTAACGGTAATTGGGGCGGTACTAGGAAGTCCCACAATCGGTTCCGTATTTCCTGCCAGCAGCAGCCTGCTCGAGTCTGCCTTCAAGGGTTTTGGCATACGGGAGGTGGTAAAGAAAGACAGTGTTATTGGTTCATACCAAACTCCGTGGGGGCAAACCACCAATATCGTTGCCAGTGATTCTATCCTTCATTATGGGTGGAAAGGATCATCGATTAGCCCAGAAATTAGCACAGTGGAAATTAATACACCTGCCACAAAAGATCAGGTCGTTGGCGCGATTAAGGTACCTACAAAGCAGGGCATCACCGCAACCCCCCTAACAATAACTTCTTCTCTCGCGCAACCATCTACCTGGTGGCGTATAAGCAACCGTTTTTAAGCTTTACTTTTTCAGTATAACGAGCAACACTAAAACCAACATAAGGAGCAAAAAATGCCAGAGCAAAACACCACACAACCTTCTAAGAGTAAGGTGAGTTTTTCATTTGATTTACGCGTTATTGTCGTTTTACTTTTACTTGTCATTGCCGGCATGCTGGCTCTATGGAGGCCATGGGAAGCCACGTCCTCTAGTGATCAGACGATTGAGGTAACGGGCGAAGCGACCCTAACCGATTCTCCGGATGAATTTGTCTTTTATCCCTCCTACGAGTTTAAGAATGCTGATAAGACTGCGGCACTTGCAGCAATGACCGAAAAGAGTGGTGCGATTGTTGCCAAACTTAAAGAACTTGGCGTGCCTGACAGCAAGATAAAAACTAATTCATCAAACTATGACTATCCAGTGTATTACTTTGAAGACAAGGCTCAAGAGCCTACCTACACATTGCAGCTCACTATCACGCTTAGCTCACTGGAAGAGGCTCAGAAAATCCAAGACTACCTTGTCAGCACAACACCATCAGGAGCAGTTTCGCCACAGGCAAGCTTCAGCGATGCAAAGCGCAAAGAACTAGAATCAAAAGCTCGCGATGAAGCCACCAAAGATGCGCGAAGCAAAGCTGATCAAATGGCAAAGAACCTTGGCTTCAAGGTAGGGAAGGTAAAAACAGTCACGGATGGATCGGGCTTTGGCATTATGCCATACGCTGAACGCGGCGCGCTCGATACAGCCGTAAGTTCCAGCACAAGCCTCGCCGTACAACCAGGCGAAAACGAATTAAGCTACTCGGTTACCGTAACTTATTTCTTGCGATAGTTAGTCCTTCTTAGGGGCAACAAGCAAAACTAGCAATGCAGCCATGACAAAGAAAATGGCTGAATAAAAACCCACCTCGCCATACAGCTCAACCTTAAAGCCTTCGCCATAATGAAGATGGAAATAGCGAATGGCAGCAAATGAATAAGCCGCTACACAGAGGGATGCGGTTGCTAGAATTGCACGTCTGCTGTGCAAAACAGCAGCCGTCATGAGGGGAATAGCAAAAAGAGCCACCGACTTACTGGCCATGCCACGTTGCATGTAGACATTGATTGCAGCAAATAGGATATCTCCGACCACAACCATACCAAGTAGAATGCGGTGTTGCGCACCTTTTAGCCAGGGTCCACGAGCTATGTACCAGACAATTGTCGTGAGAATAAGTAGGCAAACGGCCAGCGTCCAGCGCTGCACAATACCTTCATGCGTAATAAGATTCCATGAGTCAAATGCAATGATTGCCACCATATAAGCAGCAACGTAGAAAAAATGTAGCCTCGCAACTCGAACAACGGCTATTTGCAGCCAATTACTCACGGAGTTTGTATTTTTCATCTTAGGAGCAAGTGTAATACAGAGATGCAGCGAACACAATATTGCTTACGCATATTTCTTAGTTATTGCTAAATTATTAAATAAATTATATAGTACACAGCCATGCGTGCGTTTAATGAGGCGCTCCATACGCCTGACTCGTTATATGCCCAACTCGATGCTTTGAGCATTTCTCAACCCGATATGCGGATCGTGGGGTCGCTTGGTCGCTCAGTTTTATATGGCAAATTTTATGGCGACCCTCAACATGAATACTCGATTCGTGATGAAATTTTCATTGGGACGCCCGAGAAAGCCCGGGACATTGATGTCGTAAATGCGGACATGACCCGACTTACCTCAGCAGAAGCTGAGCCATTTGAGATCGACCCTACTGGTTTTAGTAACGCGCTTGTAAGGCTTGTGCAGGAAAACAATACTTGGTTCCTAACTTCATCAAGGCAGAATTTTGCAGAAGAGCTTCATCCTGCCGTCATGGAACCCGTCACCGGCCGATCAGCCGCAGAAGCCATCATCACAACCGTACCGGCCCAGACGCATATTGTTCTCTATGGCATGAACGGCAATATACGCGCTCAGGACGAGCTAACAAGGGAAGCTATGCATAAATTACGTCGAACCCTGCCAAAATCTTCACAGTTATCGCCCGACATGTACGAACCTTTTGAGCGCCTAAGAGATCTAAATGATGCCGACATATACATACGCGTACGTAATACCTATCGGCGGATGATTCCTGAAGCGATGCGTAGACGACTAATGCCTGTCGTTAAGACACTTCATCTTTCTGAAAATCAACGAGGTTAATTATCGTTCAGTCTTTTCAAGGGCTTGCAATTTGCGATGTCCAATAATGGCGCAGCCGAGAGTAACAGCGAGATATATGAGTCCGGTTATACAGGTTTGAATAATGTGAGCCTTGCTCCTCATCACTAACCACGTGCCGCTCGCAATGGTAGTGGCTATAAGAGTACCTGCAATATGAAGTCTTGATCTTGATGGCGCAATGAGTAATAAGAAAGCAAAGAGAATACCGGCGAGGGCACTAAGTACATGAAAAAGTATAAGCATAATAGAATTATACCCTATGGCAGCCACGCATCAAGTGAAGTAACGCTGCAAAAAACCAATAAAACAATGAGCGAGGATCCAAACACTTTACGCGCCCACTTATTAGCATCTAAAGCTTGAAAACCGTGGATTCCTAGACGCAACCACCATAATCCAACCGCAAGCATAACTATAAGATACACATATCCGACGTAATCAAAGAAGAAAAGAAGAGAAGCGGCAATAATAAAGGCGAGAGTGTAGAGAACAATCTGCACCTTCGTTTGCTTGATGCCTTTCTTTACTGGCAGTACCGGAATACCGGCAGCCGCATAATCTTCCCTCCGGTAGGTAGCAATTGCATAAAAGTGTGGCATTTGCCAACAGGTTAGGATGAGGAATAATAGCCAGGCGCCACTATCAAGCGAACCAGTCACGGCAGTATATCCAGACACCGGCGGGATTGCACCCGCGATACTTCCAATAATCGTACCGTGCACCGTTGTACGTTTCGCGATGCCGTACACGACGACATAGGTAAATAGCCCAACTGCACCGACTCCAACAGTCAGGAGATTCGTGCCGAGTGCAAGGAAGAGAAAGCCGAGCAAACCAAGAACTGTGGCGTAGATAAGTGCATGCTGCACTGGAATAGCCTGTGTCACGAGCGCACGCTTTTTAGTGCGAGCCATTTTCTTATCAATGCCTCGGTCAATGTAATTATTAAAGACACAGCCAGAGCCCATAACAAGTGCTGCGCCTAACAAGACAGATGCAAACGTTTTTAGTGAGAGATCACCTTGGGAGGCAAGAAAAAATCCCGCAATCACCGATAGACTATTGCCATAAATAATCCCGGGCTTGGCTAGTTGGTAGTAAGCCTGTATGTTCTCTCTCATTATTTGTCTTAGCATACCATATGCCTTCCTTCGGCCAGCTGTTCAAGCTTTGGTTATCGTAATTATGCTTATCTCATATATAATAAAAGGGAAGTGACAAGGGTAAAATCTAAAAAAAGGTTTAGTCAGAGTAGGCCTATATGGCTTACTGTTCTGGGTTTAGCGTGTCTCACGCTACTCGTTGCCGTGCTCTTACGAGATAACGATGTCGCCCTCCTTAATCCCCAAGGGCTCATAGCAGGAGAACAGCGTCGTTTAATGATCCTGTCAGTAGCATTAATGCTTGAAATTGCCATCCCGACATTAGCACTGTTTTACTTTGTCGCCTGGAAATACCGCGAGTCTAATGAGAAAGCTACATATGCACCGAACACCCATCACAATAAGGTTGTAGTAGCCAGTATGTGGGCATTTCCGTTTATTACCATGATTTTACTTGCATCGGTTATGTGGCCGGCTACCCATAAGTTAGCGCCTCAGAAACTTATCGATAATGGCGTAGATCCGCTCACTATTCAGGTAGTTGCCTTACGCTGGAAGTGGCTCTTTATTTACCCTGAAGAGAATATCGCATCAGTTAATTTTGTCCAGGTTCCTACTAATAGACCGGTGCAGTTTGAGCTCACCGCAGATGAAGCACCAATGAGCTCGTTCTGGATTCCGCATTGGGGTGGGCAGTTATATGCCATGACCGGGCACGCAAACCGCCTTAATCTTATGGCCGAGACCCCCGGCGACTATAAGGGAAGCTCCGCGGAAATTAATGGCGAAGGTTTTGCTGGCATGAAGTTTATTGCACGAGCAAGCTCCACCGAAGACTTTGCTCGCTGGGTACAAGAAACAAAGTCCTCTGCGGAAGCGCTCGATACTGCAGCATACGAGAAATTATTAGAGCCCAGTGAAAATAATCCCGCCGCGTTCTATGCTTCGGCCGAAACAGGCTTGTATGGTAAAGTGCTTATGAAATACGGCGGGTCTCACGCGCCACATACGGAGCACGAATGAAAGAACTCCTTTTAGGTAAATTAAACCTCCATGCATTACCGCACGAATGGTTCACCATCGCGGGGACGATCGCTTTCCTCGGCATGGGCCTGTTTGCCATTATCGTTATTACCAAGCTAAAACGTTGGAAGTGGCTATGGAACGAGTGGCTCACGTCGGTTGATCCAAAAAAGATTGGGATCATGTACTTCTTAGTTGGTGGGTTCATGTTACTTCGTGGTGGACTTGATGCCATTATGATCTGGCTCCAACAGGCATTATCTTCTGGAGCATCCCATGGCTATCTATCTGCAGAACACTTCCAGCAGGTCTTTACCGCTCACGGCAATATCATGGTCTTCTTTGTCGCGATGGCCTTTATCTTTGGCCTCATAAATTACATTGTGCCCTTGCAAATTGGGGCACGGGACCTTGCCTCGCCATTTCTAAATACCTTGGGATTCTGGTTATTCGTGGCCGGTGTTGTTATGGTCAACATGTTCTTCATGTTAGGCGGTGAGTACGCCGCGACCGGCTGGCTCGCTGTTGCGCCTTTATCGGGAACGGAGTTCAGTCCGGGAGTGGGGGTAGATTATTGGATATGGAGTCTACAGATATCTGGTATTGGTACTACTTTAGGAGCCATTAACTTCATTATGACCATTCTTAAAATGCGCGCTCCGGGCATGACCCTTCGAAAGATGCCGCTGTTTACATGGGGCTCGCTCTGCAGCATGATTATGGCGGTAACTGTCTTTCCGCTGTTAACCATGACGCTGTTCCTCATGTTCTTTGATCGCTACTTAGGCGCCCACTTCTTTACCACCACACTTGGCGGCAATGCCATGATGTATACCAATCTTATTTGGATGTGGGGACACCCAGAAGTCTATATCTTAATGCTGCCGTCGTTCGGTGTATTTTCAGAAATTGTTTCAACCTTTAGCCGCAAACGTATCGCCAGCTATATGTCTAATGTAGTGGGCATGATCGGTGTTTCGGCTTTTGCACTTTCCGTGTGGCTACACCACTTCTTCACAATGGGTGCAGGCGCAAATGTCAATGCGTTCTTTGGACTCATGACCATGATTATTGCTATACCCACATCGGTACTGTTCTTTACCTGGATTGCCACAATGTATAAGGGCCGGATTAGCTTTAAGACGCCGATGCTCTGGTTCTTAGGATTTGTAGGAATATTTGCAATCGGAGGTATGGCAGGTGTGCTGTTAGCCGTACCGCCCGTCGACTTCCAACTTCATAACAGCCTATTCCTAGTTGCACATTTCCATACGATGGTTATTGGCGGTGTACTATTTGGTATCTTTGCGGGTATTTCGTACTGGTTCTCAAAAATTGCAGGCTTTAGGCTGAACGAACGTATTGGGCGATATGCGTTTTGGTGTTGGATTGTGGGCTTCTTGATGGCCTTTACGCCACTCTATGTATTGGGGCTCATGGGTGCTACCAGAAGACTTGATCACTACGACTCCTCAACAGGTTGGCAGCCATTTTATATTATGGCACTGGTAGGCGGTCTGATTATTGCAGTTGGTGTCGTGCTCCAGATTGTTCAAATCATTGCGAGCGTTATCCAAAAAAGGCAGTTACGCGATACTACGGGCGATCCCTGGGATGGACGAACGCTCGAATGGGCAACAGCATCTCCACCGCCTTCATACAACTTTACCGTTATACCTGAGGTTACATCTCGTGACGCATACTGGGAGATGAAACAGCAGGGCTTACCTAAGCATCGTTTCGAGAACATTCATATGCCTCGAAATACTGCCTCAGGCATATACATTTCTATCTGTGCCTTCCTTACCGGGTTTGCATTCGTCTGGGAAATCGTTTGGCTCGCGGTAGTTTCAATTGTAGGCATCATCGTCTTCACCATTACCCGCACCTTTAACGACAATATTGAATACACCATTCCGGCAGACGAGGTAGAGAAACTTGAGAAAGCCCGCGAAAAGAAAACGGTCGCAGAAAACGCAGCGCCACAAAAAGAGGAAGATATGGGCCTCATTGAGTTCGTTAAGATCGTACTAAAATGGGCACTTGATGTGCTGAGGAATAAACGATGGCGCACGTGGTAACACAGCACGAGGAAGAGCACGAAGCGGCATCGAACGACCGCGCGATGTTCGGTTTCTGGGTCTACTTGATGACCGACCTTTTGATGTTTGCCATTCTGTTTGCAGTGTATGCAGTCCTAGGGGGCAATACGCTAGGTGGTCCAACCGGCCGTGACCTATTTAGCCTTCCACTTGTATTAGCAGAAACACTCATCCTGCTCACCAGTAGCTTTACTGTTGGCATCGGTATGATCGCGGCGAGAATGGGCAATAAGAAACAGGTCTTTGGTTGGTTCGGCGTAACTTTTATCTTAGGTCTCTCGTTCTTAGGGCTAGAACTGTGGGAATTTACCGAATTCATTCATGAGGGTCATACGATTAGTACGAACGCATTTTTCTCTTCATTCTTTGCGCTGGTAGGCACTCATGGTCTTCACATTTTCTCAGGACTACTATGGATGGCCATTACACTGGCATATATGCATAAAAGGGGACTTAACGAAAGAATGGTACGTAAGCTAAGTCTTTTAAGTCTCTTCTGGCACTTCCTTGACCTTGTCTGGATATTTATCTTTACCTTTGTGTATTTAGGAGCATTTGCATGAGCAAGACTTCTCACGGCCAGCCACCAGAAGAGCACGGCACTATGTCGTCATATATTATTGGATTCGTATTGTCCATCGCCTGTACGCTTACGGCATACTTCTTGGTAGTGGGCAAATCGCTCACAGGTAATGCGCTCCTACTCACAATTCTGAGCTTTGCCGTATGGCAGATGATTATCCAAATATTCTTCTTCCTTCATTTGGGTCGCGGACCAAAGCCGCTGTATAACGTAGTCTTCTTTATAGCTACGGTTGGCATTATTCTGGTCACGGTATTTGGCTCCATATTTATCATGGATAACCTCCACTACAACATGTCTCCGACAGAAGTAACGAAAAAGCTTGCTCAGGACGAGGGAATTGCTCAAATTGGCGGGGAAGAAACCGGGGCCTGCCAGGAATTGGGAGCTAATCATAAAGTCACGATTAGTGGCGGACAGTTCAGCCCGTTCCAAATTGAAGCCCAACGCTGTGACACCCTCACCTTTATTAATGAGGGGGAAGAGACAAGTCAAATATCATTTGGGCAGCATCCCGAAATCGTGAGTTATGCCGGTCAAGAAGCAACTGTTACCGACAGGCGTCCTAAAACCCTCACTCTTAACCAAGCAGGAACGTTTATATTCCATGATCATAGTAATCCAGAAGTTAGTGGGTATATTACAGTTAATAAATAGCTCGGGTCCATTTTACTTTTGATATTATTATTTTATAATAACCCCATGTCTTCAGAACAGGATATTTTTAAATCAGGACTCGCAGTACTTGGCCAGCTTTCTACAAATCCTTCCGGTGAAATTGTCGCCGAAGGAGCTCGCGCTACTATAGACGACTACTTGAGAAGTCCGCGTCTTCTCAGCGGGGAAGGCCGCCGAGAACAAATAGAACTCCTTCAGGCTCTCCGTGAAAAGGTTGGGCTACCAGCTTTTGAGCTTGAATCAGAAAGCGCTCCTGGCAGTGATATCCTTGATTTCGATTTCGACAACTTGACTATCTTTAACTCCCTCGGAGTGGTTGTACATAAATTTGGTGGTAACCTCGTAAAAAGAAAAAGATTACCGGTTTATAAATCCGCTGCAACGACTGCTATTGAGCAGACTTTTGCAATTGCTAGGCACCTATCCCAGACAGAAAAGTGGATTCCTGTAACTGACATGTACGACTACGTGGGCAAGGAACTAGACCAGCCTTCAAGGTTTAATAATAGATTTACAGTCGTAAAGAAAGTTCTTGGGGGCCGTATTGCAATAACCGATTCGGTACCTAGAAACGTAATGACCGTTGAACCATTTAGCGTCCGAGATATAACGATCTAAAAATCTGCAAAAACTGGCTAGGGCGGAGGGATTCGAACCCCCGAATGCCAGGACCAAAACCTGGTGCCTTACCACTTGGCGACGCCCTACTATATCAAAGCAAGGCAATTATATCAGTTCGTCTCTGTTAAAACTAGCTGTTAGCGGTTTTTGCGACGGAACATCCAAACAGCAAGCGGAGCAGCTATCGCAATAATAGCGATGTTCCATATAAAGGCTTTGGTTGCAGCGCCATTCATAGGCGTACCAACGAGCCACGAACGCATTGCGTTAATGGTGTGGGTGAGAGGCTGATTCTCGGCAAAGACACGGAGTGCATGCGGCATTGTATCGGTTGGTACAAATGCGCTCGATACGAAGGTAAGCGGGAAGATAAGCACAAAGCCAATCCACTGCGCAGCTTCAAGACTCTTCACGATCAGACCGAGGATGGCAGATAGCCAGGAGATTGCCAGGGTAAAGATAAGTGCGAGAAGCACCACTACACCCCATTCACTCGCGCTTGCATCAGGCCTAAAGCCTACTAAGAAGCCCATGGCGACGATAATGATGCCAGAAATAATGTTACGGAACATATCGGCAATAACGTGTCCGACCAGGAGGGCACTGCTTGCCATTGGCAGTGAGCGGAAACGATCTACAATGCCTTCTTTCATGTCCACTGCCAAGTTGATGGTGGTGTAGTTCGCGCCAAACGCAAGGGTCTGGACGAAGATACCCGCAAATAGGTAGTTCGCATAACTAATGTCACCCGTCTTAATAGCACCACCAAATACGTAGCGGTTAAGCAACATAAACATGATAGGGAACATAACGAGCGACATAAGCTGATCAAGCGAACGAATAATGTGTCGGATACTCCGGCGAGTTAACTCCCAGTAGTCATTGATCACCCACAGAAATGAATTGCTTGGTTTGCGTAATGTTTCAGACTTGGCCATATTATTTCATCCCTTTCTTGGTTTCAGCTTCAGCAGCATCGGTTGTGGTTGTGTGCCCGGTTAAGGTGAGGAACACGTCGTCAAGCGTTGGACGATGAAGAGAAACATTGTCTACCTGGATACCCGCAGCCTCAAGATCTGCAAGAGTCTTCTTTAATGTCGAAACGCCACCTTTGCTCGTCACGCTAATGGTGCGGTTGTCTGGATCGGCCTGCATAGACTTGCTCTTCAGCGCATCTTTGGCCTTTTCAAAGTTGCTCTTTGAAGCAATCGTCACCTCTACTCGGTCAGCTGCTACCTTAGCCTTGAGCTGATCGGCCGTTCCTTCAGCGATCACTTTGCCGCCATCAATCACAATAATATTGTCCGCAAGATTATCTGCCTCTTCCATATACTGGGTCGTCAGTAAGATGGTCGTACCATTCTTCGCGAGACGTTTAATGATTTCCCACATGGTCATACGAGAGCGGGGATCAAGACCGGTTGTCGGTTCATCTAAGAAAATAACCGATGGTGAAGCGATAAGACTCATGGCAAGGTCGATACGACGCTTCATACCGCCTGAGTAGGTTTTTACAGGGCGAGTAGAAGCCTCAACGAGGTCAAATTCTTTCAGCAGTTCTTTTGTACGACTCTGCGCATCTTTTTTGCTCATGCGGTAGAGCCGGCCCATTAAAAGCAAGTTTTCTTCGCCAGTTAAGTACTCATCAACGGCCGCGTACTGACCAGTTAAACCAATGCTGCTGTGAACCTTATCAGGTTCGGTCGTAACATCATTGCCATCAATGCTGGCCTGGCCTTTGTCTGCAAGAAGCAGAGTACTCAAAATGCGAACGGTAGTGGTCTTACCGGCACCATTTGGTCCTAAAAGAGCTAAGATTGATCCCTGAGGGACAGTAAAACTAAGCCCTTTCAGAACTTTTAGTTTTCCATATGATTTATGAAGGTTTTTAACAACAATTGTATCCGCCATGCAGTTCTCCTATTTCGATCTATTGTACAAGAGGTGATTAGTTTGCAAAAGCTATTTTAGAAACGTTCTCGCACATGAGAGAAACTATAGTCCCATGTTGCGTCTGCTTTCTTATGTGGATTGAAAATGTTATCTGGATCGAAAATCTTCTTTGTTTCTTTAAACAGCTTTACAACTTTTCTGCCGTACATCTCATCCAACCACGGTCCACGCACCAAACCATCATTATGTTCACCACTTAAACTGCCTTTGTATTTCAGCACAAGCTCGTTTACTTCTTTCATGCTCGGCTTTAGTTTCTTGCGCTCATCTTCTTGCTCAAGTTCCATGAGGGGAATGATATGAAAGTTTCCGTCACCCATGTGACCCGCAATCGTTGCAAGAAGCTTATACTTCTTAATGATCTTACGAAGTTTCGGCAAGAATTGCGGCAAATGTTCAGGGTTAACGACAAGATCATCAATATAGGGAGCGGTATGCTTGTCTTTTACTTTGCTTCGAAGTAGCTGAAAGCTTGCCCGGCGCATAATCCAGAACTTACGCGCCTTGGCTTCGGTCTCGTCTTCTTCAAACAACATTTTTTGTCTAAATTCTTTAAGATCAAGACGCATGTTACGCACTTTATCTGCGACTTCTTCTGGAGTCTGGCCATTGAACTCTACGAGCAACACCATTTTAGGAATACCGCGAAGCAACATTAAGGCATTCGGAAGCAGTTGAAACGCAAGTTTAATTGTTTCCTTCCAGCCAATAAGTTTATGAAAAGAGAAAAATAACTTAAAACTCAGCATCAATGTGTAGTTATCAAAACCTTCAAACGTAGCCGGTTGATGGGTAAGCACCTTATTGATAATTTTTCCTAGGCTCTTAATATCTCGAAGGAAAATAACCAGCGTACCGGAGTGCTGTGGGGCTGGGACTAGACGGAATTTGGCTTCAGTCGTGAAGCCAAGCGTACCCTGAGCTCCTACAAATAGTTTTGTGAGATCAAATATACCGGTTTCACGGTCCCATACATTCCATAAGTGGTAGCCCGTAGAATCCTTCGTCACATTTGGCTTAGCCGCTTTAATAACGTCGTAGTGCTTTTCAAGCAGCTCAAAGGTTTCGCGGTAAACTTTACCTTCAAAATTCTTTTGCGACATCTTGCGTACAAGTTCAGCCTTATTTAGCGGCTTTACCGTATATTCGTTACCATCTGCGAGCACTACTTTAAGTTCGGTAACAAAATTATCAGTCTTGCCATATTGCAGGGACTTTTCACCACCCGAGTTGTTATTAACCATCCCGCCTATTGTGCAGAGATCGCGTGAAGCAGGATAGGGCGGCAGCAAGGCACCATGTTTAAGAGTTGCTTTTTCAAAGTCCCTATAAAAGACACCGGGCTGTACTGTCGCACTACTGCCCGTTACTTTTTCTATCTCGGTAAAGTGCTTATTAAAGTCAACGATAATGGAGTCGTTAATAGCACCTCCAGACATGTCCGTACCGGCACTTCGAGCCGTAAGGCTGAGTTTTTGTTGCTTTGGTTTTCGTGCCGCAACGAGTCGCACGAGTTTCTTCACATCGGTACTGTTCTTTGGAAAGACGACGAGTTCTGGCTTTATTTCAAAAAGGGAAGCGTCATGGCTATAGGCGCTGCGGGTATTATCACTGCTATCAATGCCCCCTTTAAACCCAGCACCCTTGAGCAGGGCAATAATGTCTTCCATAGTTACCTGTTAGCTTAAAGGTATTCGGGAGCGCGTGCAAGATACTTATGCTTTTTTAAACAAATCTGTATACTTAGCGTGAAGGAAAGGCATTCATGCGAAAAAAGAAAGTCGTGATTGTGGGCGGAGGCTTTGGTGGTGTTAAATCTGCCTTAGAATTGGCCGATCATGACGCATTCGATGTAATGCTTATCTCGGATCGCTATTCATTCCATTACCATCCCACGTTGTATCACACCGCTACGGGTGGATCGCGCGAAGTATCTGAAATTCCGCTGGTTGAAATCTTTGAGCAAAAGAATATAACGATTGGTGTTGATCGAGCTGAGAAAATTGACCGAGCAAACAAAGTCCTCATCACTGCTTCAGGTGAACGCATTCGCTACGACGTACTTATTCTTGCGCTCGGCAGCATCACCAATTACTTCGGCATCAAAGGCTTGAAGGAATACTCGTTTGGCATTAAGTCAATTGCCGAGGCAGAAGAGTTGAAGGCCCATCTCCATCAGCAGCTGATTGATACAGGTAAGCCAGACTTAAGTTATGTCATTATTGGTGGCGGTCCAACTGGTATCGAGTTGGCAGGAGCGTTGCCATTTTATATGCGTAAAATCATGAAGCAACACGGCATCCGAAAACGAAATGTTCGTATTGATCTCGTAGAGGCAGCGCCTCGTTTAATGCCTCGCATGCCTAAAAGAGTCTCGCGATCAATCGCCAAGAGACTACGTCATCTCGGCGTTAAATTACACCTTGGCCTGCCGGTGCAAGCAGAGACAGCACATGCACTTTTAGTAGGTGGCAAGAGTATCCGTACCCGGACCGTGATATGGACTGCTGGTGTCGCCAACAATCCGTTTTTTGCAAACAATAATTTTCAATTGGCACCGAACGGAAAAGTGCAGGTAGATAAACTCCTCCAGGCATGGCCAGGAATTTTTGTGATAGGAGACAATGCCGATACGCCATACTCCGGTATGGCTCAAACCGCACTCCATAATGCCCATTTTGTGGTGGAGAATCTTCTAAGACATGAGAAGGGTAAAAAGCCGTATGCGTACAAGCCAAAACGGCCTATTTATATTACTCCGGCAGGCAAAAGATGGGCTGCAGTCGTATGGGGTAAGGTAACTATTTATGGCTGGATGGGCTGGTTGCTCCGACAGGCTGCAGACTGGATTGGATATAAAGATCTAGAACCATGGTGGAAAGCCACCGGACACCTATTAGATACTTTGGATTCCGAAGACAACTGTCCTATTTGTATGGGCGCTAAAGAGAATCAATAAAAAAACCGGCCACCAAGAGCCGGTCTTTTTATAGTTCTTTCAGCTGCTACTTTTTTGCTGCGTGATTATATTTCTCACGAACTTGGAAGAGCAGATAGAAACCCACGACTGAACCAGCTAAAGAAGCTATAAGGCTACCAAAACCACGACCGTAAATGAAGAGGTTAAGGACGCCATATACCGCATTTATGAGCGCTGCAATGAAGATGAGATCCCACCCAGCTTTTTGTCGCTTTACAAGCTTTGGATAAGCTACGAGGAGTAAGACCGCGTCAACAACCAAGCTGATGATCGAGAGATATATAAAGAATTTATCCTTACCACTATAGACCGAAAAACCACTATTAATGTATGTGCCGAAAATGGTCGTAACACGATCTGCAACACGCAAGAGATCCCACAGCACCCATGCTGCCCAGAGCTGCAATACACCAAAGATTACTGCCAGCCATGGCCAAGCTTTTGCTAACGACTCTTTTCCACTTGCTGATATATTTGGTGCACTCTTAAACACACCGGCAAGTGCCGATTCCGCTTTTCTAATAAGATCCATATCTTATTCTCCGTTAAATATTATGTTCAGCATACCGCTGCATTACGCCCGCTGCAAGGGGTTTTATGGCTCACTTACTATAAAATAAGCACAGCATCACCAAACGAATAGAAACGATACTCTTCGGCGATAGCATGCGCATATAGACGATGCAACTCATCAACAGATCCAATAAAGGCGGATACTAGCATGAGTAATGTGCTTTTTGGTAAGTGAAAATTAGTAATGAGCGCATCAACTTTCTTAAATTCATAGCCTGGAGTGATAAAAATACTCGTTGCACTGTCTTGCTCTTTAAAGGGATGTTCTGCGCTTTCTAATGTTCGAACGCTCGTTGTGCCCACGGCAGTAATATGCTGAGCCTTATTAAGTTTATTGGCCGCCTCACCACTAATTGTAAAACGCTCCTCATGCATGATATGTTCTTTGAGGTTTTCTGATTTAACAGGTGCGAAGGTTCCTAGGCCCACATGAAGGGTGAGACGAACAATATCGTGCTGCTTTTCAAGCATAGCGAGTTGATTGGATGTAAAGTGCAACCCCGCTGTTGGCGCAGCCTTGCTGCCCAATGGCTTTGCATATACAGTCTGGTACTCATTGGCTAAGGTTTCATCCTGGGCAATGTAAGGTGGTAACGGCGTGAGACGATGCGGATCAAAACTGGCATTATCAATTGGCCGATCTAGGGTGATTGTACGAATACCATCTTCTGCCACATCAGTGACGGTAAAGCGAAAGCCCAATATCTCGGTTGTACCTAATTTAAATTTCTTGCCTGGGCGTACAAGCGCACGAATCGTAGTAGGGTTGATTGTCTCAGTCACAAAAACTTCATTATTACCAAACTGCAGACGACACTTTTCTACCTTACTGTCATTCAATACCAGCGTTGAGTGAGAAGGCAAATATTTTTCTAAGTTATAAAAATGATCATCCGTAATAGTTTTACTCGTGCGGTCATAGACAAGCAGCCGCGCCTGGTCACGTGGATGAGCCGGTTTTTGAGCGATCAGACTTTCGGGCAAAACAAAGTCAAAATCCTTAAGCGTATACTCTCTCTTCATAACAGAGTAAAATAATACATGAATGGAGGAGTTCAACAAAGCCTATCGCTCATTAAACGACGCCCAAAAACGGGCCGTTGATACTATTGATGGTCCGGTACTTGTCATTGCGGGACCTGGCACAGGCAAGACACAGCTCTTATCAGTGCGAGTTGCCAACATTCTTCGCAAAACCGATGTTAACCCCAGCAATATTTTGTGTTTAACCTATACCGAATCTGGTCAAGCAGCAATGCAGCAACGGCTAAAACAACTAATCGGAAGGCAGGCAAAAAAAGTAGAGATCCATACGTTCCACGGTTTTGGTACGTATTTAATCACTCGCTTTTCCGAGCATTTTCCTGAGCTCGCGGGATTTCGACCAGCCGATGATCTTGCGTTATACGAGACTCTGCTTGCATGCTTCGAAAAATTACCACGAAGCAACCCTCTCGCCAAAATGGCATACGGACAGTTTACGTACCAAGCCGATGTTTCAAACCGCATCAGCCAGCTAAAGCAAGCCGGGATCACACCAAAGGAAGCCCTCGAGCGAGCACAAATAGATTTAGAATGGTGCAAAACAACTGCTCGTAAGATTACGAAAGTTTTTAACGAAGCTGGACGATTATCCCCAAAGTCTTTAACAGCTATGACAGGGCAGCTTCGTGAACTTCTCGATACAGCAAAACTCGATGGCTTAGCACTGGCATGCATTGAAGACTTGCGAATCGCCACCGATGAGGCAGAAGCAAGTAGTAAAACTGCGCCAATGAGCACCTTTAAGAAAAAATGGTTCTCGAGCGAGGGAGGAACATTATACTTTAAGCCTGCTGACCAGCTAAAGAAAATAATGGCTCTTGCTGAGATCTACCAAGCCTACGAGCAAGAACTGCAAAGACGCAAATTATTTGATTATGACGACATGATTCTCTATGCATTGAATAAACTTGAACATAACCGCGAATTACTCGCAGAAGTACAAGAAACGTTTCAATACATAGTTGCAGACGAATACCAGGACACAAATGCTGCACAGGCCCGGATAATTACGCTTATTGCCGATAACTATGTGAACGAAGGCAGACCTAATGTCATGGTTGTGGGGGATGATGATCAGGCAATTTATGGTTTCCAAGGTGCGATGGGCGATATTATGCTTCATTTTCGTGAACGCTGGCACGAAGTGGTAACTATAACCCTGAAAGAAAATTACCGTTCCACGCAAAAGATTATAGATGCCGCAAGACAAGTAATAGTAACTGGACAGAATCGGCTTGAAAATTACTACGAAGATATTGATAAGACTCTGCGTGCCAATACCAGCTACACCGCGATCGAACCCGTACTGCATAATACGACGTCTCCGCAGGCAGTCTTAGCGCATGCCGTACATACCGCACAGACGATACGTAAAGGCAGCCAACTCGCTATTATTGCCACCAAGCATAAATATCTTCGAGAATTAGCCGACTACCTTGATGCTGCAAACGTAAAGTATTTTTATGAAGGCAGGGAAGATCTATTAAAAGATCCTGAGCTCACAAAAGTGATTCTGCTTGCACAGGTAGCTGATGCAATTAAGCGCAATGACTTTACGGCAACAAATTTTGTCCTGCCCGAGCTGTTCGCAACCGAGACTTTAAAAGTCAGTCGTAAAAGCGCGTGGGAGATAGCAGTAGCAGCAAGGCACGCAAAGCAATCGTGGTGGCAGGCTATGATGGAAAATCAGAATGCCGATACCAAGCAGGCCGCGCAAATCCTCACAACCCTCGCCGAGAGTATAGATCCTAGTAGTGGTCTTGATTCTTTAAAATTCATCGCAGAACAATTAAAAATCAGAGCGACGCGTAAATCTCAAGCACTCGTGTCTCATGCCGCAAAGTATCTTGCTCATGAAAATGTTACTCTTCATGAGCTCCTTACGTATGTAAGGCTTTGTGTGCAGGCGGGAATTACCTTGCCGCAAAAAGTAGAGAAGGGCAATCGAGAAGCACAAGTACTCCTTTTAACTGCCCATAAATCAAAAGGACTCGAATTCGATAAAGTATATGTACTCCATGCCGATCATTACACGTGGTTTAAAGAAAAAGGACGTCGTAACAATCTGACATTACCGGAAGGCTGGAATAAGATTGAGCCCGCAACCGAAACCCCCGACGACCGATTAAGGTTACTGTACGTAGTACTAACAAGAGCCAAACAAGAGCTAGGTCTTATTCGCAGTAATACAAGTCTCGGGGGTAGACTGAATGATCCTTTGCCAGGACTAGAGAACCTTCGCATGATTGAACATGAAAAGGCCACCATAGAGAAGTATGATCTTGTCCAGGAACAGGTGTGGCAGGCTTGGTATATGCCACAAAATAAAGCCGAACAACAGGTCCTCAAAACCTTACTTAAAGACATTCTTGAAACATATCGTTTGAGCCCTACCCATCTCACTATGTTTGTTGATGTGCCACACGGTGGTCCGGTAACATTTTTAGCCCACATTCTCTTAGGCATCCCGACACCCATTCATCCTGAAGCTTTGTTCGGCAACTACATTCATAGGTGTCTTAGTTTTGTACAGGAAATACTTAATCACACAGGCAAATTGCCCGGGGCTGAAGAAGTACGAGCATACCTCGAAGAACAACCTACGCCCCTTACGAAGGACCAGGTCACTGATATTGTTGAAGTTATGATTAATTACTTACATAAAAATGATGTTATTAAACCGGGCGGCGTGAGTGAGTACAGCTTCTCGAAAGAAAATATAAAGCTTCTAGACCTTAAACTCACCGGCACAACTGACCATTTCTTAAAATCAGGCGATCATCTTTTGATAACCGACTTTAAAACGGGACGAGCATTGAATTCTTGGCGAGTAACCGAAGATTACTACAAACAAAAATTGCACCGTTTCCGAGAGCAGTTATTATTCTACGAACTACTCTTTCGCTTAAGCCCAAAGTTTCAGGATATTACAAAGTTTGAACTGAGGGTATCCTTTGTTGAACCGAGCAGACGCGATGTGTATTATGATCTTCCCTTAGATTCTGATCCTAAAGAGCGCCAGCGGCTTGAAGACTTGATGCATGCTGTCTGGAATCATATTCAAGAATTAAACCTACCGGACATTACAACGTACTCTCTAGATGCGACGGGCATTACTACATTTGAAGATGATTTAATTAACGGAAACATATAAAAAGACCCCTTATCGACAGGAGTCTTTTTAGCTATGTAACTTTTAAAACTAACGCTTGCGACGAGCAGTTGTTTTCTTTGCGCCACGAGTTGTACGAGTTGAGCGCGTAACTGTAGTAGCGGACGAAGCTTCCATGTCGGCAACCAATGCACGATCTGGTGCAAACAATAGAGCATACAAGTTCATACCTACAATACCGCCCACGAGTGGTCCAAAGATATATGCGCGATCCCAGCTCTGGTTCGCAAGTGCAACCGCAGGGTTGAGTAGAGCGTTAGAAGCTACTGAGGCGACAACAATACCGGTAAAGAGCGAAACTGCTACAGTTCCGGCAAACTTACCACCTTCATAGTTCTGGTAAACGGCTGCAGCGATACCAAAGGTAAACACGAGGGCACCAAGCCCCTCGGCGATAAGCACGCGCCAGTCGAAAGTCTGAGCAGTGAGACTGGTAAGGGATTGACCAACAAAGTATTCAGACAAGCGCCATGCAGCTAAGCCACCAAGCATTTGCGCCGCAATGTATGCAAGTGCCTGTACGGTTTGAATCTTACGCAAGGTCCACATACCAATGGTTACCGCAGGGTTAAAATGTGCACCTGAAGTACCACGGAATACCAACACCGCCATTGCATAGGCAATAGCAGCACTAAATGCTACGAAATAACCGATACCGATCTGGGAACGTGCTACGTTAATAATAGCTGTCGCTAAAATGCCGGTACCAAGAAACTCAGCCACCAGCATGGCGACCTTGGAACGAACTGTCATAGGGGAATCCCTCCAATTAAATATGTCTCTATTAGAATAATACGTTTTTGAAACTTTGCAAATATATTTCTTTGTGCGTTAACCAAAATATTTTTGAGCAAGTTGATAATCTTGTAGATTATCCATCTCTACCCATTTGCTTCCGGTAATATCGATGTGCTTAAAGATACTCTTCCCGTTTTGAATGAGATGGTCATATGCATACTCATAATATTCTTGCCAGTTCTTTTTATCACTCATTATCTGGCGAAGGCTATCAAATAGCTCTTCTGAGAATTGGGCCGCTATTTTTTCTATGCCTATCGATTCGCCGGCAGCCTTTGCGGTATCGACATATTTGCCGAGAGCAACGATTTCATTCTTACTATTAAGTTCGGCCTTAATAACTTCGTCATCGACATCCGTCTTATCAAGGCAAATGTAATTTGCATCTTCTGGAGTAGCTACGAGTTTATCGAGAATCTGTGGATCAAAATTAACATCTCCGTCAAACTTTATGAATGTCTCTCCACGCACATAGGGTTCAGCGAGAAGCAGAGAGTAGCCAGTGTTTGTTTCTTTGTAATACTCGTTCCGAATAAAGTGTGCGGTAATATTAGGAAAGTTTTCTTGCACATAGCTTTTTATCTTGTCTTCAAAATGCCCGGTTATAAACACAATCTCGGTGATTGAGTGGGCTACTAAGCTATTGACCATACGAGCAAGCGTCGTAGAATCGCCAATCGGCAATAAAGATTTAGGCATCTCGTCTGTAAGGGGCCGTAATCGACTTCCGAAACCCGCCACAAGAATAACTGCTTTCATGGTAAATCCTCTATTTTCTTAAAGGGTATGTTAATGATTCTGGTGCTTTTGTTATCTGCCAGCCGCGCTCGAATAAACGAGTGCAGGCAATAGTAAGTTGCCCGACCGCAAATACCCAGCACCATATATCGGGCCGCCCAAACAGGATAGCAATCGCCCCAAAGGTTACATGCTCAGCTTCATCGAGCGCAAAAACAGCATGATGCCGCACCCATAGCCAACGAAGTTTTTCCGTAAAAGATTTTGGTTGCAGTTTCTTCTCATTAAGCTCAGCGTATAAGGCATGTCTTCGGCTACGTGACTTACTAAGATAATCTTTATCTTTGTTTACCGCACCAAACATTGTTTCCAGTTTAATGTAATACCTAAATAGGAAGCCAAAACAAGAAATAAAGCCTAAAATAATAAAATAATTTTTATCTGTAAATCGGAAGGCCGCTATTCCCATTCCAAGATTAATAATAAATATTTTAAAAACATCGAGAGTTTTATCGAGATAATCTCCGACTTCTGATGTTCTGCCTGTGAAGCGTGCAAGCTGACCATCTAAGCAGTCAAGGATGTAAGAAAGGGGCAAAAGGATAGCAGCAATATAGACGGGCGATGCAGTCGCAGCAGCAAGACCCACTCCAACTGCGTACAGAATGAATGACAGAATAGTGACATGATTTGGCATAAGCCATTTTATTCTGCTTGCTATAGGCAAAATCTTATTCGCAACATACGGGTACCAAAGATCTCCCCAGTTACTGAAGTAATTTGGTTCGATGACCGAACTTGGCTTTACAGTTTGCTTAGACACCGTGCACAACCCTCTCCGAAGCAAGCGCACTTAGCTCATGAGCTGTCTTTCTCACTTCAGATTGTTTTACTACTTTCGCTATCTGTTTCATAGCATATTTAGTGTCTTTGGTTTTTAGCGCCCCAATATGCCCAATTTGGAATATTCTATCTTTTAATACACCCTTGCCGTTATAGACAATGATGCCTTTTTTCTTTAAAAAGCTGCTTAGTTGAGAAAAACTAAGATGCGAAGGAAGGTTAACGCAGGTAATAACTCGTGAATTGCTGCCCTCATAGTTTGTATATACGAGGCCGAGTCTTAATAATTCGTCTCGAACATACTGTGCACGTTTCTGAATGTTTTGGCGGAATTTCATAACCCCGAAGTGAGTGATTTCTTTCAGGGATGCATGGAGGGAAACAAATACATGTACTGCAGGGGTATTCGGCGTCTGGGTATAGTCTCGCATATATACGATGTGCTTATAAAGATCGAGGTAGTGAATACGATTTGCGAATCCTTTGAGTTTATTGATGACATCCTTTTTTGCGATCAGTATGCCAACACCTGGCATAGCAGAGAGGGCTTTGCCAGATGCACCTACAAGAATATCAACACCCCATTTTTTTACTTCAATCGCTTCTGCACCAATGCTGCTAATTGCATCGACAGAAATAAGAGCGCCATGCTTATGGGCGAGAGCAGCCACTTCCTTAACCGGGTTAAGAAGTCCTGTGCTAGTTTCATGATGGACCATAGCAACCAAGCTGTATTTCTTGAGCTTGAGGGCATGTGCAACCTTTGTAAGATCGATTTTTTCTTGCCACTTAAACTTTAGCTGGTCTACCTGATTGTTATGAAGTTTTGCAACATCAAAAAGTCTCTCACCAAACTCACCGTTGCTAACAACAAGTATGTGGCCTCGTGCTCCGACACTGGAAAGAACTGTTTCATTGGCGGCAGTACCTGAACCAGTAATAAAGGCTACTTCATAAGCAGTACTTTTACCACTAATACCGACGATAGGCTTTATCATCTGAGAACACTCAGATAGTATTGCTGAAAATTCTGGCTCGCGATGCCCAATATTTGTTGCAATAACAGCCTTACGGACCTTTTTTGAAAGCAATACAGGGCCCGGGCAAAGCAATAGAGGGGTGCGTTTTTTGATTAGTCGCAAGACCATACAAACAGTTCCTTTTCTGCAGGATAAAATCTAAGAAAGGTCAAACAATAGTGAGATTTCTCAAAAATCTAGCAACACCATTATAGCAGAAAAATAACAAGTTATCTAGTGTAATCGTAGATCGTTAACCGTGCCTTTAGCGTCTCTTCTGACGCTTAAGGCCAGCTACCTGCAGTCGTACTGCCTGGCGGTCCATAAGACTTTGTGCCTGATCAAGTGAAACCTGATCCTTTGCTTCAGCTTTCATTTTCTTCGCTAACTCGTAGGCTTTTTGTACTTCTTGTTCATTAATTTCATCGGCATGATCTGCTTCGTCGACAAGTAATTTCAAAACATTGTTTTCCACCTGAATAACTCCACCGCTAATAGCAAAGGCTTCGCGTTGATCATCTCGATCCCCAGCATTGCGTCGAATCTGCACAACACCAGATGAAGCTACACTCACGAGCGGCATGTGAGCAGGCAGCACTCCAATCTCACCGCTCATTGTGGGCAGGGTGATTTCATACACCTCTTCATCAAACTGCAGACCGTTTAAACTGTATAGGCTAAAGTGAATCATGCTGTCTCGGATCTACTTTCTTTACCAGGATAGCCGTGCGGGTCGGGGAAGCCGAAAGGAAACATGCTATCAAAATAGCGCGGAGTAGGAACCGATTGTGTTTTTTGAACCGGTTCTACTTCTACTACTTCCTGCAAAGGAATGGGGGTGTAATGCACCAGGCTTCCGTAAGGCGTAGGGATAACTTCGTGGGTAAAGTTAGGCATATCCAGATCCGCTTGACGAGGAAAAGCCATTATTTCTCCTCCTTTACCTCTGTAATATCACCTTTCATATAGAAGGCACTTTCTGGCTTGTCGTCGTGCTTACCGTCCAGGATTTCTCGGAAGCCGGCAATTGTATCGGCGAGCGGCACATACTTACCCGGCTTACCCACAAATTGCTCAGCCACGAAGAACGGCTGTGTTAAGAAGCGCTGGATACGACGCGCACGAGAGACGGTAAGCTTATCTTCGTCACTGAGTTCTTCCATGCCAAGGATCGCAATAATGTCTTGGAGGTCTTTGTAACGCTGCAAGATACGCTGTACTTCACGAGCTACTTGATAGTGCTCTTCGCCAACAATTTCAGGATCGAGGATGGTTGAGCTACTGTCGAGTGGATCAACGGCAGGGTAGAGACCAAGCTCTGTCAGGGCGCGAGACAACACGATAGTGGAATCAAGGTGAGCGAAGGTCGTAGCTGGAGCAGGGTCGGTAAGGTCGTCCGCCGGCACAAACACCGCCTGCACGGATGTAATGGAGCCTTTACGAGTTGAAGTAATGCGCTCCTGTAAAGCACCCATTTCCTGAGCAAGGTTTGGCTGGTAGCCCACTGCTGATGGTAAGCGTCCCAGCAGAGCAGACACCTCAGAACCAGCTTGAGTAAAGCGGAAGATATTATCAATAAAAAGCAGCACGTCCTTACCTTGATCTCGGAAACCTTCTGCAATCGTAAGGCCACTTAAGGCAACGCGCAAACGGGCACCTGGTGGCTCATTCATCTGGCCAAACACGAGTGATGTTTTATCTATAACTCCGGACTCAGCCATTTCGTGGTACAGATCATTACCTTCACGCGTACGTTCACCAACGCCCGCAAAAACTGAGTAACCACTATGGAACTTGGCAATGTTGTTAATAAGCTCCTGGATAAGCACGGTCTTTCCAACACCAGCACCGCCGAACAGACCAACCTTACCACCTTTAGTAATCGGGCTAATGAGATCAATAACCTTGATGCCAGTTTCTAAGATTTCGACATTTCCAGACTGATCGGTAAATTCTGGTGGAGCACGATGAATTGGAGCAGTAGCCTTAAATTCGCCACCCTTGTTATCAATTGGCTCACCGATCACATTAAACATACGGCCTAATGTCTCTTCGCCGATTGGTACGCTAATTGCTGCACCGGTATCAATAATTTCCGCACCGCGCTCAAGTCCATCGGTCGCACCGAGTGCGATGGCACGTACGCTCGATTCATTTAGATGCTGGGCAACTTCAAACAAAAGTTTCTGCCCGTTCAGGGTTGTTTCAAGAGCATTATTAATAGCAGGCAAGTGATCTTCGGAAAACTCAACGTCTACCACCACACCCACTACCTGACTAATAGTGCCGGTTTTTGTACCTTGTTTTGTTATCGTGCTCATAAGTATAGGCCTCCATTAAACGTTTTTTCGAGATCAGGATCAACAGTGAGATGATCACCTTCCAAAATACTGTCTAAATAACTCTGCGGATACTGTTCTAATAAAAGCTCAATCACCCCCTCATCTTGTGCAGATAATGCCTCATGATACAGACTGAGTATTTCATGAGGTTGAAGTGAGGCAAGTACATGGCTAGTACTTGGAATGGAAGTGGAATATGATTCTGGATCAAACAAGGTCATCTTTTACCCCCTCTTACTCGTGTTCTTGGTTTTTGCGGTGTTGTGGGCTGAGCGATGAGTTCCTTGCCATCCGTATCTAACACTGACTTTAGAGCATCTCCGTATGCTAATCGATATACTGCCCGAACAACTTCTGGATCTGTACCATTTAAAGGCACTTTACCTGCGACATACTCGTAAATTGTTTCTGCAGGAGGCTTAGCTTCACTATCTACCGGTACATGACCATTGATCAGATGTATCTCAGGAGCATACAAGGCATCGTCAAATAGCTGATTAGATTTTTCTCCGTTCATGCCTCCCCCTTAGCCCGAGCCGCATTAAAGCCCATTTGAAATGAGCGGGCAGCCACTATCCCTATAATGCAGGACACTTGTGTACGACCGTCCTCCGCTTGTTCGGCATCATAGATCACTTCATCATTCACAAATGGCCGACCAAATCGACGTATAATCGTTTTTCTGTGCCTTGTACCATACACTTCACCAATCGCACTAATTGTTGATCCAAAAGCAAGTCGAGCAGAGTCAACCGCCTGCTGCGCTTCAGGAAGTTCCTTGAGCACCTCATCTATAGATGCTTGATGTATGGCTCTAAGATTTTGACTATATTGGGAAACCACCATATTACGAGGCCTCCGCAATTCTCGCTTCAATAACTTGAGTGGGTTTTACATACATACTGCCATCATCATTGAAGAACAGCACGTCGTTTTCTTCACGAGAATCATCGAGCAATGCTTGAATAGCTAGTTCAACCGCGCTGTTCAATACGCCCGTTCGACTCTGCTGCAAGAGCACCACATCTGCACGCTGAACCGCGCCATATACAGCCGCATTCTGGGCATCTCTCCCTGAATCAACAAAACTATGAATATAGAAAGGCGGCTTAACCCCGGCATTTTCAATAACTTTTCGCATGGCAGGGTAGTCGAGGGTGTGCACAATAACAAGATCCTTGCTTTCGGGTAGGCTGCTCATTTCATTGCTTCCGCTCCACCGGTTACTTCGGCTATTTCCTGGGTAATGCCTGCCTGTCGGGCAGTGTTAAAAGCAAGGGTCAGGTCGTCAATAAGATCATTGGCATTATCTGTAGCGTTCTTCATGCTTAACATACGCATAGAGTGCTCTGAGGCGATACTTTCTAATACTCCTTGCCAAATCTGTACCTCGAGCAAACGCTCGGTAACATTATCAAGCACTGCTGTAATTGAAGGTTCAAACGTGACATTATTAAGCGATTCGGTTGTTTCTGGAGCTGTTTCGTCTAAACGGGCGGGCAAGAGTGAAAGAGCATTGGCTTCTTGGAGAATATTTGATTTATGTACCGTATAAAGTAACTGCACATCGTCAACTTCGGCTGCAGCATACAGATCGATAATGTTTGTAAGAATGGGGCGCACGTCATTCGCAGTGGGGTGGTCGCCAAAACCAGGGAAAGCAGCAATCAATTCGATACCTTCTATACGACGCACAAACTGTACGCCACGATTACCAACTATAACTGCCTTGGTCTTAATACCCTGCTTGCTATCCTCTAGGGCCGAGCGGCTGAGGAGCTTTATAATGTTGGAATTATAGGCACCCGCCAAACCCCGGTCACTGGTAATGGCAATATAGAGACGAGTTTTAATTTCACGTTGCGTAAATAATGGATGTTCATTAACATCCGTGACGGTCGTAAGGCGTGAAAGTAACTGATGGGCAGCTTCACGATATGCCCGGCCTTGCTGCGCAGCCTCAGTAGCTCGACGCATTTTACTGGCGGCCACTAACTCCATCGCCTTGGTAATCTGGCGAGTACTACGAACGCTTTTGATGCGTCGCTGGAGTATTTGGGTGCTAGCCATCTATTGTTCTCGTTTCATACTCTAGTTCTACCGCTTTAGTAGGATCTAGAGTAATATCTGTTACTTCTTCTACTATTCCGGCAAAGTGAGGGTCCGGATTTTTTAAGTTTCCAAGACTTACCTCGCCCACATTACCCAATGCCGATAGCAAAATATTAGCCGCATAAGATGCAGCTTCCCGACTTACAGCAAGAACACCTTCATCACTTATCCCATTGGCCTTCTGCACTCTCACAACAGCGTCCGCTACCGCGCTCACTACACCAGTGACTTTTTCTCCATCATTACCAGCATAGAAGATTTCGCGTGGCATTCTTGTTGGCGCTGACTCCACATCATCAAGCAGAGCGGAATCATAATACTTATTAGGGTATAACTCAAACTCGTTGCAACCCATGCTACTTCTTCTCCTCTACATGCTCGTATGCCTTGGCGATACTTTGAGCAAGCTTCAGAATTTTTTCTTTGCCCTTATCATCAGGTTCAGTACCCGAATTAATACTCTCAACAAGCTTTGGCTCATCGTGCTTAAGATCGCGAAGCAGAGCAGCTTCTGCCGTCTTGATTTTATCGAGTGGCACCTTATCAAAAGCACCTTCTGTAGCGGCAAGTAGCATAGTGTACATCTGCCAAATTGCGTATGGGGTATACTGTGGTTGCTTCAAAAGTTCAGTTAAACGTTGTCCGCGTTCAATGCGCTGCTTGGTGTCGGCATCGAGATCAGTTGAAAACTGAGAAAATGCGGCTAGTTCACGGAACTGAGCAAGATCAACACGCAAGCTCTTCGCAACGCTCTTTACCGCCTTCGTTTGCGCAGAACCACCCACACGAGATACGGACAAACCAACCGATACAGCAGGACGAATACCCTGATAGAAGAGGTTTGTTTCCATAAAGATCTGACCGTCAGTAATGGAGATGACGTTGGTGGGAATATAGGCAGAAATATCTCCAGCCTGGGTCTCAATAATAGGCAGGGCAGTAAGGCTACCAGCGCCAAGCTCATCATTTAATTTAGCCGCGCGTTCAAGTAGGCGAGAGTGCAAATAGAACACGTCACCTGGGTAAGCTTCACGTCCTGGCGGACGACGAAGCAGCAAAGACATCTGACGATATGCGGCTGCATGCTTGGAAAGATCATCATAAATTATGAGTGCATGTTGCTTATTGTCTCTAAAATATTCGCCCATGCTTGTTGCCGCATACGGTGCAAGGTATTGAAGACTTGCGGGATCGGCGGCCGAAGTCGCCACCACAATCGTTTGTTCCATTACGCCTTCACGCTTTAAACGCTCTACAAGACGAGCAACCTTGCTCATTTTTTGACCAACTGCAACATAGATATTGATAACGCCCGTATTTTGTTGGTGCTGGTTAATCATAGTATCAACTGCCACGGCCGTTTTACCAGTCTGACGATCACCAATCAAAAGTTCGCGTTGCCCACGCCCAATCGGCACCATAGCATCAATCGCGATAATACCGGTCATGAGTGGTTCATGGACGCTTTTTCGAGACAATACACCGGGCGCTATCTTTTCAACAGGACTGGTAAGGTTTGTTTTAACGGCACCCTTACCATCGAGCGGACGTCCCATAGGATCCACTACACGACCTACGAGCTCGGGACCTACGGGTACTTCAAGTACCTTGCCGGTAAGTTTTGCTTTTGCACCTGCTTTAATCAGCGTATCATCGCCCAGTAGCACCGCACCGATTTCGTCTTGGCCTAAGTTAAAAGCGAAAGCCGTGACTGCACTCCCATCAATTGCATCAATTTCTACCATTTCGTTATAGCCAGCATGCGTGAGTCCATAAATCCAGACCACACCATCGCCCACACGAGTAACAATGCCTGTTTCTTCAATCTCAGGTCGTTTTTTAAGCTCTGCAATTGCTGCCCGGATATCGGCAGAGAGTTCAGTGATAGACATATTTTCTAAAGCCATTTAGTTCCTCGCTGCTGTTAAACGTTTTAAGGTATTCAGTTTTGACCGAACGGTAAGGTCGAGCTGTTCATTCACCGCCTCAATACGCACACCGCCAATCACTCCTGGGTCAATTTTTTCATTTATAACGATGCTCTTAGCATGAGGGTACTCGACCTTCAGCTCCTGCATCACCTCCTTACGAACCTGAGCGGTCAGAGGATAGGCACTGATGGCCGTTGCCTCAATGAGCCCATGTTCAGCACGGTAAGCAACAATATCTCGTATCAAAGAATCAATATCGTGCGTTCGGTGCTCCGCCAACAAATATGCAGCTACTTCGCGTTTTAGCTGGGCAATGTTTTTAATATGCATTGTGCGCTCAGCAATCGCTTCAGCGAGTTGGCGACGGTCAATCATTATTTCTTCCGACCTTTCATTGCTCGGTCAATAAGCTCAGCATCTTTTTTGGCATCCACTTTTTCATGTACTACGGCTTCAGTAGCCTCAGACACAAGTCCCACGATATCTTTTTCAAGACTTCGACGAGCTCGTTCTGTTTCTTCTTCAATACGTTCCTGTGCATCCTGAAGCAGAGCATCAGTCTTCTTCTTGGCAGTCTTTTCAGCTTCGCGCAAAACTTCACGTGATTCCTTATGTGCATTCGCGATAATACGATCAGCGTCATGACGTGCATCACGGATAACCGCCTGGGCTTCTTCTTCAAGCTTTTCCTGACGCTTTTCCATTTTTTCACCTAAGCGCACACCATCCTCAATTGTCTGGCGTCGCTTCTCAAGCAGGTTAACGATCGGCTGGAATGCAAAGCGTTTTAATAAGAGAAACACAAAGATGAAAGTAACAAGCTGGATAGCAAATGCGCCGAGGTTAAAACCTAAGATGCCACTTTCGTGTTCGGCCGCTTCAGCTGCAAACAATGTGAGATTCATGTGGTGTTTCTTCTCCTTAAATAATGAAAAGTGATGCAAATACGAGGAGCGCCATTAGCTCAACGATAGCGATAATAACCAAAATCTGACCCAAATACTTACTTGCTTCTGGGTTACGACCAACGGCATTCATAAATGCGTTACCAATTAGCCCAATACCAATTGCTGGCCCGAGCATACCAAAGCCCATCATGATACCTTTGGCAAGAACGTCGAGATTTTCTACTGCTGCAAAAAACATCTGTTAACTCCTTATTACCTTACTTTTAACACCATCATCACGCGCCAGCATTGACAGCCTTTGGTGAACCTTCATGGTCTTCTGCTTCATGTTGTTCGTGGTGCTTGATGGCTACAGCCAAATACATCACGGACAGCATGACAAAGATATAAGCCTGCAGTGCTCCCACGAGCAGTTCCAGGATTACGAAGGGCAAAGACGTCAGCGGAGCAGCATACTTACCTAAGTATGAGAAGACCGCGATAATAACTTCACCAATTGCAACGTTTAGGAACAATCGGAGGGCAAGGCTTCCGATACGCGTAAACTCACCGAAGATTTCAAAAATGCCTAAGAACCAGGTCATAGGGTTTTTAAAACTGCCGTTAAAGTAGTGCTTAAGGTGAGGAAGAAAACCAGATTCTTTAATCGCAAATGTCTGCACCAAAATCATACTAATTGTTGCCGCAGCCAGCGTACCGTTTAAGTCAGCCGTAAACGGTCGAAATACGGGTACGTCATTTCGGGTTATGGCCTCACCAACACCGGGTAAAAGCCCCAACCAGTTACTGAGACAGATGAAGAAGAACATGGTTACAAAGTACGGTGCATACTTCAGAGCTTTTTTACGACTTCCTAAAGAAGAAGCGAGAAGATTAGTAATAAAATCGGTGCCGAGTTCAAAAAACTGCACCAATCCACGGCGCGGACGAACTTTTACCATCCGGGCAATAACGATCGAAATAATGATAATGATAAGCGATGAAATCCAGGCGTAGAGGATTGAGTTGGTAATAGGCGTATCGCCAATTTTCAAGACTTCACCAGGCGTAATATGAACCGACGGGCCACTCTCTGCGGCAAAGCGGGTGAGTAGTGATGAGATCATACTTTTCGTACCTTTCGGCGAGCCGACTTAGCCTTACGCGCATCTTGCTCAGCTTGGGCAGCATTTACATCTTTAACAGACCGCCATACGACGATTGAAGCAGCAGTTGCTGCGAACATAAATCCTACAAGTGTAAAAGAAGGAGAGGTATCGTATCGCTGATCAAGCTTAATGCCCCCTATAAGCGGCAGAAGAAATGTAACGGCCATACGCCAGCCCATCCCTAAAGTTGCAGCAAAGAAACGATTTTTTGCATCAAGCGTCGCCATGAATGCTTCGGCACTATCCTCAGCAATCGTCGTCTTTTTGGCGGCGTTAGCTTTTCCCATTGGTAATTTCAGTATAACAGCGGAAAAGAGACGGGCGCAAGACTTTACTACTCAGTAAAATCAAAAGCTCGTTTGAGGCGTGCGCTAAAGCTCGTATCATGTGGACCGTTTAACCCGCTACAGGTCGATGGATCTTGTTTGTGGTTCGTTTCAGCAGCCGTATGCGCAATGGCATTATATTGCGCCGAATAATCGAGATCAGCTGCACCATAGGAAATAAGAAGCGTATCCTCATTGCCAATAATGAGATTATCGACACGGTCAACCGCTTCGCCATTTAATAGAAAGTGCCATTTTTTTGTATCGGTAGCCGTGATAAGACCATCGTCCGTGCGGACAAAGTCAGGACCTAAGGTCCAGTTGATGTTGTTGAAAAAGTCAGCATAGGCAACCCGCTTATCATGAACATGAATAACATCATTTATCTGGTCATGCATATGCACTCGACCCTTGGGATTATCGGCATAGGCATCACTGCAAGCTGCCACTTCTTCGTAATAGGTAAAACTTTTGAACTCTTCGCGAACATTATCAACATAGACTGCAAAGTTAGCATGATAGTGAGTTTCATGTGGTGAGCGAAGGAAAAATCGTAGTGCCCCAAACCATAAAACGCCAACAATAAAGCCGGTGAGTACCAGTGCAATAAATGACATATTGCGTTTTATCCAATTTGACATAAATAGTATCAGCGGTTCTTTTTGCGGATTTTGTTTCGCTACCTTTACCATAGCTTCAAGTGTAACAAAACTGATAGAATATCGAAGTATGTTTATCTTTATATATGTAAGTTTTCTTGCCGCAGCCACAGGAATAGTCTGTATTATCTATATAAAGCGCTCATTCATGAGTCATCAAGCCATAAAAGGGAGGATGTATGGTAACCGTTTATAGTGCAGTCTGGTGTGCCTTTTGCCACGCAGCAAAGCAATATTTTGATAAGCTCGGTGTTGCATACGAAGAAAAAGATGTCGATCAGGATATTAAGAACGCCCAAGAATCGGTTGCCAAATCAGGGCAAATGGGTATTCCTGTCATTGATATCGATGGCACTATCATTGTTGGCTTTGATCGAGCCAGAATCGATGCCACACTTAAAGAAAAGAAACTGATTTAATTTAGATTTAATCATTCGTGTGAGAAATCTTACATAGGACACTATTAGTAGTGATTTTTATCACAACACCTACGCTACTAGTAGCGTACTATGAAGACATGGGTGAACCTCTTAGAAAACCTCGAATTAGCAGCTCACAACGTACTACCTTACGGGTCATTCAAGGCGAAGGAGATGTAACACGATTCGAACGAGCAGATAGGGTCACGAAAGGACTGGGAGAACTATTCTTTAAAACAGGCCGTATCTCACCAGGACATGGGGTTCATATTAACGTGTTTAGGCAAGCACTACAGCAGGTGCAATATAAACCAAGCGAACTAGCCGTGTATGAAGACTGGCTGGCCCTTAATCGCTTTGATGCCATTAAGCAGGGGGAAGCTGGTATTAAGCTGCCGGGCCTGAGAGCACCAAATTTCGCGGCTCAGGATGCAGCAGATGAACGCGTTATACATGAATCTAGGAAAAGACTAGCATACCTCACGGCTCATGATGATCCCCTTGCACACGTAATTGATACGCTCGAACTTGTTCGAGTGAGTGAGTTTCCTGAAATCGCTAACGATACAAAGAGTCTTCGAAAAGCACAGCTGGGGTATGCCGCCGGCATAGCAAGTGTGCACGGTGCCTTATTCAAACCTGAAGCTTAAAGAGATTTTTGACGTCCCGAGCAGGCCTAAGCTATGCTTAGATACATATGGCGTTTGAGGATTTTAAAACCAAAGACTCAGTTGTATTGGTATACACCGGCGAAGGGAAAGGGAAGACGTCCGCTTCAGTGGGACTCATGGCGCGTGCTTTAGGGCGTGGCTGGAGAGTAGCCTTTATTCAGTTCATCAAGCACTGGACAGTAGGCGAGCATGACTTTATCCATAAAGTCCAGCCAGTCTTTGGCGAAAGTCTCATGTTCTATAAAGGTGGCAAGGGCTTCTTCAATGCGGGTGACATCAGTGCCAAAGATGTCAGCGAAGTGGAACACAAAAAAGCCGCCAAAGATACCTATGATGTTGCCCTTAAAGCCGTTTCAGAAGGTGAATTTGATCTGGTTATTTGTGATGAAATTAATAATGCCGTCCATGATGGTTTGCTAAGTGAGAAAGATTTAGAAAAACTTATTAAAAGTCGAGGACCCAAAACCAGTCTATGCGTAACGGGACGTAATTTTCCAGAAGAACTATTACCTCTTACTGATATTGCTACCAATATGACCAAGATCCGTCACCACTTTGATGAGAAATTCTTAGCCAATAAAGGAATCGATTACTAATGCTTCAGAATTTTGCCGCGACCCTTACTGCTGAAACATTGAATATACACGCTGCGTGGTGGCACTGGGCCCTCTTAGCCGGATGGTTTTTGTTTTTAATCCTTTTTGATATTTTGGTGGTCCATCGTCGCGATCACACCCCAACACTCAAGAGCTCGGTGCACCAAAGTCTGGTGTGGGTCGCACTGGGAATTGGCCTTGGGGCGGTAATTTGGTCTGTATATGGAAGTGAAGCGGGCGGTCAATACTTTGGCGGTTATCTCATAGAAAAATCCTTGTCTGTTGATAATGTGTTTGCGTGGTCCGTTATTCTTACCTACTTTAAGATACCCAAAAAATATCAGCACCGCGTTTTATTCTGGGGTATCTTTGGTGCTCTCGTGATGCGAACGATATTTGTCTTTGCAGGTATAGCTCTTATTGACCGCTTTGAGCCAGTGCTTCTTTTATTTGGTCTTGTGTTGCTCTACAGCGGCTACAAGCTTCTCAGGAAGAGAGAAGAAGATGAGTTTAATCCCGCAACAAATAAGTTATTCCGCTTAATTAGGCGGATTATTCCCGTAGGACACCATCTTGAAGGGCATAATCTTTTCACCCATGAAAATGGCAAGCGTGTTGCAACCGTATTGTTTGTCGCACTGGTTGTCATAGAGGTAACCGATGCGATCTTTGCTATAGACAGCGTACCGGCAATCTTAGCTATTTCTCGTGATCCATTCATTGTTCTTTCAAGTAATGCTGCCGCTATTTTAGGACTCCGGGCACTGTATTTTGTTTTTGAGTTTATTAAGGACAAGTTCTGGATGCTTCATCGTGCCTTAGGTTTCTTGCTACTTTTTGTGGGCGTAAAGATGTTTATTGCTCCGAGCCATATCTTGGGGCGTGATTGGTTTGGCGTTCATCTCAACACCGGTATTAGCCTGAGCGTCATCGGTGTACTTATTGGTGGTGCCGTGATCGGTTCGCTGCTGTTTCCGCAGACTGAAACTACTTCAGCCAAAGATTAATATGCTCACGAAGAAACAAAAGCGAAAGCTTCTATCACTGGCTATCGGGCTTTTAATCACCGGCGTTACCTTACTGGCACAACAACAGGGGTGGATTGATAGAGCCGCCTCCAATCTTCAACAGGCACAACCTGGATTGTATCGTGTTACCAGCTTTGCGGATGGCGATACCATCACGGTTGATATGAATGGCAAAGAAGAAAGTATACGCATGATTGGTGTCGACACTCCCGAAACCCACGATCCACGTAAGGCTGTGCAATGTTTTGGGCAGGCGGCTGCCACCTTTACCGAAAACCTTATTGGCACTCAAAATGTTCGTTTAGAAACCGATCCGCTTAACACAAACCGGGACCGCTATAACCGCCTGCTCAGGTATGTCTATTTACCTGATGGCACGTTGGTAAATGCGGAGATTATCAAGCAGGGCTATGGCTTTGCCTATACAAGCTTTCCGATTACAAAGGCAGATGAATTTAAGCAATACCAGGAGGAAGCTCGGGTAGCTGGCAGGGGACTTTGGAAAGACTGCACCCCAACCGAAAATGATTTCGGTAGCTTCACGAGCAATGATGTACTTTAGGTTTTCTTGAGCGCTTGAATTTGACTTAGCAAAAGCGTGGGAAGGGCCAGAAAGATAATAATGAACCACTTCAGGACATTGATCATAGCGGCCTTAACATGCAGACCATTCACCGCATAAGTTCTCGGCCAGGCAGATAAATACTTGTAGTCTCGTCGTAAATTAACCCCACCTCGCCGAAGCGAAACGGATGCGACTAATGAGCGGGCTCTTCGGATAGGAAGTTTATGTTTATGCATAACAATACTGAGATCAACATCTTCATGAATATTACTTTGTATATGAGTATGATCGCGAACAAGACGCCACGCCGTCTTTCTCACTACCATGTTTGACCCCCATAAGATCGTTCCGCCTGCGAGCAGCGCATGGAGGTGGTAGTAGAAAAAACTGTGCACGATACGCGTAAATCGCGGCAGTGGGAAATCATAAAAGGTGCAGTTACCAGTAATAGCCTGGATTTCGGTATGTTGGTTCATATAGGTTAAGGTCTGTTCTGCCCAGTCGGGGGCAAGATGGGTATCTGCATCAATGCGACCAATAAGATCACCACGCGCCGCAGAAAACCCAGCGTTACGGGCATATGCAATGCCTTGCTTCGTCTCAGTAATAAGAGACACAAACTTATATGATTGTGCGATCTCGGCAGTCTTGTCGGTTGAATTATTGTCCACCACAATAACTTCAAATGGCCTTACGGTCTGATGCTTAATTGCTTCTAAGCAGGCTTTGAGGTGGTTTTCTTCGTTATGAGCTGGTATAACTATAGAAAGCGTAAGCATTGTAGACATACTTCGTTTGATACTAACATGGCAAACATCCAACAAAAGAAAAAAACTCCGCCCCACAAACGCAAACCGGCGCGAAATGTGGGTTTTTGGCAACAGTTATGGGGTAATTTCACACACTGGACAGTAAAAGTTCATTTTTGGCGTAAGGCGTTTATTGGGCTTATAGCCTTGGTAGTCTTTTTGATCGGTTCAATGTATGGATTGGCGCAGTGGTATATTTATAAAAATCGTAATGTGCCAGTTACATTCGGCGCTACATTTATACCTGATTATGCTCGTTACTATGACCTAGATCCTAAAGAAACTATGCAGGCGATTATTACCGATCTCGGCATTAAACGTTTGCGCCTTGTGAGTTACTGGGAAAATATCGAGCCTACTCAAGGTACGTATAATTTTGATGAGCTTGACTGGCAATTCCGCATGGCCGAAGAACACAATGTGAAGGTAAGCCTCGCTATCGGATTACGCCAACCACGCTGGCCGGAATGCCATAAACCCGCCTGGGCAGACAAACTCCTTGCCGATGCCTGGGAACAGCCACTCTATAACTTTATCGCCGCAGTTGTTGAACGCTATAAAACCAGTCCAGCATTAGACAGTTATCAACTAGAAAATGAGTATTTCCTAAAAGCTTTTGGCTTATGCAGTAACTTCGATCGAGAACGTCTCGTCTACGAATACAACCTGGTAAAAAGTATTGATCCACATCATACGCTTGTGGTGAGTATGAGTAATAACGCCATCGGCACACCCATCGGCGAACCAACTCCAGATAAATGGGCAATTTCTGTATATAAGCGAGTCTGGGACAAGACTATTACTAAACGCTACTTTGAATATCCAATTCCTGCCTGGTATTACGCGTTTCGAGCTGCCTTTACAGAAATTACTCGTGGGCATGAGTCCTTTATTCATGAACTTCAAACCGAGGCGTGGACCCCCGAATCAACGGGCGGCACTAAAGAAACACCACTAGCTGAGCAGGATAAGTCCATGAACCCGCAGATGCTAAAAGATCGTATTGAGTATGGACGAGCAACTGGCATGAAAACGATTGATCTCTGGGGAGTCGAGTGGTGGTATTGGCGTAAAACAAAATTCAATGATTCTGGACTTTGGAATGCGGCAAAAGAATCGTTACAAAAGATAGAGGAAGCAAACGCAAAGCTCCGATAGCTCCTAACGGAGACCCTCAGTGATTAGAGCAGCATGAAGATGGATGTCATCTGCTAGTGCATGCTTAGCTCCCTTGGCTCTTAAAGTACGGATACGATCTTGACCATATGCCATGCCGATATCTCGAGTAATGCATCTCATTGCTCCGTCTAAAGCAAGTTCGCTTTCAGACCCCCAAGCAAAAGTTGCGATCATGCCTTCATGCGTTTTTAGTGCTTTACTTGTGCGCTGAGCAAATTTACCATCAGTTAGACCGCGTGCAATCGCAAGGTTGGTAAGTCTCGTGAGCCCTAGCGGATACGAACGATTAACGGACTTGCTTCGTGCTGAGACAAATGCGGGCACCTCATTTAAAGCAACGTATCCTTCCAATGCCTTCTTGGTCGATGCAAACGCGGCCCCCAAGGCAATACCAGAACGCCGTACAACTGAAGCGGGTTCTACGGCAACCGTTCGGGATACATCAAACGCTTCAAAGGCAGCCATCGCCATTGCTTTGTCGGCGCCATATGAGTAGCCAGCCTGTCTCACCGATGAAACATGTTGATTCTCAAGATAACGAACCAGCGGTTCAACGGTTGGTCTAAAGTCGCCCTTTGCTACTTGTATACGCTGAGCACGTGTAAGCAACCCACTTCTATAGCCTGGCCGGCTAGGGTTTGCAGATGCAATGACACGAGAACCACGATTTAATGCTGCGATGGTCGCAACCTTATATAGTTGGTTTGGATCCAGCGGGTTAGCCATTGGCAAATGTAAAACGATAGCCTCTTCGTTATTTGCACTCTCTGGCAATATATCCACAACATCAATAGGACTATAGCCTGGCACTCTAAACGATTTTGTTTCTTTCAATCCAGTCTCTTTGAAAAACTTAAGATACGAAAGACTTGCCTGAAGCTCCGCCACTTCGCTAATAGATTCAATCGTGTCGCCACCAAAGAGCTGATACCCTTGAAGACGCTCTGCTGTATTCATAAAGTAAATTATACAATATATATGCCCAGCTTGTCAATATATGCGCTTTAGGCTACAATACCCCTATTGTGAAGAAGAAATCACACAGTACGAATGCAATTCAAAACAGGCGAGCACGCTTTGATTATGAACTCAAAGACTCGTTCCTTGCTGGTATTGTCTTGAGCGGGGCGGAGGTAAAAAGTCTGCGTGCCGGACATGGCACACTCACCGGAAGTTTTGTGAATATCAAAGATGGGGAAGCCTGGCTTATGAACGCTCAGGTGACACCCCTTAAGACGAATGCTCAACACCTTCCAAGTGAAACACAGATCCGCAACCGAAAACTACTCCTTAAGAAGCGAGAGCTTGCAGCGATTATCGAAGCTAAAAATCAAGGGCTTACCGTCGTACCTACAAAATTGCTGACCAAAGGTCGTTTTATAAAAATTGAGATCGCGTTAGCGCGCGGTAAAAAGCAATACGACAAACGAGAAACTATAAAGCGACGAGATGTCGATCGAGATACTCAGAGAGCTTTACGCGGCTAAGCGTTCTTGGTAGCGAGCAACGTCTTGAAGTGTCGTGGTAGGAGTGGGGGCACTGAGTTCAGGAGTAAGCCGCAAAATTGCTGCACCGTCTCGCTGAAGTGTATCAATAGGGCGAACAGGAAGTGGCTCTACTAACACCACACCCGTCAGGATGCGAGCAACATCTCCAAGACCCTCAGGCTCGGTAGGAGAGGTAATTACCTCAGGAGTAGCATAGTATGCCTCTGTAATGGGGTTAAACTCGCGGTATCGAAGGGTCTCGCTCATAACAGGCTTATTTTACCAGGGTTTGTCAAGAAACGCACGTATCTTAAACAATAGTTTTTTGTAAAACAAACAGGCTGGACAGTATACTAAGGTGCATGAAGATTTACTCCTGGAATGTGAACGGTATTCGAGCGGTTGTGAATAAGGGTACGTTTCAAAAATTTGTGAAAGAGCACGATCCAGATATCCTGTGCCTGCAAGAGACAAAAGCAATGCAGGGTCAGGCCGAAGTTGATCTGCCCGACTATGAAGAATTCTGGAACTCAGCGGAGCGTAAAGGCTACTCCGGCACTGCCATCTTCACCAAAACCAAACCTTTAAGTATCGACTACGGACTTCCCATTAAAATTGCGAAGCAGTTTGGGCTTGTACATGATGGATACGGTGATCCAAATACGGAAGGTCGGATAATCACCGCTGAATATGATGAGTTTTATCTAGTCACGGTTTATACGCCAAATAGTAAAGATGATCTCTCGCGCCTGGATCTTCGCCATAAGAATTGGGATCCTGCGTTCTTAACCTATATTAAGATTCTTGAACAGCATAAGCCGGTAATTTTCTGCGGAGACTTAAATGTCGCCCATACAGAAGATGATCTAGCCAACCCCAACCCCAACATCGGCAAGCACGGTTTTACTGATGAAGAGCGGGAGGGTTTCCAGCGCTTTATCGATGCTGGTTTTGTTGATACATTCCGCATGTTCACCCAAGGTAACGGCCATTATACCTGGTGGACGCACTGGGCTAATGCCAGAGCGCGTAATGTAGGCTGGCGGATTGATTATTTTCTCGTTTCAGAAGCACTCAAGGATAAAGTAACGGCAGCCGAAATCCATGCCAAGGTCCTTGGATCAGACCACTGTCCGGTAAGTGTCGACCTCGATGTCTAGCATGAAAACAGTGTGCATTTTATATGGTGGCGCCGAAGGGAAGCGCACTGGCAGCCATATGCAGCGCGCCATAGTAAATGCGGGCTATACATTATCTAGTGATCCTTCATCTGCCGATGCTATTATCGCTCACTCAGGAGGCTGCTACCTCATTCCTAAAGATCTCCGAGCTGAGAAGATTATCCTTATCGGTATACCTTATTGGCCCGGTAAATCAATTGCACGAGGAACAGTTCAAAAAACCCGTCATGATGCAAAGCACAGCTTCCGCGCGAGGTATCGTCGATGGTGGACATATAAAACAGCCTGGAACAGCCTGTATATTTTCCAGCTACATCGTGCATTCAACATGCTACGCGGGCGCGCAGCAGGAAATATTTGGCGTCTCCCGGCTCAAAAAACAATCGTTATTCGAAACGAAGAAGATACGTTTTGCATGCCCGACCTTCAGCAGCTGCCCTTTATGAAACAGCCCGTTTTACTCACATGGTCAGGTGGGCATGATGATTGCTGGATACATCCACAGAAATATGTCGAACTTTTGCAATCGTAAAAAGTAACGCTACACTACTCTTATGAGTGCTCAAGATAATGAAACAACCCTCCAAGAACTTAAAGAACTTGTTGCAACTTTTCGTGATGAACGGAGTTGGGGCAAGCATCACTCTCCGAAGAATCTTGCGATGTCTATTGCTATTGAAGCAGCAGAGCTCATGGAGCTGTTTCAGTGGGACGAATATACAAAGCGCAATCAAGAAAAAGTTGCCGATGAACTGGCTGATATCATGATTTATTGCATGAACTTTGCCGACACCCTAGATATAGATGTTGCTACCGTTTTTAAGGATAAGTTACGGCGTGCTGCCGAGAAATATCCTGTTGAATTATTCAATGACAAGACTGATAGCCCTGACGACTACCACCGTATTAAGCAGGCATATCGGAAGAAGAAGCAGTAAAATCCCATCTCTCTAAATCCTCACTCGAGGAGATACCCGGACGGGGCAGCCATGAACCTTCACGCAGCGCATTGCCCACTACTCCGGAGAGAAAATCAAGGCCACTACGGGTAAGGGAATGAGCACGTCTGTTCAGCTCGGGCGATATCTCTCGGCTATCTTGATCAGGAAAGGGTAGGCCATAAAACACTCGGCCGAGTTCAGTATAGGCAAACATTTCATGCCGAAAGTCTCCTACTCCGTCGCCGTCTGGCCACGCGGCTTCATGCTCAACTTCTCTGAGGCTCGCATGATTAATAGCGCGAAAGTGGTCTTCATACGGTTCGCCAAAGTACGCGGTTCTAATCGTTACCGCTAGGGCACGTGCGGTAGCTGCTAATTTACCTGCTTGCTGAACAGCTTGCGGCCATACGGAGTTTCTCTGGAAGTCACGAAATTTCCACCAATAGTTATTAATGAGTATGCTCCAACTACCATCAGGGGCATTCGTGAATAAATCGTCAATGTCTTTGGTAATCGTAAATTTACCTACCTCATTGCGTTTCCACTGATATGCGTCTTCCCCAACGAGCCACCGGGAGGCAACGCGTCGGGGTGATATCTCTGTCATATGTTTGTAGCGTACCATATTTTATTGAATAAATATGGTTTACACTAAAAGTATGCACGAAGATTACTGGCTTAAACAAGACATTAACCAGCCACTGTTTCCCGACATTTTATGGAGTCGTCCGGAAAGCAAACAGACAGCTGGCAAGCTACTTATTGTGGGCGGAAATGCGCATGGGTTTGCCACAGTAGGAGAAGCCTACTCGAAAGCTACGCAGGCCGGAGCGGGAACGGTTCGCGTTTTATTGCCGGATGTCCTACGGAAAACGGTGGGAAGTTTTCTAGAAAATGCACTCTTTGCGCCCAGTAACCCCAGCGGGGGATTTGCAAAACAATCTCTTGCTGAGATTCTTGATGCAAGTGCATGGGCAGATGCCGTATTGCTTGTAGGGGAGTTTGGCCGCAATAGCGAAACGGCAACCGTATTGGAGCAATTTGTACAGAAGTACAAAGGGCTGCTTATCATAACGAGAGATGCTTTAGATTATTTTTATGCACGGCCCGAATTATTACTTGATCGTCCTTATACGCTTATCGTAGGAGCAACGGCCCAGCTGCAGAAACTGGCAGCGGCAACTCACTTCACCGAAGCCATTTCACCTACCGCGGATCTTGTCCGAATGATTGAAGTGCTACATGAGTTTGGCGGTCGCCATACCACACATATACTGACGCAACACCTAGGAACAACAATCGTTGTGGCGGAGGGAAGGGTAAGTACGACCAAGACAGGAGAAGGCGAGGACATATGGCGAGTGCCTAGCGCCGCACGAGCAAGCGTATTTTGGCTGCAGAATCCTTCAACTACTTTTAAAGCAGTGACGAGTTCTTTGGTAATCTAAGAACGAGTAATGCCGGCAGTTTCGAGCATCAATTGTTGAGTAGCCTCAAAAGGATCCCAGGTAAACAGAAGTGAGCCTGTGTCACTTACCTGTGCCACCGAGGATATCCACTCCTGTTGACGAGGCGTAAAAGCACCGTTTACCGATGCACTTCCGAGCCTCTGGTGCCTCACGGGGCAACCGCTCGAAGGTAGGTCCTCCCACTCATACAGTGCATTAGGGTTATACTGTTTGTTTCCTCTTTTGCGCTCAAGCTGCATTTCTTGCGCTACCGGTTCTGCCATTCCATATTCACCAATAAGCGGACTTGCTGCAGGTATCACACCCTCTAAACTTACCTCTTTAAGATGATCGATTCTATTCGCAAATGTAGCTACACTGTGGCCATTATCGGGTATAGTCCAAAATGCCTGACGTGCACTGGCAGCTTGGCGCAATCCTGCAAGAAAATTCCTACCAGTAATAAGACGTACGAAATCGTCTTGGAGGTTATCCGTCCCATGCTCTGTTGCATGTATTGTCATTGCTTTTGCAGCATCAAGAGTAAAGAAGGCGAACGCGTTTGCCCCACCACCCAGCATTTGTTGATGAAACATATCCTGGCTGTCAGCTCCCCAATAAGTGTTCGCCTCCACCCAGGCGTTTTGTTCAGCCGTAAGCTTATCGCGAAATGCCGAGTTTGTTACTTTAGTCTTAAGGCCATACGTAAATGCCGCCCCGCCAACTTTCTTGTGGGCAAGCCAGACATCGGCAACAACTGGCTGCAACTCGGGAGACAATTTTCTAATTTCTTCCAAATCGTTATCACCAAATCTATCAAAGCCTCCCCCTACTTCGGGGTAAGCATCAACAAATTCCTTATACTGTGCAGAGGCAAGCGCCCCAAAAGCAGGCATAACCTTATCTCGATCCGCATACGGACGCGTCCAAAATTCAGGGTTATAACTCATTATTGATATTATACTATATTTTGATAAAATATACAAATTGGTATATGTTTCAGGTTCCGTGCCGAGCAGAGTAACTTGTAACAAAAACCTATTTGGTTTTAATATAACTTTTATCTAACGAGAAATATAAATGTCCGCTCCATTAACCCCGCAACTTTTAGCCATTCATCGTGCTGGAGATGTAGAGCAACGACTTAGTGCTATAGAGCCGCTTGCCCAATCTCAGGATATAGCAGAACAACATGCTGGTATCGCAGCATATGTTGAAACAGCGGCCAAGCATGTAACAGAAACAGGCGACCAAATGGAGATTTTGCTTACGGGCGCAGCTTTAGCTGAAAGAATGATCGATATGCACCCGGTCGTGGGCGCCAATGTAAAAGCACCCGTACTTATGGCACGACAGCTTTTATCCGATCTCACGGTTTTAACACCCATCATTACCACTGCAACATTGCCATCAGCATGGACTCTTAAAAAGCATTACTCCGAAACACTTGAGAATACGCTCGATGTGCGAGCCGCCATTCAGGCGAGGGAAGAGGAAGAAAATAGCAACGATTTGCGCGGATATGCTGCTGAGATGGTTATTCGATTATTACTCGAAAGACAAGCGCTAAAAGACGGCATGACAATGGGCGTGCCAGTACATTCGTATATCAGCGAAGACAGAGGTTTTGAGAACAGAAAAAGACCCTCACATGTTCGTCCAGGATGGGATATTACTGTTTGGGGCCAAGCAGCATCTGAAGGTATCGGGATTGCCCAGAAGATACAGGTAAAAAATAAGCTGGGTACACAGGAGTATGTGCCCGATGTTACCGTCATTGCCATGATTGATCTAATGCTTCACAGTGAAAATTCAAGAAATGTTCGCCCTTCACAACTTCTTAAAGATTTCGACAATGAACGACGAGATAGGCCAGACAGAGCTGCAGATATAGCTGCAACAAACCTTGATAGAAGAACCGAGCAGTTACTGCGTCGAATAGGGCCGGGACGAACTGCCTGTTATACAACGATTGCCAACGCCTAAAAATAAAAGGCCCTGCTAAAAAGCACAGCCTTTTACAATGGTGGGCAAGGAGAGACTCGAACCCTCACGTTCTTGCGAACACTGGATTTTGAGTCCAGCGCGTCTACCATTCCGCCACTCGCCCGGGGAAATTACGTATAAGAACAGGGAAGATTATACTATACTAAGGGGTGCAAACCATAGCATAAGCATGAACGCACACGACAACACTTCTCATCGAAAATATCTTCACGGCGAACCAAATCCAGCCGCCGATTTGATTCGTAAAAAAATAGCAACGTTATATTCCCGCGAGCCAGATGCCGTAGACGAAGCAGTAGAAAGTGTGCAGGCAGGACCAAAGCGCTCTCGGCACCAGCAGTTTATGTATGAACTTGCTACGTCAGGCAAGTCACTCGCCCAAATTCAGACCGAATGGCATGCCTACTATATCGGTCTTAACGACAAAGAAAAGCATGAAGTCTGGCAAGAGTTTTATGCTGCTGACCCGACAAAGGCAACTCACCATACACAACCTCCTGCACCAGAAGTCATTGCGCAGCAAAGCCCGGCCATGATTACGAGCACCATGAGCCCAATAACCGAACCACCAAAACCAAAAGCGAGCTCACTTCGGTCAGTGGCAGAAATAAAGCGACACATAACCAGCACCGTACGAACCCGCGGTAAGTTATCCAGGAAGCAACATGTGCAGTCTTTGGCATTTGGCTTGGGCATGGGTGCACTTATGATGCTTTTGTTGCTATTCGGATTCTTTAATGAACGCTTTATTGCACCATTCATTACCCCTAACCGAAATGTCAGCGCTACACCCCTCATCCTTGATCCTAACAACAGTGCCGTGGGACCTGAATCTAAAGTTATTATTCCAAAGATTAATGTTGAAGTGCCCGTGGTTTACGATGTTGCCACCGTTGATGAATCAGCTATTCAAACAGGACTTGAACGCGGCGTCGTTCACTACGCGACCACTCCTAACCCGGGTGAGCAGGGCAACAGTGTTATATTTGGCCACTCTAGTAATAATATCCTTAATAAAGGTAAATTTAAGTTTGCCTTTGTACTTTTAAGTCGCATGGAAAAAGAAGATACCTTTTACCTTCAAAAAGACGGGGTTCGATATGTCTATAAGGTGATAGATAAAAAGATTGTGAAGCCCACAGACTTAAGCGTGCTAGAGCCCTTAGCCGGCAAAGTAGCTACTGCCACACTTATTACGTGCGATCCGCCTGGCACCACCATTAACCGATTAGTTATTGTGGGAGAGCAGGTAAGTCCCGATCCCGGTGGTAATACCGCGAGTACCGCACTTAAGACAGACGAGCAGCCGGAGATTCTTGCCGGAAATGCCGAGTCCTTGTGGCATCGGATTGTAAACTGGATATTTTAGCTGCTAACGAATAAGGCTAGTTTGAGTGAGGGCAAACCGACCGGTTACCTGCGCCGATGGGCTCACGGCAAATACCGTCTGAAAATCTGGAGCAAAATAAGGCCCAATGTTTAGATTGGCCGCTGAAACTAATTGCTGTTCGTTTGAGCCATCAAAATCAATCATGTAGCTTTTGCCTTGATCAACAAAAGTAAAGCGATGACCATCCATCCATTCAAGCTCTACGGTTTGTGGAATCTGATAATTCAATGTTGTTCTAAACTGCCTGTCTCCCTCAATATCGAAGACAACGAGCTCAGGTCCGGCTTGAGCAACAATAAAGCCGCTGTTAGCCGAAAAAGAGGCAAAGCGCGGGCTCTCAAGGCGTAATACCGTGTGCACGAGCACAGGATTACTGCCATTACTCTTAAGGGTAGGGAGTGGGTCGCGGTAAATAAATACGGCGTCACTCCTATCTCCCCCTACAATATAATAAGGAGTTCCGTCATATTCAGATATATCAAGAAGATAGGTAGTAGCATCTGGCACAGATTTAAGCAGATACGTGGCATCACTTTTTTCACGTATGCGGAAATTGACACGACCCTCGGTAGCGCCTTCCTTCGTGACATAGAGAAGGAGATCTTCGCCGTATGATTTGAAATCAATGACATTGCGCAGGATAGGTGCCGATACGCTACGCGCTCTTGAATCGGCACTCCTGAGAATACCGCCAGTGAGGTCGTAAATATAGAACTGATCGAACTTTTTATCGCGCAGACGAACGGTGGTTGGAGCAACGCCGAGTGTGGTATTAAGATTAATGCTGCTGGCAGGCGTTTCGGTATCAAAGACAAGAAACTCATGTCGACCCTCAACCACTCGATCTAGAAGTACATGACGATTGTTATTGGACCATTCAAGCACCGTTATGGTGGCCGGCTTTGTAGGCTCGGTTAAGATAGTGCTCGGTACTGTGAGCACTGCGGGGGATGCGCCAGGATTGTTAAGATCATAAAAATCAAAGACATAGGTTTGACCAGGCTGTTGTACCAGCAGGCGACGGCGATCTGGACTTTGGCTTGCTAATGCAGGCGATGAAGCATAGAGCTGAACATCAGAGGTTGTGAGTTCAGTAGGAATAAGTAAAGGATATACAAGCCGCTCAATACTGCCACCATCAAGAGAAAAGGTCCGTGACCAAGGGCGATATCCTTCGCTCTCCAACCGGATGGTATACTGCCTGCCTCCAGGTAAGGCGAGCCGAGCAGCAGTCCTGTTGCCTTGGACTTCATCATTCAGAATAATCGTACTACCACCGGGCTGCGAGTCTACAAACACGGTACCGTTCTGGATAATATCGCCAGTCTTACGATCTATATCGAAGCCGTAAGCGGTGAAGAGCAGAATAAGGGTACCCATAGCCACGGCAATAGCCATTAATATATAGCCTATGAAAAGCCGACGGCGATGTGCTTTTTTACGTTTTGGATCAAGAAAGTCCATGATGCTATGTGATAGTATATAGCACTTTACACTTCGATGGCAGCGCCAGGGTGTCTCATTAAGATTATTTTAAGAATCTTTGCTTGCGCGAACATAGAAAGCACAGTAAGATGATGCGTAGCTTAGGGTAACAATTTCGCGATAAGCACGCCTCATAAAATGGAACAAAAAACAAAAGCATCCTCAAAGCACACCGCTATTATTGAGATTAATGGTCAACGATATAACGCTGTCACAGGAGAGCGTGTTGCTGCTGTTTCACCATCGGCTGCCCCCTCGCACGTCGTATCAGATATTACGCCGAGCAAGACCTTTACGAGCAGTATTAACCGTTCAAAAACTACCAGCAGTCACGTGCATAAAACTTCTCAGCCTAGTAAGACTTTAATGCGGCATGTCGTCAAGAAACCAGCCGCCCCGACGGTAAATCACTCACAAACTCCTGTTGTTGCGCCGCCTGCCATGAGGGATGTCGCGCCTCAAATAAGGAGTGCGAGCAGTCCTTTAGAATTACGAGCAAAACGTGCACATACCGTCGAAAGAAGCACACATATTAGCCGCTTTGGTTCTACCGTGCGTTCAGCGCCAGAATCTCCCGTCGTTAACCCAGCGCCCGTGTCTAAGCATGTTGCACAGCTAGATGTCGTTCCCGCACCTGCACATCCTCACACAAGTCATATACAGCATCCTCATAAGACCACCGAATCCCATGCTACGAAGCGAAGTCCTAAAGAAGAAGCAATTAGCAAAGGTCTCGCCGCAGCGTCTAGTCACACGCCGACGCATCATAAAAAGACTGCACTTCGTCATCGCGTCGCGAAGCATATCGGCTTAGGCAGACGAGCCACCAATATTGCGGCTACCAGCGTTGCCGTTTTGTTATTGGGCTCATTTGTCGCGTATCAGAATATCCCTAATCTTGCGGTTCGTTACGCCAGTATTAAGTCGGGCGTAAAGGCCAGTCTGCCCGGATATAAACCTGCGGGCTTTGCGGTTAATGATGCCATCCAGTACAGTCCCGGCGAGGTCGCTGTTCATTACGAAACAAATGTGGACGATCGCCAATATACGGTTATTCAGAAATCCTCAAGCTGGGATAATAATGCACTAAAAGATAATTATGTTGCTACTACCGGTACGCAAGTTCAAGAATACACCGACAATGGCCGCACTATCTATCTATATGGCGATTCTAACGCTACCTGGGTAGAGAGCGGTGTATGGTATGAAATTAGAGGTAATTCTGGCCTCAACACCCCACAGCTTATTAAGATCGCTACATCACTCTAAGATTACTGAAGTCTACTATTAACCCGGTCAGCACCCATGACTTGCATGATGGTCCATAAATCGGGAGTACGGTTTTTGCCCGTAAGCTTAATACGGATAATCCGAGCGAAATCTGCCAGGTTACCCTTATACTTTTCAGGTTCAGCTTTAAAGGCTTTATGATCAGTTGCAAAACCAGCAGCCTCAGCTGCAGACTTCAGTTTTTCAAACCAGGTAGGCTGATCATCGGCTGTATCAAAACGATCAAGAAATTCTTTGAGCACAGTAGTTTGAGTATCGGCGTCTACATCAGCGAGTTCCTTGCTCGCAGTAGCTGTGTCAAAGAGGCTGTCGTAGAAGTAAGCATACTGCAGCGGTGCATCGCTCCATTTTGCGAGATCTTTTCGTTTCAGTTCTCCTTCGCGCTCAATTGCTAATACTTTCTTGGTATAGGCAACGTCTTGCTGCATTGCGTCATAAAGTTTTGTGTCATGAAGCTTCGCCCAAGCCAGTATTTCTTTTTCATATTCATCTTGAGGTAATGCAGCAATAACATCTTTACTTACATCATCAAGCTTCTGGATATCGAGAAGAGCACCGCGAGCCTTGGCCCATTTATCCAAACTAAAAGGAAACTCCCATAATGAAGTAGTCGGGTTATCCTTGCGCCAATCTTCAAAGTTGCTGTTTGCGAGACGAATGAGATATTCCAGAATAGCCTCGGTAGGGTATCCAGCCTTAATAAAGTACTGTACATCAGCCTGTGGATCCTTCCGCTTGCTGAGCTTTCGCTTTGAACTGCCATCCATAATGTTAATCGGCGCAAAATGCGCGTAGCGGAACGGTGAGATATTAAGAGCTTGCGCCAGTTCAATATGAAGCGGTGTACTAGGTAGCCACTCGTCTCCACGCAGGACAATGTTTGTCTGCATGAGATGGTCGTCAACGACATGAGCCAGGTGATATGTCGGCAAACGATACTCGTCACTTTTAATAAGCGGCACATCGAGATCGTTTTCAGGTAGTTCAACACGACCTTTTAATACATCGTTGATAGATACACGGTGGTTATGCGATCCTTCGGACTTAAAGCGCAATACAAAGGGCTGGTTAGCGTCGAGAGCGCGAATTATATCTTCCTCAGGCTTATCTCGCCACAGTGCGTATTCACCATAATAGCCAGGGCGCACTTTTGCGGCTTGCTGCTTCTTATAATTAGCCTCTAGCTCTTCAGGGGTTGCAAAATCAGGATAAGCACGGCCTTTTTCAAGTAGTTCGATTGCATAGCCGAGATAAATCTTGCCACGCTCACTCTGAAGGTAGGGACCATACTCTCCATAGCTTACGCCATCTGCATCAACACCTTCATCTGCCTTCAGGCCAAATGTCTGCAGACCGTCAACGATAATCCGTATCCCATTCTCAATCTCACGCTTTTTATCAGTGTCCTCAACCCGTAACATATTTACACCTTTAGTGCGCAGCGCTACGAGCTTATTAATAAGAGACATATAAATAGTGCCGATATGTACAAAACCGGTGGGGCTTGGGGCAGAACGGGTAACAATTGCATCGTCCGGCAAGCTGCGGGGTGGGTAGTGGGCTTCACTTTCTGTACGAGGGGTATAGCCGTCTGGTGCGAGCAGTGAAACAAGGCGGTCGTGTAACTCTTTTGAATACATACCTAGGATTTTAACAGATAAGGAAAATTACAGTTACTATTTCGCCAGGAGACACTTTATAAGCGCAAGCGGTATGGTACACTACATACCAATGGATGACTTTATTCGGCCCAAACGGCCTAAATTAGGATTGAGCGAGACACCCAAGATTAAAAATACGGATGCATTTGTGTCCAATAAAGATGAGGCACCGGAACCAGATTTTGTTCCACCTGAAGAGTTAGCTGAGACCGAAAATAACGGGCCCCTAAAGCCAGAGGGACCAAAATCAGACAAGCCCAAAAAAGGCTTCTTTAAAAAGCGCCTCACGTTCTTTCCACCTCATGGCAAGAAACAGTGGATTATCTTTAGTATGATTGCGCTCCTATTCTTAGGCGGCGTAGGTTCCGCCTGGTGGTTCTTAATTCGTGGTTCAACTGACCGAACCGTCACCGAAGTAAAGGAAGAGCCATACGAAAAACCCGTACCAAAGCCAACGACCGTTGCCTCTAAGCTGAGCGGCCTACAGGTTGATCCAAGCGTGAATGAACGCCAAGTAACCGGCGTCATGATTGAAAATAGCCTCGAAGCTCGTCCGCAGTCTGGATTAAAAGATGCAAGTGTTGTGTTTGAAGCGGTGGCAGAGGGTGGCATTACTCGCTTCCTCGCACTCTATCAAGATATTGAACCAGATTATGTAGGACCTATCCGTTCGGTTCGTCCTTATTATCTTGATTGGTTCTTGCCATTTGATGCTGCCATTGCCCATGTGGGCGGCTCACCAAAAGCATTGAGCGATATTAAGAGTACAGGCGCGAAAGATCTGGATCAGTTCGCAAATTCTGGCAGCTATACCCGTATCACGCAGCGTTACGCACCACACAATGTCTATACTTCAATCGCTAAACTGAACGAACTGGAAGAAAAGAAAGGGTTTAACACTGCCAACTTTACCGGTTTTGAGCGTAAGGAAGAGAAGGCAGCCGCCACTCCAACTGCCCGAACAATTGATCTTGATATCTCCAGTACGTTATATAACGTCCATTATGACTATGATGTTGGCACCAATACCTATAAGCGCAGCGAGGGTGGCAAACCTCATCTCGACGAACGCTCAGGAGCACAGCTCGCGCCAAAAGTAGTTGTGGCAATTGTTATGCAACGTGGCATTGATGCCGATGGACAGCATACCGCCTACACCACAACAGGATCCGGCAAAGTCTTTGTTTTCCAAGATGGTGTCGTGAGCGAAGGAACCTGGAGCAAGACGAGTCGTACCGCACAGTGGAAGTTTACCGATGCGAACGGCAATACACTCACGTTCAATCCTGGTCAGACATGGCTCGCAATGGTTGATACGCCTGGCTCTGTAACCTTCCAGCCATGAATCACTTAAAGAAATTATCGAACCAGCTTGCGATTCGGGTATTTCTTTTAGTATTTCTTTCGAATGCACTTCTTCTAGTCATCTTCATGCTCTTAAAACCCCGCGTTAATCTCAGTGACATCGGTTTGCTTGTAGCCCTTACGCCTATTGCACTCGTTCTTGCACTGCTCAGCACGCTCACTATCGTTGCACTGAGCATTCAGCCCCTTAAAGCAATCTGGCAGGCTATTTGGCATATAAGTCCATCCGAAGAAGATGTTCCCGCACCGGATCTAGAAGCTCTACAAACAGGCAAGGAATTTGCGAAAGCCTTAATTAATGAAGTATATAATCTTGCCAGCACAAACGGGACAATGCCTCGGCAAGAAGGGAAGATGGTTAACCCACTCGATCAGGGAGCACGCAGCTTCTTAGAGTACTTACCAATGCCAGTGCTAGCGCTTGATAGTGAAATGAAGATTGCCTATGCGAATGGCCTTGCCAGCAGATTTGCCGAACGTACACATGAAGATTTAACGGGGAAATATATCTACGATGCTTTGCAGCTCTCTTTTTCGGGCGGCTCCACACTGGAAGAATGGCTGAAAGAATCGCAGTCGAAACGAGCCGATGCTACTTTTTCCTGGGATCGAGTACGCCTCCAGTTGCCGGACGATAAGGGATCCCGCCAGTTTGATCTCATTGCGCGCTATTCAAAAGACAACCCTACCGGTTTTGAAACCTTATTAGCCCTCTTTGATCATAGCGAAAAATATAGTACTGAAGATACAGGTACCAGTTATGTGGCCCTGGCCGTGCATGAGCTACGCACACCCTTGACGGTCTTAAGAGGATACATCGAGGTGTTTGAGGATGAGTTAGACACCCAGCTTACCCCTGAACTCCGCGACTTTATGCATAAAATGAGTGCTTCAGCCCAAACACTCGCTGCGTTTGTGAGTAACATTTTAAATGTTGCACGCGTAGACGAAAATCAGCTAACACTTAGTCTGCATGAAGCGAAATGGGGTGATCTTTTGCAGGAAATTTGCCGTGACCTAGAACTACGCGTCAAGGTACGAGGCAAACGCCTTGAGCTTGATATCGCTCCTGATCTACCGTCAGTAGCGGTCGATAAGATTAGCATGTATGAAGTGATGAGCAACCTTATTGATAACGCCGTGAAGTATAGCGGAGATTCAGATAAGGTCGTCGTGCATGCCCATTCGTCCAAAGATGGTACGATAGAAACAGTGGTGCAGGACTTTGGGATAGGTATTCCACCCAGCGCGGTGAAGCATCTTTTTACAAAGTTCTATCGCTCACATCGCTCGAAAGGCACCATTAGCGGTAGCGGACTTGGATTATACCTTGTGAAAGCTATCGTATCTGCCCATGGCGGTACCGTCTGGGTACAAAGTAAAGACGGAGAGGGAAGTAGCTTCGGGTTTACTCTTCAGCCATATGAACGAGTTGCCAGCCAGCTCAAAGATACCGGCAGTAATACGATTGAACGTCAGGCGCACGGCTGGATAAAAAATCATTCAATGTACAGGAGGTAACCATGGTCGAAATGCAGTCACCAACCCCAAGCTCACCACCACCCGTGGGCTTAAAAGTCCTCTGCATTGAGGACGAATATTTTATTAGTGAGCTTTATGAGCGAGCTTTACGTAAGGCAGGCTATGAGGTTACGAATGCGCTCGATGGCACCGATGGCCTCAAGCTCGCCAAAACCGACGCCTACGATATTATCCTTTTGGATCTTATGGTGCCTGGGGTAACCGGCATGGAAATCCTGCGAGCCTTACGGGATCCCGCGCAAACACCGCAGATTCATAGCAAAATCATTATCACCACTAATCTCGTGCAAGACGATGAAATTCGAAAAGAAATCGAAGCGCAAGCTGATGGCTACCTTATTAAGGCAGATATTACCCCTAAAGAACTCGTGGAGTTTTTGGCTCAACTTAAATAGACACATTGCGTAATAGACGCTGCGGGCTTTAAATAAAGGCATGTCTTCTTTTGGGTCACCCGAAACAGGCTCGGTTGATTTATTCCGTTCAGTGTCTGAACACCTGCAGTCTTTTGTTGTGGCAGACGGGCTTCCCGCCAGAATGCAGCAATGGGGCTCAGTCCAACGAGACACCTTTGAATTTGCGGGAGATAATGACTGGACTCTAAAACGTACTATCCTCCACATTGGCGGATTTGTTGTGCGAGATCGTCTCTATTTAGAAAACTTTGCCAACTTGGAACCCGGACGGATTACGTTATGGCCACCATTTAGGGGGCAGGTGACGTACGCATATCGCTGGGATACTGCCAATCCCCACAATCTAGAGGAACGATTTGCAGAAGTGAACTTACTTATTCCCAAATCACGCGGATTACCAGGAGCGAGTGACATGTGTATTAAAGGATATCGAAGAAGTTGGGGCACTCCTGTGCAAAGGCAGATCAATGAGATTTGGGATATTGCCAGCGGATTCATTCAGGAGACTTCCGAACATCCCCATTATGGACGCTAGCCAACAGATATGGTAAGCTGTTCGTGCCAGTTTTTATGGCCCCTTCGTCTAGTGGTCCAGGACATCAGGTTCTCATCCTGAAGATCGCGGGTTCGAACCCCGCAGGGGTCACCACATAAGTAAAGGAAGACTCTTCGGAGTCTTTTTTGTTTGTTGTAAAACAGAGACACATCAGCGATAATAATTGCCAGGAATAACCATAAGCGTGAAATACATGTTGATCATCGCGGGCCTCTTTGCCGTTATTGTTGTAGCAGCGGTTGTTTTTTTATTTGCCCGAAAAAAGAAAACACCGAGTAAGCCAAAAGGACCTGCACATGTTTTAGCCTCAAACTTACGGGATGAAAAACAAAAATCAGAGATTATCCTACGCGCCATTGAAGACGGGGTTATTCTGATTGACTCAGAAAAAACTATTCAGCTTTTCAATCCTGCTGCAGGTGTTATTACCGGGTGGGAACCCAAAGAAGCTCAGGGTCTTAATTATGCGGCTGTATTACAGCTGATTGATGATAAGGGCGAACCATATCTTGAGGAAAAAAATCCATTTTTTAGAGCATTCCAAGAAAAAGCTACCATTCGTGACCGTCGAGCCTGTTTAAGAACACGTTCTAAGACGGTGTTATGTCTTGATATGACTGTTTCTCCCCTGGTAGATAGTGCAGGCAATATTCAGGGAGCGGTTGGCGTGTTTCGAGACATTAGCGAACAGCGCAAAGAAGAGCAACAACGAACTGAGTTCGTGAGCACAGCCAGCCACGAAATGCGTACACCTGTAGCGGCAATTGAAGGCTACCTAGCGTTGGCGCTTAATGACAAGGTGAGTACGCTTGACTCCAAAGCGCGGGGATTTCTCGAAAAAGCCCATGAAAGTACGCAGCACCTTGGGGAGCTTTTCCAAGACTTGCTTACCAGTGCCAAAGCCGAAGACGGACGTCTTACCAACCACCCCGCCACACTCGAGGTGAGCCAGTTCCTGGAGACCTTAACCGATGGGCTTAAATTTGCTGCCCAGAAAAAGAATCTGAGCGTAGAGTTTGTCTTAGGCGCACCAGGGCAAGTCATTGATGCGAGTGGCGGGAACGTGGTGAAACCGCTCTATTACGTCCACGTTGACCCTGATCGTTTGCGTGAGGTTATCACCAATCTCTTTGATAATGCCGTTAAATATACTGAGACAGGTAAAATTACCCTGGGCCTTACTGGTGATAACACGGTGGTGCAGCTCCGTATTACCGATACCGGTCATGGTATACCCGCCGAGGATGTTCCGCATTTATTTGAAAAGTTCTACCGTGTCGATAACTCCAGCACCCGAACCGTCGGTGGCACTGGTCTTGGCCTATTTATTTGTCGTAAAATTATCGAATTATACAACGGACGCATTTGGGTAGAAAGTGTCGTAGGTAAGGGAAGTACGTTCTATATAAATCTGCCACGATTAACAACCGAGCGCGCCCAGCAACTTATGCGCGAAGAAGCCAGCAAGGTCTCGGTATTACCAGAGGCGAAATAGATGATTAAACGTGGTACAATGCGTGTAATGAAGCATAAGCAACACATGAAAAGAGAGGGAGTTACGCATGGCTAAGATCATGCTCGTCGAGGACGACAACAATTTACGCGAAATTTATGAGGCCCGCTTATTGGCCGAAGGCTATGAGATTGTCTCTGCTCATGACGGTGAAGAAGCGTTAGCACTTGCCGTTAAGGAGAAGCCTGATCTTATTATCTCTGATGTCATGATGCCGAAGATTAGCGGCTTTGATATGCTCGATATTCTTCGTACTACTCCTGAAACCAAAGATACCAAGGTTATTATGATGACCGCCTTGTCTCAGGCAGAAGATAAGTCGCGCGCCGATAAACTTGGCGCAGATCGTTATCTTGTAAAGTCACAGGTTACCCTTGAAGATGTAGCTAAGATTGCTCGTGAAGTACTTGATGGTACACCCCCTTCAGCTTCACCAAGCATTGCTCAAGCTCCAACAGATACTCCAGCCGCAGCTCCTGCAGTGCCAGCACCCGAACCTGCCGCGGCCGCACCAGCTCCAGAACCGGTAGCAGCTCCTGCGCCCGCTCCCGATCCTACTCCAACACCTGTTGTTGATACACCGGTGGTAGCTCCTCCTGCTGATCCCGTCCCAACTCCTCCCGCAACGCCGCCTGCTGACCCAGCGCCCACCACTCCAGCACCAACTCCAGATGAGGTAACTAATGCCCAATCTGCTTCATCTGAACAGGCAGCTGTTGATGCGCAAATTAATAACTTTGTCACCTCATCTTCTCCAGCTCCAGAACCTCCCGCGACACCACCTGCCGATCCAGCACCAGCTCCAGAACCGGTAGCTACGTCAAGCAGTGATAGCCCCGCCGTCACAATTGGTGGCAAGAAAGTCCTACATCCTATTAATGACCCGACGGTAAAACCCGATCTCAACAAGCTCCTCGAAGAAGAAGAAAAGAAGAGTCAGGCAGTTCCCACGGTTATCTCCCCCACAACACCGCCTCCACCGCCAACCGCTCAGGATGGTGATCCAAATTTGATTGCCCTCTAGGACCGCTTACCGATGCGTATAAATCGTTTTATCGCGAGCGCGACCGGCATATCACGTCGGCAGGCGGATAAACTTATCCAGGGCTCGAAAGTCTTTATTAATGACATTCCAGCTCGCTTAAGTGATCATGCCACAACCACCGATAAAGTAACGGTGGATCGTAAGCGTATCTATTTACCCACCGACACCCTTACGATCATGATGTATAAGCCGGTAGGATATGTGTGCTCACGTGTTGGACAGGGAAGCAAAACAGTATATGATCTTTTACCACCAGAGCTACATCACCTGAAGCCTGTAGGTAGGCTCGATAAAGATTCGAGCGGCCTTTTACTCATGACCGATGACGGACATCTGGCAAATGAGCTCACGCATCCTAAATATGAAAAAACGAAGGTGTATGAAATTGAACTTGATAGGCCACTCGATCTTTCAGATGAAGAAAAACTCGAAGCAGGTATACAGCTCAGCGATGGAACAAGTCATCTCATCGTATCCCACGATGGTACAAACCTAAGAGCGCTCAAGGTCACGATGCAAGAAGGAAGAAACCGGCAAATCCGTCGGACATTTAGTGCGCTTGGTTATACCGTTAAGAAACTACACCGTACCCAGTTTGGAGACTATAAGCTACACGAACTTAAAAGCGGCGCTTTCAAAAAGCTTCTCAACACGTAAATAGTTTATTGGCTTCCGCCCATTTATTGTCTGATATACTTTTCCTATGAGATCTGTGGAGCTGGTGGGGATATTAAATGTTACGCCTGATAGTTTTTCAGATGGCGGGTTGTACAACAACGTAGACACAGCCTTAAGACAAACAAAACAAATGTTTGCCGATGGTGCCAGCCTTGTTGATATTGGCGCTGAATCGACGCGACCTGGCGCTACTGCCCTTGGTGCTGAGGAGGAATGGAAGCGTCTCGAGCCTATATTACATAGACTAGGTCCTCGTTACTCCGGGAAGCTCTCCCTTGATACGTATCATCCTGAAATTGTGAGGCGTGCTGCTCGATATGGTTCATTTATTATTAATGACGTCACATCTTTTAGTGACCCCGAAATGATCGAGGCAGCCGTAGCACAGGATGTTCGCTGCATCGTGAGCCATCTTCCTGCCTATTGTGGGCAAAATGTTCAGCTGGCCCACCAGCAACGAGATATTAGTACCGTTTCTCAGGTACTGGACGAATTGCTTACTAGAGCAGAGCAGATGCAAGAAGCAGGCATACCAAAGGAACATATTATCCTTGATCCCGGCATTGGCTTCGGCAAGACAATCGATCTTAACTGGCAGCTTTTAGAATTCGCCAAACACGTACCTGACTTCGATGTGATGATTGGTTATTCCAAGAAACGATTCCTAGGAGATCATGGTCGCCATAAGATTGAGCATAACCTTAAAGCTGGTCGCGTTGCGGTAGCACATGGCGCTCGCTACTTGCGGGTCCATGATGTTTCTGGGCACCATAAACTTATCGCAAAGTAGCGATATATTCTTCGGCTTTCGCAACTACCTTATGAATGTCTGCTATCGTTTCGTGTTCTAGAGAGTTAGTGTCTTCACGTCGAGCTAAACATTCAGCCCAACCGCGCCAAGGACCAGGGTTGCGGTGAGGAGATCCCCAGCTTTCTATAGGAAGACCGCGCCTTTCCCACAGAGTACGCATAAGGCTTCTAAAACCCGGCCACAGTCCGGCGATAGATTGCACGGTGTTTTCTGGCGTTTCATGTCTTACACGGTACGCCTTTAGAACGGTAGCCAGAACTTGGGCGGTCCGTAAGGTCTCGACAGTGTCTTGGGCTGTCTGTGCTGTGAGGGTACGCATTTCAGTTGCTTCTACCTGATTCAGCTGAAGCTCTCCCGAATTACGTGTTCGCAAGCCATCTGTGCCTCTGCGAGCCCACGATGTATGAGCTCCATATTTATTTGGTACAGTAGCAGACAGTATGCGCTCAGGAGGCACATTCATCAGTTCAAGACCGCTTAAGATAAGACAGGGCCCTCCTCCTTTTTGGGCTATGCCCCCAAGGGTCACATGCAATGAATGATCATAACCTTCCGGTATAAGTCCACTTTTAAATAGCAGGTCGGTTTCGGTTGCCAATGTTCGCCAGCTATAAGTAGGTTCGTGTGCAAATTCCCAGTATGCATCGTTACCGGCCGGAATACCGTTAGCTTGAGTAGCTTTATACTGAGGTTTTAGCACATCATCAAAGACAGCACATTCAGCATCAAGTTCTTTCTGTGCTTCAGGACTGAGATCCGAATAACCTAGAGCGTAGCGCCCAAATTCGTCTGGCTGGCCAAAGTAACGCTCCACAACTTCGGGATACAGGGTAGAGCGTCGCACTTCAATCTCGCATCCAATGGTGGGGGGAAGGTCGTATGTTTCATGCAGGCGCTTTGCCGTTGATTCATCTGCGTGAACTGCGCTTAGGTTAGCGGGCAAATCATATGTTTCGGCTAACCACTTAATAGGGGAGAGTCGCGTCCCTACAACCTCACTCATACTTCGTCTGGTGACCAGTTATCAAAGGTAAAGCCTGGAAGAGACTCGTGAGAACGGGTATTTGCGCGAACTATGAATGAACTTCTGTGCGGTGTTTTGAGATCCAGGACGGCATGTTCGGGACAAAGATTTACTGGCCTACCCTTGGAATCGGTCTGTGGATACAAGCCGGTCGCTCTTGTGAGCGCCAAGTCTCCTTCGCCAACCGGAAAGCGAACTTCCTCGCCGCTATCTCCGTGCCGTACCGCAAAATCACTTGCACCTTCAAGCGTGATGACAGCAATAAGACCGCTAAAACGTAGGTTATCTCTATGGAAACTGAGACCTACATCAGGATCGTCATAGCGATGAAGCGACATTTCATCTGCTTGCCAGCCCTCAAGACTGGGGAAAACCCCAGAGAGGCTGTTTGCTAGCTTTTCTACTTCGTATGTAAGGGCGCGCATTCGAGGCACTCGCCGTATCCACGACGGATCTCCTTGGTGCAGTTTAAGCGCGAAGACTGTGTGGTTTTCGGTTATTGTCACTCCACGTTGATTTACATATTCATCATGATTATCGCGCCAGGCTACACGGAACGGATCAAAGATTTCTTCTTGCATATATCTGACCTGCCAAGGCGTAAGAACGGCCGGTACAACAAACGCCCCTATGCCTCTAGGACCTAGCTCCTGGTCTATACCACGAAGCTTTTCGGGATGCAGTTGCAGCTCAAGCAACGGGTCATGTTCAAATTCATATGCATCACCCGGTGTCTGCTCCATATGTGCCCAGTGTAGCATAATATTTCCTAAAAAATTTCAGAAATAATTTTATCCTTCTGTCAATAGCTGCTCTCTGTTATAATAATGCTAATGAGTAAAGTTAAGGTACCTATCGTCGCAATTGTGGGGCGTGCCAATGTCGGCAAGTCTAGTTTGTTCAATGTGGTCTTAGGACGACGCGAGGCAATTGTTGCTAATGAGCCCGGTACCACCAGAGACAGTATTTACGGCAAGGCAAGCTTTGAAGATAAAGACTTTTGGCTTGTGGACACTGCCGGTTTAAAAGCGGCCGAGGATGATTTTGAGTTTACCATCCAGGAGCAGATAGCTCAGGCAGCCGATAGTGCCGATGTAATCATCGTTATGATCGAAGCTCCGGCTGCGATTAGCGAGGAAGACCGCCGGGTGGCCACTATGGCACTAAAAACCCGTAAGCCAGTTCTTCTGGCAGTTAACAAAGCAGACCAGCTTTCTCGTAAAGGTCGTTCGGGCGATGACGCACTTGATCCGTACCGTAAACTTGGCATCAAAGATATCTTCCTCACCAGCACCACTCAAAACAGTGGGATTGAAGAGTTGTTAGAAGCCGCTACCACCCAGCTTCCCAAAGCAAGTATTCATGAAGCGTCGGACCGTATCCATTTGGCTATCTTGGGCCGTCCAAATGTTGGAAAATCTCATCTGTTTAACACCTTAGCCAAAAAGCAACAAGCAGTTGTTGCTGACAGAGCAGGTACTACCCGCGACATTAACCGTACCGTTATCAAATATATGACCCGCGAGATAGAACTCATGGATACGGCTGGTATTCGTAGAAGCGGCAAGATTGCACCAGGAGTAGAGCGCTTTAGTGTTATTCGCTCTTTAAGCGCCATTGAACAAGCGGATATCTGTTTACTGCTTGTTGATGCCAATGAATTAAGCGTAGGTTTAGATCAAAAGATCGCTGGCATGATCAAAGAAGCGGGCAAGGGTCTTATCATTGTGGTAAGCAAGTGGGATGCCGTTGAGAAAGACGCTTTCACGCACGATAAGCTGATTCCTCAAATCCAAGCCGATTTTGATTTCGTGCCCTGGGCACCCATGATCGTGACTTCAAGCGTAACCGGACAGAATGTCGCAAAGATCTTTGAAATCGTCTTAGAGATAGCCCAAACACGTCTAGAACGCATTAAAACAACCGAGCTTAACGGTTGGTTGCACAAAACAACCGACCGCCATCCACCAGCCGGACTTAAAAACCGCCAGCCAAAGCTCCGCTATATCGTGCAGGAAGAGGGTCAGGACCTCCCAAGCTTTAAGGTCTTCGGTTCACAGCTTAAGTTCTTACACTGGTCGTATCGCCGGCATCTCGAACGAACTTTCCGTGAAGCCTTTGGCTTCGCAGGTACCCCTATAAAGTTCTGGTACATAGAGCAGCACGAACCAAGAGAGAAGAAGGATGGTGTCGACTGGAAGCGGCGTTTACGTCCTCATCAGATTCCTCGTCGAAAACAAAGCCAAAGGTAGCAGAGCAATACAGACACATGGCCCGAGAAATCATACCCTTATCAGACTTACCGTCAGATGGTCACATTACCGTTGATGTAGACAGTCTAGGGTTACCGGTAGGCCTAGACTTGTCCAGGATTGGCTTTAACCACACCAATACAAGAAAAGTAATTCATCATATCGGTACGAGTTCACTGATTATTCAGGGAGAAACGGGTCAAGCAGATGAAACAGTTATAAGCGGATCTTTCTTCGCAGACGGATCCATAGCTAGCGCGCAGGCCGTTACTCGTCAGCAGGATCGAGGCACCCGCATCACACAAAGGAGACATAACGACGTATTTGATACTACGAGTATCTTAACTATTAATAACGCCGCACGTCGTGACGATATGAAAGATATTGCCGCACAATATGATCCAACGGCACAGGCCCAGTCCCTGAATCGTGCGGTAAAGGAGCAGCTATACTTACTAAATAGAGAGGTGAATCGTGCCCGAGGCGACAAATCAAAACTTCTTCTTGATGGCGTGAGAGGAGCTAATTTTGGTATTGCCGTAGCCAGCACGGCAATGAATGAATTTCAGCCCACTCCTACAAGTAGTATTTGCGCCGGGCTTTTAAGCGTGGGGATCGGCCTCTCCTTCCTGGCACGACACTCAGCAGCAGAACAAATAGGTCTTGAGCCGCATCACAGTATCTTTCAGTACTCTAAGTATGACCGCATGGTAATAAGTAGCGGTTTCATTGCGACCCATTCTTTTTTCAGCTCAATAAAATAGGTCTGGTGAAATTTTCATCTATAATCTAGCCATGGGCCTGTTCCAGCGTAAGATCAATCCTATAACCACACCTTTATTCAGCGTCAGCAATGAGCGCACAAAACTGATTGTTGGTCTTGGAAATGTGGGCAAAGATTATGCGCTTACCCGGCATAACGCCGGTTTTATATGTCTTGATTATCTTGTGAGTGAACAGGGTGAGACATGGAAAGAAAAGAAAGATCTTAAATGTCACGTAGCAGAACTTCGCTTAGGAGATAAGCGTGTGCTTTGTATTAAGCCAACAACGCTCATGAATCTTTCAGGAGATGCCGTTCAGGCAGTGAAACAGTTTTATAAGATAGCCAACAAAGATATCCTCGTGGTTCATGATGAGCTTGCCCTCCCGTTTGGATCACTTCGTTTTCGGGTGGGCGGCAGTAGTGCAGGCAATAACGGTATTAAGTCAGTTTCTAAAGCCATTGGCGAAGATTATGCTCGTCTCCGTATTGGTATCAAGAATGATCATGCTGCCAAGATGGACGCTGCCAGCTTTGTATTAAAGCCCTTCAGCAAAGAAGAGCAGGGGCACTTTAAGGCTATGCAAACTGAGGTAGCTTCGTTAATAACTGAGTTTGTATTCAGCGATAGTCTTTTATCCGATACTCGAAAATTTATCTAGAAAATAAAGAGCCTCCAGAGGGGGTGGGCACCGCTGGAGGCTCATTACACCCTTCAACCCACCCTGAAGGCCTCCGACCAGTTCTCTCGCAAGAAACTCGTCGGCCCACTCATAGGTTGTCCGTCGTATCACTCTAAAGCCTCAAATAAAACGAGGGAGGAACGCGGGGTTAAAGGGGTTAGTCTGTTTTAGAGCGCTTTCTTTAAAAGAAAGCTTATAAAGTGGAGGGTAACAACTTAGATAAGCACGCTCTAAAACAACCTAACAATCTTATCTGTATCAGATAAGCGTTAGAATAGGGGTAAAAGGTGCATAAAATTCCTATAAGGAACTTACGGATTGCCATTTTAGCAAACATATGACATATTGTCAATACTTATAAATAATCCGGTGATTTTGTCAACATGCTTACGCTTCAGGGAACAGATATAGCGGCGTTCGAGGGTTTAGCGCAGCAGCCACGCACGCTTCATGTCGCCGGAGAAGATCTGGAAGCGTTATTAACAAAACCCCGTATAGGAGTTGTAGGCACCCGCACGCCCACTTCATACGGTATAGCCGTAACAAAAATGCTCGTTACGGAGCTTACTAAACAGGGGATCGTGGTCGTGAGTGGGCTGGCTTTAGGTATTGACTCTATCGCTCATCAAGCCTGCTTAGAAGTAGGCGGGCAAACAATTGCTGTGCTTCCTTCAGGGTTAGGAAATATCTATCCGCGCTCGCATCAAAAGCTCGCTAAGCAGATTGTCGAGAATGAAGGAACACTTGTCAGTGAATATGAGCATTCCGAAACACCGTACAAACATTATTTCATTGCACGTAATCGTATTATTGCTGCGCTCAGTGATGGGCTGCTTGTCATAGAGGCGGCCGAAAAGAGTGGGTCGCTTCATACAGCTGATTTTGCACTGGAACTGGGAAAACCTGTCTTTGCTGTACCGGGCAACATTACCAGCCCCTTAAGCGCAGGTTGCAACGAGCTTATTCGAAATGGTGCAGTCCCCGTTACTTCTGTACAGGATATTTTCGAAGAGTTGGGTTGGAGACAATCGTAAAAACTACTTATGCTTTTTTTTGGGTAATTTGTATAGTAGCCTAGACATCACATGACACGAAGAAAACCATCCCAAATAAGAGGCGGGTTACCGGGAAGAGGTGGTAGTGCAGCTGAAAGGCGAGCTGCCAGTTGGGTACACGAAAACTCTGCACATGGTTTTACTCCAAGACGGGTTAGGGAGCGGGAGCCATCTGCCTCTACTTCTTTAGCTCCCCGTGCTTATACGCCCGTGAAAGAATACCCTGTCCTTGCCAGAACAGGGTCTCGTCCGGGCTATTATGATCATCCAGACTTTAGAAGTGTTAAAGAATTCCTTCATCCTGATCCGCGCGTTAAGCTGCTTGATGATAAACTTGGCCAGCACGCTGTTCGACTTTTTGGACTCGAAGGCACCTTGGAGAGACTTAGAAGTGTTACTTCAGCTGCCAGAGAAGTTATACGTTTTAGTGGATGGCGCGTGGCAGAATTTACCGGAGGCAACAGAAGCTTCTTAGGCCTCACCCCCGACGACACATCTCGAGAACTCCTGGCGCAAGAAGTACAAACCGTGAGTAAGGCACTGGAACTTAAGGAACCCCCATACATAAGATCTCTCGTGGTAGGCACATTCGAATCAGGAAGTCCGGCTATAGCCGAGGCCAGAAATTTACTTAACGGCTATATCGAGAGTCACTTAGGAGAAGAGCACCTACAACTAAGTCCTCCTGAGCTTCGTATAAAAGAGTTACAAAAGCTTTCTTAAATAAAAGAGCTTGTACAGCGTCAAAAAATAAAGTAGGGTATGAGGCTGGCAATCCAATTTGATACACTAGGCGTTATACATTAAGCATGAGCAAGAACTTAGTCATCGTTGAGTCCCCGGCGAAAGCCAAGACTATTGAACAATACTTAGGCAAAGAGTATACGGTCAAAAGTAGTTTTGGCCATATCCGCGATCTTCCCAAAAAAGGTCTTAGTATAGATAAGGCGAAAGACTTTGCACCCACATACGAGATTAGCCCTGATAAAAAGAAGGTAGTCTCAGAACTTAAAAAACTAGCAAAAGGCGCCGAGGCAGTCTGGCTCGCAACTGATGAAGACCGCGAAGGAGAGGCTATTGCCTGGCATTTATGTGTTGCCCTCGGCCTGGATACGAAGAAAACCAAGCGCATTGTTTTTCATGAAATCACTAAGCCCGCGATTCTAGACGCTATAGAGAATCCCCGAACTGTTGATTTACATCTTGTAGATGCCCAGCAGGCCCGCCGAGTATTGGACCGCTTGGTAGGCTACGAGTTGTCTCCCGTTCTCTGGAAAAAGGTCCGAGCTGGCTTAAGCGCTGGCCGCGTACAGTCAGTAGCAGTACGTCTTATTGTGGAGCGTGAACGGGAGATTAGTGCCCACAATACCCAGAGCGACTTTAAAGTCACTGCCGATTTCTCATCCGGCAAAGAAACGTTTCCTGCAGAGCTCAATGAAAAGCCAAAAGACGAAGCAGCTGCTCGCGTATTCTTAGAAGCCTGCACAGCAAGTACTTTCAAGGTATCTGCTATTACAAAGAAGCCCGGCACCCGTAGTCCGGGCACACCATTTACTACCAGTACCTTGCAACAAGAGGCAGCCCGTCGTCTCGGCTTTAGCGTTCGACAGACCATGTCTGTTGCACAGCGACTCTATGAAAGCGGCCTTATTACCTATATGCGTACCGATAGCACTACACTCTCAGGGCTCGCCCTTAAGGCAGCCGAAGACTATATCATGTCTAACTTTGGGGCTAAGTACTATCACCGCCGTCAGTTTAAGACCAAAAACGAAAGCGCCCAGGAAGCTCACGAAGCCATCCGTCCAACTGATTTTAATAAGACCGTGGCTGGCAATGATTCACAGCAAGAAAAACTTTATAAACTTATCTGGCAGCGGACACTCAGTAGCCAGATGGCTGCCGCTGAAGTAGATCGTACCGAAGTAAGTATTGATATCAGCAATCGCCCTGAAAAGTTTGTTGCCAAAGGTGAAGTTCTTATCTTTGATGGTTATTTCAAGGTCTATGGCGGTGGTAAGGACGATGTACTACTGCCTGAACTAAAGCAGGGCCAAACCGTTAGCCTCGAGCAAATGACTGCAAAAGAAAATTTCTCTCGCCCACCGGCTCGCTACTCTGAGGCATCTCTTGTAAAGGCGTTGGAAGAGATGGGTATTGGCCGTCCAAGTACCTATGCACCAACAATCTCTACTATCCAGGACCGTGGCTATATAGAAAAGAAGGATCTTGAAGGCAACGAACGTGATGTCCGGGTCCTACAACTGGTTAAGAATAAGATCAATGACGAAACAGTCAAAGAACGCTTTGGAGCGGACAGAAATAAGCTTATTCCAACTGCTGTTGCCGAAGTGACAACCGACTTCCTCACTAAGTATTTTGGACCCATCGTCGACTATGACTTTACGGTGAAAGCAGAAAGAGAGTTTGACGATATCGCTGAAGGTAAAACTGCCTGGAATAAGATGATCAGCGAGTTTTATAATGGCGACTTCAAGCCGCTAGTAAAAGCCTCTGCCGATGTTACGAGGGCTGAAACTTCTCAGGCACGCACCCTTGGTGCTGACCCAAAGACGGGCAAGCCTATTGTTGTGCGCTTTGGACGCTATGGGCCGATGCTACAGCGAGGCGAGGCAACTGATGACGAAAAACCCGCCTTTGCACCGCTCCCTGATGGAACAGATATGGATAGTGTAACTTTAGAGGCCGCCTTACCGATGTTCGACCTTCCGCGAACGGTTGGCAAAACAGATGATGGCAAAGATATTTTAGCGAACATTGGACGCTTCGGTCCCTATATCCAGGTAGAGAAAACCTACGTGTCGCTGAAAGAAGATAGCCCTCTTACTATTACCGAAGCTAAGGCAAGAGAACTATTCGCAGCCAAATTAAAAGAGATAGCCGATCGTAATATCGCTGATTTTGGTAAGATAAAGATACTACGTGGTCCGTATGGGCCATATGTTACTGATGGCAAGAAGAACGCCCGAATCGCAAAAGATGCCGATCCAACAAAGATAACAGAGGGCGAAGCACAGGCATTGCTTGATGCAGCACCTGCAAAGAAGTCCTTCGGTAGACGTAAGTTTACAAAGAAGAAATAGCCCGTTACCGTTCAGTGGTATAATTTTTACGAGTAGTAGAGCATTAAAAGGCAATTTATCCACAATTCGACCAGATTACTAATATATTTTATGGGAATATTGCCATAAACCGTTTGTGCTAAAAAGGCTATTTGGTGCTACAATAATATCAGCAAAAACTATGTTTGACATTTAAAAATTTAGCTGTTAAAATAATTAAATTAGCATGAAATGACTCCTGTTATTTCAATTATTTTCAGAAGGAAAGAGAGTAATCATTCATGGCCGAAACAGCCACAGCTCAGACTCTACAGATCGAAACTGTCATTAATGACATACTTGCTACTATTGAGCGGGAAAGGGAGCGTGAGATTGTTTCACGTCGTTTTGGCCTTTTTGACCGTCGCGAGACTCTCGAACAGATCGGTGAATTACTTGGTATCACCAGAGAGCGTGTTCGTCAGCTTGAAAAAGCAGCCGTTACGCGCTTAAAGGCAAGTTCTGCTAAGGGCGAAATCCCTCATATCCTTACCATCCAAGAGGCACTTGTTACTGCTTTACAGGAGATGGGCAAAGTAGCTCGTATTAGTGACTTAAGCGCAAAGCTTGGCAAAGAAAACGACAAGCTTGAACAAGCTCGTCTCTCTTTTATCGCTATGTTGAGCCCTAAACTTGCTGTACTTGAAGAAAATGATAACTATTACCACGCTGTTGGTATTAGTGCAGAGCATGACGAAAAGGGTATTAAAGAGAAGGTTAATGCAGTTGTGGATGCCATCAAGAAGATTGGCGAACCAACGCAAATCCAAGCTGTTGCCGAGGCAGTGAAGAACGGCAATATAGATCACGTACAGGCACTTGCAAGCGTGAGCAAGCTTGTTGCTACCCTTAATGGCCGTTGGGGCCTTACGAAGTGGCCTATGGTCAACCCAAAGAATATTCGCGATAAGATCTACGTTATTTTGCACGAAAGTGGCAAGCACATGCATTTTAACGACATCGCTAAGTCTATTAAAGACTCTTCTTTCAAGCGCAAGGACGTAACCACCCAAGCTATTCACAACGAATTGATTAAAGATGATCGTTTTGTACTAATTGGCCGTGGTATCTATGCCTTAAAGGAATGGGGCTATAAGAAGGGAACGGTTGCCGATATTATTACTGAAGTTCTCAAGAAGGCAGGGGAGCCCCTCCACCGCGACGAAATCGTTAAGCGCGTACTTAAGAACCGTTACGTAAAGGAAACCACCATCCTTCTCAACCTCCAAGGCAAGAGTCAGTTTAAGCGTGTTGCTAAGGCAACCTATACGCTTGCAGAGAGTGAATAAAATGTCTGCGATTGCCCCTGCATTTGCTGAAGGTACTGCACCCCAGGCGAGACAAAGCATAATCGATCCTGACAGTTTTCTCCCTCGAGGGGTTCAGGTTCTTGCTGAACCTGAAATACTTTTGCCTGGAGATAGTACTCATGTTGAGGTCCCAGACTCTAGCTACTCTGACATGTCGGTCATAGGACTGGCAGTTCACCACAGAGCCCTTGGAGTCTATGTTTTAGAGCGACTTAAAAAAGGATCTTCTTTTGATGAGCCGAGGGACAGCGTATTGCAGATAAGCCCCGCTGGCTTAAAATTTACCGCAGAGCTTCCAGATGATGTTTCTCTGGAGTTTGATCATATCAGTCGGTTAAATTATCCCCCAGATTACGGTGTTATGCGATTTAATACGTACCCTGTACTTAATGTATCGAGCTATCGCAGGTTAGGCAGGTCGATTTTTAATCTTCAGAACACGCAGCCGGATCATGTGTGGCATGGACATCAGCCCCTCGTTGTAGCCCCAGTCAGATATACGCGAGACCTCTCCAAGTCTTATGGCATAGATATTGGCCTATAGCATACAAATTACGAACAAGGGCAGTAGGCCCATAATGAACATGCAGAGCGTCCATATGGACGCTTTTTATATAAAAGGCATAAACAAGGCAGGGATTAACAAAATTTATAAATTTCTAAAAACAAAAGTGGCCGAGAGCCGGAATGATAAGACCAGCAGAGCATTGGAAGTGCATATAGACGAGATGTCGCACAATGTATATTTTACGACTCTAATTATATGAATAGAGATGATTAACGATACGTCTACTAACAGGGGAAAATAGTGCTTATGCGCTTAAAGACCCTGCAGTGCGGTCTCAGGCCCCACAAAAAACCACGTAACCGTACCGCAGGCCTATTAAGCCTATACTACATGGATTAAATGATCCTTAACTCACATGTGAAATTCACGCTATGGATATTTGACCTGTCGTGAAATGTGTGCTCTTGCTGTACTTTTCACGGCACATTTCACAAAATTTTCGCCCTTCCCCTATTCCCCTCTCCTACTGTTTGACATTTCTTATTTTAGTATCTTTATATACTTTTTAGTTTGCTATAACATACATTATGAACAAATTACGAACGATAAGAAGGGGTAGCGGGGGAATGCTATTTATAGAAAACTTTTTCTTCTACCCGTACGTCCATATACTCTGCCGGCGAACTATCGTTCTCTAAAAGATTATTGCGTGCCGCGAGAAACGTCCCTGCTTGAGCTCGTGGGTCCCCGCTGACGTCCATTTTCACGAAGTATGCCTGCCCTTTAATATACACATCCAGTTCATTGGCAATCGCCGGCAAAATAAGCCTATCTATATCTAGCTTTTTATCGGCCAGCTGCTGGCCTATGTTGTGTATGAATGCAACCGTTTCAGTGGTAACTGCCTGGTCTCCAACCTTCAGTTCGAGACTACTTTCGTCTTGCACGGGCAACAGCGCATCGACTTCGCTGCTTAACAGTTGTTGGCTTGTGCTTACAACCTTACCGGTGGCGTCCACGACCAGGGCATTTGTTTTGGTAGTCATGAGCAAAATTGGCTGACGAACATGGAGCGTTAAAGCTGGCCGCCGTCCAATAATAGGCAGCACCAATCGGGCTGCATCCAGCTCAGGAAAATGAGCAAGGATTTCTTTTTCAATCTTGGCCGTATCGATAGTAAGTTTGCTTTGATTAAGCAGAGAAGCTCGAAGTTTTTTTTGTATTTCAGTTTGGTACTCTGCTGTAGAACGATAGGGCGATGTACCGTCGGCAAAAAGAATTTTGGGAGCCGAACTCAATGTTGTACTATACACAATGCTTATTAGGATTGCTCCTAACGCGAGAACTGTGGGGAGTGAACGTAACGAAGGAAGACGCAGCCCTCTCTCTTCCACCTGGGGGCGAAGACGAGCTCCCTGCCCTCCTTTATTTGTATTTTCTGCTGAGTAATAAGAAAAACTTGGGCGACGAGACAGCCGCTCCACACTACCACGTCGAGGAACATCTTTTTGCTTCCCACCAAATAACCTAGCTGCCACTTATGCCCCACTGCCCTTGTTAAATGAATCAATAATGAGCTGTGCGAGTTCTTTCGCGGCATCTGGTTTTGCCAAAGTTGCCAGATTAGTCTTAATTTCATTACGCCTCTGAGAGTTATTAAGAAGTTCAGTAACTGCCTTATAGAGCCCCTCGGCATCACTATGCGGTACCATTTCTGCCTGGTTATTATCAGAAAGATGTTTGGCGTTTTTGTATTGATGCCCACCCGCTAGTTGTCCCGGCACCAGAATAACTGCCTTACCTTGAATGGCTAACTCTGCTAAAACGGTAGCTGAGGCACGGCTTACTACCACATCTGCTGCTCCCGTATAGCGATACACATCGTCTACAAATCCCTTTACTACTACTCTTCGTAGCTCATCGGCAAGTAGTTCTTTTTTATACTGCTGGATCATGTATTGCTCATGAGAGGCGCCCACTATGTGTGCAATACCAAGTTTTGGATGCTGCTGCATAAGTCGGCCTACGATACTAATCACATCATCATTTAACTGCCCTGCCCCTTGGCTGCCACCTATTATGGTCAGTACCTGCTCGCAGCCTTGTAAGCCAGTAGACGTCCGGTACTCAGCCATAAGATCTGATGTAACAGGGACAAACTGATTAGTGACAGGGATACCGGTAAAAATCGTCTTATCTGTAGGATAGGTATAAAATTCTGCGGGCATACCCGTAGCATGTTTATGTGCCCAACGAGCTACGATACGGTTTGCGAGGCCGGGAACAGAATCTGAATCGTGTGTAATAAACGGAATTTTAAGACTGGCCGCTGCAAGTCCTACAGGCACTCCCACAAATCCGCCCTTAATCACAATACCGTCTGGCTGTAGCTCTTTCAGCATTTTCTTAGCCTGTCTAAAACCACGTACTGTACGCGAGAGATCACGTGTATTGAGAAGCATCGTACGAACATCGGTAATTCGCTTGAGTACACTCTCACCCCCATAACGTCTGAGCTTACCAGCTGGAATCTGAAATACTTGCGCAATAGCCGTATCTGCTTCATAAAGGTGTACAAATTTGGCGTCTCGTTCACAGACACCATAAAGCTCAATAGTGGGGTCTAGCTTTTTAAGTTCATGAGCGACGGCTAGCAGCGGTGTAATATGGCCGCCCGTTCCCCCGCCCGTAAGGAGTATCTTCATTCCTTACGCCTCCTGCATTACTATCGGTAATATAGGTACTATACCGCGAAATCTGAAAAACTAACCCTAATGCGCCGGTGACAAACAAAAGACTAGTACCGCCATAACTCACAAATGGAAGTGTGATTCCCTTCAACGGCAGAATACCAATCATGGCACCTATATTGATCATTGTCTGTACGCTAAACCAGGCTAAGATGCCAATTACCAAAAGCCCCGCAAAGTCATCGGGGGCTCGTTCACTAATCTTCGACATCCGTCCAAAAAAGACGATGTATGCGCCGATAACCACCAGTGCCCCTATAAATCCAAACATTTCAGCTAAGATGGCAAAGATGGAGTCGTTGGCTGCTTCGGGGGTGTATCCATACGCCTGCACACTACGTCCAAGACCGAGACCAAACATACCTCCTGATCCAACCGCAATTAACGCCTGACACGACTGATAACCAGCATTCTGACAATCTGCTGCCGGATTAAGGAACGTGCTTAAGCGTGCCCGTCTATACGGCGTTGAGGCAATAAGAAGCACCACCCCTACCCCCACAATAGCGCCAATGGTTAAAAGTCTTTTCATAGGTACGCCTGCAATAAATACCATGGCCGCCACCATACCCATCATAACAACGGTAGAACCGAGGTCACTTTGTAATCCTGCTACCACCGCCCCTACGGCTACAATCGCAATAACAATAGGCTTTAAGGTTTGTTGTTCATTGCCAAGTTGGCCCTGCTGTTTTCGGCTTGCTAATAAATCAGCCAGCCAAATGAGCAGCGTAAATTTTATAAGCTCTGCCGCCTGAAAGGACACGCCGCCAATCTGCACCCAGCGGTACGCTCCATTAACTCTTGTGCCAAAGAGCGCAACGGCAATTGCTGCTAGGACTGAGGCAATAATAAGTGGTTTTACCGCCAGTCGCCACTTCTGATACGGGATACGCGAAAGAACCAAGAAGGCGACAACCCCAAGCCCAATAGCAAAGAGTTGTTTTGATATGTAATAACCTTCAGATACACCCTTCTGAACGCTCACACCAGGACTAATAGCATAGACAACAACAAGTCCAATCGCGAGCAAACCAGTTGCTAAAAGAGGCAGCCAATAGTCGGGACGGTGTTTTCGCCGGTTTCCCTCCCCGAGCACCGGCCGGCGGCGAGAACGGCCAGCGTTTATGTTCATAGTGCTCTACCAATCATAAAGAGTGCGAGCCCTAAGACACTCGCTACCTGACCTATGATCCAAAACCGCATGGTTACTTTTGTTTCTTCCCAGCCTAATGCCTCGAAATGGTGATGAATGGGTGCAATACGGAATATTTTTTTGCCGTTTCTGAGTTTCTTGGACAAAATTTGCAGCAAGCTTGAGCCTGCTTCCACAACAAAAACCAGCCCAATAATAGGCAAAATCAAAACGGTGTCGGTAAGCATAGCCACCACACCGAGTGCCGTACCTAAGGCAAAGGATCCTACATCACCCATAAAGAAACGAGCCGGATAGATATTAAACCAGGTATAGCTTAAAAGCGCGCCTACGACCGTGAGACAAAAACCCGCAATACCGTAGCGCTCTTCTAGAAACGCAATAATGGCATATGTTCCAAAAGAAATGGCAGCGAGACCACCTGCAAGGCCATCGAGTCCATCGGTAATATTTACCGCGTTAGCCGTTGCTACCACCACTAATACAAAGAGTGGAATGATGAGCCAGCCAAGATGGAATGGTTCGGCGATCAGCGGAATCGAGATACTGCTTACATCGAGTTTATCGTAAAACCACCAGCCACCTATAAGCGCTACAACTGTAATGAGTAGCAGCTTAAGTTTGGCCTGCATACCGGCAATGCCGTTGTTGCCGCGAATATTAAACATGTCATCAACAAAACCGATCAGCCCTGCCCCTGCCATCGCCGCAAGCGGCAACCAGGTTTCAGTTCGATTAAGGTTAAAAATAACCGTCACCAATAAGACCGAAATAACAAAGATGATACCGGCGGCCGTCGGAATATGGCGGCTGTGTTTGGCACCGTGCAACTGCTGATACACCTTCGCTTTTTCGCCAGTCGCAGCAGAGGTGCGTGCACGCTTCCACCACTGGTGTTTATATGCATAGGTTGTGTACAGCGGCGTAAGCAACATGCTTACAAAAAAGCCTGAAAATCCTAAGAGCAAAATCTTAATAAAGGTGCTTGGCTGGACGAAGATGTGAATGATTTCTGACATGTTTGTTGCTTGAAAGCCTATTTATTAGTTAACATTATACGCTATAAGTCACGAGAAACGGCATATATCCCTCCTTATCGCGCCGGGGTTATGCCGTAATTATCGATCATCATAGAAACAAGTGAAGTAAAGATTGGGGCTGCAGCTTTTGAGCCAGCATAACCACCGATTTTTGGTTCATTAACCCGCACCACAATAACGTATTCGGGTGCGCTTCCGCCAACAAATCCTGCAAAAGTACCATTATATTTATCATCGTGATATCCTCCGTTCTCCAGGTCCGGAATCTGAGCTGTACCCGTTTTACCGCCGATCATATAGCCGTCACGCAGATTTGGCATTCCATACAACACATGGTTTTTATCAAATACATACTTAAGGAGCCCTACCATATCTCGGCTTGTATCGGCTGACACGGATGTTCGCACTGCCTTTGGCGTCGTAGTGGTCGTTTTTCCGCTGGAGTCAGTGCTACTCTCTACGAGGTAAGGCTGATAATACGTACCTCCGTTTACGATACTCGAGAAGGCAGCGCCCATTTGCAGGACTGTCGAAGACATACCCTGCCCGAAAGACATGTTGGCATACTGAATTTCAAGTCCAAAGCCTTCTTCTGGCTCAGGCACACTACCCGTTGCCTCACCTGTCTGTTCAATACCTGTCACAGACCCCATATTAAAGTGGTCTGTTAAGTAGCTGTGCCAGCGTTCACGAGCCTTACTGTTAATATCGCCGCCGCCCATTTGTTGCAAGAGATATACTGCACCCGTGTTAAGCGACAACTGTAAAATATCTGCCACACTTTTAATACCTGGGCCACCATCTTCTTCAATATTATTAACGGTTGCATCGCCGATACGGATGCGAGCGGGGTCGTTATAGGTAGTGTTAGTGTTTACGACACCCTGATCTAGGGCTGCAGCGGCGGTGAGCGGCTTCATGATTGAGCCTACTTCCAAAGGAGCGCTTACCACCGCATTCCCCAGCACGCTTAAATCAGTCACGTCTTGTAAGTGGGTGGGATCATAAGTGGGATAGTTAGCCATTGCTTTCACTGCCCCCGTTTTTACTTCCATGATCAGGGCACTTCCGGAGGTACTTCTCGCCTTATCCAGTCCGGCCTTTAGAAGGTCTTCTAGCTGCCTTTGGAGCCCAATGTCAATCGTAAGAAGGAGTTCTTCGCCTGCCTTAGGATCGGTGACGATATTATCAGTATTAGATACAAGTGGCACTCCAGCGGCATCAGTAATGGCCTTTAATTCGCCTGGTTGGCCACGTAAACGCTCATCAAGCGACTGCTCTAACCCATACTGCCCTTCGCCGTCATCATTCACAAAGCCTAAGAGTTGAGATGCGAGTGATCCCTGAGGGTAGGTACGATAAGGTGTTTCTCGGGTACCTATGCCAGCAAATTTAAGATCATTGAGCTTCGTACTCTGCTCTTTCGATAGCTTCTTTGCCAGAATAACATAGCGCGTATCAGGAGTTTTAAGCTTCGTCATAAGCTCATTTATGTCCCCACCAATAATTGCCGCCACTGCAGCAGCTTCTTTTTCAGGGTCTTTTACAAAGGTTGGATCGGCAAACAACGTATATTTCTTTTCGTTTAATACCAGCGGGATTGTGTTGTCGCCATCATGCGCACGGATCGTACCCCGCTCTGCTGGGATCTCATACTCTTTGAGCTGGGACTGCAAAGCCGCTTTACGGTAATAGTCGTGACGAATTATTTGTAAATAAAAAAGGCGGAAGAGAAATACCGCCATAATCAAAGATAAAAAGCCATAAATAAACCGAACCCGGGTCGTTGTATTTACCGGGTTAATTGAGGGTCGAGAACTGCTGTTCGTTCGGTAGTTAGGGGTAACGTTCGGCACGTGAGAATTTATTATACCCTTTCTTTAGGTACTCACTAGTTCTGTACTACTGCCGTGGGCGCTACAGATACGAGGTCGTTGTTTGCAGAGCTACTATTGGCGCGCTCGAGAGCTTGCAAACGAGCTGCTGCTACTTCGAGTTCATCGTGTTCTGACTTAAGAGCAGTTGCCTGAGTACGTAGTTCATCGATCTGATAACCATAGGCATTCGTTTTAGTAACTTGTGTGAGATAAAGCAAACCTAAAATACAGGCCAGGACAATCAGTACAATCGTATTGCTGATTGGGCCAAAGCCTTTGATTTTTGGCGCAAAGCCGACGACGTTTTGGTTGCGCTGCGCATAGCGCTGACGGCTCATAGCGAGAGAACTTGAATATGTCATTGTTTATTTTTGTGTTTCTTTTTAGTTTGTTTTCTTTTTTGGTGCAGAGTGGGTTTTACCCCACCCTGCTTGTTGCGTGGTTTAGAGTACGCGGACTCTAACTTTATACGCACGGGAGCTGCTTTTTACCTGGATTGGCATAAGTTTTAGCTTCCCCTTTCTTTTTTGTTTTTATTTTTTTGCAACGGCTCGCAGTTTTGTACTACGGGCACGCGGGTTGGAAACGATTTCAGTCGGCTTTGGGGTAACGGGCTTCTTCGTAAGCAACTGGAGTTCGGCATCATACCGATCGCCTGTTTTCTCACTGAAGAATTGCTTCACAATTCGGTCTTCCAAACTATGGAAAGAAAGAATTACTAAGCGCCCACCCGGGGCCAGTAGGTCCACCCATAACGGTAAGGCTTTTTTGAGGAGCCCCAACTCGTCATTCACGGCAATCCGAAGCGCTTGGAACGTTCGGGTCGCCGGATGTACCTTGCTGTGCCCCGGCCAAGCCTGGGCAGCAACACGGGCTAGTTGCGACGTTGAGTGAATAGGACGGCTGGAAACGATCCTATCCGCAATTGCGCTGGCTTTTGGTTCCTCTCCATATGTTCTCAAGATATCTGTCAGTCTAGCTTTGTCATAGGTATTAACTATGAAGTCAGCTGTAAGTGACTGCCGGGTATCCATCCGCATATCGAGGGGCGCATCTTGCTGAAAACTAAAGCCGCGACTCGCCTGGTTAAGGTGCGGTGACGACACGCCTAAATCCGCCAACATTATGTCGAACGTACGTCCTTTTGTAAGGAGGTCTCGGGCTGCGCTGACAAAATCCGTGTGGACTACATAAGCGCCACTACCCTTGTATTGTTGTTGCAAGAAGGCTATGGCATTTTCATCACGATCAACGAAAACGGCCTTCTTTGCGTCTAAGGTGCGTTCCAGTATAACGCTCGCGTGTCCGCCGTATCCGGCCGTCAGGTCAAGGTAAGATTCCCCTTCCTGTGGGTTCAGATACTCGAGCACTTCTTCGAGCATGACTGGAATATGATGTTGGTTTTTATTTTGATTTTGGACTATAGACATGGTTTTTCTTGTATTTTTGTTTTTACAAGGCCACCGAATCAGCAATCAACTTTTTGTTTTTTGGTTGTTTTTGTTTTTGTTGTCTCTTTGATGATTATTTGGTGATCAAAATAGTTTACGAGAGCCAGTTATGAAACTGTCTAATATCTTGATCTAGATCATCAAAGTTTTGAGAGACTTATATGTGAGGTGGAGTTTTGGGAGGTGTTTTAAAGTAAGGTGCGAGGGTTTTTAAACGCGGTTATCCCCGTTGGTCCCGCGTGTTGATTGCCGAATCGCTGGTCTCGAGTCGGTTTTTAGTTTTTCTAAATGAACTTGTATCGTAATAAATTGTTAAAGAACCGCCAAACTATGGAATATGCTCAAGCCTTTGCTTGAACACGCCAATAGCGGCCAGCACGGACTGCAACGACATCACGCGTCATGTGTGCGTAATCGAGGTGGTGTTGTTCGAGAGTTACTCTACCCTGCTTGGCGTCAATGACGCTTTCGACCCGGCCCATCCGAAACTGTACGTTAAGGTCGGCCGTTCGCTCATCAAGGATATTTCCTTTAAGCTTTGGCTCAACCTCTTCATCCCAGACCGCTTTCGGGTAGAAATGGAGGTATTCACCGAACCCTCGGGTAATGACCACGCCGCTCGAAAACTCTGCACGAAGTTCAGCGGGTATGGTTAACCGCCGTTTATCGTCAAGTCTCCGTTCGAAGTAGTCCACCTGTCGTCCTTAAATTTTTTAAATTAGTGGTTTTTTGTTTTTTGTTCTTCGAGGTAACTTATTTTGGTTACCCACGATTACCCACTGACATGAGCATACTACCCACCATTACCCACATGCAAGTAGATTCTATGAGTAAAACCCCTGCTTTTCTATAATTTATCCACAGAAATAGCAAAACGAGCCGTTTGGCTCGATATATAGCGGTATAGGAAATTACTAAGACGCTACTAAGAAATATCCGAACGACTGAGTGGAATACCGCCTTGTGGAGCTGCAGGAGAAATCGGAGTCGGCGCTTGAGGCTCAAGGGGCTCAGGTGATGAACCAAAGAACCCGATTGAATCACCGAGCTCAAACACTTTACCCGCGACAGGTACAATAAATTGATCATGCACGATGCGCTTCGTATCACCCACTATTGGGAGCTTATCTCCGTTATCGGTAGCTTTTGCTACACCCAATAAAGCCGTAGACGCGATGCCTACCACAACAGCATCACGAAGAAGATGACGGCGTTCAGGTGTTTGTGTGAAAGCATATTTTTGTTCTAAATCAGACATGCTTCTATAATAGACTATTATTACAGATTTGTCAATGTCATGACCTGCCTACTCGAGAGATTTGATCTTTTCCAGCTGTTTCCCCCACCATTTAGCACTCGGGCGAATCGTACGTTTCATACCATGCTCACGATCTACCTCAACCAATCCGAAACGAGGCCACCACCCATACTTCCATTCAAAGTTATCCAGCAGGCTCCAATGAAAATAACCAATTAAGTTCACCCCTGCTTTACGCGCTTTTATTATGGCCAGCATTGATTCTTTGAGCCACCACTGACGATGCTCGTCAGAATGATCGGCAAGTCCGTTTTCGGTAATAATCACCGGTTTATGATATTTAAGCCAGACTTTTGTTGCCACCTCCCCGACACCTGAGGGCTCCATATACCAGCCAAGGTCACTGGTAGGGGTTTTGGGATTATTCCTTTTAAGCCCTTCATAATAATCAGCAAAGTAATAGTTAAAACCCAAGAAATCTTGGTGCCTGCGGATACGGTTTAAGAACCACCAGTTCCAGGCATAGCCTGCCAAGCGTGCAACCAGCTTGTCGAACAGTGAGTCTTTTCGTTTTGGCTGGTTATGCGAGAGCTGGGCGGCAATACCAATCTGAAACTCCGGATTCTCCCTTTTTAAGATGACATAGCTATATTTATGAGCTCGTACCAGGTTCCAATACACCCACAAGCCCTTGAGCGGTGATTTCTTTTGTGGCGGCCATTCACCGGTCATATAGCTGAGCGATGTATACACATTGGGCTCATTGAGGGTGATGATGTAGCGCACCTCATCCTTAAACTCTTCTGCGACTTTGGTAACAAAACGCAGGAAATAGCCAATATTTGCGCTCTTGGCAAACGCGCCCTTATCCTCAAACCAAATTGGATGTGTCCAGTGCCAGAGATTAAGGACAGGCTCGATGCCGCGAGCTTTAAGTTCCGCAATGTAATTGTGGTAATGATCAAAAGCACTCTTATCCCATACACCCTCTTCGGGCTCTACTCTGCTCCATTCAATACCAAAACGGAACGAATTCAGATTAAGTTTATCTAAAAGCGCAAAATCCTCCCGGTATTTATGAAAGTGATCAACGCCTTTACCTGATACATAATTATCAGGATCATTGGCCTGTGCCTTAAACTTTTCGTATCCAGGAATCCAATCTAAGCGCTTATCAGCGGTAGCAGCAAGCTCCTTCGCATGGGCAAGCTCCCACACGGTCCATTGGTTATAATTTCCGCCTTCTACCTGATGGGCAGAAGTAGAAGCACCCCACAAAAAATCATCCGGAAATAAATTTGCCATTCATACTATTGTAGCAAAGCTTACGTTTTACGCACGGGAGCGTATAACAGTCTCGAGGTGGGTCGCGAGTCCCGCCACCTCTTCTTCGCTTCGGTCTGCAGCCTGTACCATTACGCGGACAAGTGGCTCAGTGCCAGAAGCCCGAACATTCACGCTACCATTTTCTCCGAGCACCTCCTGCACCGATGCAACAGCTTCAAGCACTTCCTTGTTCCGCACCCGTCGCTTATTTACGCCAGGAATATTTACTAGTACTTGCGGATAATCAATCATTGCTTCAGCCCATTCATCCAAACTTTTGTCTAATTCACGTACCGCCCGCATTGTCTGGATAGCAGTGAGGATACCGTCGCCCGAGTGAGCATAATCTTTGAGAATCACATGTCCAGCTTGCTCGCCACCAATGGGCAATGCATGCTCATCCAGTTTTTCAGATACAAATCGATCACCTACATCTGCTCTTATTAAATCAATGCCCTGCTCGCGCAGTGCCACCTCAAAGCCAATATTGCTCATATGCGTACCAACAACGGCTGGAATATTTCGGCCATTTTGTTTGGCGTGAACCGCCAGAATATACATGATACGATCGCCATCTAATACTCGGCCCTCGGGGGTTATGAGCATAACCCTATCCGCGTCCCCATCTAGTGTGATACCGGCGTCGGCTTCATATCGCTTCACCATACCGAGAAGTCGCGACTTATCCTTATAGGCTGCACCGCATTCCCTGTTAATATTTCTGCCGTCTGGCAGGCTCGCCATCGACATAACTTCTGCACCGAGTCGTCTCAATACCCGCGGGCCAATTTCATAACCAGCACCATTAGCGCTATCTACCACAAAGGTCATATCAAGGAATGGTCGAGTATCGCCTGCACTATGAAGAAGATAATTTTCATACTCTTCCCGAAGCTGTTTATCGAGAGGAGCCTCCCGATCTTTGCCTTTAGGCTGCCTTCTGGTGATACCTATCTGCTCTTCAATCGTACGCGCAACTGAATCATCTATTTTCTTGCCACCGGGTGCAAAGACCTTGATGCCATTGTCTGTGTAAGGATTGTGTGAGGCAGTGATAGCAACGGCATAGGTATCAAGCACCGTGCTGGCATAGGCAATGCCCGGTGTTGGTAGGACACCTACATTTCGTATGGCCGCCCTACTAACATATAGACCTCCTTGCACATACGCCGAAAGTTCGGGCGTAGATTCTCTGGTATCGCCCCCAACCACTACATCCTGTCCCTTTGCTAAAGCACCTACGGCTAAGCCTAGGTTATACGCAACACCATCATTAATTTGTCTTGGATATGCTCCGCGGATACCGTCGGTTTCAAACCTCACTGTATGCTACCTTTCGTATTTTGGTCTTACTATTGTGTCATAACAATGGAGCAAACCTTCTTCAGAGCCAGCGTCCATATATGTACCCCGAATTGGATGAACCAAAAGTGGCGCGCGCTGGGCAGCCTCTGTAATCACATCAGTAATCATATATTCCCCGCTCCGAGGCGTGTTCATGTAATCTTCAAGTAAAGGCTGGATGATTTCACTATCTAAAAGGAACTTACTAATATTAATAAAGCGTGAGGGAGTCGCTTCGGGAGATGGCTTTTCGAGAATTCCTTGCAACTCAGATGCCTCATTCACATCTAAAATACCGTATTTATGAACTTCTTCGTCGGCTACCGTAGCAGCAAGCATGCCATGTTCATATGAACCTGCTCTGGTTGCCTCTATCAGATCAACGAGGTCGCTTCCGTCATCTGCTCGATAGCTAAAGTCATCACCCATCAGTACCAAGAATTTTCTTCCAACCGGCACATTCTCAAGCGCATCCCATACAGGTACGGCTGTGCCGTATTTACTCATATCTTGCGTTACATACGTAAAGTGCAGATCTCGTCCAGTTCCTCGCACTCTTTCTAGCTCAGCGGTTTTATTTTTACCTTCTAGGTAACTTTCGAGCGGTTTATTTTCACCAAAATAGGTTTGTAATTGTGTCGAATCGGGCGACGTTACAAATACGATATTCTCTACCCCTGCTCCGGCACACTGCTCGACGATAAAATCAATCGCTGGTCGGGTACCGATTGGTAACATGCACTTCTCGATCGCCTTAGTAGCCGGAAGCATACGAGTCCCATACCCAGCTACCGGAATAATAGCCGTGTTAATAGAAGGAACGTGTAACTGCTCATTCATAATGTGCTAATTTTACAATATTTGTTCAATTTTAGCAAAGATTTATACTAGTTTGCCGTATTCTTAGGTTTGAGATTTTTACCCCGTTTACGGAAATCTTGGTATGCAAGGTCCCGTCGTTTTTGATCTAAACGAATAATATAGTTCTCGAATGGTTTTAGCAAACTTGAATATTGCCAGTTTGGCGTCAGAAGATGAAGCAATTTTTGCTGCTGAGCAAGATATTCTATAAGGCCATAGAAATCTCCATCTCCGGAAACAATAATGGCCTTGTTGTAATTCGGCATCTCTTTTACTGCATAGAGGACAAGTTCAGCGTCCACGTTGCCCTTTGCCGCTCGTTTCTCTTCTGGCTTTTTATCACCTGATTTTTCTTCTTCGGTATCATGCTGGAACATCTCTAAGGTTGGTTTCAGGACAATAAGATAACCAAGATTATGCATTTGTTCATAGAGCTTTTCATAATCCGGCATGTAGCCGATGAACATAAAAGCTTTTTCAACATTATGCTGGTCTTTGAGATATTGCCTAAACTTGCGCCAGTCCATTTTCCAGCCAACCTTTTGAACACCAAGATTAAGGTTTTGGCTATCTATAAAGGCGTAGTTGGCTTTTGGTTGTCTTTGGGCGTGCGTTTTTTTCTTTTTAAATGGTCTCATTACTTTACGGTTTTATTTCCTTTACTGTGTGTTTTTTAGGGTTTGATCAGCCCAATGATAAGACCCATAACCATTATGGTCACAAACTCGTGGGCGATATTCATGAGAGTAAGGGCTTTTGGACGTTGCTCAAAGGCATCATGGGTAATAAAGCGAGCAGCAACAAAGCCAAGCCATACCCAAAAAGCAGTGGTTAAAGCGTCTTGGAGCCAGCTATTGCCGAAGAACTGATTAGAAAGATAGGTTACATGAGCAAGTACATAGGCGGTGATGAGGCTTACGACAATAGTTATTCCGATGGCCATGCCTGCACCTTGTGAGGCTTTCTTATCATCAAGGCCAACCATTTTCATCCATTTCGCACCAAAGACTGGTTTTGCATACCAGATCATGCCCACAACCATACTCGAAGCCATAGCTAATACAACTGCTAGCCAGTTTACTTGTACATCCATGTTGTTGCCCTCCTTAAAGGGTTATAAATGTTGATAATTTCAGTATGCACCTTAAGCCTACGGTTTGTCTATACGGCCCTTAGCCCTCGTTACTGAGCCCTAAGATGTTCCCATCTGGATCCTTAAACCATCCGGTTTTTAGTGTTCCCATGGTATAGATACCATCTGCTTCGGTAGCACCAGGGATATCATAATGTTCGAATGTAACGCCTTTTTGCTTCAGTGCCTCAACGCATGCCTCAACATCTGCCACCAACCAGTTCGCGCATGTTGCTTTGCCTGAGCCTGCAGTGTCTGATTCATAGATAAACAGTTTACCCGTTCCGCTTTGGTACATAACACCACCCATGTCTTCGTGCACCTGTTTGAGACCTAAGGTTTCGCCGTAAAATTCTCTTGCCCTATTTATATCGCTCACTGCGATTGTTGCAATAACTGTTCCTTCTGCTAACATACAAAGTCCTCCTTACATTATGGAGTATGCGCTCACTGTATATCGTTTGTCTATAAGATCTTTCCTACAAAAACAGGATCGCTAAAACACCAATACTCACAACAACTCCAAATCCATAGGCAACACTTTGGTTCAGATGATACTGTCGTTTTAAGCGGTAGTAGCCCCTAAAGTGATAGACATTGGCATGTCTCGTTGCCTGATAAGTTGCATTGAGAAATAAGACTGGAGAAATAATCCCTAGCCCGATAATTCCCCAAAAGAGTGCGGTTATAACATCTGGATTATGAATAGTCGATGAAATAAGTGCAGTGAGTTCCTGCAAGGCAATTCCTTAACTCCCACCGCGTAAGGTTTAGTATAACATGATTGTTTTTTCGGCTAAGCCATTCTTTACTTCTTCTATAGAGAAATGTACAAACGAGTTTTTATGCTTTAAAAGGCTTTTAATTTATTATCCATAAAAATTAATATTATAGACCTTATGTAAATAGTATGTTATTATATATTTTATCAGTGATGGAGTTGATGCAAGGTGAAACGAAAATTTTATTCAGCTATTAGTTTTTTGAAAAAAATAAATGCTTTATCCATATATCTAAGAGTAGCTGTCTTTATTCTCTTTATCATAGGCATACTATCTGTATTCAGCCACAACGAACCTCAGGTCACCACGGACTCCAATAATACGACTTCAGAAGTACTTCCCTTGGTCGAAAACAATACTGCAGAAGTACTTCCTGCCGATAGTGTGAATATTGGCCCGACCGATAACATCTCTTCTCCGAGTTCTACTCAATTAAATTCTGCAAGCAGTACCTCAGCTCGCACAACTCGCGCAGCTAATGCAGAAAATGAGCATAGAGCTTTTGAAAACCAAGGGTTAATATTATCTTCTACAGCACTGACCTTACCAAAAATATCCGAGACAAACTATGATGGCAGTGCCACATTGACGATAACTTCAAAATCAGGAGCCATTACAAGGCCGGTGGCCAAAAATTATAGCAAAACCTTTGCATTACTAACAAAAGATATATACGTCGCGCCTTCAACTCTACGATATAGCTAGGAGTTTAAGATTCTAAGAAACGACGATGCTGTATATGGCTCAGACATAATGGACTTTACCGCATTCACAACTGACGGCAAAGAATTGACCACGCGCTTGAGTATAACAATTGAACCAATACCCACATTTACAGTTACTAAAGGCAGCTTGGATAAGGTCGTTAACGATGACGGCACTGCTACTTATACTGCGCGTTTTACGCTTAATCCAAACCCATATTTTGGTAACCCTCAATTACAAATATGTGTTCTCACTTACCAAACCTACTGCGATCCAAATAAGACTGAATTTTTCACTTATAGTGGCAACAATAACCTCTCTATGAGCAAAACTGCTCCATACTATGATACGGATGGCACAGAATACTTCAACATGAACATTTTTGTCACCGGAACCTACGTCAATGGCAGGGTTTACTTGCATTGGCAAGACGTCTATTAGAGAACTCGCTACCCTCTGAAATCGGAAGCATTTGAATTAGACTGAGAAGTTCTCTGCATAGGAATCTATCAGGCTGGTCCACTTATTTAGGACAACCTAGAAATAGTTGCTCATTTCAAGAATGATACTATGCCCATAACTATTGCACCGATACCCGCGAGTGTAGTTGTCCAGATGCTAAAATTAATAATTTTTTTCGCTGAATTGTATATGAAATATGTCCTTTTGAGCCCTCGCTGCATACATGACATATGATTTTCTAAAAGCGATAAATGAAATGCCTACTATGATTAAAACTGTCCCAATAAAATTGGGATTCATAGAAAAATACCTGTTTGTTTACTATTTGGAGGTATTGGTCCAGTCTGTATTAATATTTATTTTTTCTTTAGGCTTGCATTTACACGCTTTGCTTCCTGATAGGCATCTACAATAAAGGCAGCCATAAATAACGGTAGAGCAAGGAGGCCAGCAATTGTCCAAATGTTCATTTCAGCTTCTGCTGACTCGTTAACGTATTCCATTGCCAATGGATCAAATAGGCTAAATATAGTTAAAGCAGTACTAATAAGTAAAAGGGCTGCAAATGTTTTCCTTGTGCCAACATATAAATATCCTACCCCTGGGATAATGTTTAAAGCTCCCGCAATACCTGGCTCTTTTTCTTTTTTCACAGAATTCTCCAAGATTAAATATGGTAATTTATAAATATATTAACATAGAATTTTATTTTTACAAGAGATGTTTGTTGTAGTAACTCTCTTGCAGAGCGTGCAACTCAATCCAATTCTATTTCAAATATTTCTTAGTATTGTTATTTCGTCGGCTCACCCTCTGCCTCTTCATCGTATTTATCTTTGAATCCTAATTCTTTTCCTGTCCTTAAAAATCGCTTGATATAGTCCGTGGATTCCAGTTCGCTCTCTCTCATAGTTGAATATACTTCTGTGCCGTCTTTTAATTTTTCATCAAATAGGTGAAATGCCTCTGCATACCCTGTGTACATAAAATCTTCGAGGGCTTCCGCATATTCTTCGGCTTCCTTTTCAGCTTTATCTAATGCCTCCTCATAACTTGAAGCTTTTACCAGAATAATGCGTTCTTCATATAAGTTATACCCAGTTCGACGAAATACACACCTCACGGCATACCAAGGTCTTACTGGAAACATTAACTTACTTATTTCATCGTGCTCCATGATATTACTTAATATACCTTATCTGATCGTTTATTGCCTCCAAATAATGGGTCGGTTATATAGAAGGGGAAAAACCAATCTACCAATAGCATTTGAGAAGGACCTCTGAGCCCGGATCCTTTGGATGGATTCTTATTGTTTTTTATTTCTCTAGACCTTCTTTGCAGTAAAATTTTCTCATTATACTTTTGTTTTTGCATTGCCTCCTTCCAAATTTTCTCATTAGCTCTGTTCCTGCCTTCTTTTAAAGCCATCAGCTCTCTAGTGCTAAATTGTTTTGGAGTTGAAGATTGTCTCCCTCTTTGAGCCAGCCCACTTAAATCAAAATCATTCACCGGATCGGGTGGGTAGACGTAGTTGTTGTCTACGCCACCCTCAACAGGATCTATGCTAATGAATCTACCGAGTTTAGGGATGTAGGTACGAGCACCCATTTGGATGGGTTGAAGGACCATATCATTTTCGGTGAATTTTTCGTGTTGACCTACATAGCCGAGGGCCTACTTACCAACAAGTCTGTAGTGGCTTTCGCCTAGTAAATTCTGCATCTTAAGAAAGCGGGAATCCTTATCAAATACAACAGATGAATTTCCTAAGTCTTCTAGTGGTGACGGATCGTGTTCAAGCTTCATGCTTAAGTATTTGGGATTATAAACCTATAAGTTTTCCTTTATTATTAGCTTTTGATTTAAGGGAATCCCTAGAAACTTAACTTTTTCTACATATAACCTATTTTCAACAGCTGCTTTAAAATAACTGTGCGCTATATCTGTATCTTTATTGAGATCTTCATTCGTTGACTCCTGCTCAAATCGCATATCGAGGAATGGATCGATAATTAGCTGGGCATCCCCTCCTACTTTTTCTTCACCGTATGGAATAAGAAAATATGCAATTTTAATAGACCTGCCCTGAATCTCCACGGATAAGCCGTAAGTAACTGAGCTTCCTGATACGTCTCGTTTAATGTTCTTTATATCCCGAAATACACCATCGGCATACTTCACTGTCTCATGTATCATTAAAATCTCCTCCGTAGATTTCCATAATCTATATGATATCTACTTATAGTTCTAGTCCCCATTGATTTTGTTCCTAAACCGATCCTAAACGTAAGATTAATTTTATTATTACTCCACCCTACCTTAAAGTTATTAACAAATCTACCATTTAATCCACCTCTACCAAAGGATGTATATCTTGAATTGCCAAATAATACGCTCTTGACGCCCACTACGGGTAACTTTGTCTGTGACTGTACGGCGGGTGCAACGACTTTATTAAGCAGGCGACTTTTCGAAGCCAACTTACCCACTATGCCACCGCCGACCAATCCTGTTGCGGAAACTGCCGCACCTTTCCAGTTCCCCTGAGCCAGATTACCTGCTACAGCAACCCCACTAGCTACCATCCCAACTGGACCTGGAATGTACGATACAGCGGTAGCTACTTTAGTTACAGCTTTCGCAACAGACTTGAGGCTCCAGAATTTCCCATCTAGATCAAACTCATTAACAGGATCTGTGGGGTATGCATAGTGGTTGGCACCACCCCCCTCAACAGGATCTATGCTAATGAATCTACCGAGTTTAGGGATGTAGGTACGAGCACCCATTTGGATGGGTTGAAGGACCATATCATTTTCGGTGAATTTTTCGTGTTGACCTACATAGCCAAAGCTGCTTTCGGCACCGGAGTTATCGGGTTTGGTGGTACTTAGGACTTCACCAAAAGGCCCATAGGCGTAGGCGCCAGTATTGGTGCCATCGGCATCGGTGGTAACTAAGACATCACCATGAATATTGGGCAGCGAGAATACCCGTTGGTTGGCGGTTTGTGCCTCGGTAGGTCGAACAGTTAAGAGCGCTCCACCAGGCAACTGGAAATACTTTTCTTTAATAGTCCAGTTAATATCCCGTGCAAAGTCTGGGGTATCACCAGGCGTGGTGTAGCCGTACCAGTTCGCAGCTGTATTCACGCCATTTTCTGCTACCCAGCGCATGGTGATGCGGTCTTGGGCGTCACGGTTATACGAGGTAGCTAATGCGCCCCAGTTTTGGCGTACTTCTTTAACCCTATCGGCGGAATCGTACCAGAATTCGGTAACGGTGGTACCACCGTCCCAAGTCGAGCCCAAACGGGTTATATCGCCATGGTCATTGTAGAGCGGCGAGTAGATATCTTTGTCTGAACTCCACTCTAAGCGGTCTGCTTGGTCGTAGCAGTAGTTGGTAGTTACGCCATCTACAGTCATACTCGTTCGGTTCGAGTTCTTGCCGGCATTGTTATTGGACGCAGCACCAGTACAACTTGAGTTCGCAAAACTAAAGCTGAAAGTATGCCCTGCCACGGTTGCAGCTGTAAGTCTTCCTGTTGCATCGTAGGTATAGGACTTAGATTGGCCATTTTCTGTGCCAGACACTACCTGGCCGGATTGTGTGCGGGTTACGCTGTCGCTCACCGTTCCCCCGCCCCCAAGCGCATGACTAAGTCCTGATAGTCTGCCTAAACTATCCCGAGAAAGAGTGGTAGTTTGAGTACCTGCGGTTGGATAGCTTACGCTCGCTAGCTGGCCATACGAATTATAGGTAGGGACAGCAATAGTCGTGCCGTCTAGCTTTTGTGCGCTCAGGCGGTCAAAAGTATCGTAGGTAAATTCTTCAGTACCCAAAGGACCACTTCGCTGCATAAGCTTACCGAAGTTATCGTACGTAGAAGTCGTAACGTTATCCAGTGCATCTTCATAGGTCGCGGTTCTTCCCAGAAGATCAACAGTTACTTTAATCTCCCCTTCCGGATCGGTGGTACTTGTAACCAGCGGATTGCCGCCCACTGCCCAGTTATTTGTAACCGTTCGTGCAGCAGAATTGTTGTTGGCGGGAATGGATACCTGGGTTATACGTCCTCTCGTATCATAGGTCGTGCAAGTCCAGGCATCGGTGTTATAGCGGGTCGCAATAATTCTTCCGGCATCGTCGTAAACCGTTTCGGTCTTGCGGCCTACCTGCGTACCATTTGTACCATCAGGATCAGCCTCAGTTCGAAGCTTTAAGAAGCCAGCCTGCTTGTAAGCCTCTGTTGACGTTGTGCATGGATCATCGCGTGTTTCTACCGCATCGTAATGGGCGTAGGTAAAGGATGGATTACTGGTTGAATTACCGGGCAGGTTCTTGCTGATTTGGCGCAGGAAGCTTCCGGTTGCACCCTGAGTTTCATATGTATGCGCAGTCGTGAGATTAAGGCCCGTCGGATCTTCGGTTGTGCTGTGCACTAAACCTAGCTCTGGATTGGTGCCGTAGTTGGTGGTGGTTAAACTATCGCCCACAGTGCTATCAAATACTTTCGTAGAGGTCGTCAGGCTATAGTCTGGTTTTAGATAGCTGCTCCAGTCGGTGGTATAGGTGAAACCACCGCTCTTTTGGATACGTACTTGTAAAGCCCCGGTCGAGCCAGTGCGCCTATACGCATCGATGCGGAAACGTTTTGGTACAGCATCGGTTACATCAAAATTAGTACTAGTTACTGTTCGCGAGGCGGTTGTATCAATCCACTGGTTATCAAGGATTAATTTGTCATCAACCCAGATACGAATACCATCCACCGTATCGGCATTCACGGTGTACGTGCCTGTTGGTAAGCGTAGTTTGCCGGTAGCACTCAGACCAATACCTTGTGCCCCGCCACTGGCGGTAACAGATGGACTCGTGAAGCTATAGTCTAGGACTCCCGGAGTCGTAGTATTAATGCCGGTTGTATGCAGTTTTGGCGCACCAGACAGCACTCCGTGAGTATTACCGGTCTGCTTTGTGTAATCATGCCACGTCACAGCCGGACCCACAATATTTTCATCATAGGCAGTTTGGGTGTGTGGTATTTGACCTGTGTAGTTAGTCGGTGTCGTTAAGGGCTTCCGATCTGCCCCATACCATGCGGCAGGTGCAGGCCCATAGCTGTCGGTTGGACGATCCTGATCATCGTAGATAGTAGTGCTTTTTAGGCCGGTTTCGTCAACAGTGCTGTACACGAGATCTTTAAATGGATCCCATTCTGTTTTGTCGCTCAAGTTTGCTATATCGGTGTCTTCGATCGTTCGGAGGAGATTATCGTATTTAATCCGGCGGCTAAAACCGTTCGGTTCAGTGCTATTAACAACATGTTGTTTCGTTAGGCCGAAGTAGCTTTTGTCTAAGGCGCCGGGCAGATATTCAATCGTATGCTCAGTTCGCGTAGCGCTTGCTGTGGCGGCTGGCTGCTTTACGCTCACCGCCCTGCCTAAGACATCATAGGCAAGCTCAGTTTTGGTTGTGGCATCATTTGCCCGCACACCAGCAGCGATGGCATCAGTAGCCAAGCTATCTCGTATGCTTACGATTCGATGTCCAATAGTAACGCCCGCATTTTGAACGGCCTCGTACTGATAATCGGTAATTTCGTTATCAGGTTCAGCAATTCGGGATAGCTTACCTCCAAGGTAGTAAAAATATGTAGCACGACCATCATTAGTTTTAACCGCACACAACATATTGGTCGGTGCATTCGTGTCAAACCCACTGGGCGCACTGCCACAGTTGCTATTGCCACTGTAGTAGACCTCTGCCCAGCGATTGTTATCAACAGCATCGGTAACTTTCGTTAAAGCCGTTGGTCCACCGCCTGTACTGACGCCGTAGCTATACTGCAATGCTGCCGGCTTACGGTCATCAACGGGGCTCGTCACAGACTGTAATGTACCGTCTGTATTAAAAACGTATGTTCGTCCATCGCTATCATAAAGTGTATGCGTGCCATCTGCGTTCCGCACTAGCTGACCATCCTCATTAACGGGCGGCTTATATCCGCTACCCGTCCACGTATATTCATGAGTTGCACCCGTAGAGTCACTTAAGACCGCACTGTTCTGGTTGCTTCTCATATGGTCGTAGCTCAAGCTCCCATCTGGATCAATACCAAGGCTCCAGCCCTCTGGTAGTGGATGAGGCGTTGGTGAAAGCCATGCACTTGGCACAATTTGCTGTGATACCGCTCCCTGAACTTTTAACTGGAAGGTTGCACCTCCACCACCATCGTAATATTCGATGGTTATACGTGTGGGTACATCTGCGGTAAGTGAAAAACCCGAGCCATAGGATTCAGTTGCTCCCCTATCTACCCATTCGTTATAGACGGGCGTATCGTTCGGACCGAGCATGATCTTTGCGCCATCATCACTTTTGACTCCAAAGTTATAGGTGCCAGTCACGGGTACCGTTACATACCCAGACCAGCGAACCAAGAAACCGTCCGGTCCATCAGGCACGGGAGATCCGGTGCCCCAATCAAAATTCAGGTATGGATCGGTGCGTTTCATAATCTGCGCGTTCGCAGTTGAGAACGTGTTAGTTCCGTCGTTTTTACCGAAGTAGCTGCCGGTTAGCCCGCGGTTGCTATACACTGGTCTTACACCGGTCTGCACCCATGCTTGCGGCAATGGTTGTTCATCTACCGGACCCTTTACCCACACTTTGGCATGGGCGTAACCCTGCCCTTCTATGTATGTGGTAACAAATGGTACGATTTGTCCCTCATCCAGATGAATCGGAACAGTGTAATAACACGGTCCGGGCGAACATATAGAACTACTATATACCTGCTGACCATCTACCAGCACTGTCATATCATCATCATGGCTACCACCGAAATAATAGTCTCCAGTAGTTGGAGCAACAAAATAGCCATTCCAGCTGGCGGAGAAATTATCATCATTAACCGTCCCGGCTGCTGGCGAGCTTAAATCCCACCGAAAATTCACGCTTTGGTCTACTCTTGTGAGAACAGGGGTACCGCTCCTTGTTGTATTGTTCCAATATTGTCCCACAAGACCGTTACGAGATCTTAGGGGTGAATTATAGTCGAGGCTAACACCAAGACTACCACCCAGTGCGGATGATGTATGGCTGGTAGCATGTGTCGTTACATTACCGGTTGCAAGGACTACATCAACAGGGCCAAGCGTATCGTACGTCTGCGTCGCATCTTTACCTGTACGCATATCAATACGGAACGGTACCGACGCACCCCACGCACTTGAAGAATTAGTGATAGGATCGTGGCTTTTAGCCTGTATGTAATAGGTTGAACCATCTTGCAAGATACCATCGGGTACTGTCCACTGCATGCCATTTACAAGACCGGAATTAATAAGTGCGCCCGCACCTCCTGGGCTGCTGCTAATAGAAAACTCATACTTTAATAGCGCAGAACCATTAGGATTGGTGACGAGGTTAACGAGGAAAGAAGGTTGGGGGTCGGTAAAGACCTGATTCGCCACTGGCGTTGAAAAATTAGGAGCGGTTGGCGGACCGCCATGAGTAAAAGCCACATAGGTTCCTGTGCTTGGCTGTGTACCAGGATCGAAATTCTTAAAGGAATGATCCGTACCGTCCTCACCCATTACCATCATCCACGCACCAAAATCTCCTGCGCTGATCCGGTTTTGATACAAAGTAGTAACATCAATACTTCCTGTTCCCGTCACATTACCGTTATGAGAATTGGTGCTCACACAGTTAAAGCTATTTAAACAGGGTGCATGACCTACTTGGAAATTATGAGTACCCCAATCACCGGTCCAAAAGCTTTCGTTTGAACGTTGCACAAGATGAAGCGTGGCGCTGATAAGACTTGTGTTTGGATCGCGGAACTGTTCGTATGGAGCAAAGAATGCGCCGCGCCAGTACTGCAACGCTCCTCCCGAGTCATACAAAGATCCGGCATACAAATTACATTGCGTGGAAGGACAAATGTAGCCATCTGTCTTAAAAGACATGTATGTACCGCCAGCACGAGTACCGAAAGAACTGTCAAAAAAGCCCGGATCTATCACCGCCGGAAAGGCATTATCAGGTAAATTCTGCAGGTATTCCTTGTCTACCTCAGCAGTAATGGTGCTGTTTTCATATGTTTGCGAAAATACGCTCTGGTCGCTTACAAAGCCATAGTTATTAAGGATAAGGTTGGCAGGAGAAACCGCAAACTCATCATTAAGCGCTCCTTTTATGACATAGTATGGAACTGCATTAGGTTCATCTTGCCTTTTCTCTAATGTCCCGCCAATCATTTTAAAAGAGACGCCATGAGATGCGTTCTTGTTTTTGAGGATAATATTCTCTTTGACTGTCGCCGTTTCAACGACGTATTCCACGTCGACTCCTGGCCAGAGATCATAGTAGTGGACTGTTTGCTGGCCCTGATCATTCGTAGTAATAATAGGATCCACGCTGTTTGCATTTACAGGCACGAAGCTAACCTGCTGATCATTCTTTTTTACCCTCAAAAGACCCGCCTTGTCGTTGCTTGGGGCAAAACGTGCCTGCCAACCGTTGTCTTTAACTGTAAAAGTCTTATCTTTAGAGACCCAGGATTTTACTGTTCCGAGAGCCCTTCCGAATACGTTGCCTGAATCGCCAGCATTTTTATCTTCTACGAGAGTAGTGTCTATCTTTTCCCATACACCATCCTTTTGAAAATGCTGCGGAACCATGTAGTGCTTTTCGGTAATTGATCCGTCCTCGTTTACCTCAACCGTGGATTTGGCAGTACGCTTTTCTTTAAGTTCGCCAGTTTTAATTTTTGTCGTAGGCACCTCACCCTGTAGAGTCTCAGAAGCTACAAGCTTCTCTTTCTTGAACCCTCCCAAAAGATTTCCTGAAGATGGCCTCGCGTCCCGGGCGGCTTCAGTAGAAGACGTAACCGTTTCCATCGCAGGCGGGTATTTGAATTCTTTCTTAGTCTTTTCTGAAGATTCTTCCTGGGCAGGCTTCACTCCTGCACTTGTCTCTGGGGGAGTACTCAGTTCAAGCGCAAAGGTGCCGTAGGCGGGCAGAAAAATACTCGAGAAAAGAATAAAAACAAAAGTGAGAGCGATAAGATTGCGATTGTGGTTTGTGAGTCTATTTAGAGCGTCTTTAAGCAACCTTATATAATGGCCCATTCTTCCTGTGCCCTTCTCTTATATGCTTAGTTTAATAATAAGCGGACAATAAACATAAGCGCAATAATATTTCACGAAACTTATACACCGTTTTAATAATGTTTTAATATTTAGCTAATATCAGCCCTTACTGAACGTTTGATTTTTCGGTTTCTTTTCTGCATAGGTGTATAGTAAAGACATAAACGTAAGCAGGATATAGAAACCATGGGTTTGTTAAGTGCATTAAAGGGTTTATTTGGTGGCAAAGCTAAAGACGCAGTCGATATAAATAATGATGGTCAAGTAAATACGCAGGATCTTGGCGCAGTTAAAGATAACTTCGCTGCAAAAGCAGATCTTAATAATGACGGTCAGGTAAATGCTGGTGATTTAGGTGGGGTTAAAACTGCCGTTACCGGTGCCGCTGACATAAACAACGATGGTCAAGTGAACGCCGCTGATGCTAGCGCAGTGAAAGACAAGGTCGTTAGTGCCGTTGATATTAATGACGACGGACAAATCAATACCGAAGACGCAAACGCTCTAAAGAATAAGCTCTAGCGCTTCCAGGGTAAGTGATACTTCTGGCTTGGCTTTGATTCGCGTGCATCAAAGACGTAAAAGTCAGTAACGGTGATTTTATAGAATTTGTGGCCATCATCCTGCATGGCCTCTTCAAGAATTGCTTGGCCCATGTTAAGCCGTTCGTTGTATTCTTGATATGCCGGATGCTGTTCATCTACATTCTCTAAAAGCTCAGCCGTGCCTTCAAAATATACACCCCGTGGTTTGTCTGTTAAGCCATGAGGCTCAACAATATTCCCTGCTACTCGGGGATTAAGAGCAATTTCCTGACTATGTCTTCGGGTTGTCTTTGAGCGAAAGTATATATTGAGGTCGTTATCGGCCGCAAAATGCACCTCACATATCCACGGAATGTTATTGGCGCTTGTCGCTAAGGACATATGTATAACGTTGGATAGATATTCTCGAATGATCTTTTCTATTTGTGTGTTATTCATTTGGAACAATCATACCATTTAATTAGCGCTGACGGCGTTGCTGTCTGCGCTGTTCACGATTAAGTCCTACACCATTCGTCTGTAGCTGAAGCATTGCCCTCGATATACCATTTCGTACGGTTTTTACCTCAGGCAAAAAACTTGCCGCTAACAGAAAACCCATATCTTTCGCGGAAGGATCGTTACGCATTATCGCCTTTTGTGCATCTTTTAAGTCTTCGGGAAGAATGTCGTCTTCATATCCTCTTTTTAGTAGCCCTGTCGCAGCAGAACCCATTTCATGGCGAAATGCTAGGGGGGTTTCATCAAACACTTTCAGAGGTATAGCAAGACCTGTATAAAATCGTCGGTCATCCACACTTTGAAAAAGAGCAAAGGCAGCTACGGTACGAATACCAGCAGCACAAGTTTTTTCGAGAACCATACGCAGATACGGATCAGCACCCCTACCCTGAACGGCCACCGCTGGTTCTCCCGGTAACGATCTATGAATTGCGCCTACCATTTCGTCGTAGCCTTCTGTAAATTCTTCTCCGGCTCTAAATGCCGAAGAGGCCTGTGGGTTAAACCACAATTTCTGAGCAATCGGAGCATCTACTTCCAGTGCAGTAAGATGAGCTATTTGAAGCCCTGTAAGGTAAGCAGGCTCTGGGGGAAACTCAGCGGAATGTGCCGGGTCTAAATCGGCGCTTCTTACTTTGAATTTTTCAGGTACCGCGAAAAACTCGCTCATTGCGAGCGCAGTATTGTGGTCTCCAATATTGGCAAAAACTGGGTCAACTGCTTCTGACATAATGAATATATTTATTATACAATATTTAACCGTGTATTACGAGTAGTGGAAGCTCTTTTTTATCGGTATAGTAGAGTACTATGAAACGCAGAGTAGCAGTCCGGGGTATTGCCATCCAGGGCGGCAAGATCTTATGTGCCCAGTTAAAGCCTTATAGGCATGCTGATAGTCCAACATATTGGTGCACACCCGGCGGCGGTGTTGATCCAGGCGAAGCCCTCGTCCCTGCCCTTGAGCGAGAAATTATAGAAGAGACTGGCGTAGCACCTCAGGTGGGTGATCTTTTATATGCCCAGCAGTTTATTCATAAAGATGTTGAGCAAATGGAATTCTTTTTTCATATCACCAACCCGGAGGATTTTACCAATATCGATCTCTCTCAGACCTCTCATGGTAAAGATGAAATTGAAAAGATTGAGTTTGTTGATCCTAAAGTTACCCATGTTCTACCCGTCTTCCTTCAAGAGGAAGATGTAGAAGCTCATATTAGAGAAAAACGCGGTGTAAAGATCTTTAATTACTTGGACTAGCGTTCTGTTCGCGAAGTGTCCAGATCATGTTGTCTAAAATTGCACCCTGCTCTGCATCCCTAATAAAATTAGCCTCATCTGCTTCCAGGCGTTCTGTTATAGCTTCAGGTGTATTAAGGGCAGCTTCAGCAGCACGCTGACGGCGTCTTTCCCGTACAATATGCGTCCCTGCTACCCCGTAGATAGCAGCAACACCAATACCAGCAACTATTTGCAGTGGCGAGGGCATTCCTTCAGCTTGGGCAAGTATCTCAGTACTATTTGATAAGTTCATCTATCTTGATCCTGTCTTGTTTCGTGGTATCTCTATCACGAACCGTAACAGTATCGTCTTCTAGGGTTGTAAAGTCAATAGTAATATGTTTTGGTATGCCTATTTCATCACTCCGTCGATAGCGTTTACCAATGTTACTATTATCATCCCAGATCACGCTGCCATGTTTCTTTTTAAGGGCCGCAAATACCTCTCGTGCTTTCTTCACCAACTCAGGCTTATTCTTTAAAAGCGGGCTCACTGCAAATTTAATAGGCGCAAGATGCTCAGGAAGTTTTAGGTATACTCGTTTTTCATTGTCTACTTCATCCTCGGTATAGGCACTGGTGAGTACAGCGATGATAGCCCGTTCCACACCAAAACTTGGCTCTATAACATGTGGAACATATGGTTCACCGCCCTCTTTGGCTCGATAGGCCATGCTCTTACCAGAATTATTCTGGATATTCATAAGGTCAAAGTCGGTTCGGTACGCGAGGCCTAGTAGTTCCTTGCGGCCATGCGGAAAATCAAATTCAAAATCTATGGTTCGTTTGCTGTAGTGGGCACGATCAGCATCAGGCACTTCAAGCTCGTGAATCCTACCCTTCGGTAATCCGAGCTTTTCTAAGAATGCGTAAATATCCTTAATCCACTGCTCAAACGATTTCTCCCAGTTTTTAGGATGTACAAAATACTCAATTTCCATTTGTTCAAACTCACGGGAACGAAAGACAAAATCACGAGGGCTAATTTCATTACGGAATGCCTTACCAATTTGCCCAATACCAAAGGGTATATCTGGGTAGAAGCTGTCTACTACGTTCTTATAGTTGGTAAAGATACCCTGGGCAGTCTCGGGCCGCAGATAGCTTACACTTGCCTCGTCATCTACTGGGCCCACATTGGTTTTAAACATCATATTAAATTGGCGTGCGGGACCAAAGGTATCTTTTTTACCGCAGTTAGGGCATTTGCTGGTATCAATCTGATCTTCGCGGAAACGGGCCTTGCAGTTTTTGCACTCAACTAACGGGTCAGTAAAGGTATCAACGTGCCCACTTGCCTGCCAGACCTTTTGGTTCATGAGAATAGCGGCATCAACGCCATACATATCATCGCGGTCTTCAACAAACATCTGCCACCAGAGATTTTGAATGTTACGTTTTAAGGCTACACCGAGGGGACCATAATCCCACGTACCACTTAAACCACCGTAAATTTCAGAACCTTGGTATATAAAACCACGCCGTTTACATAAACTAGCAATATCTTCTAAAGAAACTTTTGTTTCACTCATCTTACCGCATATTATACGGTGTTTAGAGAAAGAGACAACGTACTAGTCTTTGTATTTACGAAGGTTGACATCGCTTACAGGACCTAAGGCCTGTGCCTCACGACGATGATTTTCAATATCACGGATACCATCTACACCACGGTGCAGTCGAGGACGACTTACAGCGCCCTCAGTTAGTCTATTAAAAATACGAGTTCTTATAGATTCCCTTTCGTCTGGAGCAGCTTCAACAGGAGGAAGGTCCACAACATGCGTTTCCCCGCCGACAGTGTCTTCTACGACATATTCAGGTCCAGGTACGATAGCCGGCTCATTTTCATGATCATAAGGCTTAGGCATTACTCTAATGTTGTCTACGTGCACTTTTGGTTCTTGGATTGGAATGTGTTTCATATCTTTTTATTTAATTGATAACTGACACATTATAACAAGCATAAGCGGATTTGTCAAGTTTGTGGCTATCTACTGCACACTTACTACTGGCTCTACACTGGTTTTGCTCATCGCTACAATACAAGCCGCAGCAAATGCAAACGGATCTCCAGGATTAGAGCGAACTTCTCGTGTATTCCGATTGTTATTTACCAGCACATTCCAGGCGTCTTCACCCACATATTTCCCCTTTAGTTCAAGCGCACCCGTCGCCTCATCACCCACAAGTTGCAGGGCGTCATAGGCTTCATAATGAAGATAGCTTCCGCCGAACTCACTCTGCCTCATATTGCTCATAGGCCGCCCTACAGTAGTAGGCCGCCCTGTAAGTGTACGAAAATCGCTAAGCATGATGGAGAGCGCCCTTCCAGCTTCCTGTCTGCGCATCACTACATGCAGATTGGCACGGAGTTTTGGCAGCATCTTAGCATCTGTCGGGCTACCTAAATTGATGTGCTTTGTCCTCACCGGCGACTGGTATGGGATAGTGATACCACTATAGCTTGCACTCAACAGCCGATTTGCGGTGACTGCCTCAGGAAAACGTAAGTCAAGCCGAGCACCCACGCCAATTGCGTCAGTACGATTAAGAGGTGATTCGATGCCATACATAATGTAAATTCCAAAAGTATATTATAGCATAAGCATTAGAAATTTACAACGTATTGTCTCGAGATATTGCGAACCAGTGGGGCGAGCTCCCGTACATAGGCGCCCAGTTCTTTTACCTGCAGGAGAGCCGCTGGTTTATTGTATGAAAGTAGCCTTAACAGCTTAATGTGATTTTGGCCAAAGTTACCGTTTTTATGAGGAGAAAAAGCCATGTCTTCAAAGCTAAACTGGTATGCATCTTCTTTAGTGAGTTTATTGCCTTCCAGATCTGTTACAAGGTTAGGCTGATGGCCTAAAAGTTGCATGAGCCGCATTAAAAAAGACGTTTCAGCCAACTCAGGAGGCATATCAAGATTATTCAGCGCTTCAAGGCTGTCCTGCATAACCTCAAAGAATTCTTCCCCTCCCTCATCCTCTAAGATCTTATTCATAATTTTAAGGAGGTCGTAACCAAGCATGGTGCGATTAATGTCGGTAACAATATTACCGAAGTGTTTTTCGAGCCGGCTCGATACTAGCGTGTCCATGTCACCCCTGCCTTTAATAAGGGTGAGGTCACTGAGGCTAAAGAGCTCAATGCCACCCGCAAGCTTACTTTTCGGCTTCCGCACCCCCTTACACATTGCGCGTACTTTGCCATGCTGTGGGGTTAAAAAGGTTGTGATACGGTCGGCTTCGCCATAATCCACCCGTGCGAGCACAATGCCCTTGGTGGTAAATTGTTTCATCGAGTTTCCTGAGGTGCTACCTGAAGCGCTCGCTTTACATGATGCCTTAGCATCGTAAGTGAGGTGTCTGGCTTATACAGCAGCATTGCAACGCCAAGCTCACGCAAGATTTGCTCTGAAGCCTTAATGTCGCGGGGAGCTACAGAAGTTAAGACAATAGCGGGTACATCCCGCCACTCTGGATAGGAACGAAATTCGTATAAAAACTCAATGCCACTGTGCCCTGCTAAGAGCAGTTCGATGATAATAAGGTCGGGCACTGTTTCGTCGGCAGAAGTAATGCCGGTTTGGGCATCCTCGCTCCACTCTACGTCATGACCCATACCTTGAAGCAAGGCCATGTACTGTTGGGCCAATAAACGATTTGGCTCTAATAAAAGGATTTTACTCATACTAAACTTAGCTGCAAACTGGGGGTAAGGGTGGCAGCAAGGCCACGCTGCGAATGAAGTCGGGCAACATGCATTGCGCTTTCTAATCGCATAAATAAAGCATCCGCTACAAACACACCCGCTCCACTACCAGGGCTAAACTCACTAAATGGCTGCTTAACCATTCCCTTTAAGGCCTTGGCTTGCTTAAACAGGCCCGTACTTAAGGTATTATTTTCCGAAAAAACTCCCGTACTGATTCCACGAGACGTACGGCGCACAGCCAGGGTAATACGCGATCGCTTACCGGCCGTTGAAGCTGCCTCAATAAAGCTGTAGCCGAGATTGGTTAAGGCGGATTCTACCGCTTCGCGCTGAGCCATAACCGGCTGATATTTGCCGCCTACTTCCAGTTGGATCTCACAATCATGGGCACGCGCATACGCATCAAGTGTTTGAGCGGTATCATAGAGAACCGATGAAATAGAAACAGGCTCAAGATTAAGCCGTCCTTCTGCCTGTAGTGCGACGCTCAGCAAATAGCCGTCAATCATTTTAAGTGCAGCAGCAGATGTCAAAGAAATAGTTTGAGAAAGCTGATACTGCTTCTCTTCCGATGGATGCATGCGAGATAGTTCGGCAGCATGGGCAATTTGAATAAAAGGTAACTTAACCTGCTCCGCTAAATTACGGAACAATAAATCGGCTTCAGTTTTTTTAGGCGCTCTTGATCTCCCCATAGCAACCCCAGAAACTACCCTCTCTAGAAGTAACCCTTATTATACCATGCTTTGGGATAGGTCTAGGGGATGAAGGTCAAACTAGGAAGAATGGTGTTATTGAAATCACCATAAAATTCACTGTTCTCAGTCCAGAATTTAATCGACTTATCACGAAGTGGTAAGAGCACCATAATACCTTGTTTGTTCTGTGCAACTTCGCCCTCAATCTTAACCCCTAAGGCACTTTGTACTTTTTCGGCACGGAAGGCAGAGATTTTTGCTTTTCCAGATTTTGCAGCTGAATCAAAGGTCTTTAAAACATCGGTGTAGCTGGTATTCACCACTTCACTCCGAAGCGCATATAAAGTATTGCCAGTCACGAGTGGAACGAATTCTGGATGGAAGTAGCCCTGTACGGGCGTGGTGGTTCGTAAGTCTTCAGCAATGTAGGCACTCCAGGTTTTAGGATACTGGAACGAAATACTTCCTAATGTTTCAGAGCCTCTAAATGTTTTAAAAGGCGACTTCTCTGCTTCCGCAAATTCTTTATCCTTACGTTCACCCTCAGCTACCTTCGCTGCCTCAGCAGCAACAGCAGCCTTTTGGTCACTGTTATCTTTATAATCTTGGCGTTCCATATACGCCCAGCCACCAAATCCAGCTGCTGCCAAGAATAGAAGCAGCACAATAACAAATGGCACTACTAACGAACCAACTTCTGTCTTATGCAGTGATTTCATACTTAAGCACTATAGTAGCATATGAGGCGGGTGGAAGGTATAGGGCTACTTATATTCATACAGCATCAGCCCTCCCTGCTCTTTGGCGGGCTTCTTGCCTGGCACTTTAAAAGCGTAGCTCACAAGCTTGACAGGACCATGTTTTTCTTGAGTAATTTTTTTATCCAATTTGGTCATATAACGATTAAGTAAAAACACGTAGATACCATCTGCTGGTGGTAAGGCTACCTGCCAATAATTGCGGCACTTGAAGGTAATAAGTTTGCGGTAACGTATATTCGCCAGCCGGCTATACCATACAAGCAGAGGATTAAGTTCGTAACCAATGCCCTTAATGCCGCGTTTTGCTGCAGCCCTAAGAACCCTGCCATCCCCACTGCCGAGTTCTAAGAGAGTTTGACCAGGTTTTAAATTAAGAAGGTCTAATGCAATGTCAGTTTGCCCCTTGAGAGTTGGAAGGTAAGGTGCGCCAAATACCACCACCACACCAAAGACAAAAACAAGAATAATCCCAATGAGAATAAGAATGTTCATCGGCTTAATAGTACCTGAGCGGCTCTACGCGTCAAATTTAGCTTTAAGTTTCGTTACTTTATTCTCGGCTGACTTTAATTGTGATTCAAGTTCTTTAACCAGGCTCATGCCCTGTTCATACGCTTTCAGGGCATCATCCACATCAATGTCATCGCGCTGAAGCGTCTCAAGCACCGTATCGAGTTCTTCTTTAAGTTCTCTGTATGATTTTTCCGGTTTTGCCATAGAGTTATTGTACCTTAACCTGGAAGCTTCCATCGGCAATTGTGATGTCTAAAGACTTCCCAGAATGTACTTGTTTTGTTGAACGCACTACCTTACCCTCTTGTCGAACAACTGCGTATCCTCGACTTAATATATGTCGAGGATTAATGAGTTCAAGTATCTGGCTGGTCTGGGCAAGCCAGTTCATGCGTTCTTTGAGAAGGTTTTGAACAGTGCTCGTAAGGCTTTCTGTCTGCTCCGTAAGCTCTTGTTGGTTCATGCGCACTATCTGGCTTAAAAGCCTCCCTACTTCCGCTTGGTAGCTTGAAAGTTCAGCAAGTACAGTTGTCTTATCCGGCACCAGCAACTCAGCGGCATTGCTTGGCGTACTTGCTCGAACATCAGCGGCAAGTTCAGCCAGGCTTAAGTCCACTTCATGGCCAATAGCAACGAGTGTAGGGATACGGCTTGCCGCTACGGCCCTTGTTACGCTTTCAGTATTGAACGCCTGCAGGTCATCAGCACTGCCACCACCGCGAATCACCACCAGAACCTCTGGCGGTTTACCGGCCATGTTGAAGAACTCTATAGCTCGCACAATTTGAGCCGGTGCTGCATCTCCTTGAACTTGTACATTCGCAAGCTCAATAGAAAGACCACCCCAGCGAGCATTGAGGATTTTAATAAAATCTGCATAAGCAGCTGATTCGGATGAGGTAATAAGACCGATGCGCGTCGGCGGATATGGCAAGGACCGCTTGCGCATACCATCAAAGAGGCCTTCCTTTTCGAGCTTGGCCTGCAGTAATGCGAAAGCCTTCTTAATTGTGCCTTCACCGCTCAACGCAATAGACTGAATCGTAACGCTGAAGCCGTACAATGGATGAAGTCGAGGTGTTCCACTCACCTTAAGTAGCATGCCATCTTCAAGCGGACCAGGAAGATTGTATACCGTACCAAAAAAGCGCACACTCGCTTCATCATCTTTCAGGTCAAAATATACCCAGCGGTTCTTACTCACCCGGAAGTTACTTAACTCACCTTCAATCACCACCCGAGGATAGGCATACTCGAGGGTGGCATTAACGAGCGCAATAAACTCAGCTGGGGACAACAGGGGGAACGGGTCCATCGGACTCCTTTTGTACTGGTCTGCCTACCCGCTTAATGACTCGCTGATAAAGAACGTATCCGATCGGTAAAAATACAACCATACTAAGAACACGGTACACGACGGTTGCAGAGAGTGCGAGTGCCTTGTCTACACCGGCACTGGCCAGCGTGGCGGTCATGAGACCTTCGTAAACGCCTACCCCACCCGGGAGCACCGCAATAAGACCTGCAAAGTTAGCAACGGCATAGGCAAGAATAAGCGCGCCTGGGTTAATCAGCGAGCCAAATGCCATATAAACGGTATAGATAGTTAATACCTCGGCTACATTAATTACCAAAGACCAAATAAGCGGCATTTTAAGCTGCTTCCAGTCTTTAGCAAGTAAGACGTAGTCATTATGAAGATCAGTCATGGTATGCTCAATCTTCTCAATATTAATAATTCCTTTATTATGCTGCCGAAATACTCCAACAACCCTGTTAACTGCCTTTGGCAGGAAGCTCACAAAACCATTAATGCGCTTTAAGTCACTAATGATATATACCGCAATAATCACCCCAAAGAAGGTCATAAAGGTGATACTCGAGGCCACAAGAATCGTTAAGGGGCTTGTATGCCGCTGCAATGCCAAAAATAGCATACCTAAGAAAAGCAGCCCGATAAATGAAATAAAGGTGAGGCCAAAGCGCAGGATCTGCGCCAGTGTGCTTTTCGCCGTACTAATTCCCTGCTGCTTCAAACGAAGGCTTAGATAACTAAAACCGCTCACACCACCACTGGGAAAAACATGATTTACAAAGTTTAATTCGAGTGCAATCGAGTACATCGTCTTTAAGGAAATCTCTTCACCCTGGTTTCTGAAGTAATCCTTATAGAGGCGCGCAACACCATAATAACTTAGCGCTTGCAGCGGAATCATAAGTAGCAGCGCCGAAGCGTTGAGATCACCAAGTTTTTTAAATGCCTCAACAATCTGGTGACGTGTAATAATCACCAAAACTAATAAGGCCCCTATTGTGAGAATGTTAAGCCAGAATTTGAAGTCTTTTTTGAGTCTTGAAACCATATACTACTAGAACAAAATTATACCCTAACATTGTCTAATGTCGGCTATACTTAAGCAATATGAAGAGTTTGCTTATTTTGGGCCGTCAGCCAGATCTTGGCCTGGCGGAACTAGAAAGCTTGTACGGTGCCTCTGTTGTGCGCCAGCTGAGTTTTAATACTGCTCTTCTGGATGTTGACCCGAAAGATGTGAATTTTACGAGACTCGGCGGCAGTATTAAGCTCGCCAAAGTTTTGATGGAGTTACCCTCTAGCGACTGGCGTCTCATTGAACGTTACCTGAGCGATACTATCCCTGAGCATCTTCAGTATGTGCCTGAAGGAAAGTTTAAATTAGGCCTCAGTGTGTACGGCCTTAAAATTCGTCCCCAGCAGATTAATGAGACAGGCTTACGACTTAAGAAAGTTATTAAAGCCGCAGGACGCTCAGTTCGGGTGGTACCCAATAAATCTCCTGCCCTTAACAGCGCCCAGGTGCTGCATAATCAGCTCACCGGTCCTACTGGCTGGGAGTTACTACTTGTTAAAAACGGTACAAAAACATTGCTTGCGCAAACGGTAGCCGAACAAGACATCGATGCCTATGCCGCTCGCGATCAGAAGCGACCAATGCGCGATGCAAAAGTTGGTATGCTACCGCCAAAGTTGGCGCAGATTATTATTAATCTTGCTACCGCCAAAACCGCCTCTTCTAAAAATAAGACTACTGATGCCTCTGAAGAAATGTACGAAGGACCATTCGATATACTTGATCCCTTCTGCGGGACGGGTGTGGTTTTACAAGAGGCTCTACTGATGGGTTATAGCGCGCTCGGAAGCGATAAAGAACCACGCATGATCGAATATGCCACGAAGAATTTGCAGTGGCTCACAGACAAATGGGACATAGAAGACCCCATTTTTGAAGTGCATATTGGGGATGCGACACAGATGCAGTGGCGCGAGTTTAAAGCTGTCGCTGGCGAAACGTATCTTGGCCCACCATTGTCCCAATTACCAGAACCTCAAAAAATGCGTCAAATTGTGCATGATATAAGCCGCCTTCATAATAAATTCCTGCAAAATATTGGTGCACAAATGCGGTCCGGCAGTCGAATGTGTCTTGCTGTACCGGCCTGGAAAAGCAAAAACGGTTTTATACACCTTTCTACCCTTGATAAATTGCCAGAATTAGGCTATACTCGTATAGATTTTCGAGCATCTCGAGGCCAGCCACTCATCTATCATCGTGAAGATCAGGTTGTTGGACGTGAGCTCGTCGTATTAGAAAAGAAGTAAGGAAGTTACATGTCACACGTTAAAGCCGGTGGTACAGCCAAAAACATTCACAACAACGCAGGTCAGCGTTTAGGTGTTAAGTTATTTGGTGGCGAAAAAGTTAAGACTGGCCAGGTTATTGTTCGTCAGGTTGGTCTTACAAAGCGTGCCGGCGAAGGCACGAAGCTTTCTCGAAACTTTACGATCCATGCGGACCGCGATGGTGTTGTTACCTTCCGTAAGCGCAAGGTAAAGACTTTTACCGGCAAAACTGTGTGGCGTACTGAAGTTACTGTTCAGTAATTGAGCTACCTATATTCTCTTTGAATTTTGGGGCACAAAATCCTCTATCGGCAGCACTGTAACACCTTTTTTGCCATAATCCTCTAGCAATTTTCGTACTTTATCTATTCGTGTAGCCGGAACAGCCATAATCATCTCTTCTAGGGGTATGTCACTTCGTGCAGCTCTAACTTCTTCATAATCACCAGATGTCCCGTTAATTGGCGACCAGTTAGGCTTTTTCTTTTCACTCCCCGCAAAAAGAGACTCCCTGCTTATACCAAACAATACCGGAAAATCATCTTTCATCAACTGAGCCATTAGGCCATCAGGGTTCTGCTCTATTTCAGCTTTTATATGACCCTGCTCTTTAATCATAACTTCTAAAACGCCTCTATAGCTCCGTCCAAGATGTGGTTTATCCTTCAGCTCTTTCCCGAGTTCAGAAATAGTCCTATCTATTCTATCTATCACCTCAGCTCGGCTACGATGCTTACCGGCGATAGGTCCTGCAAAATGAAGTGCGTTTCCGGTATCGGCCAGGGTTGTAAAACTTATGGTATCCTGACCAGTAGGCTCCTGATAAATATGCTCACCCGTTGCATGGACTACGCCTCTCTGTTTTGCTTCTGCTGCTGCCAATAAGCTACCATGCTCCAATATTCCCACCAAGGCAGCCGAGGATGTGCCGTGCACGCCCACAATATCTCTTGCTATAACAGTTTCAGCAGTTCGTGGATGTTCTTTGTACATCCAGGCCAGAGCTTTCTGTACCTGCATTATATCTTTTGCACTTCGAGCTATCTGGGTGAGATCGGCTAACTCTTTGCCCCTAAAAGTGTACTTAAGCATAATTTCAAGTGACTCTGGCGGAAAGTTATTCTGAGCCATTTCGTTCACATCTTTTATGTGATCGATCAAGGTATGATCTGAAAAACCATACTCGCTTGGTGCGACATAATCGGTTCCTGAATAGCCTGCACTTCCTACAAAATCTTTGGCTTTTTGTTTAAAGGAGTTCACCAGTCGTGCGGTTTCTTCGACCTGTTGTGTTATCTCATCAGTATGAACTACCTTCTTACTTTTTACCGTACCTTCTATAAGACTGCCGTTGGTAGAAAGATCGGTGAACTTTACTCCTGAATCAACAGATTCTACGGCCAAATGCACTCGTGATACGGTATCGGGAAATTCTCGACCTATGAGACGGGTGCCGTCAATAGTGCTCCTCTCGTTGTCTCTCCCGATCCCGTGAGGGTGCCCCCGACGACTTGCATCGCCAATGGGTATCCAGGCATTTCGACCCTCGTCATTGTAGCCTTCTTTTTTTGGAACAAGCCAGTACTCCTCAAAGCCAAGGGGGGTGACTGTTTTAGCTATAGGAAAACTGAGAGAATCATCGTCGCTCCCAAGATTGAGTCTGCCAATAATCGATACGGGTCCACTAAATGATTTTGAATCTATGCCAAATGCCTCGGGCTTATCAAATTCGGCATTCGTATCAAGAACAATTTCCATACCACGATTGGTATATACCGCTTCAGGATTAGGCACATTATGAGATAGAGCCTCGTTCGGTGCGGTTACGGGCGCGGAGTCTGCAAGCAAATTGCTCGCTACTTGTGCTGCCGGCATTTCAAAGCCAGGCACTACTAAATCTTCTGGATTGGGTGGTGCAAACTGAGGTGTATCTTCTGACATTTTTGTTTTAAGGATATTTAAACTTATTTAGGCACCGAGGTGTTGCTTGATCTTTTCGATCACATCAGCGATCACGACTTGCGATTTCACGAGATAGTCATCCACACCCAAACTTTCAGCCTTCTGACGATCTGTTTCCTGGCTTAGGGCGGTAAGCATAATAACCTTAACGTTGGTTGTTTCTGGAGTATTACGAAGGATATCTAATACATCAAAGCCATTAACCTGGGGCATCATGGCATCTAATAAAATAAGGTCCGGCTTAAATTCGAGGGCTGCGGCAAGGGCGTCTTCACCATTTGGTACTCGCTTAACCTGAAAGCCTTCGGCATCAAGTCGCGTGAGATACACCTGTGCGAGGCCGTCATCGTCCTCCACGAATAAGATTTTTTTAAGGTGTTGTGGGGCTGGGGTGTTGTTATCCATATTGCTTATCCTAACACACCATTTCCGTCAAGCCTAGAAGGTTTGTCTAGCGTTTTATGAGTGCAGCGATAAAACCATCAAACATTGGGTGTGGGCGATTGGGCCGTGATTTGAATTCAGGATGAAATTGACTGGCGATAAAGAATGGATGATCGATCGCTTCAATCATTTCAACAAGATGATTGTCTGGAGATACACCAGAAGCAAGAATACCCCACTTCTCGTACTGATCCCGGTAATCATTACTACATTCGTAGCGATGGCGATGACGCTCAACAATCATGTCAGACTTATAGAGCTTACGAGCAAGGCTTCCTTTAACGAGCTTACAATCATAATCACCGAGACGCATGGTGCCCCCGGTGTTTTCCTTCCCTTCCTGGCCTTCCATAGTAGTAATCACCAGATCATCAGCATGGGGATCAAGTTCTTTGCTGCTTGCATTTTGCAGCCCAGCATTACGAGCGGCGGCAATCACCGCCATTTGAAGACCTAAGCACAAACCAAGGTAAGGTAGATTATTCTTGAGCGCATAACGAGCAGCCTTAATTTTGCCCTCTAATCCACGAGTTCCAAACCCGCCGGGCACTACAATGCCATCAATACCCTTCAAGGCTTTCTTCATATCTGCGCGCTTGGACTCTAACTTTTCTGCATCAATCCACTTCAAATTAATACCCGTATCATTCCACCATGCCGCACTGCGTAACGCTTCAAAAACAGACATATAGGTGTCTTGGTTGTCCATATATTTAGCGATAATACCAACCGTTACCGATTTCTTATGCTTCGTCTTAGCCCGCTCAACAACTTCGCGCCACTGCTTCAGATCTGGTTTCTTGATCTTAAGATCTAATCGTTCACTAATAACATCAGCGATATCAGTATCTTCAAGTGTAAGAGGGACTTCATAGATACTTGGGGCATTGGGAAGCATAGCGATCGCATTCGGTTCAACACCACAAAATAGACTCAGTTTTGCACGCACTCCATTAACCGGCATTACTTCGCTGCGAGCAACAAGGATGTCGGGCTGAATACCAAGCCCTCGCAGTTCTCGCACAGAGTTCTGAGCTGGTTTGGTTTTGGTTTCTTTGCTGGTACCGAGAAACGGTAGATAGACAACATGTACGTAGAGGCAGTTTTCTAACCCCACGCGCAGCCCAAGTTCACGGATTGCTTCTATAAAACTGAGTGACTCGTAGTCTCCGACCGTTCCACCGATTTCAACAATATGAACATCAAAACCCTTACCAGCTTCTATGATGTAGTCTTGAATGGCAGCAGTAAGGTGCGGAATAATCTGCACATCTTCACCTTTATATAATCCGGCACGCTCATCCTGAATAACCTTCAAGAGCACGCGTCCGCTCATAAGGCTGCTGCTCTGCGTTAATTCCTGATCGAGAAAACGTTCATAATGACCGAGATCAAGATCTGTTTCAGCACCGTCTTTGGTAACAAAACATTCACCATGTTCGCGAGGATTTAATGTGCCAGCATCCACATTTAGGTATGGATCACATTTCTGAAGATTAACGTTGAGTCCGCGGGCTTTTAAGATGTTTCCGATGGAGGCGGCGGTGATACCCTTTCCTACTCCGGAAAGCACACCACCTGTTACAAACACAAATTTAGTTGGTCGTTTTGCCACGCCCTAATACGCCCTCTCACGGTTTATATGATACTGATACTATCGTACTCCGGTTATGCCTGCAACTTTTATCCTGCATAAACCACTTTTTTACATCAATGAGCTTAGAGAGACGGGCGTGGTTGATTTCTGCGTAGACTATCCGCGCCTATAACGGCGACCATTCCCCCGATACCAAGAGCAAGAAAACCAAGATTTTTATTACGCTCACCCGCACTATCGAGCGCTTCTACTGCATAGGCACCTGCGAGAGCTTCGTTACCCGAAGCTTCGTATGTCTCTGCCCTGCTCTCGGCAACTACTTTATCTTCATGAGCGTACACCGACTGAGCGAATCCGTAAGCAGTAAGGCCGAGACCAGCAATGACAGCTACTTTTTTGGTTGTATGAACAATATTTTCTTTAATCATTTTCATATAATACTTTTTCATGCGAGAAAGTCAAATTGATGGTTTATATTTATTGAAGCTGAGTGAGCGCAGCATCAAGCTGTGGATCGCGGCTTGCTTTTGCATCTTCTTCGGTAAGTTCCACTTTCTTATCCGGTTCAATACCTTCCTTGTCAATATTCTTGCCGTTAGGAGTAAACCAGCGTGCAATAGTTACCTTGAGAAGACTTCCATCTACAAGGTCAATCGGCTGCTGAACACTGCCCTTACCAAACGTCTTTTCACCAATAAGAGTTGCAACACCATTATCTTTTAATGCACCGGCGGTAATTTCGCTGGCACTGGCGCTACCGCCGTTGATAAGTACAACGGTAGGTATACCGCGTAATGTGGCAGTACCTCGAGACTTTAAGGTTTCAATAATCGTATTGCCACGCCGCTCAGTTAAAACAACCTTGTTATCAAGCCACAAGCTGGAAAGCTTTACTGCTGCATCCAAGAGACCGCCAGGATTACCACGAAGATCAAGCACTACACCCTTTACGCCGGCTGCTTTAAAGGCAACGGCTGCCTCTTGGGATAATTTTGACGTATCATCCCCAAATCGGCTCACCGTTAAGATGCCGATGCCGTCCTTAATCTCATGTTTTACGCTTGGAACCGTTATTTGCTCCCTGGTAATCTTCACTTCTTGCGGCACGTTGTCCCGAATAATCGTGAGAGTCACGACCGTACCCTTCTCCCCACGTATCTTCTTCACCGCATCACTAATCGTGAGGTCATAGGCACTTTCACCATCAATCTCAGCAATAATATCTTTCGGTTTGAGGCCAGCTTTTTCGGCTGGGAAACCGGCAATTGGTGAAATGATGATTATATTGTTATCTTCCTTGCCAAGTTCAGCACCGATACCCTCAAAGGTACCCTCTAGTTCACCATAAAAACTCTTCGCATCTTTTGCATTGAAATATTCGGTATACGGGTCGCCTGTTGCTTTTGCAAGTCCGGTCTTTAGTCCATCAAGAAGCGCTGCTTCATCTAATGTACCGTCAAAGTTTTCTTTAAGAGATGCGTAAATAGAGTCAACGCTCGAGTAATCAAGCTGTGCCGGTAATCTGGCATTTTCTACTCGCGGGTCATAACTCCTAAACCGGATTGTACCGTTGCCGATAAAGAGACCACCCGAGAAAATAACAGCTGCAGCCATTACGGTTAAAATGAGTTTCTTTATATTAACTCGACGAGATTTTTGAGACACAGGCGTAGCTTGATTGATCTGCACGAATTTTGTTCCCTCTTATGTATATAGGTCTATTGTAGCATGCTAAAAGTACACATAGCGGAGTCCGCGAGCGGTACTTGCTGAAAGCACGGTCATGTCGTACTTACCCGTACCGGCACGGTTGTAGTCGCTTACCACAACTGAACCATCGCCGTTCACCGCTTCAACATACATCACATGTCCATAGAAACCACTGTTACTAACCGCTGCCGCACCCTCACGTGGCGTACTGCTCACGGTATAGCCATAGCTTGGTGCGCGGTCATCCCAAGTATTGGCGTTACCAAGTCCAGCTGGTACATTTCCGCCAGCAATGCGAACTCGATAGGCAACCCAGTCCGTGCAGTTACGATATCCGTAGCCACCGGTCTGCCAGTTAAAGATACTTCCATCGACCGCCCAGTCGTAGTTATAACAGCCGCCATCTACCTGACCGGTGTGATAACACTTTGCATAACCCCATGGATAGCCACCACCACCCAGTGTACCGCCGGTACCACCGAACAGACGAGCGTTTTCGATTGCCTGCTGGCGCTTTAGTTCATTAATTTGCGTCTGATTATCTTTGATCTGCTGGTTATATTCAGCCTGTTGCGCTTGGTTAAAGCTTAAAAGCCTACTTTGCTCAGCTTGCTGGGCAGCAGTTTGGGCTTTTAGTTCTTGCTGTTCTTTTAATAAGCGCTCAACTTCATCTTTCTGAGTTTTAAGCTCTGCTTTTAAGGCATTTACTTTATCAAGGGTGGTCTTAATTTTTGTCTTTACCACGTCACGGTACTGCTCCTTATCGAAGTAGTCGCTTAGGTCCTTACTGGTCGCAAGCATCTCGATGGTACTGATATCACCTTCGAGATACATCGCTTTAATATTCTGACCCAGTAAAGCTTTTTGGCGGGCCAATTCTGCCTCAGCCTCAACAATCTTTTGCTGTAATTCAGCATTCTTCTGTTCGTTGGCAGCAATTTGTCTTTGATATTCTGCAATCTGCGATTGGAGGTAATTAATAGCGTCTTTATAACTGGCAGCTTGAGCTTGCAGGTTATTAACCTGTGCTTTTACCTGATTATTCTCATTACTCAGCTGATCAATTTGCTGCTGCAATGTTGCTGCTCTGGCAATAGGTACACCGCATGCCGTTCCAACTATAAGCATAATTCCCGCAAAGAGTGCGGTTTGTCTTGAAAGATTCAATCGGTTTTTTGTAAGCTTACGCATTTTTTGTTTCGTTTTGCGTTGAATAAATAATAGCACGAATCCCCCTATCCTGCAATTTGCGTAATAGCAGGACTTTTAATTATAGCAAATTTATTTGGTGTGTTTGAGGCGCAAATATCGTTGTGTCGCTACAAAGGAAGAGCCAATGCCAATGGCAATACCTAAGAGAAGCTGCAAGCCCACAATACGCCAGAAGTGGTCAGCAAAGTAGGCGTTAGAATACGTTATATCCAAAAGACCAAAGCTACTCGCACCTAAAGTACTTGAAGCTACCGAGAATACGGCGTTACAAATTACAATCGAAACGATTGCCGACGCAATACCGATAAGCAGGCTCTCTACTAAGAAGGGTCCTCTAATATATGAACGACTTGCACCCAGCAAACGCATAATACTTAACTCATCCCGACGATTAAAGATGGCCATCTGAATAGTGTTGAAGATAATAAGCACCGAAATAAGCGCAAACACAACCACGCCCACAATACCCGCTCGCCTAATAAATGTCGTCGCTTTTGCTATTTTATCGATTGCCTCTTTCCGATCACCTGAGTAAGACGTTTCATCTGACTGCAATTCTTTGGTTTCTTCCTTTTCCAGGAAGTCTTTTAAAGAATCTATCTTGTCTGGGTCATGAAGTTTAATCTGCAAACTTGCGGGAAGTGGGTTATCCGTTTGAGAAATAGCCAGCTGTAAATCAATATTGTCCTTGTTAATCTCACGGTATTCTTCTAGCGCCTGATCTTTTGAGATATATTCAATTGCCCGTACGTTTTCAATGGTCTTAAGTTCATCAACTAAATCGTTTCTCTGCTCTTCCGTAACCGTGTCCTTAAGGTATACCGAGACATCGATCTTGTCGCGAATTTGCTGCACGGTATAACTAAATGTCGCATTCGCAATAACTGAAAACAACACGATGCTGAGCGTGATGATCATAACAGCCATGGCTGCCGCACTGAGCCATGCATTGCGCACGAAGTTATTGGTACCTGCGAGGAAGATACGCCACAAGGTGGTTAGTTTTCGCTTCACGCCCGGTATCCTCCGTTGGAACGGTCCGCTACTACTTTGCCCCCTTCAATGGTAATAACACGGCGTTTTAACTTATTCACAATTTCTTGGTTATGCGTGGTAAGAAGCACGGTTGTGCCGTAACGGTTAATTTTTTCTAAAACTCTGATGACATCCCATGCATGCTTCGGATCAAGGTTACCGGTTGGCTCATCGGCGATAAGAATCTTGGGCTGGCGGACAATGGCACGAGCAATTGCCACACGCTGGCGTTCACCACCGGAGAGTTCCATGGGCATACTTTTTTCTTTGCCCTTGAGGCCAACAATCTCAAGGACCCGAGGAACGGTGTGACGAATTTCTTTGGTACTGATACCAATAATTTCTAATGCGAAGGCTACGTTTTCAAACACGGTCTTATTAGGAAGAAGCTTAAAGTCTTGAAATACCACGCCAATGCGGCGACGCAAACGCGGCACATCCTTATCCTTCAAATGTTCATAATCAATACCGCCAACGATAATCTTCCCGCTGGTAGGTTTTTCCTCCCGCGTCAGAAGTTTAAGCAGCGTGGATTTGCCTGCTCCCGAGGGGCCAACAATAATCACAAATTCTTTTGGTTCAATATGGAGAGAGATACGCTCCAGCGCGGTCGCATCACTTTTGCGGCTGTAACGTTTACTCACACGATCGAGAAGTATCACGCTAACGATTATAGCATAGCGCTTATCTTTTACGGCTTCTTAGAAGCCGTGGAATTTAAGCCGTTGACGTTCGAGGTGTATTGCTCTAATAAACCAGAAAATAAGCAGTACAAAGGAGAGGATTCCAAAAGCTCCTCCCACATATGCAAGTGCACGCTTGTTCAGGCGAAGCCATCTATACAACGGACTCATGAATGTTTCGACATTATTGACCGTTAAGTTTGTTGCGTAGTCAGTGGTCTTATCGTCTGTAGTGGTTACCCGTGCCGTCACAATATGTGCACCATTGCTTAAAAGTGTTGTGTCGAGCGGTACCGCTCCTTCTGCCTCTTGCAATTTTTGGCCATCAACTAAGTACACCACTCGCTTTACCGACGAAGGGTTATCAGAAAGAATACTTGCCGGTAAAATCTTGCCGCTTACGGGCTGCTGCAATGTCTGTGCGGTTGTACCGCTACTCCCTTGGATAACTACTGCGTTTCCAAGACGACAATTATCACCGGTCCCCGTCGGGACACAGTCTGATTGCAACACTAAAATACGATCTACTTTTACCCCTGGAGCAATACCAATGAGGCGTGCCTGATTACCGGTAGTATGGGTAAAATTAAATTCTGTTTTGCTACTTGCATTCCCGTTCTGGGATGCTACCCAGATCCACTGATTTGCGGGTGCACCGCTACCGCCAACTGTAAAACATGCTTCACCATTTATCTCAAGTTGATACTGATTATTCTCTGCATTGGGTGCCTGCATGCGCGTCCATATCGTATAGGTTCCGGTTGCAGGCAGTGTCGGTATCGCAATGGTGGCGGTACCATACGCACCACTCTCACACGCCGCAGCCGAGACTGGTGCACTCACCCATATGAGGGGGAGCATCAGGACGCTCAATAGCGCCACAAATCGTTTCATAAGCATAAGTATAACAAAGAGGCTCTAGGCTTTGATAGCACTGTCAATATATGCGTTTATAAAACCGTCGAGATCACCATCCAACACACCTTCGGTATCGCTTGTTTCATGACTCGTACGAAGATCCTTCACCATTTTATAGGGATGAAGTACGTAGCTGCGGATTTGATTGCCCCACTCTGCTGATTGGTTAATGCCTTTAAGGTCGCTGAGTTTTTCAAGATGCTGCTCCATTTGTAGCTGTACCAAACGAGAGCGCAGAATGGTCATAGCTGTTTCACGGTTTTGCAGTTGTGAGCGTTCGTTTTGGATAGCCACAGTAATACCGGTTGGAATGTGCGTAATACGTACCGCTGAGTCAGTGGTATTAACACTCTGCCCACCATGACCGCCTGAACGGTAGACATCAATCTTAAGTTCTTTTTCATCAATTACCACTTCATCGGGTGTATCTATTCTTGGTAAAACTTCAACTTTGGCAAACGAGGTTTGCCGTAAATTATCGGCGTTAAAAGGACTTAAACGCACCAAACGATGCACCCCATGTTCACCTTTTAACTTGCCGTATGCCAATGCTCCGTTTACCTCAAAGGTAACACTCTTTAGCCCGGCTTCTTCACCCGCCGACTCAGCAATGGTTACGACTTCATAGTTGTGCTTCTCCGCCCACCGCACATACATACGCAGCAACATCTGTGCCCAATCCTGTGCATCAGTGCCACCTGCTCCAGCGTATATACTTACAATTGCGCTTGATTCGTCGTGCGGCTGATTAAAACGCAGCTCTCCCTTAAGCTGATCAAAGTGTTCCGTAAGAGCTATTAATTGTGCTTTGAGCTCATCTTCTAATTGGCTGTCCCCAAGTTCTGCAAGTTCGCTGAGTTCTTTTGCCTCCGAAAGCAATGTTTGCCATGGCGCTACTCGTGCTTGCAAAGCAGCCTGCTCTTTCATAACAGCGCCTGCTTTTTGGTTGTCTTGCCAGAAGTCTGGTTGTCCAATTTCTGTGGTAAGGTTTTCGAGTTTCTTTTCTAGTTCGGAAAGATTAATGCGCACTGTTGCCTGCTCGATAACTGCCAGCTGCTCTTGAATTTGTTTTTTGAGCGGTTCCATATGATTAGTATACCTGGGGACTCTACTCGATAACATCTTCCCACATGACAGAAAGCTGGTCATGCAGTTCATCAGCAAATGGCCGTCCGGTAGAACCAAGAATACCCAGAGCCCAGGTTTTGTCTTGGAACATAAGTTCAGTTGTCTTTACGATTCGTGACTTGGTTACGGCTTTAATACGTTCAGGAATAGCATAGTAATCATCAATCTCGTCTTCAAAATAATACCTGCTAGTATACCCTGCCGCAGTACCCGCAACCGTTTGTCCCGAACGCTGATAACGCCCCAGCATATACTGTTTTGCAGCTTCAATGTCTTCCTCGTCAATATCACCATCACGTACTCGCTTCAGCTCATTGATGATGATTTCAAAAAGAGGTTTTGCATTAGACGTCATAACTTGTGCACCAAACCACCAGGACACATTATCGGTCAATTGGTTAAAGCCTGAGGACATACTGTAGACAAGGCCTTTTTCACGAGCTGCACCCAATATCCGTGAATACAACGTTTCGGTAAGCATGGTATTTATAAGCTGTCCAGCATCCCACTCCTGTTCATTTAGTTTCTCTAAATGAAACGTATCAAGAATAAAGTACAGATTCTTCACACTTTGGTTACGTAAATACAAAGGCTTGGTGAGCTGACGCGGAATTTCAAGCGGCATTGGAATCCTCGTCGTACCCCTCGGCAAACTCATATCCTCAAGCATACGAAGCACTGTAGCTTTATGTCCTTTTAAGCTACCCGCTACCACAAAGCGCATATTGCACAGAGTGTGTGTTCGCTTGTAGTGAGCCTCGATATCGTCTCGAGTGTTGTTACTCAGTAACTTCAAACGCTCACGGTCAGTCATAGCATGGTAACCACAGTACTTACGCATCGCGAGACTTAAATGCCTAAAGTGATTATTAGCCCGGCCATTGAGTTCTTCGCGCACATTCCCTAGTTCGGCTTCAAATTCATCCTCCAAAAAGAGTGGCCTGGTAATGGATAGGATCATGAGGCTTAAAATTCGTTCCCACTCAAAATCTGCACATTCAGCTTCGTAGGTAATGTCATACACACCAGTACTCGCGTTATTATAGGCACCGTTTTTCTCAAACTCCGCCTGAAACACGCGGGCTTTTGGATAAAGCTCGTTAGCGCCGAGCAGCATGTGCTCCATGATATGAGGTGTTTCCCATTTTTTAGGATCCACTAAATATTCGCCTGCACGAAAGTTAAACTCAAAGTTCATAACCAGCGCATCAGGAACATCGATTAAGAGTCCCTCGGCGCCGTTTTGTAAGACTACTTTTTCAACCGTGTGCTTCATGAAGAAAGTGCGAAAGGAATTACTTCTTTCGCTTCCCTTTCTTCTTTCGCTGTCTCTCGGCTTTACGTTGCTTTTGCTTTTTACTCTTCGTTGATTTTACCTTTGTGTTTGAGCCCGTTTGGTTCTGAGGTTTAAAATCTTCTTCATTAAAGTCGTCGCCTGTTAATATGCGGTTGGCGTTATCAACGGACTGTCGAGCAGCACGCGTTAATTCTGTTTCGGTGGCTTCATCGAGTTCATCCTCATCAACGGGTTGCGCATGGAAGAGTGTGCGTAAGACATCATGTCTCAGTGTTTGCTGCATCTGAGCAAACAGGATCTGAGATTGGCGACGATATTCAACCAGTGGATCACGCTGACCAATGCTCAACCAGTGGATACCTTCACGGAGGTGATCCATGTTCTCAAGGTGCTCCATCCATAAGGTATCGAGAATCTGTAAATACGCATCGCGCTCAACTTTACGCATTACCTCATCGCCAAATGATTCTTCCCGTGCAGCGTAGAGCTCTTCGGCTTCAGTCCTTAACACATCTTCAAATTTGCTTGATTCGGTATCGAATAAACGATCCAGCGTTGGCTCATCAAATGGAAACACTTCCGTTAAAATTGTCTCGAATTTATCAGTTGTCGATTCGGGTGATGCCACGAGCTGCGCCACTTCTTCACGAATAAATTCTTTAATACGAGGAGCGATGGTAGCTTGTAATAAAATTTCTCGACGCATAGCATAAATTGCCTTGCGATGACGGTTCATAACGTCGTCGTATTGGACAACGTTTTTACGCTGGTCGAAGTTAAAGCCTTCCACTTTCTTCTGAGCAGATTCGAGTGATCTACTAATCAAGCGATTCTCAATTGGTGTTGTGTCATCGACTTTCAGGCGTTGCATGACAGCACCAATACGCTCACCACCGAAAATACGCATAAGCTCGTCTTCAGTACTCACAAAGAACTGCGTTGCACCAGGGTCACCCTGACGTCCGGAACGTCCACGCAACTGGTTATCAATGCGGCGTGATTCATGTCGCTCTGAACCGAGTACGAATAGACCGCCGAGTTTTTTAGCGGTTTCATCTAAGACAATGTCAGTACCACGGCCAGCGATGTTAGTAGCCAGCGTGACGGCACCTTTTTCTCCCGCCTTGGCAACAATCGCTGCCTCACGTTCATTATTCTTAGCGTTTAAAATCTGGTGCGGAATGCCAGCTTTTTTCAGTAAGCTTCCAAGCTCTTCGTTCTTTTCGATGGACACAGTACCGATAAGCACCGGCTGACCTTTTTTATGGAGCCCTGAGACTTCTTTAACGATGGCGTTAAACTTACCTTTTTCAGTTTTATAAATGCGGTCCGGGCGGTCTTCGCGAACTACCTTGCGGTTTGGTGGAATTTCTACGACGTCAAGCTTATAGATCTGATGGAATTCTTCACTTTCCGTCATAGCCGTACCGGTCATACCGGAAAGTTTTTCATACAAACGGAAGTAGTTCTGGAAGGAGATGGTCGCCAGCGTCATGGATTCTTCTTGGACTTCAACACCTTCCTTCGCCTCAATCGCCTGGTGAAGACCTTCATTATAGCGACGACCCTTCAACATACGACCGGTGAACTGATCCACAATAACCACTTCACCGTCGGTACTCACTACATAGTCTTTATCGCGCTTAAAGAGTAGCTCTGCTTTGAGCGCTTGTTCGAGGTGGTAAATGTTACGAATATTCTCGGTAGAATAGAGACTTTTAATGCCAAGGATTTTTTCTACCTTCTCAACACCTTCGTCGGTCAAAATAACACTGCGGCGTTTTTCATCGACTTCATAATGTTCGGGCTTAAGGTTTCGGACCACTCGAGCAAACTGGCTATAGCTTGCTCCGCTCGCTACAGCTGGTGCTGAAATAATAAGTGGCGTACGAGCTTCATCAATAAGGATGGAGTCTACTTCGTCAACGATCGCATAGTGCAAATCGCGCTGGCGAAGCTGATCAGTTTCGCGCACCATGTTATCGCGTAAGTAATCGAAGCCATATTCGTTATTAGTACCATAGGTAATATCCGCCTGGTAGGCCTCCTGGCGAGTTGCTGGCCGCAAGTGCCTAAAACGTTCATCATCGTGGTCCTTATTGGTATAGTCAGGATCATACAGGAAAGAGTGATCAGGGATAATCACGCCTACACTTAAACCTAAGAATGTATAGATTTGCCCCATCCAACCGGCGTCACGCTGAGCTAGGTAATCGTTTACCGTTACCACATGCACACCTTTACCTGTGAGCGCATTGAGATAGACCGGTAAAGTCGCTACCAGCGTCTTACCTTCACCAGTTTTCATTTCAGCCACATTACCTTCGTGTAACACCATGCCACCAATAAGCTGCACATCAAAATGTCGCTGTTTTAAGGTTCGTAAGGCTGCTTCACGCACTAACGCAAAGGCATCGGGCAAAATGGCGTCGAGCGATTCTTTTTGCAGTCGTTTTTTAAGTTCATCAGTCTGCGCTCGAAGTTTGGCATCGGATAGTTTTTTATACTTCGGCTCGAGTTTATTAACTTCGGCTACACGCTTTTGCAAGCGCTTAATGGTTTTCACTTGAGGGTCGCCCAGGATACGTTTAAAAACCTTTTTCATCAAACTCCCTTTGTTTTCTACTCACCACTGGTAATACAACCAATATATTGTACCCTATTTATTCTCAGTTGTGGGTAGTAATTTTAAGGCGAGTCTATATCTCAGCAACGCGGCGACGGAATCGATTTGTAAGCCGCCGTCTCAGCCTGCCATTACTTTGGGTTTCTTTATACTTCTTCAACTGGTTAATAAGTTTAGCCTCAACGATATCGACAGCTGCAAACAGATTAAGGGTAGCTTCCTTGGCAGTAAGAGTTTCGTGCGGTAAATATAAAATCACTTCTGCGACACACTTTTTATCACTCTGTGCTTTGCTTTCTTTTAGCTTCACATCCACATGCACGCTTTCGCGGGCATGTCTTGGGATGTAGCGTTCTAATTTCACTATGCTTTTAAAAACGTACTTTTTTAATTTATCGTCGGTATCTACATGTACGCCTGTAAGTTCAAATTTGCGAATCATAATACCTCCTTAGCCTTTGTTTTAGAGCTTTTCCCTTCCTCCTAGATAGGGCTTTAGTACTTCCGGCACCCTCACGCTGCCGTCTGCAGACTGATAGTTCTCGATAACTGCGACCATACCACGACCAAGCGCCAATGCTGTAGCGTCATTGGTGTGAACCAATGAAATAACATCGCCATTTTTAACACGAGTCTTAAGTCTGCGTGCTTGATAATCGGTCATATAGTCGGCAGTGTGCGTCTCTCGGTACTTATTCTGCCCTGGTAGCCAAACCTCCATATCGACACCCCGAGCGTTGGGTTTACCGATATCGAACGTACACTTACGCAGTTTACGGTATGGCAGTTCAAGCTGCTGTAAGATATATTCCTGGATTGCAATCAGGAAGAAATGTTCGCTTAAACCATCCTTGGCTTCGGTGAAGCTTTCCATCTCGAGCTTATCGAACTGGTGCATACGGATAAGGCCTTCCATGTCTTTTCCATATGTGCCTGCTTCTTTTCTAAAGCTGGTTGCAAAACCTAAGTAACGAAGTGGCAGATGCTCGGCTGCAAACACCTCACCGGTGTGCATACTGCCGAGTACGTGCTCTGCGCTTCCCTGGAGCCATAGATCTTCACCCTCAATCTTATAACGATCATCTCGTGGCTCAAGTCGATCCATAGCATCATAGACATCGGTCTTGAGCATGAGTGGCGGCAGAATAGGTGTAAAGGGCTTACTGGAAACTTCCTTAAGGCCAGCTCCGTCGGCGATGTGCCGTAAGACCTTTTCATCGGTGAGGATGTCAGTTATCCAGTTAACCAGCGCAAACTGCAGCTTTACTAAATCCCCTTTTATGTAGGCGAACCGGCTGCCGGAAACTTTAGCGGCACGGACTTTATCAAGCCAACCACGCTGTTCGGCAAGCTCTGCATGATTCTTCGGTTCGTAATCAAAGCGAGGCTTATCCCCTTTTTCATATTCAACTTTATTCTCATCTTCTGATGCTCCAACCGGCACATCATCGAGCGGCATGTTAGGCACAAGCTTAAGAAGCTTATCAAACTGAGCCTCTATATCGCCGAGATAGGTTTCTCGTTCAGCAAGCTCAACTTTAATTTGTTTACCCTCTTCTATTGCTTCCGGAGAAGGACTGGGCGAAGGCGAGGGACTTGGAGATTTTGAAATTACATTACGTTGAGCACGCAGGGCTTCGACTTGCTGCAATAACTCACGACGCTCTCCATCGAGGCGTAAAAGCTCCTGAATATCAACGGGATAACCTTTTTGTTTTGCCTTTTCGCTGACAGCTTCGGGATTGTCTCGGATAACTTGGATATCTAGCATAAGTTTATTATAGCCTGCTTAGCCAGGTTAAGAGAAGTTCTTGAAACTGGTCATTTCTAGTTTCGTCATCAGAGAGACTATGCGGCCAATCTTCCATTAAATGGTATTCGAGCTTTTCTGGATCAGCAAAGGCATTAGCATAGCTATGCACCGTTTCGTGAGGAACAAGATCATCTAGCTTGGCTTCGATTATCTGTAGTTCACCAGTAAACTCATGCACCGCTCTTAAGGCCATTGTTTCCGAAGATTCATGCAAGCGATGCCGCCAACGAAGCACTTCTGGGTCATCATGACCCTGGCCCATTTGCGGCAGGTCAAATTTGTCATCAGGGTAATCTGCTGGTACGCGAATCGAGAGCGCCCGAACTTTCCGCTGTGTCGTTAAAAGAGGAGCTATGTAACCCCCGAAGCTATTACCAATTGCTACAATCTCCGTACCCTCGGGAATGGAACTTTTAAATAAATCATAGGCAGCCACTGCACTCTCCAGCGCTTCTTTGCGCGTAAGCTTGGTAATATCGCCTTCACTATTATTATGCCCAGGAAAACTAAATGTTAGAGCATAGTAACCTACGTTTGCCGTTCTTTCTGCGGCACGTATATTAGGCCTGCCTGTCCACCCGTGCAAAAAGAGACAAGCTATATTTTTCTGATCTGAGGTGGGCTCAAATAAATCGCCTCGCAGTGTTAGTCCGTTTGTCTCAAATTCTATGTGTCTACTTTGCATGTTTCACCCTTCTCCCATTGAGTGCGTTTACTGTTAATTCGGTACGTGCTTTTGCGTAGGCGCAGAATTCACAATCGCCACCCATAGCGCTTTTACCGACCGGTGGCATATCGCCCTCAAGGCATTGTTTCATTTTTTTTATGGTCGGCTCAACCCAAGCAACATTACCGGTATAGGGGATGATCTTTGTCTTAAACTCTATCTTATTAAAGAATCCATCGAGATCCATTCGGCCATTGGTATAAACAAAATAACCCGTGTCGCTCACCGTAAGACCGTTTTGCCTGAGCAACCATTGATACACTTCCATTTGGCGCTTATAAGCAATCTGCCACTCACTATCGATACTCACCTCTTTATCTTTAGCAGTCGCCTTATAATCCACTACCACGACCTTACCCTCGTTGTCTTGCCACAAATCATCCACCGCCCCGAAAATATGTAGGTTGGTAGGTTTATGTATAGTGGCTACGCCCACAAAATTCTCACGCCATTCGCCCAGTTTATCGTGAGCAAAAGGAATGGCATTAATACCAAACTCTACCATTAAAGGATGTGGCTCACCTTTACTGCGATAGGAATCAAACTCTTTCTTAAAAAGCTCATCAATAGCTTTGTTGATATTAAACGGCGGACTACTGGGACGAGTTATCTTGAGTCGCGTATCAAGCCAGAAACAGCGAGGGCATTGCATAAAAAGCTCGATTTTAGAGCGAGACAATTTAAAGGGCGTTTTTTGCCCAGGTTTATACGGTATGCTTCGTTCCCTCCAATAGTTTGCCATTAGACTTCTATTGTAACAGTTTTGTGGTTGCTGCGACGGCTGCAGTCTCAGCTCTCAGCGTCATTTGCCCTAGATGCAGTGAACCAAGTCCGGCATTTTTAAACTGGGTTAGCTCTTGTTCTGCCCATCCACCTTCTGGCCCAATAAAGATCCCTACCGGCTTATCACTTTCAGAAACTTGTGTTTCATTTTGCTCATCACAAACCAGCAATGTGACTTTATCTTTGTATTCCTGGATAGCTTCTTCAATAGTAAGCGGTTCACGAATGTGGGGAATATCGCTACGACCGCACTGTTCAGCTGCTTCAATCGCTATTTTCTCTGCCCGCTCAAGGTTAAAGCCTGTTTTTTCACTGCGGTCAGCAATAATTGGTACAAAGTTACTTACGCCAAGCTCCGTTGCCTTCTGTATTACCCAGTCATTCTTATCTTTCTTTAAAAGCGACCAAAAAAGATAGACATGTTTATGGGGCAGTTTGCGTTCGAACTGCGTCACCATTTCAAGATGAATGGCATCTGGTTCAATTTTAGCGATTTTATACAGACGGTCTTCACTCACCCCATCAAAGAGCACAACCTGATCACCCTCGCGGTAGCGCAACACGCGTGTCCACTGATTGCGCAAGGCTTCGTCGTGTAGCCAAAAGCTATGGGTCAGCTCGGCAGTTTTCGGCGCAACATAAAAGCGATGTAGTCTCATTCTTCAGCTACTATATCATCTCTGAGGATTTTAATAGTTGAATTGTAGTTGGCCGTCTACACAGTAGTCTTTGTAGTACTGGTAATACATACCTTCAGGTGAACAATACTCCTCATCATCAAATGTCGATGAGTAATCTTGCTGGAAATAAGGTGCTATAGTCTGGCAATCTTGACCCTTTTTATGGGTATAAGATGGATAATAGGAAGCTGGCTTGTAGTCCTCAGAACCTTCATAAAGACTTGAGTCATAGCCGTAGTAGCGAGAGAAGATTGCGCCAGTCACGACGCTTGAAATATCACCGCTGCCATATCCTTTTGCCGCCTTATAAGTAGCACACAACTTATATTCCTTCTCAGACAGTTTGGTATAGGTAATGGTGCTTGGCACATCACGTGCTCCAACCACATCCAGACTCTCTGGAATTTCTTGCTCACGATCAATGTAACTATTTAACTTGTTACCGACATCCTCAATACTTTTCTCGGTCTTTACATCCTGACGAGTTGAAAGGCCAAGGGTCGCAATATATATGGTGAGACCGATAGTTATGAGGCCTAGAATTAATAGGCCAAGACGATATTTTTTCATATTTAGCGCCCTACTAGCCTGTGTTCATCAATCCAGTAATAAGCGAGAATGCCGCCCGCTACCAGTAACGTCACTGCTGTAATGCCGAGTGATTTTGGAATCGAATCCATCTCTCCTCCGCCCAGACTCGCAACGATCATGTAGACTACACCTACCACATTAAAGAAGCACGTGAGGAACGCAAGAATCTGCGTAATCTGAGAGAACCGTCGCTTTGAAGGCTCTAGACGCAATGATGGGTTTGCGAGTTCTGCTTTCCGCAAACGCAAAAACAAAAATGCAAAAACCGGCAACGATGTGAGTAGAGTCGAAAGCGGGAAAGAAAGCGCCTGGAAGCTCGCGCTCCCCATAATGAGCGTATCAAGAATCCATATTAAAGATGCCGCACCGAACCAGAGCATTATAGACATAAAGGCATATTCAAGCCCCCGTACGCTCAACACTCGCACTACAGGCACTGGCTGATCATCGGGCAAACCGCCCTTACTGAGTGACGGCGTAGAAAGGGCTGGTGGAACAAAGGCAGGCTCATTCGCTACGATTGGCTCAAAGGTTGCAGGTCGTATTGGTTCAGATGCTACTTTAGCAGGACCTTCAGACTCAAAACTACCCCCACTGAAGGCCGAGAATGCTGGCTTAGGCTCGGGATCAGGCGTGCCATGCTCCGTTATTTGATGATCAGCTGGCGTATACGGTTTATCTTCAAACGAAACAGGGGCACTGGGAGTTCCATGCCCAAAGTGATTTTGTTGATCCATTATTATGGCTCTCCTATTTTTATACTTACAGGCGAGTATAGCGGTTATGCTTAGTAAAAGCTATCGTTTTATGGAGGTCAGTTCCTGTGGTCGCTCAATAAGATAATGGGGACGGTGCTTTCTTAAAATACTGGCGTGATTAAATCCCCATGTTACCGATACGACCTTAATGCGCGCTAACTTTCCTGCCTGTATATCCCGTGTTTCATCTCCCACGTAGACAGTTTCTTTTCGCTTTAACTTGTATACCTTGATCATGTTACGAATATGCTTTGACTTATTAAAAATTCCCGATGCCGTATCCATCCCCGTAAAATAACCTTCGAGGCCGTGAAGTTTTAGAAACTTTTCTACACTATCGTGAGTATTAGAGGTAACGATAAATAACCTGTCTCCCCGATCATGAAGCTCTTTCAAAACCTCTGGGATATCATCAAAGGGCTTAAGATCAGGCAGAAGGGCTCGAAAATCCGGGAGACCCTGGAGAATTAACTTCGGCACCTGCCACCACCGAACACCAAGTTTGCTAATGGCCTTTCGGGATGGCATGGCTCTAAATCGATCGATTTCTGCGGCAGTAAGCGGATTACTACCGCCACGAATATTCTTATTAAAGACCGCGATAAAAGCCGGCAAACTATCAACGAGCGTTCCGTCAAAGTCAAAGATATAGTTCATTCCTAGCATCATAGCATAAGGGATATTTTTGTCTTAGAATGGAGTGTATGGAGATAGCAACATTAGGTGGTGGCTGTTATTGGTGTTTAGAAGCCTTCTATAAATTGGTCGAGGGCGTTATTGACGTTTCATCCGGTTATAGTGGAGGCCATGTTGAAAATCCCACCGCAGAGCGTGTCTATGAGGGAGACACAGGCCATGCGGAGGTCATACAGCTAACCTTTGACCCTAAGAAAATAACATACCGAGAAATCTTGGAAATATTTTTTGTGATGCATGATCCCACTACCCTTAACCGCCAAGGTAATGATGTAGGCGAATGGTATCGTTCGGTTATTTTTTTTCATTCAGATGAACAGAAAAAAACGGCTGAAGATATGGCAAAAAACTTAGCTAGCACATTATGGAAGGATCCGATCGTGACACAGATTGAACCATTTACAGAATTCTATCCAGCCGAAGAGTATATGCAGGATTTTTATGAGAAGAATCCAAATTATGGATATTGCCAAATTATCATTGACCCAAAGATTCAAAAACTAAGACAAAAGTTTGCGAAGAAACTTAAGCAACCCGCTGCTTAGCTACTTCAGGAATTGTTTCGCTCACCACTACTGACAAAGGGCTGTATTGTCTAAATGCGCTCAATAAATCGAGCATGAAACTGTCATCAGGAACTGTATGCATAGTTCGCGCATCAACGTGAGCGCTACACTCAACCGATCCATCAATGATCCTCAGAACCGCATGGTTAACCATAATCGACCCAAGTTCCAATGCATTAAATTTGCCTGTTCTTATTTGAATACGGGGCTCATAGGTTTTGGGCCCATCCCAGACCCAAGGACCTTCAAGTGCCTCTTGATCAGGAACTATGATTTCCCGCGGATCATTAAAGATAGCCCTTGATATGTACAATAGCTCGGTTGCCGCATTTACCTCTGGATATCGTTTCATATCCCGACTCCTTGTTCAGGTCTACTCGTATCGCAGTGCTTCGATCGGATCCTTCTTGCTCGCTCGACGAGCTGGCAAGGTACCGGCTAGGAACGCGATGGTCATGATGATGAGCATGATGGTAATGACGGAAGTAATCGGGAATGACGTAAGCTCAAATCCTACTAAGTCTTTAAGGAAGGTATTGGAAGCCACCCTATTTGCAAGCTTACCGATACCGATGCCGGCTAATGAACCAAGCAAGCTTCCCCAGAAGCCAAGTAATACAGCCTCGACACTAAAGAGCATGAAAACTTTTCGTCTGCCCATACCCAGTGCTTTCATAAGGCCAATTTCTTTGGTTCGTTCCTGCACTGCCATGAGAAGTGTATTAACAATACCGAAACTTGCCGCCAACAAAGCAATGCCGGCAAAGAAATTAAGTACGGCAATGATTGCATCAATAACTTGTTTGAATATACCAATCTGATCCTGAATCGTTGAAGCACTATAGCCTTTATCATCAAGACGCTTCTTAAGATCTTTTAATTGTTCTTCGCTGATATTTGGATCAAAGCGCGCCGTTATAATTGGTTGCTGTTCTTTGAGCACAGACGGGAAACCTTCAGTCTGGATGTCGTAAAGCGCCAGCATGAGTGGTCGGTTAAACTGGAAGCCACCTTCACTCATTAAGGATCGTTCTTGAATACCAACTACCTTCGCTTCGACTTCTTTTTGCTCACCCGCTGGATTCTTGATAGCTATTTTGACAATCTTACCAACCGCATCTTCGTTCGAACTAAAGCCAAGCACTGAGACAAAGTCTGGAGGCATAAGTAACTGGTTCTCGTCCGTATGATTATTAGGAATCTGGCCTGCAGATACGAGAGCGTTAATGCCATCATAAAAAGAACCGGCCATAAGACCATACTTTTCACCATTCGGTCCTGCCACATAATCAGGCGCGACATTGTAATCATGCTCAGCACTGAGAATACCTGGTTCCGTACGGATAGCTTCAAGATCCTCTGTACTTAAAACGACGAGCGGAAAGCCGCCTGCCGATGTTATGCTTACCTCTTCGTCATACTTCTTTGGTCCGCTTTCACCAAACGGATTATTTCCCTTGCCTTGAATAATAAGCATATCTTCGGCGCCAATATTGCCAACCTGCTCATCAATATACGTTGCAATACCCGATCCAATGCCGTTCGTAAGTGTGAGGGTAAGTGCACCAATAAAAATGGCAATGACGGTCAGAATGGTGCGTGCTTTGCTACGCAGCATGTTACTGCTCGCGGTACGAATAATGTCAGCTATCTTCATTTTTTCTTAGACTCCTTCAGTATGCGACCATCTTTGATATGTATTTGTCTGTCACATAATTTCGCAAGATCTTCATCATGCGTTACAACGATAAGCGTAATGTTCTGCTTTTTATTAAGCGAGAAAAGCAGATCTTCAATTTTCTTTCCGGTTGCACTGTCCAGGTTACCTGTCGGCTCATCGGCAAATATTACGTCAGGATTGTTAATAAGGGCCCTCGCGATACAGACGCGTTGTTTCTGCCCACCGCTTAAGTCGTTGGCTTTGTTATTTGCCTTATCTTCAAGCTCGACAGCCTTTAATGCTGCCATGCCTCGTTTATTGCGTTCACGGCTACCCATACCCGCAATCTTAAGTGGCAAAATAACATTATTAAGTACCGAGTCATTGGCATTCAGGAAGAATTGTTGAAATACAAAGCCAAAACTCTTATTACGGAGTCCGTTAAGTTTTTTAGCAGATAAGCCACTAATATCTTGGCCGTCTACCAGTACAGACCCTTCAGTTGGCTGATCAAGTAAGGCAAGAATATGCATGAGTGTGCTCTTGCCTGAGCCACTCTTACCTATCACCGCTACACTTTCGCCCTTCTTAATGTCTAAGGAAATACCCCTTAGGGCATTAAAAGTATTTTGTTTTTTGCCATATACTTTGCTGACGTTTTTAACTTCTATCATGAAGCCAGTATACAGTAACTACTTCGTAAGTCGTAGACGCGCAATTAACCAATCTCGTGGCAATAAACTTAAGAACCAACCTGCACGTGGTCCAGATTCTTTGCCAATCAATAATCGGTATAAGCTTATAAATAGTTGTTTTGGCTCGAGTCCACTTTGTTCTTTAAACTCATAAATGGCTTTGTGGAACCATTCTCCATCGGCGTCATCAGGAGCTTCTGTGATTTTCTCCGCAAGTGCAGCAAAGTACTGCTTTTCGGCATCGCTAAAGTCTTCCAAATTAACGGATTCTTGAAGCGTAAACTTCACCTCTTCAGGCGCCCATTTTTCAAGCCATGCGTCAATAAATGTAAGTTCGTTTTTAATAATGTCCCTATCGGCTTCAACAATATCTGCGTGTTCAGTCCGTTTCATAACCTCAATGGTGGCATCCACATTTTTAAGAGCCGCCTGATAACTTGCAACTAAGTGTGAAAACGGCACTCGACTCACCGTTCGTTCTTTCATGCCGCGGGTACAGATAAAGAGCGTGTGTTGCTCATCTTCGTTTAGGTCAGTCCGTGCACTCAGCGCGGCAAACTCATCAACAAGTCGTATAGCACCATCCGCCTGATCAAAATAAAGACGCTTGTTTGGTGGTGCAGATAGAATAAAGTACCTCAATACTTCTGGTGGCAACACCCGCACTGCTTCAATAGCAGCGATGCCTGTACCTTTGCTGGCACTCATTTTCTTGGTGTCACCAGCTCGATTAATAAAGTCATAGGGCACAGGAATAGGAGCGGATGCTTCAAAAACGTCCTTCATAATACCTACGCCTGTATCAAACGATCCGCCGGCACTGGCATGGTCACGACCAAACGGCTCAACATTTACCTTTTGCAGCCACCAGCGACTTGGCCAGTCTAATCGCCAATCAAGTTTTACACCGCCATCATCATAGCGAGCTGAATTTTCATTCCCTTCACGGTCCTTGTATGTAATTGTATGTGCGTCCGTATCAATACTGACAAATGTGCGATTCTTGAGATATCCGTTCTCCATAACCTGGATTGGAGACCAGTGCTCGTCGAGCTGGCGTCCTGAAATTTCTTCTAGTGTTTTCTTAGATTCTGGAATCTTAGCTAAAACTCGCTCAATAGCCGGCGCAAAATAACCGCTCCGGTATTTCTCATGACTATGGATAACATCCATTTCTACACCCAAAATCTCAGCACTTTCAACGAGCCCACTCAAGAAAAAGTCGCCGTATGAGCGGTCTGAGTTGTCTGGGGCAGGAATGTCACATAATGGCTTGCCAAGATACTGCTCATAGTCCGCCGGTATGTTGACGGGGATCTTTCTTAGGGCATCTAGGTCATCGACAAACTGAACGTGACGAGCCTCGCGACCTCGTTTACGTAATTCCAGCAATATAGCATCACAGGTCACGATTTCTCGCAGGTGACCGATATGATAGGTACCGGATGGTGAAGCTCCTGATTCAATCAGAATAGGGCCATCAGGATATTTCTGGACAATCTCGTCCACTAATGTAGTAAGCCAACGCATATTTGACATTATTCTAGCCTATTTACGCCGTTCTTAACAGGGTGTTCACCTGCTCCGCAGGTTCAGCGCTCTTTTGACGCCACCAGGCAAAACCACCCAATACAACTTTTTCTTCGTTAATTAATGGTCCATACAGACAGTCTTTGGCAATAAATGCATACGGTTCTATACGCATTGCAAGCTGCCGAAGGGTAAATGTCCCTTGCGGCACCCATACACCAAAGACTTGCTCATACCCGTTTGCCCTATATACATCGCTATACTCTCCTTCATATCGTTCTCGAAATTGCGGCGGTGGTGCATCGGGCACATAGAGCTCACTTATCTCGCTCGGTAATGGTCCTGGTCCAATAAAAGTTATTCCACGCATTATAATTCTCCTTTTTCGTTAATTCTTATCTTTTCCTAAGTAATATGTGACCGCTTCATGGTGCTCCTTTCCTTTTTAACGCCAAAAATAAAGAACCCCCGGCGTACTGCCGAGGGTTCTTGTTCATATTTCTAGCGACGCTATGAAGAAGCCACGGCAGATGCCTGGGTTGTCTTCTTATTCATTGAGTGAATAGTGCTCATAGCAAAGTTATTGTACCACACGTTTTAGGTAATGATTGAAGTTTAATACTCGTCTTTGTAGTTGCTAATCTTTTCAATAGCTAGCACTACCGAACAACCACTGCCATTGCAGGCACAGGCCGCCAATGCATCCTTGAGTTCGCTCTGTGCCTTTGGACTCGTTTCCACGATCATTCCAGCCTCCACCACATCCAGCGAATCAAGATCAACCTCGTCGTTTTTGATCACCTCCATCAGCGCTGTATTCACGTCGGTATCCATATCCTTACCCGTATATAAAGGACTGTTGTCGTTCGCTACTTCTTTAGCCCATGGACATTCGCTCATCACTTCCCTCCTTAGTAATGCTGTAAGTATACGATAAGGAAAGGAGCAATAAAATACTTATGCTATATCGGCAATTTTGTAGGTAAGGGTCTCGATAGGAGTCTTAATCTCGACTTCTTCGCCTTCTTTTTTACCCATCAATGCCTTGCCGATAGGAGATTCATCACTAATCTTGCCATTTAACGGGTCAGCCTCAACGGTACCGACTACCTGGAACTCTTTGGTCTTACCATCTTCGCTTTTGAGGGTCACAGTCGAACCCAGTTGCACCTTGCTATCGCCCTTAGGAGCCTTGATAACTTCAGCGTTCTGAAGGATATGCTCAATCTCTTCAATACGTGCTTCTTGGCGCCCCTGCTCTTCTTTTGCAGCATGATATTCAGCGTTCTCAGCCAAGTCACCTTGGGAGCGAGCAGTAGCAATCTCTTCAGCAATAACGCTGCGATTTGCCAGTAATGTATCAAGCTCGTCTTGTAGTTCTTTACGACCTTCGTCAGTTAAGTAAAATTGTTTCTTCATTATATTGTCCCCTTAATTCGAGAGTAAAAAAACCGCTGGCGTAAGTGTTGCCAGCTGTATACCTGCAGTATACCAGTGTCCTACATTTTCGCAAGTAATTGCTTGAGGTCATCCAGAGGAAGCATTTGAGCTTCCTCTTCGGTGCGCCCTTTTACTTCAAAAGTACCATGTTCATGTGTCTTTGCGCTTACCACAACTCGATATGGGATACCGAGGAGATCGGCATCGGCAAACTTTTCGCCCGCACGCACATCACGATCATCGTAGAGCATAGAAATGCCCGCTTCAGTCAATTCTTTATAGAGCTTATCTGCAGCAGAGACCACCGCATCGTCCTCGCCTAAGCGTGCAAGATACACCTTATACGGTGCAATATTAACTGGCCAGACAATTCCCTTATCGTCAGCAAACTTCTCAACGATGACTCCCATCACACGGGTAACGCCGATACCATAACTACCCATAAATATAGACGCTTGTTCGCCGTTCTGATCGGCGAACATAAGCCCCATGTCATCAGTTTTCTGTGAACCAAAATTAAAAATATTACCGACTTCTGCTGTTTTAACTTTTTCTAATTCATCGCGATTAATGCCCAGTTCTTTTATGGCATCTTCAATGACTTCTTCGTTCACGGCAATATTTTTCCCGCGATGAAGATAAATAACATCCTCACCTGCTTCACAGATAGTCTGGAACTCGTGACTGAATTTTGTAAAAGCTCCGCCGCTTGCAAAGGTCACATAGGTATCACCACCCAGCCCGAGCCGTTCAAATACCCGTTTATAGGCTTCTATCGTTTCGTTGTAGTATTTTTCCAGCTCTTCGGCACTCGTATGGAACGAGTACATGTCCTTCATCACAAACTCACGCCCACGCATAATTCCACTCTTAGCGCGCAATTCATTGCGCATTTTGGTTTGGAACTGATACAAGCTAACAGGTAAATCTTTATAGCTGTGAATATAAGCTTTGAGCATTTCAACGATAGGCTCTTCATGACTCCAGCCCAGACCGACTTCAGTCTCATCCTGCAATTTAGTCTTGAACCAAATATCAACCACTTTGTCGTCCCAGCGTCCGGTTGTCTCCCAAATCTCCTTGCGTTGTAGACCTGTCATAATAAGCTCGTTTGAACGTACGGCATCCATTTCTTCCCGCACAATTTGCTTGATGTTCTCTACAACCCGAAGTCCAAGCGGCAAATAGGCATACGCCCCTGCCATTTCTTTATACACATAGCCTGCACGAATAAGCAGCTGTGCGTTCTTGCTGGTTTCATCCGCAGGCACTTCTTTTTTGGTTTTGGTAAAAAGTTGGGAAACTTTCATGTTTACTCATTTCTCTCTCGTTAAATCAATATAAAAGGTACGTTTAAAAGATTTTACATACCGCTATGCGGCGTTTGCAGGAAAGAAGCAACTTTACACATTAGTGGTTATTGTATCAGAGAGAGTACGAAGCTCATATGCCATTCTCTCTATCAGAATCGATCGTGAAATAAAATAGTAAAAGCGATACCATTCTTAAGCGCATGCAAAAATATACTAGGCCAAAGACTGCCGGACTTTTCGCGTAAGTAACACAAAACACAGGAGAGCACGAAGGTATCAATCGCTGCTACCCATAAGAGTGGTGCTCCGCTACCAAATTGCAGGTGGGCAATACCAAATAAGATACTCGTTATGACAGCTGCATAGCGGAAACGATATTTAGCCCGGAGGCTTGTAAAGAGAAACCCCCTAAACATAATTTCTTCGGCAATTGGCGGCAAGATAACAAGTGATAAAAATACTAAAAATAGCTGTTCTGGCGATGCAGCCGCTTCAAAACCAATATTTTGAGACTGCTCAACATCAATGAAGTTACTGATATTAGTAGCTATGGTGATAATCACAATATAGGCAAGAAAATAGACCCCATACCCAGCAAGTGCCCGGCCAACGTCTTTTATAACAGGGCGAACAAGACCAATTCGCTTTCTTGTAATCTTAGCTCGTCGGAGAAGCTTTAAGACGAGCCATATTGCGGTTAATTCAGCGATAGCAATGTAGATAAACTGCGCCAAAACAGACGTTTGAAGCCAGGCCGTTCCCTCATCTGCTGTCCAGCTTCTCAATGCTGGGTAGAGCGCCACAAGCAAGCCCGCAACAAGTTGGCTCGCAAGAAATACGACAACAATTAATGCAATGGTTGTGATGGGATCCCGGCGATAAAATTGGCGTTTCTCAACCGGATTCACTGCCGGCTTATTCACTACCAAAATCTCCGTACATCGACAACGGTAATGACCACAAATAAGAGCATGAGTACGGCAAAACCAGTACCATGGATTCGCTCCTCAGTTGTTTGGCTGAGCGGCTTTTTAATGAGACGGTAGAAAAGTGTTACAAATAATCTTCCTCCATCTAGTGCCGGAATTGGTAGAACATTCATAATAGCAAGCGTGAGCGAAATAATAGCAATGATAAATAGCACCAGACCAAAGCCCTGCTTTGAAATCTCGAATAAGACCTTAAATATGCCGACCGGTCCTGAAACCTGTCCGCTTGCTTCGGCTTGCCCTGCCTGACGAGCTTCACGGTTCCCTGTGAGAGTTCCAGCAATAAGCGAGCCAAGTCCCTTTAATGCCGTGCCCAGACCCTTGAATGTCGCAACGGTAAAGTCTTTCGTGACACCTACAGCGACAATGGGCGCAGACCACGTTGAGCGGCGAACTTCAAACCCAGTCTCAGCGGAATACGGTGCCACTCCTAAATATGGAGACGTTTGATTCAGGGTGGCCGTTACGCTCTTAAACTCTTCCCCTCGCCTAATCTGTATAGTGACCGTTTCGCCGGCATAGTGCTCGGTTGCCTCGGTTAGCTTATCGGGTGAATCAATTGTTTTATCCCCAATAGTAAGAATTTGATCTTCTGGCAACAGTCCTGCGGTAGCCGCCGGAGCGTTTTCTACGAGCCGACCAATCTTCACAACGCCCTTATTCTCGACTTCTTGGATAATCTTGGTATCGCTTGCAACCGTAAATTGGTTATTTACAAGCTTCGGCATGCCAATCACCGCAACAACTGTGAATAATAAAAGAGCAGCAATCAGGTTCATGCCTACACCGGCAAGCATGACCTTGATTTTTGCTTTGGTACTGGCAGCCCCAAAGCTACCCTTTTCCTTATCGGCATCATGTTCGCCCTTTAGCTTCACAAAACCGCCCAAAGGCAGCCAGTTGAGCGAAAAGATCGTACCCCGACGCTTCCTAAGAATCTTAGCGCGAGGTGGAAAGCCTATTCCAAATTCTTCGACTTCAATACCGTTCCGACGGGCGGCAATATAGTGACCCCACTCATGCACCACGACGAGTGCAATAAACATGAGAATTCCAAAAATAAAGTAGAGCCAGACCATGTAAAGAGTAGTATACCGTATTTTAAGCGCCGAAACGACGCTGACGCCGATTAAATTCTTTCAGCGCTTCCTGGAAATCGGCAACCGTAAAAGCCGGCCATAATGTGTTCGTAAAAATAAGTTCGCTATAAGCACTACGCCACAGCATAAAGTTACTCAGGCGATGCTCACCGGAAGTACGAATTACCAGATCAATTGGCGGGACTTCGGGTGCATAGAGATAGGATGAAATTAGTTCGCTAGTAATATTTTCTGCAGGTATTTTTTCTTCAGCAATCTGTTTCATTGCATCGACTAACTCTAACTGTCCGCCGTAATTAACACAGAGTGCAAGGACTCCTTTTTGATTATCTTTTGTGCGTGCTTCAGCTCGCTCAATTGCCTTTAGGACTTTTTTGCTTAGTCTCGTGCGTGATCCAATAACCAACACCCGTACGCCTTCATCTTCGAGTTCTTTAAGCTCTTCATCAAGTACCCGGAGTAGTAGGGACATTAAAAAGCTCACTTCATCCTTGGTACGATTCCAGTTTTCAGTTGAGAAGACATAGGCAGAGATATATTGAATGCCGCTTTGAAAACCGTAACGGACAACCTCTTTTAGTGTCTGTACACCTTGCCTGTGTCCTTCAAAAACTGGCAGCCCCTGCTCTTTTGCCCATCGGCGATTGCCATCTAATATAAGCCCCACATGTTGCGGCATTGCTATATCAGTTCCAGACGACACGGTACTTATGCCCCTTTAGATCTTCATAATTTCGGCTTCTTTTGCCTTAAAGGCTGTGTCGACTGCCGCTTTCTGCTTATTCATAAGATCTTCAACCTGGGTGCTCAGGCGCTTCGCTTCATCCTCGCCTAGCTCTTTGTTCTTTTTAAACGTATCAATCGCATCAAGAGCATCGTGGCGCACACCGCGCAAAGCAATGTTACAGTCCTCTACCTTTGTGCCAAGCTGCTTCACAATTTCTCTGCGACGCTCTTCGGTAAGCGCTGGAATAGGCACACGAACGACACGGCCATCATCACTTGGGTTAAGTCCTAATGATGGATTATCACGAATGGCCGACGAAATAGCCTGGATATTATTAGGATCAAACGGTGAAATCTGTAGTAACTGTGCTTCGGGCGCTGTTACCGTGCCTACCTGAATCAGCGGCATTTGGACGCCGTAAGCTTCAACCATAATACCGTCGAGCATACCGGGATGTGCACGGCCTGTGCGAATCTTCTTGAGCTCTTCTTCAAAATGCTCAACAGCCTTCTTAAATTTGCTTTCGGCTTCTGGGATAACCGAGCCTGGGTTCATACAGTGCTACCTCTTTTACTTACGATTGTATGTCTATTATAACTTACCGTTTACACTCTCCTTTTAAAAAGTGCTGTATGCAAAAGACTGCCGCCTTCATACAGTCATCACCGAGCGCGGTAAGTTGCTGCTGTTCTTGCAATTCTTGAGCAGGGATATTGGGAAGCCCTTCAGGAAAATTCTTATGAAGCACTTTGAGCGCTAAAGCCGCCTGGAACCTACCCATATCATCAAGTCTTCGCACTGGACAAGGACTACATACATCAGCCCATGCTTTACCACCCTCTCCCAAAACTCACTCCTGTTTGTTTTTATTTGATTACTTCTACTGCACCTGGGTCAAACGGCGGACAACTTGTTGCAATCATCACCATATCACCTTGATCCTGGTAAATCGTACCTTTTGGTACACGCACCACCGCTCCTGCCTTTACGGGATAGACTTGTGTAGGCAGGCCAATGTCTTCCTGCAAAGCAAAACGACCACTGCCACTAATCACTTCATAAGTCGTGGTGGAGCTATGATTGCGCACCTTATCATTCGCGCCCTTAAGCGCAATGAACGCAATCGTTCTTTCAGTATCCTGATACCAGGTGTCTGCTTCGAAAAATTCAGGCATATTTATGCTACTTCACCGAGAGCAATACGGCTAAAACGACGAACAACCACATTCTCGCCTAAGCGCGCGTTGTGTTCTTTTACGTAATCGCCAACTGTTTGATCTGGGTTCTTCACAAACGGCTGATCAAGCAGGCACTTTTCTGCAAAGTGTTTCTTTAGCATACCTTCAACAATGTTTGGCACAATATTATCTGGCTTACCTTCAGCTTTTACCTTTTCGGTAAATTCAGCTTCAGCCTTACCACGAACATCTGCAGGAACCTCATCAACAGAAACAAACTCTGGGTTTGTTGCAGCAATATGTAAGGCAATGTCTTTTACAAGATCCTGGAAGATTTCGTTACGAGCCACAAAGTCTGTTTCGCAGTTCACTTCAACGATAACGCCAATACGGCCATCGTGGTTGTATGTACCAACAAGACCTTGACGAGCTTCACGCTCACCACGCTTTTCAGCCTTAGTCATACCCTTCTTGCGCATAGCTTCAAGTGCTTTATCAAAGTCCCCTTTTGCTTCTTCTAACGCAGCTTTTGCATCAGTAAGACCTACACCCGTGAGATCCTTTAATCGCTTAATTTCTTCGATTGATACGGCCATTTATTTTTCCTCCACCTTTTCAGTTTTATCAGCTGGCTTTTTAGCCTTTGCCTCGCCATCTTCAATTGCTGCTTTTACATAATCAGCAATAAGCTGTAATGTCTTGATCGCATCATCATTTGATGGGATTGGGTACGTAATAGCTGAAGGATCAGCGTTTGTATCGGTAATAGCAATAATCGGTAAGCCAAGCTTCTTGGCCTCGGCAACTGCATTCTTATCGTGAGTTGGGTCAAAAACAAATACTGCGCCAACTTTTTGAGCCATTTCTTTTACGCCACCGTATAGGTGGTTCATAGCTTCAATTTCTTCTTGAAAGCGCTGTACTTCAAGCTTGTTATATTTATGAGCAAGCTCGCCGCTTTCCATCTTTGCTTCAAGATCTTTTAAATGCTTGATACGTTCGCCAATAGTGTTGCGGTTAGTAAGCATGCCACCAAGCCAACGCTCAACGACGTAAGGCTGGTTGGTGTCTTCAGCAAGTTTCTTGGCAATATCATACGCCTGGCGCTTCGTACCAACGATTAAGATTTGCTTGCCTGCACCTGCAGTTTGATTTAAGAAACTTAATGCTTCTTCAAGCTTTTCGACCGTTTTGGTAAGGTCAATAATGTGGCTTCCCCCACGCTTGCTGTGGATATATGGGGCCATTTTTGGGTGCCAACGACTGGTCTTGTGACCAAAATGTGCGCCAGCTTGCAATAGTTCTTTAATGTCTACTTGCGTAGCCATGAGTGATAAATCCTTTCTCTTCGGTACGGTGCTAGCCCGGTCGCAACCTACATGGTATACGCCAGGAGGATTTTGCTCCGTCCTGCTTAATTAGTTACCAAGCCATTCTAACAGAGGTAGGAAGATTATGCAACCTCTCCGCTCGAAAGAGACCGCTTCAGACCATCTATGCCAGTCTGGGCATACTGAGCTGCTTCTAATAGAAGACCGGGCTTAAAACAGCCTACACTGCTTCCACTGCAGCTCATACGATCCACAAACACTTCATCCTCAAGAAGAATCTCATCAATTGCAGTAAGACGATGAACCACCCATCCTAATCGTTCTTGAACGGTAGGAGAATCCTGGGTTTGCTCCTCGGGAGTACTTTCTGTAAGAGAAGAACGTAGATCATCCATAACAACATGGGTAAGATCAATCTCCCCACGCACTACTGCTAGTCTTGCAAGAGCAGCTTCACACTCAATTTTGCTGGGGCATGTTTCACATGGTATTGCCATATCCCCATTACAGTACTTTTATATACTTTTGTAAAGAGGCTCTTGATCTCTATTAAACAGATGTGTATAATACCCCGCTGACTATGAAGAAAGATCTGCACCACAAAGACTATCGCCCCGTCGTATTCGAAGACCTCAATGACGGTACTCGTATTTTGACACGCTCTACTGTTGCCAGCGAGGAAACAGTAAAGTGGGAAGATGGGAATGAATACCCACTTGTTAAAGTACATATCTCAAGCAGTTCACACCCCTTCTTTACCGGCCAAGAAAAGCTCGTAGACATTGAAGGACGCGTAGACCGCTTTAAGGCTCGTGCTGAAGCAGCAAAAGCTGCTCGTGAAGCCAGAACAACTAAGAAGCCACGTAAGAGCGAACAAAAAACATCAGGCACTCAGAAGCTTGGTGCGACACCAGCCAAGCGTTAGCTACTTTTCGTTGGTGAAACCGCTATCTTTATAGGTAGCGGTTTTTATATACTAAAAAGGATTTATGGAACAGAAAGCTTTACACTATCGCAACGAACTCTCCGAACTGGAATCTAAACTACAAGATCCAGGCATCTTTAGTACGCCCGAATACCCAAAGCTAGCTAAACGCCAAAGTGAATTACAGAACCTGCTTGCCCTCTTCGATGATCTGACCCGTATTCAAAAGCATGAGCAAGAGGCCCGGGAATTAGTAGAGGCGGGTGGAGAACTTGGCGAGATGGCGGCCGCAGAACTTGAAGATTTACATGTTCAAAAGCTTGCCGCTGAACAAGCACTTACCCTTGCCCTTACGCCTAAAGACCCTAACGACGACCGTGATGCTATTTTTGAAATCCGCGCAGCCGCCGGTGGTGATGAGTCTTCATTATTTGCAGCTGAACTGTATCGCATGTATGTACGGTACTGTGAAACACACAATTTTAAGATCGAGCTATTAAGTGAAAGCCCTTCAGAGGCTGGCGGCTTTAAGGAAATTAGCTTCATGGTTAAAGGCAATGAAGCCTACGGCACGTTCAAGTTTGAAGCTGGCGTACACCGCGTACAACGTGTACCCGAAACTGAAAGCCAAGGGCGTATTCATACCAGTACGGTAACGGTTGCCGTGTTACCAGAGGCTGAAGAAAGCGATATCGAAATTAAAGATTCAGACCTCCGTGTTGATGTCTACCGTTCAGGCGGTCATGGTGGGCAGAGTGTTAATACCACTGACTCAGCGGTACGTATTACGCATATCCCTACTGGCTTAGTTGTATCGAACCAGGATGAAAAATCCCAAACCAAGAATAAGGCCAAAGCAATGAGCGTGCTGCGCTCTCGTTTACTTCAAATGAAGATTGACGAAGAAAATGCCCAGCTCAGTGCGCAGCGTAAAAACCTGATTGGTTCTGGTGATCGCAGCGAAAAGATTCGTACCTATAATTTCCCGCAAGATCGTATTACCGACCACCGCATCAGTTATTCACGCAGTAATATACCGGGCGCTATGAACGGGCAGATTGATGATCTGATCGAAGAACTTCACAAAGCAGAACACGAACTTTTAAGTAGTGAAAACTAAAGACTGGCTGCAAGCAGCCGAACAGCAACTCAATCACATAGCAACGGCACGATTAGATGCTTTAGTTTTACTAGAAGATGCCGCCAAGAAAGATAGGGCCTGGCTTTTAGCACACCCCGAGTTCGAGCTTAGCGCTGAACTTGTACGTACCTTGAAGAAACAGCTTAAACAACGAGCCGAGCATGTTCCGCTGGCCTATATTAGGGGCAAATCTGAGTTCTATGGCCGTGAATTCTTGGTAACACCAGACACACTTGAGCCCCGTCCGGAAAGTGAAACTATGATTGAGCTTCTTCTCAAATATAAACCTTTGATAATTGGAGATATTGGCACAGGATCTGGCTGTCTCGCTATTACCGCAAAATTAGAACTTCCAAAAGCGCAGGTATACGCAACCGAAATAAATCAAGCGGCACTCGATGTAGCGAAACGAAACGCTACAGCACTTAATGCAGATATTACCTTTTTTGAAGGCAATCTTCTTGAGCCTCTACAAGATACTTCTATAGATACCCTGCTCTGTAACCTTCCGTATGTTCCCGATAGTTACACCATTAATGAGGCTGCCATGCAGGAACCAAAAGTTGCTATTTTTGGCGGTAAGGATGGATTAGATTTATACCGTGAAATGTTTAAACAAATTGAAATAGCAACAGAAAAACCGACGTTTATTTTTACCGAGTCACTGCCATTCCAACACGACACTTTAGAGAAGATCGCAAAAGACTCAGGATATAAACAAGTCGCTAAAGAAGATTTTATCCAGGTCTTTCAGTCTTAGAAAGTTCCGTTCAAGACAATAGCTACAGACGAGTATGCAGGAATGTTATGAGTGAATGACGTGCCATTTACTGTGACCGCGGTAGGCTGAATGGTGGTAACAGCATTTACCACATTGGAACCGTCTACCTTCACGCCATTGATGTTTGTTGAAGCAGCGCTGGTAGCGCTTGCTTCAGACATATCGAGCGGGTTACTACTCGTGAGAGCGTAAGCATCTCCGCTAGTTGCGGTGAAGCCGCTCAGCGCAATCGGCACATTAATAGCACCGCCGGTAAAGTTCGTAATGCGAAGTTTTAGCTTGTTAGGTTCATTTGTATCACGCGATGCCCAAATAGAAATCTTTGTCTCATCATAACTGCCAGACTGAACCAACTGGTTTCCAAAGTACATGCTGTACATAAGATAGGCGTAATATGATGGACGCGCGTGAATAGTAGGGGTCGTTGTTTGGTCACTGTTTGGATACAGCAATGAGAAATGCTCGCCTGCTGCAGCATAGCTATTCCACTGCGTTACCCAATCGATACCGTTGTATGCTAAGCGACCTAAGACATCTGAATACCAGAGAGCTGCTAAGTGGTTTGAGTTTGCCGTTATACCATCTGAGGAGTTAACTCCTAACTCACTTATACCGAGGGGCACATTGTTATAACCTTGCAAACCCGCACTTCTGATCCATGGCCCGACTAAACTCGCCCATTCACGGCTATATCCCATGCGCCAGAATTCACCGGAAGAGCTTGGTATGCCCCAGCTCCATTGGGATACATTCTCTGGGGTTACCGATCCAGAGGTTTGATACCAGTGGAAGCTTGCGGCTCCTAAATCACGTCCGGCACCACGGGCTGCAGCAACGGCTTGTGTGAGATATTGCGAGACACTGTTGCCGTTAGACAACCAGTCAGTACGAACAATGTCGGAAGCGGCAGCGGGGACGCCACCCACAATTTTTATGTTTGGATCCACCGCCAGCATTGCCTGCTGGTACGCTGCTACTCGAGAGCCATACTGAGCAGGCGTAAGGGCTGTGCTTGACTCCTCCGCCGTTTCTAGATCAAGCTCGTTACCAAGCTCGTAGTATTTAAAGCTCGTGAAGTTCTGCTCTTTTGCGTAGCGAACAAAGTCTGCCCACATCGCAGGATCATTGTTTGAGATATTTACCTGGATCATAACATCTGAATCAACGCTTTTTGCAAACGCATCCAAGCTTGCCAGTTCATCTGTGCCGTAATGGAAGTAATAGGTTCGGCCACCTGATGTCCATTCGGTATACGCAGTTCGTTGGACGTTACGATCAAAGCCAACATAGTTAGCCCATAGACCACCGGCATAACGGATAAGACCTGGATCGATCATGACGATAGCTTGCTGAAGATTTTGAATTTCTCCCACAAATGGCTTACCCCAACCCTTGGTAAAGGTCCAGTTTGCTAATGAAATTCCCTTCATCTTGCGGTCAAAAGGGCGGACAGTGTTTGCTGCATTAACGGTTAAAGCCGAGCTCGCACTGACGCAGTTTGGTGGTGTGCCTACTTGTCCCGCCGGACAACTGGTCGCAGGCTGATTAAAGCGAACATAACTACCGTTTGAAGCGGTTGAATCAGACACAACCGACGCATTACTAAGCGATGCTCCTGCCTCACCTTCAAACTTAATGTTTGGCCGGATACCTGCTTGAACCAGGTTTACAATCGCAAATGCTGCCACAACAGCAACGAGCGCGATAACTGAGCGACTAAATCGAAGTCGACGGAAAGAGGCTGTAAGGTTCATATGTTCTACTCTGTACTGTTCCACTTATTAAGGACGTACGTGAGATCAAAGAGATCAACCTTACCGCTGTCATTAATGTCGTAGATAGCACTTGCCTGATCCCACGCACTGAGGAGTAGCGTCAGATCACGTAAACCAACCGTTCCACTTCGATCAAAGTCAGCATGACGAAGCTTAATAGTTACGGTGGTAGTTGAGACATTGTTCGCATTATCGGTCGCTACAGCTCGCAACACATAATCTCCATTCGCGGTCGTACCAACCTTTACGGAACCGCCGCTGAGTGTTGCTGGCTGTCCATTAACGGTTAAGACGAGTGTTTTTACACCAGATGTATCGCTTGCAAGCGGCTGCCACGTGATTTCTTTCAAGTTATTAACTCGGACAGATGTTTGTGCACCTAAAGTTACACCAGGAATCGTGAAGGTCACTGCTGGCGGCGTGGTATCGGTTGGCGGAGGAGTTGCCGTTACAGTAACGGTAGCCGACCGGCTCGCATTACCACCAGGTCCGGTACAGCTAATATTAAAGGTCTGGTTCGACGTTAAGTTGCCGCTTGATTGGCTACCGCTCGTTGCTTTTGTGCCACTCCAGCCGGTACCGCCACTGGCGGTACACGATGTAGCGTTGGTAGAACTCCAGGTAAGTGTCGTTGGGTTACCTGTGGTAACGGTCGTTGGATTTGCTGAGAATGTTACGGTTGGTGCTGCGGGGGCTGTTACGGTAACGGATGCTGAAGCAGAACCACTTCCACCTGTCCCGTTACAGTTAAGCGTGAATGTCTGATTTGATGTGAGATTGCTAATCGTTTGATTGCCACCTACTGCATTTTTTGCACCGCTCCAACCGGTACCACCACTGGCGGTACAGCTCGATGCGTCCGTTGCGGTCCATGTAAGTGTGGTTGAACCACCACTCGTAAGAGAGGTTGGGTTTGCAGAAAGTGTTACAACTGGCGCATCCACCGTACAGTTATCTCCTGGTGAACCGTTGGTAAGATCATTACTTGGAGTACAGGTGTTATCAGACTTAAGAAGCAGAACTTTGTCTACTTTCACGCCAGCTTTCATACCTAATAATTTAATCGTGTGAGAACCGGCAGTAATTTGGGTAGTCGTATTAATGGTTGAGGCAGCGGTAGCGTCCGAGTTAACCCACTGCCACTGATTAACGGCGTTGCTGGCTGTTGTTGTCGCCTTGAAACATTGATTGCCATCAAGTTCGATCTTTACACCGTTCGTATTGTTCGTGTTCGTGGTGTCAGGCACCTGCATACGCACCCAGATTCGATAAGTGGTAGTTTCGGGTGCGGTTACCGTGTAGGTCGCGCTTCCGATAGTATCGGAAGTTGCGCAGCCACCAGGTGCTGCTCGTAGACCTAAAATAATCAGCCCACCAATCACAGCAAAAGCGGTCATGAAAACGATCATTTGCTGGAACCGTGGGCCTTGCCCTAATTTCAGCTTCTTCACCTTCTTCATATCAGTATGCTTCCTCATCTTCATTGTACCCTTACTGTGGATAAATCATAGTCGGCTTATTGTTATCAGGTCCTTTAGGCGCTTCAGGAACGGGTGGAACTTCTGGCATCTGAGGTACAGGAGGAGTAGGCGCTGGTGGAGCTGCTGGAGGAATAGGAGCAGTCGGTGGCAATGTAGGTGTCGTATCAGGAAGTTCTGGGCCGCCAGGACCAACATGTGCAATAACAGGTGGTACATACGGACCGCTTGGGCCGCTGCCCCGATTTTTAAACTTCAAGAATCCAATAAGCATACCGAGAAGTGCTAGTCCTGCAATTCCGCCAATAATAAGAGGGGTAGTGTTTGATTTCTTCTTTTCGCCTTCTTCTTGCGCCGGCTGATCACTTACAGCTTCCGCTTCTCCACTCGAGAAGATGGTGCTGAGTGTTTCTTCGGAAATTTCTTGTGCGGGCGCAGGATTATCTGCGGTATTTGGCGTGCCGGAAGCGGCTGGAACTGAGGCAGTACTCTTCTTATTTGGTGTGGTTGTCGGATTAGAAGGCGTTGAGCCGCTTGAGCCTGAAGAACCAGATGAACTACCACCACTTTGTACGGTTGTACAGTTTGGTGGGGTACCGGTTTGTCCGGCTGAACAGCTTTGTACGGGTGCAGTGATTGTTATGGAGCGGTTCTGGGCCGAGGCAGCCATCGTGTCAATACTGCTGTCATAGGCTTCAGGGCTACTAAAATTAATCGAGGCAGTGCCTGCCGAGCCTCCAGCTGTCGCTACCGCCTTACCAATAAAGACTTTACTTGAGCCACCAGCTGCTGCGCCTTGATAACTCGCTGAAAAAGTAAAACTTGTTGAGCCTGCGCTGCCACCTGCGGTGACACCATTAAACCCATTAAATGGCGAGCCGCTTGAACTCCAAGACTGGAATGTGAGATTACTCAAAGACACATTTGCACCCACGCTATAGACATTTGCGCCAGATGGGGTCACATAGAAGTTAAGATCAACTGATGCGCCTGTCGACACCGAACTTGAACTCTCGACGGTTATAACAGCACTTCCAGCCGCAGACACACTACCACCAGACAGAAGTCCAGTTACCAGCATCATCCCCGCCAGAACTCCAAAAAATCTCTTTGCTACTCGCATAACCCTCTATGCTACTTTCTTTAGACTTAAGTATAAGCGGGTTTCGGCAGCTGTCAAACAGAATTGCCGGCTTTATTGTTCGGGGGCAGCTTCGAGAGTTGCCTCAATCGTTGATTCTTTATTGTCACGAATTATTTTTAAGCGCACCTTATCGCCTACCTTATGCCGACCAAGTACGGAGATAAGGCTATTATTTTCATCAATAGCCGTGTCGTTAACGGATACGATAATGTCTTTTTCTTTTAGGCCTGATTTTTCCGCTGGACTGCCAGCAATAATAGCCGGCCGGCCGTTGCCACTAGAGGTAATATAGGCCCCACGCTTGACGCTTAGGTTGTATGTGTAAGCATAGTCATCATTAAGGAGCACATAGCGCACGCCAAGATAGGGTCGTTCGAGTTTGCCTTTTTGTATCACGCTTTCGATAAGACCCTTTGCATCGTTAATGGGGATCGAAAAGCTAATATTCTCGGCCGTCGCGGTCGCCACGTTAATGCCTATAACTTCGCCGTTCACATTCACCAGCGGCCCACCCGAGTTACCGGGATTAATGGCCGCGTCCGTTTGAAATAGGTCTTGAAGGGTCTCGCTATTAAACGATGTACCGTCTGAAGCTTCAATGCTTCGCCCATAGCCCGAGATAATGCCGCTGGTTACCGTGTTTTGGAACTGTCCCAGTGCGTTCCCAATGGCTACTACCTTATCACCAAGCTCCATCGCAGATGAATCACCAAGTTTTGCAGGCACCAGTGTTTTACCCTCACGATCATCTACCTTCAGAAAGGCTATATCTAGTGGATCACTGTCTGAAGTTCTGCCAATAACCGAAACATTCTCTAGCTCGGTACCATCCGATAAAGTGACACTGACGCCTGTTGTACCTTCGGGGACTACATGGCGATTGGTAATGATAATACCTTCCGCGGTCAGAATAATACCCGTACCGGCACCTTCACTTACTTGGGTTTGTGGTAAGCCAAAGAAACTTTGGCCCACTGATTCAGCAACGACATTCACTGATACCACGCTTTGTCCGACATCTTTTGCAATAGCGCTAATAAGCTTACTTTCGCTTAATACTACCTGCTGACGAGCTTCGGTTGAGGCATTGGGATTAATTGTGGCGTTTCGGGCAGCAAGCCACCCACCACCAAAACCAGCACCGCCGGCAAGAAGGATAGTGAGGAGACCCATTGCTAGTGAACGGCGGGAATCACGCCCTTTTTGATATCCTCGCTTCCATGCACCAGAGCCAAAGCTAACCGGCCCGTTAAAATCATTGTTTGCCATCAAAAGCCCTCATGTTACTACCTATCTAGTATACAACCCTCGAGAAAAACTAAACGGCCTTATCACCCCAATCAGAGAATAGTATGACCACCAAGATAATCGCGCTCATGACTAAGATAATTTCACGCCGTACAAAGGTAGACAGCCGATCGGTATCTTCCAGATAATAGAGTGCCGCCAACCCAAAACCTAGGACAGATAGTAATAAGGTGGGCTGGGACAAGAAGCCGTAATAGAGGAGCCAGTGACCCAAAACCCAGGTAAGGGCTGCCCCGAAATAACCCCAGATATGCGAGAACAATGAGCTTAAGGGCTCATCAAAACTACTAAAGAAATGGCGTCCTGCCAAATAGCAAATAGCCCAGCTGACCACTACTAATAAGAGCAGCGAGGAACGACCCCACAGGACATACACAGCACCGAGTCCAATTAATTGGCCAGTGCCTGCTTGAATGCTGTTCCAGAAGGTAGAAGACCGCGGTTTAATAACGATCAGCCAGAGCCCATACAGTGCAGCCCAGACGACCTGCCAGGCCTGGGATGGTGCTTGGGCGGCAAAGCTTACAAATGATAAGCCTACGATAATATCAATAGCATTAGCTCGAATGTTGGCTGGCCAGTGCCTTGGACGGACGGCAAACATACGCCACTTGCTCAAAATCACTACCGCATACGCTAACGGCACAAAGCTTAAACGCACCAATACAAAGACAAGTACAGGGATAATGGCCACCAATACCCAGTGGAACATTCGACTAAAGCCGTTAGCCGGCTTTATCTTGGCGAGTCTATTCATAGAGCAGATGATTCATTGCTGCCAAGTATTATAACAAAGTCAGCACCGGTAGCTGTAATTGTTGAATCTGGCAATGAGGTAGTAGCACCCACATTAAGACGTTTCTCAAGATATGTCTTGGTATATTTCTTGCTTCCGTTCGTAAGATCAACCAGGACCGTCTTACTGTAATCTTTCGTTGGCGCATCGCCAACTTGAGTTACGTTATAACCAAAGGATTTCAGTTCATTACTCTTAAGGGTGGCCAGACCGGTGGTGTCGGTGCCGTTTAAGATAACCACGCTGGCGTTTTCGCTCTTTAAGAACGCGTCTTTCAAAGAGTTGCGGACGAAATTTTGGATAGCAGAGTAATCAAAGGTGCCGGCTTTTGGTACCTGGGCAGATTGTCCACGCATAGCTTCACCATGCACATATTCATCGAGTCCTAAGGAAGCAATCTTATCGGACGCGATATCCTTACTAATGTCGTAGACACGCATAATTTCATCTAAACTAAAGTCCGTTGAAACATGGTCACCAAACGCATCAATTAACTGATTAACCTTTAATGGATTCGCAAAGGTACCAGCGCTTAACACTTTGGTCTTGAGTGCAGTAATAATATCGCGCTGGCGCTCAGCCCGATCAAAGTCACCACGGGCAGACGTCTGGCGAGAGCGAGCGTAGAGCAGTGCCTTCTTGCCATCAAAGTGTTGCGTACCTACAGCTGCGATAAGTGCGTTATTGTTGTTTTCCCATGCGATAGTGGGGTCATAAAGCTGCGTCTTCACATTGACATCGATACCACCTACCGCATCAATGGCCTGTCTGAAAGCCTCAAAATCCACCATCATGTAGTAGTGGAGAGGGATACCAATTACCCCTGATAGCGTATCTGAAATAGCATCAATGCCAGCCTTTTCGGCATTAGCTTTTACTTCATCTGTTTGCTGTTTGGTTGTATAGCTATTGAGCACCCCGTACTTTGCATTAGCATAGACTTCGTTAATCTTAGACTGGTAGCCACTGGCTGATGATTTGACCCATAAATCACGCGGCACACTTAATAGTGCAGCTTCTTTTGCAATCGGGTCAATACTGGCAACTAGGAGGGTATCGGTAAGATCTGGCGCGGTATGACCCTCACCACCCTTACCAAGCAGCAAGATATTTACCCGTCCATCGCCTTCGCCCTTTAGGAGTGTTGGGTCAACATCTTTGTTAAGCGCCACTGCACCCTCTGAACCACCCTTAAAGATATTGCGAGCTTTTAAGAAGGCTTTGAGCCCCAAGCCGCCGGCAACCAGAATAATAACTGCTGCGAGTGCGCCAGATACTTTTAATCCCAGCTTAAGTTTATGATGTTTACTCTTATGCTGCAACGGATGGCCAGCTGGTTTTGACTTCTTACGAATAAGACTAAAACGGCGCTTCTTAGTCTTATGAGCTTTGCCTTCTGATCTATGAGCATCTTCTGCCTTAACAGCTACACTGCCAAGCTCATACGGTTTATTGGGATCAGCCGGACGGGTGATGGGGGTTTGCTCAGCGGGGGTAAAGCCATCCTGTCCCTTAAAGTCATCAATGCGGTCGCTACTTTGAACCTGTCGAGACTGGTCATGTACATTGTTATAGTACTGGTTAAAAGCGTGGAGACCGTTCTTATTCTTCTGAATTTCGTTAGGTTTAACAAAGCCATCCAGTGACGAAATACGGTTCCTCTTTGGTTTGCGAAAATTATCCATAGCTAAAACTACAATCTCCTAGTATAGCGATTTAAGCACATGCAGTAAACCTTCCGAGAACAGGTTTTTTAGGGTATAGTTTAAAGCTGCAAGCCTATGGATATACGACCACCTCGTCCACCACAAACACCACCCCAACAGACTCCCGTTCAGCCTGCCTCAACTCCTCCCAATGCGCCTCCTGCCGATCCAACCGTTCCGCCGACTGTTCCCGGGGTGGCACCACCTATCTCATCGCCTAAACCGTCTAAGGGTTCAAGGCTCAAAAGTGTCCTCTCAACGATCGGCATATTATTAGTAGCTCCTTTATTGGCACTCTTTATTACTGCTTTCGTGTTTCAATCGTATGAAGTAGATGGTCCAAGTATGGAACGCACACTTCAGACTCATGATCGCCTGATTATTTGGAAGGTTAAGCGTACATGGGCACGCATTACCAATCATGATTTCATTCCGTCGCGCGGTGAAGTAGTGGTGTTTGTAAGCAAAGGCCTCTTTCAGGATGAAGGCGGCAAAGACAAGCAGCTCATTAAGCGGGTTATTGCCTTACCAGGTGAGCGAGTTACAGTTGCGGACGGAAAACTCACTGTCTTTAACAAAGCCAATCCAGATGGCTTTAACCCTGATATCACCATGGATTACGGTAAGGACTTGGAAGGTGAAACCAGTGGGAATGTTGATATCACCGTACCGGACGGTGAAGTCTTTGTAATGGGTGACCATCGCTCTAACTCTCTTGACTCACGCTACTTTGGACCAGTGCCAGCCCACGATATTATCGGCACCTTAACGGCACGTATACTACCACTTAACGAAGCCAAGCGATTCTAGAAAAAGAACAATAACCGAACTACTGCAGTTGCTCAAGCAGCTTTAAGAGCTTTTCTAAATCATCGTTTGAGGTAAAACCAATTTGTAACTTGCCGCCTTTGGCTGTGTGCGTAATGGTAACCGGTCGATGTAAAAACTTACTAAGTTCTTGCGTTGCAGGATTTGAATTTTCCGTTCGCTTTTGTGCAGTCTTCGTACTACCAGCGCTGCTTTTAGTGGCAACCACAAACTGCTCAGCCTGCCGTACGGACCAGCCATTTTTCTGAATAAGCACTAATAATTCTTGCTGAGCTTCAGGGAAGTCCTTTAGTGCTAAGATTGCGCGGGCATGACCCTCTGAAATCTTTTCATCCCGTAGTGCCTGTTGCGCAGCCGGCGTTAATTGTAAGAGTCGCACAATGTTGTTTACAGTAGAGGGTGCCTTGCCAAGTCGCTTAGCGATATCGTCAAAGCTCATAGTAAATAAATCATGTAATCGATTAATAGAAGCCGCCTGTTCTAACGGCGAGAGATCAACGCGCTGAATATTTTCTACTAATGCAATTTCAAGTTGCTCTAACTCCTTAGCCGTACGCACAATTGCAGGTACTTTATCGAGCTTTGCAATCTTACTGGCACGCCATCGTCGTTCACCGGCAATAATAATGTAGCGATCTCGCTCCTTTGCTGGAGAGACGATCAAGGGTTGCAAGACACCATACTGCCGTATGGAATCAGCCAACTGTTCTAGTGCAGTATCATCAAAAATATGTCGTGGCTGGTCAGGATTAGGAAAAATGGTAGAAATGAACAAATTTTGTACCCTTTCCGCTTCTTTCTCTAGTAATGAGGTGTCCAGATCCTTGGGCATGAGTGCATCAAAGCCCTTTCCGAGCACTGATTTTTTCATTGCCATCACTTTCCTCCCTTCATGCGCTGAGTAAGTTCCTTGGCTAGTTGCTTGTAAGCTCGGGCACCCTTACTCCATTTATCGTGTTCTGAAATTGGGGTACCAAAGCTTGGCGCTTCTGCCAACCGGACATTGCGCGGTATAACAGTATTTAAGACTTTTTCATTAAAGTGCTTTGTAACCTCGTCTTTTACTTGGTCACTGAGACTAGTGCGAGAATCAAACATGGTAAGCAGCACACCAAGAATTTCGAGCTTTGGATTAATAGCTTCTTTGACGCGTTGGATAACCGAAAGTAACTGGCCCAAACCTTCAAGCGCATAGTATTCGGTTTGTACTGGAATCAAAACATAGTCCGCAGCACTGAGCGCGTTAATTGTTAGAAGTCCTAAGCTTGGCGGACAGTCTATTAAGATAATGTCATGACTGAACTGGTCGAGCATTGTTTTTAACTGAAGTTCTCGCTGTAAGCTTGTAACTAATTGAACTTCGGCACCGGCCAGGTTAGCGTTTGCCGGCAAAACTTGAAGTCCGGAAATTTGCGTATCCTGGATGATACTTGGTGCAGTCTCATGATTAAACAGTGCGTCGTACATTGTTTCATTGAGACTATGTTTATCTACACCTAAGCCACTGGTAGCATTACCTTGGGGATCAAGATCAACCAAGAGTACCGAAGACTTATTCTTAGCGAGATATGCACCTAAGTTAACTGCGGTGGTTGTCTTGCCAACGCCACCTTTTTGATTTAGGATCGCAATTTTCTGTGACACCTTTTATGTACCCTCACATCTTCATATATAAGGATACCACCTTTGGTTCACAATCGAGAACCATTTCACGCAGTTTTCACAGAGCTTAAAAGTAATTACTTTTCTATAGAGCTTGTGGTTTAATATCTTATAGATATGGATGGTGATCAAAAGAAAAGGCGCTCATTTAAGAGATCTGTATTTCGTTTACGTACCCTGTATATCCTTGGCGGACTCATAATACTAACTAGCCTTATAGTACTAGTTTACTCTGTTGTGACTAAGAAAGAGAGCATCGTAAATGAAGCCGGTGAGGTTGTATCGACAAAGGTAGATTATAAAGATAACTCGATTAGACCAGCCTCTGCTCTTCCCTCTGGCTACACTGTCAGTCCAGATTCGCCTGTTGAGCCTGAGGACGCTGAAGGTGTTATTATCACCGAACTTATTGCTGCTGGTAAGCCCACTATTTACATCTCTCAGCAGCCTCTACCCCCTAACTTTGATTTCAATGCTTTCTTCCAGAATATCTCCTCTTTAAAAGAGATAGAGACAGAGCTTGGCAAGGCATCGTACGGCGTATCAAAGATCGATCGTTCCTGGGTAGCGAGCATTCAGTCTGGCTCCGAATGGATCCTGGTTAACAGTGCAGAGACCTTGCCGGAAGCCGATTTCGTGCAGGCTACTAAAAGCTTAAAGAAGCCGTAAGGCTTTATAGCCTATACTTAAAGAATAGATATGAAAAAGCTACGAGATACTTCTTCACAGATTCTTAAGGTTAGTATTAGCCTTGGGGTCTGCTTTCTCCTGCTAGGAGGCTCTGCCCTGCTATCTTCTTATAATGATAAGCAAATAGATCAGTACGGTGAGCAGATCCGTACTTTGGGCGGTACGATTAATACTGCTCAAAACGAACTTGCTGTGCTCCCCGGTATTGAAGACATCGAGCTACAGCAAAAGGGTGCAGTACGAGGATATATAGATGACATCAAGAAAATAACCATCCGCATAAAACCTGAGAGCTATCCAAAGGTCCACAAAACCCTCTGGGCACCAATTGAGAATAACCGCATACAGACATTTAACCAGACAGTGGGATCAGAAGCATTTGCGACCGCCCTACACACTGCAAATGACAGTCTTTCTCAGACTGTCGCCGCGCTGGAATACCATACAAATGTCATGTCTACCTTGGCTAATGTCTTAGAATACAACCCCGCAGTTGATACCAGTGCGGCAAGTGATCAGGTAATTATGAGAATAGCTGCAGCCGGACAAGGTATAAGCAACACGCTTGATAGTCTCGATAAGGCATCGGGATATGAAGATACCGAGAAGTCCCAATTGCGTTCATATATAGCAGATATAGAAGCTGCACGCTTTCCCTACTTCACTGCCCTTACCGAATCTCGTGCGGCAGAATCAGAGAAGCAAGCATATATTGCAGTAGTCCGTAGCGCTCAAGAAAAGATTATGACTAACCGCCAGGCATTCTGGGAAGGCAGCCAAGAGAAACAGCTTCTTGCCTTATCGAGTGCAAGCGGCATTGTTGAATTTGGAAGACAGCTTGATTAATTAGACCAGAAGAAGCTCTGCTCTACCCCACCACTAAACCACGAACCGTTTCGTAAGATTTGATCAGTGGTAGGACCCACTATCACAAGCTGGGCAGCTGCATAAGCACTGTATGAAATTAGCGCAGTACCCGCATTTGTTACCCTAAAACAGTAGTTTTGCCCGTCGGTAGCATTTGAGTTGGCCTGAATGGCATACTCGATTTCCGTATAGTTGGCATCATTCACGGTAAGTGCACCTGTACTGTTAGATGTAGATTCCACTAACTTACCCGCCGTAAATGAACCAGAGGGGTTACTAAGCACACCCGGACCACTGCCCGCATCGGTAGAAGAAGCACCATCCGCATAGTTGCTGGTTAGAACCATATCAAAGTGTTCCGTGGTTGGCGTATCGGGAACGGTTGTATAGGATTCGTCTGTATCACATACACCACCAACACGTGCAGCGTACTCTAGACGATAGTTATAGGAGGTAGCATTAAAGCCGCCACCCACATTGATCTGGAAACGTAAGCGGTAGTTAGTGCTCTTGGCCAGAGATGTAAAGGCGGTATTTTCTGCCACCAATGATGTACCAGTAGTCTCGTTGCCATCATCGCTACGCCATCGGTATCGGAGCTGATCGACATTAGCCATTGTAAGAGATGGGTATGTACACTGTGCAGCGCCACCGCCACAATCATTAGCATCCTGCTCACGATAGATAGGTGTAACCTGATCTACATCATAGATTCTAAAGTAATAAGTACTACCCGGCGTTGCTCCATTTGGCTCGATAATATATTCGCTTTCCTGAACCGTATCGGCACCACTCTGTGCAGTATGGTCCATATTAGCCCCAGCAGCAGCATCCTTATCACCAACCCAAGTACCGCAACCTAGTCCTGCGCTACAGGTACTTGAACCTGTTAGTACAGTTCCTACAAGTGTTGTCCCGTCATCACAGTCGGTTGCCGTACAGGCAATATCGGCATCGCCAAGATATCTCCATAAACCTGCACCTGCCGGGTCATCAACATCAGTCCAAGTACATGTGGTCTCCAGCACACTATTCGGGTTACAGCCAGTGGTATATTGGAGTTTTTTACGAGCATCGTTGTTGCTAATCGAGCGACCGCGCTCTGCATAGTTAATTCGTAGGCGTAGGTCTTGCCCGTTTGTCACACCGGTAGTGGCAGTGTTTTCTGCGGCCAAAGCCGTAGTGGGTGTTGAGGCTGTGTCGGAACCGCTATAAAAACGCCAGTTACGTTGCCAAGGGGTGTAAATCTTCCAGGTAAAATCAAAATTTTGTCCCGCACCGCTAGGATCAGTACCCGGTGTTCCACTTGCAAACGGACAGGCAACCCCATAATTAGAGTTTTCAACTTCTATAGACGCTATTAAAGTTCCCCACCCTCCTCCTGTCCACAATCTTGCATCGCTATCACATATTAGATCTCCACTCATCACCATAATATCGTCAGAATTAGGAGAGCCCCAGGCCTTAACGCGTAGGTTATCATCAGTTGTAGTGATGCCGGCAGTAGTTACGGCACCCCAAGAGGCAGAGGGTGTATAAGTAGAGTAATCCGTATCAGTATTATTGGCAGCATCATTATAAAGATAAAGTCCTTCGCCATTAAAACGTTCAAATGCGCTAAAAGCCTGTTGCCCTGTAACAGTTTCCGTAGTGACATCAGGACAATCCGTTATCGCGCAGGTTGTCCAACCGTTAGTTGAATTATCCCCGCGCCATACTATTGACCTTGCATCATCACCACTTTCATTACTCGTAACCAAGATTCGAGAACTGGTAGGACTGGAGGTCGCCGAGAACCATTGCCCGTTGGAGTTTAAAGCGGGTCCGTTTTGTTCACCACCCCAACCTGAGCCCACAGTATAAATTTGATATCGCATGGTATTTGCTGCAGTATCTGAATATACGGCTACAAAAGTACCGTTGTCTTGCCAAGCCCCATCAAAACATTGGGCTATGCCACAGTTTCTTAAGCTTCCCTCCAAAGTTGCATTAAGGCAACTAAAGGATGAGCCGTCCCAGTAGCACGCCCAAAAATCATCATTTGTATCAGAGATAAGAACCATAATGCGATCAGAACGATCGGTCCCGAGATCTTTGCCTGCAGGTATAACCCGAATCCATTGAGGCGTACCTCCTGTTCCACCGGTATGAAAATCTACTTCATTTGTAGCTGATGGCGAATCCGGGGAGGAATCAGGAGACCACGCAGAACCATCCCAAAGTGCATAGTAGAACTTATCTGCCACATTATCTGCATATGCCACCATCGCCCTGCCTTTTAGCGATTCGTAGTCTAGATCAAACGGCCGGAGGCATTGATCTGCCGCGGGGGTTGTATTATCACAGTCTAGCGTTCCAGAGGTGCCTGCATTGGCCCAACGGTTTGTGAAATCACCATTTGCATCACAGCCTGTAGTACAAGTTTCTATCTGCAGCTCACCGTTAACCCGAATGCTCCCTATCATTATTTCTTCACGAGTTACTGCTGTTTTTGCAACTGTTTGCAGAATGTTACTTGCCGAGCCAGTAATACCGTTAAATTCTGCGTTGGCCGTTGCGGTTGCCGTAAACGTCCTTGCCCGCATAATGCCAGCGTTGGTTGTGTCTCCGTAAAAGAAGACTCCACTTGTAGACAAAGGAGAATAAGCAGCCTTTGCAGATGACCCAAGGAAATTCATAGCAAGAAACAAGCCAACAATAGGCACCACTACAGCCACCAAATTAGTGAGCCAATGGAAATCCCTAACCTTTAACACCCCATTTCGTATCATGCTCTATTAATAATGATTGATAGGCATGTATCAGTCAATCCGCTTGAGGCTATCTTAATCACAAATACCAGGTTTTGTATCGGTAGCGGATAGCACCCCATCGTCTGCGGTTATATATGTAACCCCTACTCCATCACTGTCACCCAGCACAAAACATCCGGGCATTTGACCCATATTTGAATTCTCAGATGCACCTACATACAGGGTTGAATTAGCATTATCACTAGTTACTTGTAAGTCGCCTTCGGGTACAGGGTTGCTGGTCGCTCGACCAATAGCAACATTGCCATTAGTATCACTTATATATATTCCATCTCCAGTATCGAGGGCAGCAATAAATCCAGGATATGTGCCCATACCGTATTCCATCACCATCACTGGATTACCATTATGGTCCAGGTATCTGATATTGCCTGGACCCGATTCACCATTAGGCGCTTTCAACATAAAATCGTATGAACTCTCAAATAAAAATTCTCCGTCCTTTATATGGACAAGCGCTGCCGGGCTATCTGTATTTATGCCGATATTACCTGCTTCATCTACCCTTAGTCTTTCAGTCCCATCCGTCTCAAATATTAATGAATATGCGTCATTAGTTCCTAATGTTGCATCCGTTCCAAACGAATTCCCTCCCTGATCAAAAGACACTGCTTGAGCTGTTGCCGGCAATAGTAATATGCCCATGCCGAATAATACCGCTGTTATGCGCTTAATATACTTCATACCTTCGCCCTCCCTTTTATGCTTGGAGTATATAGAAAAGATATTAAATCTTTATTAACTATTAGCGGGTGTAGTCGAAGCGGATCTCACCGATGCGAGCAAATTCGCTCGCAGCAGCTGAAAGGCTGATGCGGATGGTCAAGACATCGTTGGCAGCAAGTGTACATGAGTTGTTTGGAACAGATGTTTCTGTCCAGGTTGTGTTGCTCGTTGAAACGTTGGTGAGCGAAGAGTTACATGCAGTTGCACCCTTGTACCAACGGATCTGTGCGCTGCTTGAGCTGGTGGTTCGCCAACCGTAGGCGTTAAGACTGGTGAAGGTATTGAAGTCGCTTGGGACTTGGTAACGGATGAAGATGTCGTAGTCGTTGGTACCAGAAGCTGAAGTCCATGAGTAGTAGTTGTGGTTCTCAGTTGCAGCACATGGGTTGCTTGAGCTTGGGATGTTAAGCCATGAAGATCCAGAACAGAAGTCTGAAGTCATGGTACCGGTGTTGTTTGATCCATCAGCAGTAAGGGTTGCACCCGGGAATTCAGGAGACAAGGTTTCACGAACACTGTTCACACCAAGACAGTTCTTCCAGGCACCACCTTCGTAACAGCGGAACTTGTTATCAGTAGAGTTGTAGTACATAGCACCGTTGGTAGCGCCAGTAATGCCCGCACCTTCACCGCTTGAACTCTTAGAGTCAAGTACTAACATAGTACCAACGCTGTCAGCTGCACCAAGATAGACATCACCGGTACCGTTTGGCGCAATAGTAAGGTGTTGGTTTGATTCGGTAACAAGATCAGTGCTACCGGTAAGAGCAAGCGTGCCGTTAACCCGCAGATCATTCCAGAACAAGCTTTGGCCACCAGGCGTCGATACCTCAAAGACTGCGTTCGAAGCCGTACCAAACTGAGCCACAACGTTGTTAGTACCATCAGCCTGGAAGTAGAGATGGCCATCACCAACACCACCGCTAGTAAGGCCGATCACACCACCGTTACCAAAACCGTCGGCCAATCCCAAGACACCGGCCAATGAAGCATTACCGAGAACGGTCATACCGGTAGAAACATCCACGAAGAAGGCAGAGTTTGTGCTGCTTGTACCACCAAGTACAAAGTCATCCGTGGTTGAAGTGAGGTACGATACGGCACCACCATCAGTAAAGAGTGAGCTACCCGCACCAATACAATCTACCCATGAACCGTTTTGGTAACAGCGGAACTTATTACTATTAGAGTTATAGTACATACCACCGTTCGTACCACTTGGGTCACCTGAGTCTGTCTTCGTATCAAGGATAAGAAGAGTGCCTGTCGTATCTGAGGTACCGATCGTTAAGTTTCCACTCGGAGTAATGTTAGCTACCGTTAATGTGCCACTGAAGGTCTTAGCACCTGCGAATGTCTGTGTACCGGTCGTTACAAGTCCAGGGTTAAGAGCGTCTGCACTTTGCATTATCAAACTATTGTTGTTAATGACTGCACCGTTACTGCTCTTAGTCTGAGAATCAATAGTACCGATGCCAGTTACAACTGAACTCGTACTGCTGCCACCGCCTACTACGTAGTCCGGATCCCAGTTAACACGGAACCAATCAACACTGGCCTTTGTAATGTCACCATCCCCTGTAACCACAATTCCTATCTTGGTTGGCGTACCCAAGAAGCTTGCCCGAGTCTGGCGACTGAGTTCAGCCCATACGATGCCATCGTTTGAAAGATACATAATCAGATCAGTGCCATCATCTTCTATACGAATATAACGTGCGAAGATATGGTCTTCTTTATCTGATGTGGTAGCGCTATAGGTATCAGTCGTAGTCCACTGATCAACGGCTACATTAGGGTCTGCTCCCGCGTCAAAGTAGGAATAGTTAAGGGTCACCACTCTGCCGTTGCTTGAGTTCACTAGGGCAATACCAGCGTTACCATTATCCCCGTTAAAACCACTCACTTTTGCAGTTATGGTGTACGGCGCAGATGGTGCATCCTGCTCGATAATGTTCAGATCTGCGTTAGTGTCTGAGGTAAGCTCCAGTAAGCCCTGATTGGTTTCACCTACCGTTGCAGCATCCTGATTTCTCCAGGTCCACTTACCCGTATCGAAGCTGGCATCGTTAAATTCATCATCCTTTGCATGTGGGCTTGCAGGTGGTTTGTCTCCTGGAGAGGTGCGATATGTATCGCCACCGATACAGTCACGCCACTGGCCGCCTTCGTAACAGCGGAACTTACTCATATTGCTGTTGTAGTAGATGGCTCCGTTAACACCTGTTGGATCACCAGAAGTATTCTTTGTGTCGACAACTAGGAGCGTACCCACTGCATCTGCACTTGGATTGCCAATGTACACGCGTGAGTTTGCACTATCGATAGTAAAGAGGCTCGTACCAGCTGCATTCTGTACCTGGAAGGCAGTGGTTGAATCGCTGGCATTGTGGAACAGAGCCGAACCATCAGCGTAGTTAAGGGTTACAGCCTGATGGCCACCGGTAAGCAAGCTGAAGTTGAAGTTGTCCAAGGTACCAACGGTAAGGTTAGCGCCTAAGGTGTTACCACCATCCAATACAAGGTCGTTGCTTGGGTTAAAGGTGTAGGTCTGGTCTGAAGTACCAACATACAGATTGTCATAGATAAAGTTACTAGTAGCACCAGAGGTACCGTACTTCGCCGCTTCAAGCTCAACTTTCATATCGCTTAAATCCGTTTCAATACTTTGAGCATAATGCGTGGTCCAGGTATCTCCGTCGGTTGAAGTTTCCCAATAGGTTAAGCCGCTAGATTCACGAATTCTGAGGAACTTATGAACGCTTGAGTTGTAACCAGTACTAAATACAGTTGTTGCGCCACCACCATAATCGAATAGACCCATAAGATTATTCTCACTAATAAATATCGCAAGGTAATCATCACCACCATTCTCATTAAGGAAGAGGCCACTATAGCTTTGGTATTCAGGATGGTTAGCACTTACTAACTCTACCCCTGCCCAACGATCACGAATATCATAGCCAGCATCAGATTGTAAGCTTGCCGAGCCACTACCATTAGTCGGCAAACCGAGTACCATCTGTTGGCCTGTTTCGCTAATAGTACCACTTGAAGCCGTAGTTTGGTCCCACTTAGTAGCATTCACTGAGTTGTCGTTGAAGTCATCTTGGAATATAGCTTCACCGGCGTAGAAACCACCTGTTTCAACAGGACGAATAGCTAGTGCTATGGTCATCTGGGTCCATGCATAATCATCCCCACTGTCCGATTCGGTATATGTCTGATCATCTGGCAGATCACGCTCCATAATCTTTAGATAATTATTATCGTAGTGGGTTACATTGTCCCAGTTAGGAACAGTCACGCCATTGATAGGATCGTCCCATGCTCCCATGAACGCAATACCAAGGGTGTTGTCCCTCATGGTAGTCAGAGCAGGCACTATCAAGTCTTCATCCGATAGGTTGGTGTTTACTGCTATCGCATCTACAGGAGTAACTGCACTTGCGCCAGAGATGCGAAGCATGGCACCTCGAGCATTCACGGTCCAGTCGTTGTTATCGTCGTAGTCGAATGAGATTGTTGAGCCTGGAGTATTACCGCTCGCGATTCTGCTATATACGGTTGTCCTCATATGATCACCGAAGCCACCATTATGTGTAACGGTGGAATTTTCTTGTCTCCAGCCTACTGGTGTCTCATGCGTACCCACACTCGAACAACAGTCACGAGAAGTGATTATTGCGAGAAGAAGGTCGCCATCCTCAGTGTCAGCAGGAACGGTGAGATCAAAGAATTCAGTAGCTGAACCAGGGCTGTTCGTGGTGTAGCCTTCAAGATTAGGAATAACACCGTTGTCATCCACACCACCACCGCCCACACCACCACCGCCGCCAAGACCATCAGTAATGTTAATCCAGTTACCACCAAAGTCTTTAACCTGGATAATACCGCCATTGTCACGGATACCGTAGCCAGACGCACCGATGTTGTCGCCGAAGTTCAAATAACCGCTTGCTACAACGGATACGCTTTGATTGAACTTGAAGCCATTCCCTGTTGTGTCATAGCTCAATACCCCTTCGTCACCATTGGTACCAATGTGTAGTGATGCAGGTCCTAAGTATAGGTCTTGTACGCGCTTGCTGCTTGAACCGATGTTGTAGGTGTCGTCATCGTCAGGCACCAAGTGACCGTCAACATCAATTCTCCAAGAAACCCCAACGTTACCATTGCCAAAGAAGAGGCCTTCGACAGTATTATCATAGCCCAAGAACCCGGCTGAAGCACTTTCGCCATCACCGAAGTCGATAAAGGCAGCGCCGCTGCTACTACCCTGAATACTGATGCCGCCGCTGCCCGTACCACTGGAGTTGCGGAACGTAGCAACTGTACCGCTGGTTTCGTTTACATAGAGCGGGTCCGAGCCACTGGCGCTAACAGTCAGCTTGACCCCTGAGTTCTGGGTGCTGGTACCGATCAACACTTCGTCGGTGGTGCTGGTCAGATAGGTGTAGGCACCAGCATCGGTAAAGTGCGATGAGCCGCCCGTACCGATACAGTCTGTCCAGCTGCCGTTTTCGTAACAGCGGAACTTGTTGCTGTTGCTGTTGTAGTACATGGCACCGTTGGTACCAGTTGGGTCGCCGGAGCTGGTCTTGGTGTCGAGAACTAGCAATACACCGGTGGTGTCAGATTCACCGATGATAACCTGGCCGTCAAAGCGTGAGACACCAGCGTCTACCCATAGTGCGTAGGTGTCTGCACCACCGATATATAAGCCGTAGTCGTTTGTACCTACTGTCTGGTTCTGGATACGGATGCCATAGTTGTTCGTCAAGGTGCCGGCATCTAGGCTTGAGGTTACAACATCAATACCGTAGAAGTTGCCTATAGTACCGCCATCGGCATTGCTTACACCTATTTCGATACCCCTATATTCACTTACGGTGCCGGTGCCATCGAACCAGTTACTTAAACTGAGGGCTATAATTGAAGCATTCGTGCTGTTGGCATTCTTATTGAGGTTGGTGTGGATATTGGTGCTGTAGTAGCCGTTGTAATCCATGTTGCTGCTGGAATCAGCATTTGCCCAGAAAGTCGTACCAACCTGCCCAGTTGCCAAGCTTGCTACGGTATTCGTTTCAAACATGATAGCACGGTGGCTGTCGCTGCTTGTGGCCGAATAGACATGGAAGGCCGTGCCTTGTGGCAATGCCCAGCTTGGTACATTCCAGCCAAACCTGCCGTTATCAGTGTCTATGTTAAGCAATACGTCATCATTGGCGTTTAAGACCTGGAACGCAGTAATTGAATCAGTAGAATTCTGGAAGGCTGCCTGACCTGTACTGCTGAAGGTGGCTACTGTTGTGCCGCCCGTTTCAAGGTTAAGTGCGTAAGCGTCATTGGTACCTATTGTGATCGCTGCGCCAGTAGTATTACCACCGTTTGTTATATCGCCGGAACCACCACCGCCTGCACCAATACAATCTTTCCAGGTACTGTTCTCGTAACAACGGAACTTGTTGCTGTTGCTATTGTAGTACATACCACCATTTACACCAGTTGGGTCGCCGGAGCCAGTCTTGGTGTCAAGGACGAGCAAGGTACCAGTGGTGTCGGAGGTACCAACAGTCAAGTTAGCACTCGGTGTGATGTTAGCAACCGTAAGAGTGCCGGTAATGCCTACGTTACCGGTGGTGCCGGCATCAGCAATAGTAATGAGATCATTGCCGCTACTATCCTCAAATGTGAAGGTACCGCCACCGGCGATCTGTATCTGTGTGGTGGTGTCGTTAAAGAATAAGTTAGCATCCCAGCCACTGCCAATCTGTAAGGCATATTCGGTAACTGATTGCGGGCTTGAGAGGTCAGCAATGTTAATACCGCGCAAGATGTCGGCATCGCCCGTGTTGGCACTTGTCACTGCTATATTAAGGGCTGAAACAGTGTCCGCATTACTGTCGTTGCCAAGAGTCAGAGTAATATCCTGTGCGCTACCAGTGTTTGTGATCGTACCGGACAACTGGAGGTTTGTATCGTCATCGATGCTTATGGCAACATCACCGGTACCATTCGGTGCGATGGTAAGCGTCTCGTTCGTATGTGTCGTGATGTCGGTGGTCATGTTTCTGAAAATAACACTGTTAGAAGAACCACCTTCAAGTGTGACATTACCGTTTGGAGACCAGAGGTAGAAACCGTTACCGGTTATGGCGCTGAAGCCGCTATCATTAACGCTGGAGGTCCCGTTACCATCTCCGTCACCAAAGAAGATAGAGCCATACACGTTCAGGCGACCATTTATCACGCCTCCGTTACTGAATTGTGCATCACCTTGTATGGCTGGTGTGTAAACACCGGCAGAACTGTCTATAACCAACTGGGCACCCCATGCTACGATCGTAGCAGAGTTATTGGTAATGATAAGTGTTGGAATAATGGTCGCTGGTGTACCGGTAAAGGCTTGCGTTACCACGAAGCGCTGCCAGGTGGTTGTGGCTGTATAGCTCGCAGCCGTACCAGTCGTTGGGGTTGAACTTGTACCATCAATACGAAGCTGGATTGGCTGTGTACCACTGTTAGTCTTGACCCAGATACTGAAAGTGTAATCAGCATTGCTTGTGAGCGAGTTTGACTGTGTTAGCGTGTGCGTACCAGAGCCTGAACTCACAATCGTATCGGCATCTGCAACTCCATCAGGTGCGGTGGCGCCATCGGTTACGGAAGTCAGGTTCGTGCGTGTCCAGAACCCAGTATCACTCAGCTCTTCCGAACCCCTTATATAGTTCCCTATCTTCCCGATACCGCCGTACGGACTACTGATGTTCTTTTGTACCTCAAGATCGGCGTTTACTTCAATACGGCTGTTTATGCTGTCAACATTGAAGAGATTAACACTCGAAGCATTCTGAATCTGGAAGGCAGCAATAGAATTGGTGGCGTTCTTTATAGTGAGCGAATCAGCCACACTGTTATAAGTAAACGTAGACTCATCACTTGAGCTGGTACCAAGGCTAATGACGTTATCGAAGTATGCATTTCCCCATCTCTGACTGGTTGAACCAATGGAGTATGTTGAGCTAGCACTTGGGAGGAAGTTAGAGTTAACACGACCCGTAAATGTGATGGTGTCACTAGAGGCGTTACCGAGGGTGGTATTGCCCTGAACGGTGAAATCACGATTAACGGCTAGGCCGGTGTAATCGATTGTTGCAATACCGCCATTGGCCGTCAGTATGATTGTATCTGTAGAATTATCAAATTCCAGCCGATTGCTTCCACTGTCATCTAAGTAGAGTGTGGATGTACTTGATGCACCAGCATGTAATAAGACATTCACATTACCAGTGCCGTCACCTACTTGCAGATGCATATTACTTACCAGGCTAGTAGCACCGATACCTACCTGATCGTTGGCACCATCGACAAATAGAGTACCGCCATCTACAGTTAGATTACCCGAACCTAAGAAGTTAAAGTCAGGGTTAGTGGTAGCATTACCGAAAGATATGGCTTCGGAGCTGTTGGTAGTGTTGATATTGATGTAGTTGTTGGTACCTTCTTGAACATCCCATGCGTCTGCGATGTTATCGGTCAGAGTGGCTGAGAGACCTGATGCCGAGGAAATACAATCCTTCCAGCTGCCATTTTCATAACAGCGGAATTTGCCGCTGTTGCTGTTGTAGTACATGCCGCCATTGGTGCCCGTTGGATCACCGGAGCCGGTTTTAGTGTCCAGAACCAGTAAGGTACCGGTAGTGTCTGAGGTGCCGATTTGTACGCTTGTTACAGTAGAGAATTTAACGTCTAAGGCCGTAAAGTCGATATTACCGCTGGATGCTTCGATAAGTAGGTTGCCAAATGAATTCAGCTCACCGTTCCTGATACAGCCACCATTACAGTCAACAGATGCACCAAATAAGATGGTACCGTCCTGGTCAATACGAAGTTTCTGCGCTCCGTCCACCCTAAAGTCGGCTATATTGCCGGTAAAGCCTGACGGGGCGTTGACCGCAAGTACAGTGGCGCTCAGTATGCCATTAACACTCACACCTTGGTTAAAGCTTGCTGCACCCTGGACTTGAAGTGTACCAACAAAGTTACCGTTGCCAGCAGTGATGGAGCCGCCGGTATTGCCCTCGTGGAGATTTTCTCCGCTCATGCTTACAAGATCCAGGGAGCCGCCAACTTTTACGCGGGCAGTTGAGGCGTAATAAACGGTGTCCTGAGGCGCGCCAAAGGCACTTTGATTACCGCCGATAACATAGATGTATCCGTTTAGTGCAACGGTTACGGCATTGGAACGAGCGTTCGTAAGCGGGTTACTGCTTGTCGTCCAGCTGCCGATGGAACCATCAGCATTCAGTGCCGCATACTTTACGGCAGATTGCGGAACATCGCTGCCATTACCGCCGCCGACAAAGTACAGGTAGCCGTTCATCGCTACCAGGCCGGCATTGTGGATGCCGTTTGTGGGTGCACTGTCGCTGCTGCTCCAGCTTCCTACCGTACCATCACTGTTTAGCTTTGCCCTGATGAGTTTGTGGTTGCCGCTCATATCACCTGCAAGATATACATATCCGTTTGCAACTGTTGCCGACCAGCCGTCCGTGCCCGATGAATACGGCAAGTTGTTTAGTGACGTCCACGAAGATGCCAGCGTACCATCGGCATTTATCTTAGCTGACCTTACCGACTGACTGGCACTCCCGCCGCTTGCCAAACCGGCAAAGACATATATATAACCGCCATACGCAACAGCTGCATGGTCGTAACGAGCTGCCCACAAGCTAGTGGTTGCAGTCCAAGTGCCCAGCGTACCGTCCGCATTGACTTTAGCAAACCACACATCACTGCTTGGGCTGCCGCTGTTACCGCCGCCAATGGCATATAAGTAGCCATTGGCGTAAACGAGCTGCGACTCAATCATATAATCCGGCCCTGTAATACTCGCCCAGGTGCCAACTGAACCGTCGGCATTTATCTTGGCGTAAACTATGTCATTGTGCCATCCTGATGAGCTGTCAATACCTCCCATGACGTAGATGTGGCCGTTAGCGATGGTTGCTGCTGCCGACTTACGAGCCATAATAGTCCCGCCAAAGACATTGGTATTTGCTGTCCAGCCGCTTATTTCGCCGCTATAGTTCCCAAGAAGCGTAATTGCACCGGCATTTGTGGAATCAATATTAAAGAGATTGCCGTTACTGCTGTTCTGGACCTGAAAGGCTGTAGTTGAGTTAGTGGCATTCTTAATAGTAAGTGAATCGGTTGAGGTGGTGTAGCTGATAGCAGCTTCATCACTGGTGCTGGTGCCGAGGTGGATAGTTTCACCACCGAGGTAAAGATCACGCCAGCGGTTGCTGTCTGAGCCAAGGTCGTAGGTATCATTCACGCTTGGCAAAATGTGAGAGTTTACGCGGCCAGTGAACGTGATAGTGTCGCTAGTTGCATCACCGATGTTGACATCGCCCGTGAAAGTCTTGGTTCCGGCAAAGCTTTGAGTAGTGGTATTCACAAGACCTGGCTCTGTTGCACTAGCACTCTGGAGATAAATGCTGCTACCAGAGATGACCGCGCCGTTAGCACTAGGAGTTTGTGTATCAATTGTACCGACGGTAGTGACACCGCCAGCACCGGTCGTATCACAGTCTTTCCAGGCGCTGTTCTCATAACACCGGAATTTACCACTGTTAGAGTTGTAGTACATTGCACCGTTGGTACCGCTTGGGTCACCCGAGCCAGTTTTGGTATCTAGAACAAGCAGTGCGCCAGTAGTGTCTGCAACGCCCACGACAATATTTCCGACAGAATCGATAAGTAGGCGCGTATTTGCATCAATGTCCCAACCCCCGGTCGTAAAAAGTATTTCACCAGGTCCACCGGTCTCGTCATCCACATTGGCACTGAAAATAAATTTTTCTCGAGTATAAATCTGGCCAGCGTTTTGAAGTGCTGCTTCAGCAAAGTTACTACCATACGTAGCAAATCCAGTATAAGAGCCGTCATCATTGACGGCCTGGAATTCGGCATAGCCATCGGCGTTGGTGTTTGTAATACTGCCGCGAATGGATGAGCTCGATCCAGCACTACCCTCTATAGTAAGCTTGTTGGTAGCTACATTGGTACCAATTGCCAAGTTACCCGCAAAGTAGTTATCGGCAGTACTTGCGTTATAAATAGCCCAATCACCGGTGGGATAAGAATCGGGATCACCGATAAACAGATTAATGTTATTGGTGCCCTCCACTACCTCATCTATAGATATACCAACCGCCGTATTAATGGTTCCGGCAACATTCACAACATCTATACCTAGCCCAGCAGCTACATTAATAGTTCCTGTGACATTTACCACTCCACCTACGAGTGCAGTTGCCGAATCAATTGTTCCGGCATCCATATTCCCTACAAGAGCTCCAACGCCGAGGGCTCTATCGAGAGTGCCTGTGCCTGAGTATGAGGCAGAGGCACCAAGTCCCGACAGTTGATCGTCGGTAGAAAAGTCATCAGAAGTACTAACTACGCCAATGTTTGCACCAGAATAGTTTTCGGCATCCCCGGCAGCGCTAGGATTAGCATCTGCAATAACTGTGAGTCCTGTTTGACTATTAGTGTTTGATGTTAACTGGCCGGTCACATAGACTATTGATCCATTTACAGTGTTCGGTGCATTCTCATCAATAGTCAGCACAGCATTTGTAGTAGTGGTTGTGCCGATACTCACACGGTTGTTGTTTGCGTCAACAAACAACGTATCGGCATCAAACGCAACATCGCCGTCAGCTTGCACTGTTAGGCGGGTGTTGCCGTTGGACTCGATGTTAACGTCGTAGTTGTCGTTGGTACCAATTGTCATAGCAGCGGTAAAACTATTACCGTTCTGCAAGATGTCTCCCGTACCGCCAACACCGGCACAGTTACCGCTCGTCAAACAAACCGTACCTGTCGCTGCCGGTAAAGTGATGGTATATGTTGAAGTGCCAGGGCTCGCCGTCGTGAGCACTATGCCCCCAGAACCACCTGCATTGCGGAAGGTCAACGTACCCGTTGAACTTGAGGCTACACCAACACTGAGCGTGCCCGGTACGCTTACATTCAGCCCAGCGCGGCCCAATACCAGTGCGCTCGCATTTGAAGCACCAAGGTTGATTGTGCCAGTCGTGCCGGTCGCAGTACCAGCATCAATGTTGATGTTCCCGGAATTACTTGTTGTACCCGCTGCGTTACCGGACTGAATAGAAACGTTGTTCGAGTTGGTGCTGGCAGCATTCGTGCTTCCAGAATTTACATTGTTAGCAACAAAAGCAAGCGGCACGCCGGTAAGTCGAATGCGTGGAGACATTTCGCCGTCGTAGGTTGGGCTTGCTGTTTGCGTGCTACCGCCAATGTTCATGGTCAGCCATAGCTGCTGGTCCCAGTTGATGTTGCTGAAGGCGGTGATCGAACCAAGGCTTACGCTAAAGTAACCATTCACTACACGAAGACGGTTGTCATTGCCCGCAGTAGCACCGTTGCTGTCGTAGTAGGTTTCGGTCCAAAGTGCAGAACCGCTTGTAGATACGTCATAGATCTTGAACTCGATGTTGTAGAACCCATCAGGTACTAAGTTACCGTTGTCATCGAGGAGTCTTCCCTGGAAGTTTAGAACTGAGTTCGGTGCAGCGCTAGCTGTTTGAGGTGCAATTTTTGTTGCAACAGCGGTCAACAATAGCAAAATGGCACAGAGTATGCCAAAGAATTTATAGAGGTGGTGTTTTGCTGATTTGACCATGTTGGTATTGGTTTTGCCTGTTTGTTTTAACTTAGGCTCCTACTATTATCCACGCGCAATATGGGGTAGAACAACCAAAATCGAACATACTTTGTATGCAATTTTCCACAGTAAATTTTTGTTAAAAACACTTTAATTTTGTAGTTTTTAGCACATCATTAATTGATAAACAGGCTGTATCCATCTGACATTCCTCAGATACAAATTAGGTACTTATCTCTTACCAGCACCGGTCCTTTTCAAACTAGTCAAAAGAGTTTTTAAGAGTCTTCAATTATAGTAGTAAATAACTCAACGATAATTAAAGAGTGCATGAAGTTTTCCACAGGGGCGTTCTATTACCTCTGTTTGCTTTAGAACTTAGGGCTAGAGAAGATGTCGGCAAAATATGCCGTGTTTAGCTCATTGAACTTGCTCTCTTGAGCTTGGGCAGAGATGTACACGGCAGTATCGTCATCTTTCATGACGATCAGAAGACGCTGTTGTGCCCCTTCTCCGCTCGGACCGGTATAGCGAAAGATAAATTCGTGAGCGTCCTTATCCGCTACTTCTAGGCTGCGTTCACTTACAAGGGCATAGTCCGTGTACCGCTGCGGAAAGGCTCGGATTGCGTTTGCAGTAATCATTGCGAGCGGTTCTTGGCGAGACAATGCTGCCGCAGCTCGCATACCCATTTCGTAGCGAACCGACACTAACATAGCCGGCTGTTCGCTGGTTAAACGCAGGATAAATTTGTCTTGCCGATCCGCTTCACTTAATGCTTGTGCTTGGAAGATGTCAGGATAGTTTAGTTTAAGGCCCGTAGCGGCGTCCTCAGCGGTTTTTATAGTAGAAGACGATTGAGATACTGGCTTTTCGTCTTTGAACGCAAAGAGAGCCCCATAAATGCTCAAAGCGCTTACGGCTATTACACTCGCCACTATAACCCCTGCTCTCTTGTTCATGCCGTCATTATACCGTCTTAGTTATTAGCGGTAGCAAGCGTTACCCAACGGTCGTTCATGTAAATTAGGGTGAGGCTGTCATTTGGACTAAGAGTAAGGTTGGTTCCACCAGGTAGATGTACAACACCTGATGAGTTATTGATCGTAAAGTTGTTGTTTGAGCCGTCCTGCTCATTATTGATGATAATAAGGAGATCGCCATCCTTAGCACCACTTTCAGAAATAGTAAGCACCGGTACACCACCGTTACCAGTTTCATCGGCATCTACCCGAACGTAGGTAGCGGTTGGGGTCAGAGTATCGTTGGCCGTACCATCGTCGGTAAGAGTAAGCAGTTGTACGCCTAATCCTAGACGATCCTCGATAAAGAGACTTGCACCAGTACCGGTAAGCTCTGTCCTGTCGTCGGTCGCTTCGTCATACGCAAACAACACATCCTGATCAAGGCCAAGACGGAGTCCGTTATTATCCCCGACGTAGAGATCATTAAATTCTGCGGATGTTGATCCAAGGTCAAGGCTACCAGCAGAACCCGGTAGGATATTACTGCTCACCGTTAGAGTACCTGTTACCGCTACCGTACCGGTGAAGGTCTTAGCACCGGCAAATGTCTGAGTACCGGTCGTTACTACACCGGGGTTCAAGGCATCAGCACTCTGAAGAACTAGGGTGTTACTACTAATAGTGGCACCGTTGCTATTCTTACTCTGAGAATCAAGGGTACCAATACCGCTTATTACTGAGCTTGAACTGCTGCCACCACCAACTACATAGTCTGGTGTCCAGTTGACGCGGAACCAGTCGGCAACCAGCTTGCCGTCCGTGCCAGTATCACCAAGCGCAAATAAGGCGATGCGGTTCGGACCGTTATTAAGATGAGCGGTGCGCCCTTCTGAGTAAATCTGCCCCCATACAATGCCATCGGCAGAAATATAGAACTTCAGGTTAGTACCGTCATCTTCCATCCTGAGATAGCTCGCGTTGATATTCGCACCAGCCTGTTCGTATTGGGTAGCACTCCAGTTAGAAACATCTGACATTCGATTAATAATAATTCGAGTGTCGTTGCTTGTGGCGTTGTAGTTTAAACCAAAGGTTATTGCCTCGCCAGAGGCACTATCTATAAAGGCTAAGCCACCTTCAATGCCGGCACTGCTGGTCATACCAGAAAGACCTACCTTAGTCGTTACGGCATACGGAGTTCCTGGAGCAGTTTGCTCGATAATACGGACATCGTCACCAGAGGTAGTTTGTGGGTCAATACTTACCTTACCCTGGTTATTCTCAGCTACTGTTGAGGTGCCCTGATTGCGCCATGTCCACTTACCAGTGTCGAAGCTAGCGTCATCAAATTCATCATCCTTTGCATTCGAGCTGGTAGGTACTTTATCAGCAGGAGAAATCTTGTACGCATCTCCGCCGATACAATCTTTCCAGATGCCGTTTTCGTAGCAACGGAATTTACCCATGTTGCTGTTGTAGTACATACCACCAGCTACACCAGTTGGGTCACCCGAAGTGTTCTTGGTATCAATAACAAGCAGTGTGCCTACTGCATCAGCGCTTGGGTTACCGATATAGACCCGAGCATTGGCGGTATCTACCGTAAACATGCTGGTGCCAGCCGCGTTCTGTACCTGGAAGGCAGTTGTTGAATCTGAAGCATTATGGAAAAGCGCTGAACCATCAGCATAATTAAAGGTAGCTGCCTGATGGCCACCGGTTAAGAGGCTGAAATTAAAGTTATCAAGCGTACCAACAGTGAGATTAGACCCTTGGCTATTACCGCCATCTAATATGATGTTACCATCGGGATTAAACGTTATTGTTTGGTCTGAAGTACCGATGTAAGCGTTATCCCAAACGTAGGTACTTGAGCCACCGGCCGAGCCCCATACAACCGATTCCAAACTCATAATGAGGTCACTCATATCAATGACATTAGAGCGAGCATGATGCGTAGTCCATAAGTCACCATCGGTGGATGTTTCCCAATAGGTCAAGCCGTTATATTCGCGGATACGGAAGAACTTATGCACGCTTGAGTTATATGAAGTAGTGAATATCGTTTCTATACCGCCTCCATCATCATAGAAGGCCTGCAGATCGTCCTGTACAAGGATCCAGCCCAAGTAATTGCTCCCATCATTTTCATCTGTCAACGCCAAGATTCCGTATGTTTCGTAACTCTGGTTACCGGCAGTTACCAGTTCAGCACCAGCCCAGCGGTCCCGGACATCATAGCCATTGTCTGACTCCAGTTCGGCAGTACTACCCGTCGAACTGGTAAGATTAAGGTTCAATCGTTGACTTGTTTCAGTGACCGTACCACCGGTAGCGGTAATAGTATCCCATTTCGTTGCGTTGACGGAGTTATCGTCAAAGTCATCCTGGAAGGTAGCTTGGCCGGCGTAGAAGCCATTTGCAGAAGCGGGTGCTATAGCAAGCGTCATAGCTATAGCACCTGTGGCACCACCACTCCAGTTTTCACCACCAGTATCTTCGTCAGGGTATGTAGTGGCAGATGCCAGATCCCGCGTCAGTATGAAGTCTGTATCTGCTACGTCCGTAATTGCAGCCCAGTTAGGTGCATCGCCTACCCAACTCGTAAAACCACCGATGGCTGAAATAAATGAGATGCCCAAGGTGTTTGAGGTGAATGTCGTAAGCTCCGGTACGTATAGCTCACCACCACCGCCACTTAGTATCCACTCGCCTGCATCAGTAATGGCATGGATTGGTGCAACCTGTGAGGCACCGGATATTCGCAGCATTATGCCATTCATAGTGCGATTGTCGCTCCATGCAATATCCCAAGTCCGAGTGCTACCTGGAGTGTCGCTACTAGCAATATGCGTATAAATACACATGCGACTAAAGTCATATGTAAAGTCACGAGTTATCTGCCAGCCAGTTATGTATTCATCTGGACACGCCATATTATAGTCTTGACTACTACTAATCATCGCTACTAGTAAATCGCCATCCTCAGTACCGGCCGGAATCTGCAGCACTACTTCCTGTGTACTCATATTTCCATAAGTCGTATACGATTCAAGGTTTGGTATAGTCCCATTGCTATCGACCCCTCCACCGACGCCTCCGCCTCCACCAAGGCCGTCTACGAGGTTAACCCAGTTGCCACCGAAGTCTTTAACCTGGATGATACCGCCATTGTCACGGATACCATAGCCGGATACACCGAGCGTTGTACCAAAGTTGATATAGCTATCTGCAGCTATCGCTAAGCTATGATCAAACTGGAATGCATTGGAAGTAGTGTTAAAGCTCAAGATACCCTCATCCCCACTTTCACCGATATGTAAGGAAGCAGGACCAAGGTACAGATCACGCCATCTGTTTGTGTTAGAGCCAAGATCATAGGTGTCATCGACACTTGGGATAATATGGGAGTTCACCCTCCCGTTGAAGGTGATGTTATCGCCGCTCGCATCACCCAAGGCAACAGCACCGTTAAGGATAGTCTGTCCCACAACTGTTAGTGCCCCGTTAAAGGTAGCTGCCATTGTTGAGAGGTCGGCCTGAAGTGTAACGGTCGAACCGCTACCAATACGTAATTCGTTACTGACGCTCGCGCTTGAGGCGTCCAGGTCATAGCCGATAATAATATTGCTAGAGCCAGAAGTGATGTTATTGCCTGCTTGGTAACCAAACAATATGTTGTTATCACCAGTGTTAACCAGTGAACCGCTTCCAAATCCAACAAAGGTGTTGTTATTGGCAGAGGTAACGGCAGCACCAGAATTAGTACCAATGTAGGTACCCTTATCAGTCGTACTACCTGAGCCGCCGGCACCGGCATTAGCACCCAGAGCAACGTTATCCCAGCCCGTCGTGGCATTATTAAGCGCATATGATCCGATAGCCGTGTTAGCAGCACCCGACGTATTGTTATAGAGGGCGGCAGAACCAAAGGCACTGTTATCGCCTGCGTCTGTCGCTCGAGCAGCGCCATCACCAACCGCAACATTCCCGCTTGCTGTCGTGCTAAGGAATAATGCCTGGGCACCGATAGCAACATTCGAACCACCGCTCAGGTTATCGTTTAAGGCATCTGAACCAATAGCGATGTTGTATCCACCTGATGTGTTAGCCTGTAGTGCTCCGGTACCAAGTGCTACGTTGCGCTCACCAGTGTTAAGCTGAAGGGCCGTAATACCAAGCGCAATGTTATTGTTTCCCCCTTCAGATAGCTGCATTGCATTCTCACCGATAGCGATGTTGCTTGCACCAGTCGCGTTCTGCTCCAATGCCCATGGGCCTAGCGCAATGTTGCTACCATAGGTTGCGTTGTCTCTGAGCGACCGGTGACCAATAGCGATATTGTAGTTAGCGGTGTTATTTTGTAAGCTTTCCCCACCGATAGCGATGTTCTGTAAGCCCCCTTCAGAGCCCTGCATAGCGCTACCACCGATAGCGATGTTGCTTGCACCAGTTTCATTCTGCTGCAACGCATATCCACCAATAGCGATACTGTCACCACCAGTGGTATTATCAAAAAGTGTCTGGTAACCTAACGCCACATTGTGACTACCGCTAGTGTTATAGAGGGCTTGATAGCCAGCACCAGTGTTATAGTCTCCGCCATCGCCCTGGTTCATGACCTGCCAACCGAGAACTACGTTACCCTCACTGCCACCAGTATTGTTGTAGAAGATCTGGCTACCAACAGCCACGTTAAAGTCCCCACTTGCGAAGCTACCGCCCATTGCAGATGCCCCAACGGCAGTGTTATACCGAGCCGTCGTAATAGCACCAAGGGCATCATGGCCGATGGCAGTATTAGCACCGTCACCACCAGTAAGTGCATCAAGCGTAGTATCACCCACGGCTACGTTTGAGTTAGAGTCTACATTCGCAGCTAAGGCACTAAACCCAAGTGCTGTATTATACGAACCGGTCGTATTTGCACCTAAGGTGTTCGCACCGAAGCCCACGTTACGCGTGCCGCTCGTGAGCGCGTCACCTGATTGGTAGCCGAAGAAGAGGTCTTCGTGATCTTGAGCCTGGATACGAAAGATTTCGCTACCCGCACTTGTTTGAGCCAGAACCAGTGGTTGCGACCATGAATGTGTGCCATTCGCTCGAAGATACAGTAGCTCTTGGTCACTTGTACCAATGACTGAAAGCTTAGCACTGTAGCTTGATGAACTCCCTACCACAAGCTCATCCGTTGTAGCAGTTAGGTACGTCTGGGTGCCACCATCGGTGAAGAGCGAACCACCCCCACCACCGCCACAGTTAGCAAGGGTAACGAGACAGAATGTATCGTTCGCGGTTGTTGTCGGTATGGTATAGGTGTAGTTGCCCGAGGTAGACTGGACGGCAAGTGTTGCATAATTAGAGGAGCCATCTCCTAAGAAAAGCGCCCCGCTTGAGTTAAAGCCAGATAATAGGGTGCCTGTATTGGTATAAAATCCGAGCAGATTATCAGATTGGCTAGCAGCTCCTATAATAACGAGAGCTTCAGATCCAGCTTGTTGGTTTGGAATAAGGACACCATAATCTCCAGCACCACCAATGTCGACAGGGGTGTAATCAACGCTACTCTGCATATTGCCAACCAACTGCAAGCCCCACCAGCTGCTAAGCGCAGACTGGCCACCAACTATCGGTATTAATGAAAGGTCCGCACCAAGGAGATACTTCTGGCTTTCTAGAGTACCAAACACTTCAAGCCAGCCTGTGGTACCCTGATCAGTCAATTCTACAAGTGGGTTACCGCTCATATCATTAAAGCCCAAAGTGCCCGCATTCTGAATAACGATATCGGGGTTATTGTCTTCAAAGATTATCTCAGCATCATAGCCTGTACCGAAGGCAAGGCCGATCTCACCGACCCCAGCTTGAGCGTTCTGGACATCTTGTATATATATAGCCGTTAAGAAGTCAGCGTCGCCAGTATTCGTGCTTGTTGGAGATATAGCAAGACCGTACACCCAGTCTTGGTCACCATCATTGCCAAGGGTTACGTTAATTTGTTGGGCAGCAGCATCTGTTGCTGTTACGGTACTCGTCACGGTAAGAGTGCCTGCTAATGTTGCGTTGCCTGCACTCGTAATGGTTAATCGTGGTGTGCCGCTGGTTTCAAGAACAAGTGATTGCGCATCGTTTGTACCAATGGTCATGGTTCCGCTGAAGGAATTACCGTTCTGCAAGATATCGCCCATACCCCCTATACCGGCACAGTTACCTGTTGTGGCACAGAGGCTGTAGGTACCAGCGGAGGCGTTTGGTAATTCGTAGGTTACATTTGCCCCGAGTGAGTTGTTAGCACGCACGGTAGCAACGTTACTGTTGGCGGAGGTCGTAAAGGCTAGTTGACCCTGGAATGAGTTACTAGAACCTATCCGTACAATCTGACTATTAGTATCTACGTTTAATACCGAGACACTGTTACCGGCAAGAACTTGGAAGGCTTGACCAGCCCATACCCCTCCAACAGCCACCGTATCGTTATCGGTATCAACCCCTAGAAGTTCATCGCCATTGTTATTGAGCACCTGGAAGGCATCGGTATTATCAACACCGTTCTGGAAGGTAATAGATTGTCCGATAAAGCTCTTGCTGCCAGCAAAGGTTTGACTGCCGGTGTTGACAAGACCCGGAACAGAAGCAGACGCACTTTGTAAGTAGATGCTGCTGCCTGAAATGACCGCACCGTTCGCACTGGCTGACTGAGAATCAAATGCGCCTACTGTTGTAACACCTACACCATCACCCGTACAGGTGCCCCATACGATTGTGGTGCTGTTGCTGAGCAAACACTGCGTGTTACTTCCTCGAGCTAATCGGGTTACATTAGTGCCGTTGTGATATAGCAGATCACCATTGGTTGTAAGACCCGAGATATTGTTGATAGCTCCTTGAGCGGTGGCCGCATTCGTACCGCCATTCGCTATTGGAAGAATACCGGTAATTTCACTCGTAAGATCTACACTTGCTCCGAGCGTCGTTTGCAATGCACCGCCAACGATAGTTAGGCCAGTGCCCGTCAGGTCAGTAAACGCATCACCGTTAAAGGTGAAGGTATCACCGGTCTGTACGGTGAGATCGCCGTTCAGTGTTGTGAGACCCGTAACAGTTAATGAGCCTGAGAAAGTGGCTGCACCGCCGCTTGTGATGGTTAGTCTATCAACCCCGTTAGACTCAAGAATTGTACTGTTGGCATCGTTGCTACCAATTCGTACCGTACCGTTCTGGCCGTTGTTAATAATATCCCCCACCCCTCCAATACCTGCACAGTTACCAGAGGTGAGACATACCGTACCAGACGCTGCAGGAAGCGTAATAGTAAAGTCGCTTCCTGGATCGGTAATAGCAAAGGTTATCTCATTTGTATCATCGGTGGCACCATCAAAAATAAGCGCGTTGGTACCCTGTATAGCACCGGTAAGCGTAATGTTATCTGTTACTGCATTACCGAGTGCCGTATTACCGTCCACTGAAGCATTGTTTGCTATCGACACATTGCCGGCGTTACTGATAGTAATCCGAGCTATACCATTCGTTTCGAGACTAAGATCGAAATTATCATTGGTACCAATGGTCATGGTCCCGGTAAAGCTATTTCCGTTTTGCAAGATATCACCCGTACCGCCTACACCTACACAGTTACCAGAGGTAAGACATACGGTGCTATCAACGGCAATCGTGATGGTTCCTGCTCCATTTGAGACAGCTATGCCACTCCCTTGTGTAAGGGTTGCAGCCGTGGGAGCACCAGATCCATCTCCGATTAATAACTGTCCGTTAGTGAGAACACCAGAGTTAGTGAAGGCGCTACTCCCGTTCCCGATAAGGATTCCGCCGGCTGTATGCGATGCAGCCCCTGTGCCCCCACTACCTACTGGCAACGTCCCTGTTACTTCACTAGTAAGATCAACTGTGGTTCCAAGGGTGGTTTGCAATGCTCCTGCTGAAACAGTGAGCCCCGTACCAGATAGATCACTTACCGTATCAGCCCCGAGCGTAAGGCTAGCAAGCGTAAGGCCACTAAAGGTTGGGCTTGAGGTCGTAGCTATATCTTGAGGCGTAGAGAGGGTAATAGTACTGCCACCGCTTACCACCCCTACCTGATTAGAGGTGCCCTGAAGGGTAAGTGCTCCAGTTAATCCGTTAACGGATCCCACCCCTGCTCCACCCCCTGGGAGTGCCAAGATTGAGGCACTGGTAACCCGGCCATCTGCGTCCACGGTAAAGACAGGATAGTTGCCAGCATCTCCGTAGGTTCCGGCTGTTACACCGCTCGCACTGAGCTGGGAGGCTCCAACGCTGTTCACATTGAGGCCAGCTACACCGCTATCGCTGATACTGATTGAACCCGTAATTGTCACGAACTGGGGTTTACCCGTAGCATCAGCTACCAGTAATTGCCCAGCAGCAGGTGCATTGCTCGTCCCTATCGTCCCGCTACCGTTACCAAGCAGCACCGTATTAGCAGCAAAGCTCGTTATCCCTGATAGTGGTCCGGGCAAAGTAACGTTGGCAATGTCCCCAGCCTGTAAGAAGCCACAATTGGCTCCGACGTAACAGATGGTTTGAGTACTATCGCTGGTGATGATATCCCTGAACAAGCTACCGTCATAGAGGCGCAACTGATCACTCTGTACATCGTAGTAGACCTGCCCCACAGATGGTGTTGTAGGCTGTGCTGAAGGAGTAAAGACAATACCGCCACCCAAGATAACCTCACCGTTAAAGCGTACGGAGTCTGGAGCTTCAAGCTCTGAAACAGCGGTATCAAGTTCAGGAAGTGCTGCTTGGTTCAGGGTGTTAGAGGGCTCGTTGATAACTGGCGCACTTGAGTCGGCGTGATGAACTGCATACTGTCTGAGGGTAAAGATTAATACCAGAGCAAATGCGATCAGGAATGGCACGATCGCAAGAGTTATAACCCTGTTTCGCTTTCGTTGGACTTCGAGCATGGGATCCTGTCGATCTGGGAGAACTGCGGTAGGTCCATCAAGCACGGCAGCAGGCTGGGTTACAAGGTCTTCATAGCCCGGTTGGCTCAGCTGGTTTTCAAGAGGAGTTTTCTCTGGTTCCATAGCCTTAGACCACGATCACCGCATAAGCTGCGGCTGTCCCGATTAAGATTACAGCGGCTGCTACCAGAGATACCTGCAAAAGTCCTCGATAGATCGAATGGCTTGCCATCGGATTGCGTCCAAGTGAGGTAAAGCTGCTCTTGATAGCATTTCGGATAAAGATGGCGCATACCAGCAAGGAGACGAGGAAGATAGAAAAAGCTGCAAAGATGCGAGCATACGATACCTGCTGGCCAGCCAGTCGAGCAGTAAAGCCAGCGACCCCTGATTGTTGCAGTGGGGCATGAAGCGCTGGTGGAGCACTGAGCCGTATCGCTACCGAGCCCACCTTAACAGCCCGCCTTCCGCTCGGCGTCTCCACATCAGGGAACTCGGTCGTAGCGGTAGGGTTAAAATCTTCCTGTGCTACCCCAATAACTTTGTTGACGTTCTCTGCCTGTACAGCCATACCTACACCCTCAAGCCATGATGGCCCGATAAGACTTCCTTTCTTGATCTCGCCGTTTACATCAGTAACGTACGCGGTAACTACACCGCTAAGAGCAACCGTTGTTGAGGCTCCCGCTTTGCTAAAAGTCTGCGTGGCACTTTCGCTTGCCGTTACCACCCCAAGGAGATAGCCACTATTCTGGATAGTTGCCAATTCAACCTTTCCCGCTGATACCTCGCTAGTACTTACCAGCAGCCCGGGCTTTAGTACGCCATCTGTTTCGAACTGTTCTGCAACCGAACTCGCATTAACGGATCTGAGATTGGTAAACATGAGGGCAACAAGGAGCAATGCGCAGACAGCAAAGCAGAGTCTCTTGAGAGAAAAGGTCTGTCGATAGGTGTTAGAGTTTGCTCGGGACATTTGTGTTTGAATTTTTTATTTTGTAAATTCCCTACTATTATGCGCGTGCAATAACAGGTAGAACAACGGCGATTGAACATACTTTGTATACAATTTTCCACACCACAATAAGGGAAGTTTTTAGAGGTAATCCGTAGACTTATTTACACTAAACTCAGTATTTTAGTTGAATTAGGTGCGGCTATGAAACATCTACTGTTATGTAGCAATTATTAAACGTTGTACTAACCATAACGATAAGCTTCAGAGTACAAAAGTTTTCCACAAGCTCATCAAAAAAGCACCCCTTTCGGAGTGCTTTCTTATTTACGCGGTGTGTTCTTTAGGCAATCTTCGTGATCTTGATTTGATTTAAGTGCTGCTTATGACCATGCACTTTCTTCACACGCTTCTTTGCCTTATAGCGAATAGCGGTAACCTTTTCACCACGTACTTCACCCAGCACTTCAGCTGATACCTTAGCACCAGAGACAGCAGGTGTACCTACGGTTGTCTTGTCGCCATCAATAACAAGCAGCGGTTCAAACTCTACTTTTTTGTCGGCTTTTAAGAGCTCGACTTCGAGTGTTTGACCTTCTTGCACGATATACTGATGACCGCCTGTAGCGATAATTGCTTTCTTCATCTTTAGTTAAACCTTACGTTTTACAAATAGACTCATGAAAGCTTAACAGATATCCAGCCCGCTGTAAAGGGTGAGCAGGATAGACTGTTTACGCTTTTTCGAGTGCAAGTACGAGAGCTTCGCCTTCTACACTGCCTTCGGTCTTGTATTGGTAGCTCTCTGAAGTCATATGGAGGCTTGTAGCAAGCGTTTCGGTAGCAATAGTGTCTTTATGCTCCTTGATAGACTCGCCGAGTTCCTTGGCGTCCGTATGTAGGCTTAAGCGGATTCGATCATCCACATTCAGGCCAGCATCTTTGCGAGCCTGTTGTACTAATCGGATCACATCACGCATGAGCCCTTCTCGCTTCAGACTGGGCGTTAGCTTGGTATCAAGGCTCTTAACCTTGTAGTAGTTAGGAAGGCCGTTTTCTTCGACATTTTCCTTAATCGTCTTAGATGGATCAAATCCATCATCCTCAAATTTAACCTCTTTCACATTTAGCTCTTCACGTAATATTTCTGTCAGTTCATCCCCAAAATGTTCTTTAAAGCCAAGTTCTAGGGTGACACTCTGGAGCGGTTGGCGTACCTTTACGCCTGCTTCAGCCCGGAGACTGAGTCCGATGGTAATGAGATGGCGAAGGCCTGCCATTTTCTGCATTGACAGCTCATTCACATGCCCTACCTCTGGCCAGTCCACCAGATGGACCGATTCTTCTCCGGTAAGCTTTTGGTACAGTTCCTCAGCGAGGAATGGCGTAAAGGGTGCCATCACCTTTGCAAGCTGGACAAGAACGTAATGAAGCACAGTGTAAGCCATCTGTTTATCGCCGTCATCCTCACTCTTCCAGAAACGCTTACGACTGCGACGTACATACCAGTTCGAGGCATCTTCGATGAATTCAAGGATTGGCTTGGTAGCGTTAGGTAAATCATAGGCCTGCATGTGGTGATCTACCTCTTGGATCAGCTGGTGCACTCGAGACAACACCCATGTGTCCAGAGGGTTCTGGCACTCGAGACTTGGATCAACGAGCTCGCCATCGTACTCCCAGCCATCAACAGAGGCGTACATAGTGAAGAAATCGTACATATTCCAGACCATCGCGAGCTTACGACTGACATCTGATATATCTTTATCCTTAAGAGTAAAGTCTTCTCCATTCAGCAGGGTTGAACTAAGGAACAGGAAGCGCAAGGCATCGGCACTATATTTGTCCATCACCTCATTCGGATCAGTGTAATTGCCCAAAGACTTGCTGAGCTTTCGCCCATCACTGCCGTTAATAGTCCCTGTTACCACAACATTCTTAAACGAATTCTTTCCCCAGAGTCCAACAGATACCGTATGGAGGTAATAGAACCAGGCGCGTACCTGGCCCACATACTCAGCGATGAAGTCGCCGGGGAAATTAGCCTCAAACTTATCAACGTTTTCAAAGGGGTAATGGAACTGCGCAAAGGGCATACTGCCACTTTCGAACCAGCAGTCTAACACCTTATCGACACGGGTGTACTTTACCCCATCGATCGTAAAGGTTACATCATCTACCCAAGGACGATGATAGTCTTCAAGCTCTACTCCTGATAACTCCTTCAGTTCAGCATAGCTACCAACAACTTTTACATGTTCTTTGCCGCTCTTATCCTTGCCCTTCCATACCGGCAAGGCTGTAGCCCAGAAACGATCGCGACTTAAGTTCCAGTCTGGTGCGCTCTCAACAGTCTTAGGGAAACGGCCCGTCTTGATATGGTCTGGGAACCAGTTGATATTCCCATTTTGTTCAAGCATTTCCTGGCGTTGGCCCTCAATATCCATAAACCAACTTGGATGAGCCCGGTACATAAGCTTTGTGCCACATCGGTGACAATGCGGATAGGAGTGACGGATATATTCGATCTTCCAAACGACACCGCGTTCATGCAGGGACTTGGCAATCTCTTTGTTGATCTCCCAGATTTGCTTACCTTTCCATTCTCCTTCGGTATAGAAACCCTCATCGTCCGTGTCAATTACAAACGGCACGTCATTTGCTTTCGCAAGGATATAGTCGTCTTCACCATAACCAGGTGATTCGTGAGCAATACCCGTGCCTTCTTCGGCATGCACAAAGTCAGCATGCCAAACTTTATGCGCATTCTTACCACGATCTTCGAACAAAGGTTCGTATTCCTGGCCAACAAGCTCTTCACCCCTGATAGTCTGCTTAAGTGTAAATGGCACAACGTTGTGTTTTTCGTCTGTAAACACCTTAGAAGCTAATTCCTTCGCAACCACTAATGTTGTTCCATCTACATCATAAATACCATATTCAAGGTCTTTGTTAACGGCGACGGCCACATTACTCGGTAAAGTCCATGGCGTCGTGGTCCAGGCAAGTAAATATTCATCCTTGCCTTTCAGTTTAAACTTCACATACACGCTTGGATCAGTGACATCCTGGTACGAGTTATCCATGGCAACTTCAGCTTTGCTAATTGGAGTGGCGTCACGCGTGCAGTACATGAGCACCTTCTCGCCTTCATAGATTTTGCCCTTGTCGTACAATTCTTTAAAAGCCCACCACACAGATTCCATGTAGTTTTTGTCCATGGTCTTATAGGCATGTTCCATATCAACCCAGCGACCTATACGGTCAATGACATCATTCCACTCAGAACCAGTCTGGATCATATTGGCCCGGCAGGTATTGATATATTCTTCGAGCGAGATCTTTGTACCAATATCGCGTTTATCGGTAATGCCGAGCTTCTTTTCAGTAAAGACTTCTGCCGGCAATCCATGACAGTCCCAACCCCATACGCGCTCAACTCGTTTACCTTTCATGGTCCAATAACGAGGCACGGCGTCTTTAATTACCGAACTAAGGAGGGTGCCATGATGTGGCACCCCGGTAATGAAGGGTGGGCCGTCATAAAAGACATAGCTGTTACTTTTAGGGCGCATTTCAACAGACTTCTCAAAAGTCTTATTTTCTTTCCAATACGCAACAAGGTCTTTTTCGTATTCTAAAGCCTTGCGACGTGTGCCTGATTTAAACTTCACAGTGTTTGCTCCTTTCTAAAAGCAAAAAGCCACTTCTTCTGCTGTCAGATCCGGGTGGTCCGGAGGTACCATCTGACTTCCAAAGAAATGGCTCTTAGTTACGATCTTTACGGAGATCTCTGCCGGTGGGTTCTACTCTCTTATCCGATTTCTTCCCACTGCTTGATGGTTGATAGCCATCTCAAATGCATTTACTGGCATTTTACTCTGTTACTCAAAAAAGCACAAACGCTTACGCTAAACGTCGTGAACTACTGAACTTTTTTGGCGCGTAAAAGCGAGACCGCATATGCCCCTCAGTGACTATATAGACAACGCCACCTACCAGAGCAGCTCCCATTACCCCGAATATACCGTCCAACCCTGCTCGTCTTTCTTTATCTTGAGCAAATTGCAAACTCCCATGGAGTCGCTCTTCGGTAGCTTGCCAGTCGATGGATACTGTCGAGCCTTCAGACACTTCGTCCGCTACTTCTAAAGTAATATCGAGACAATGAAGCAGCCCATCCTCTTCTTGTCGTACAGGCACTTCGCCTGCAATACAAATGGCTCCATCTTCTACATCTTGTTTTGCACTATTAATCTCTAGTCGCTGAGCTACTTCACCAACTGATACACCAGTTCCTAGGCCTAGCATTCCTGCTGTAATAACGGCGGGTTTGTTCATGACTATATCCTAATACCAATACACATAAAGTACAATTACTGATTGGCGTAATAAGCCACTTCGTTCATAAGGGGCATGCCACCATTATCCCACCGAGACAAAATACTGCCATCATTGCTAATTGCAATGGTGGTCGGGTAGCTCATCACATCATAGACTTCAGCCTTTTGGCTGCCATCAATGGTATCGGGGTTAACGAGCGTGAGACTTAAGTCTGGATATTGTTTACCGAAGTCGTGAACAAATTCTTCGACACTACGAGCATGTTCTGAATCTGGCCTGTAAAAGATAAGCACTTTCATACCTGCTTAGTATACCGGTTTTCGTGAGTCTTGTATGTAATCCTTCCGAGAGAAGTTTCATTTATAAGTGTAATCTGTGTTATTTTATGGTTATGCAAGCTTTTGAAGCCCTTATTTCCGATGCAGACGGTACCTTAGTAAACACGGTACCCCTTATTCGTCATGGACAATACGAAACTGCCGTTACCTTCCTCCGCCATCACGGCGTACCTGCAGGAGACATACCTCAGTATGATCAATATGAAAAACTTCTCAACCAGGTGGTAGGCGGAAGCGCTCGTCAAACCTTAGAGCGTACAGTTCGTGCACTCTATGAAGACCGGACTCATCATCTCGAAGGCATGGATTATGACGAACTGCATGCGCTCCTTGACCCTATTCAAGATAGGCTCGCCCCTGAATATATACAGCCTTTTCCTCATCTTGCCGATACTTTAGCTAAGATAGGAAGGATGGGGATTAAGCTGGGAATTTTTACCAGTGGTACACCCCATCATATCGTAAGAAACTTCGGTATTGCATTGAAAGATCGAGTTGGTAGCTACAGTTCACTTTATCAAGATCGAAGTATTGACGATCCTACGAAATTAAACATGTTTACGGAGAGACTAGAAGAAGTATTTAATATCCCAAAACTTACAGTTGTTACCTGTGATGACGTACAGGAACGAACAAAACCCGATCCTTTAAGTGCGCTGATAGCCCTGGAGCGCTTAGGGGTACGTCCTGAAAATGCCGCTGTCATGGGTGATCATACCTACGACATCCAATCCGGGGCAAGCGCAGGAATTGCGGAAGGTATAGGTATTACGCACGGTTTTGAAGACGAGTCAGTCCTCAGAAAAGCTGGTGCGACCCATATTATTACTTCCCTATCTGAACTTCCCGCAATCCTGGCTAGAAGGTAATATATTTATTCTAAACATAAGAAAAGCTCCTTTTTAGGGAGCTCTTCTTTTCTCTGCTGCTCTTTTAGGATCAAGAGCAGCCAGTGGTTGAACCGCAGCTGGTACAGACATAGCAGGTACCGGCTTTTTGGGTCTGGTTACCACAGTTGTAACAGAGTGGCGCAGCTTCATCGCGCTTGGCAGCCTTTGGCTTTGGCGCTTCGGCAACCGCAACCGGTGTTGGTGCAGCTGCAGCAGCTACAGCCACTTTTGGCTCCTCAACGGGGTGAACCGTATCTTCGCTTAAGAGACTCGTCTGCTCTTCTGGCATATCATCGATATCTGCCATACCAAGCTCAAGACGATCATCAAAACTGAGGTAGTCGAGAGCTAGGCGGCGAACGATATAGTCAGTAAGCGAGCTTGCGGTACGGATATCTGGATCATCCGTAATACCGGCTGGCGCAAAGCTGGTGCCACGCAGTGTCTTTACGTAGCTCTTAAGTGGCACGCCATACTGGAGACCATGGCTCACACTGATAGCGAAGGAGTCCATGAGACCAGACATAGTTGAACCCTGCTTGCTGATACTCACGAACAGTTCACCAGGAGCACCGTCTTCATATTCACCAACAGTGAAGTAACCATCAAGGTCGGCAAGTTCAAAGTGATAGGTCTTTGAGTTGCGAACACGAGGCAACTTACGGCGAACCGTTCCCTTTACAATGATCTTCTCATTAAGGGTATCTGTAGCTTTGGTTGCAGCAACTTCGTTCTTTTCGTCTCCACCCTTCTTAAGCATAGACAGCGGCTGACCAACCTTACAGTTGTCTCGATAGATAGCAACTGCCTTAAGGCCGAGCTTCCATGAGTCAAAGTGTAGCTGTTCGATTTCTTCAACCGTTACTTCTTCTGGCATGTTTACCGTCTTAGAGATAGCACCGGAAAGGAATGGCTGTACAGCGCCCATCATCTTAACGTGACCGGTGTAATGGATAGCATTGTCACCCATTGAACATGCAAAGACTGGTTCATGCTCCTTCTTGAGGCCTGGAGCACCTAAGATTGTCTTCTCTTCATCGATGTGCTTTACGATCGCATCGATTTGCTTCTTGTTATAGCCTAAGGCCTTTAATGCACGTGGAACAGTTTGGTTCACGATGGTCATGGTGCCACCACCAACTAACTTCTTAAACTTAACCAACCCAAGGTCTGGTTCGATACCAGTAGTATCACAGTCCATCATGAAACCGATGGTGCCGGTTGGAGCAAGCAATGAAGCCTGTGAGTTACGAACCCCATAGAGTTCACCGAGCTCAACTGCTTCATCCCATGCACTGGCTGCAGCACTCAGAAGTTCTTCAGATACCAAGCTAGCATCGATCTTGCTTACTTCCGCACGGTGCATGCGAAGTACGTTTAACATGCCTTCGCGGTCCTTATGGAATCCAGCAAATGGTCCGACTTGGCGAGCCAAGCGTGCAGAGGTTGCATAGCTATGTCCGGTCATTAAGGCAGTCACGGCAGCAGCGATAGCACGACCCTCGTCTGAATCATATGGAAGACCCATAGCCATCAAAAGTGCACCCAAGTTTGCGTAGCCAATACCAAGTTCGCGGTAGGCACGAGCATTCTTGGTGATCTTCTCGGTTGGGTACTCTGAGTAACCAACAAGGATTTCCTGAGCAGTAAAGATAACCTCAACGGTGTGCTTGAAGGCTTCAATATCAAAACTGAAGTCATCGTTTAAGAAGTGAAGCAAGTTAATGCTCGCGAGGTTACAGGCTGAGTTATCAAGGTGCATATACTCAGAACAAGGGTTAGAACCATTGATACGACCAGCGTTTGGGGTGGTGTGCCAGTTATTAACCGTTGTATCGAACTGCAGACCTGGATCGGCACATTCCCATGCTGCTTCAGCGATCTGTCGCCAAATATCACGAGCCTTTACAGTTTCAATGCTCTTGCCTGTTGTAACAGCTCGAAGATCCCAGTCGCCATCTGCTTCAACTGCTTTCATGAAGTCGTCAGTGACACGAACAGAGTTGTTCGCATTCTGGTACTGAACAGAGAATGAGTCCTTGCCATCAAGGTCCATGTCAAAGCCGCTCTCTTTAAGTACCCATGCTTTGCGCTCTTCAATTGCCTTACACCAGATGAACTCACGCACATCAGGGTGATCAACATTCATAATCACCATCTTGGCAGCACGACGAGTCTTACCACCGCTCTTAATAGCACCAGCCGAAGCATCAGCCCCACGCATAAATGACAACGGACCAGATGCAGTACCGGCACTCTTGCCAAGCTTCTCTTTGCTTGAGCGAATAGAGCTCACATTAACACCTGAACCAGATCCACCCTTAAAGATCATACCTTCTTCACGGTACCAGTTAAGGATAGAAGGCATCGTGTCGTCAACGGCTAAGATGAAACAGGCGCTGGCCTGCTGAGCACGTGATGGTGCACCGATGTTAAACCACACAGGACTGTTAAAAGCAGCTCGCTGTGAGGCGAGGATGTATTTTAATTCCTCACGGAAGTCTTCTGCTTCTGAATCAGTTTCAAAATAACCTTCCTGCTTACCTTGACGAGTAATCGTATCAGCAACACGATCAACGAGGTGCTTGAGTGAACTCTCACGCTCATCAGTACCAGGAGTACCGGTAAAATACTTCTGAGCCACAATATTAATGGCATTCATTGACCAAGATTCCGGGAACTCAACACCCAGCTGCTCAAAGACAGGCTTCTTGGTCATTGGATTAGTAATAACAGAGTCGCGCTTAACCCATGTGAATGCGTCATACGCTTTCGATTTTGGTTTTGTAAAGAGTCTTCGAACTCCCAAGCCAGTTGCCTGTGCCATCAATCTACCCTCACTTTTGATTAGATTTTAATAGTGTTTTTGTCTTAGAGTTTTCGTTTTAGTCGTCTCTCTTTTTCGGCTAAAACGAACGCTCCCGTTTTATAGCATATATATCGTATAAAACTTGATTGGGAGTCGTCAACCACCCATTTTTATGTAGGTGCTCTAAGGGTTGACGGGTTCGGTGCGCAAGTGCTTTATCTGTGATAACTCCTCTTCAAACCCAGCAATATCCTTAAATCGTCTATAGACGCTCGCAAAACGTACATAAGCAACTTCATTTAAGGCAGCAAGCTCGTTCATCACGAGTTCGCCAATCTGGTGTGAAGGGATATCATTTTCACCGCAGGCATGCAGCTTATCTTCGATACGAGCTACGAGATGTTCAAGCTCAACACTTGTCACATTCGTTTTCTCGCATGCTCGGTAAAGCCCAGCCAACAACTTATCGCGATCAAACAACTCTCTCGTGCCACTATTCTTAATAACGACCAATTGAGGACGTTCAATCCGCTCATAGGTTGTGAAGCGATGGTTACAGGAAATACACTCACGACGACGCCGAATGGCTTTGCCGTCGGCCACATCTCTCGATTCGATAACCTTTGAGTCTTCGAACGAGCATTGGCTGCATTTCATCCGCTCTTCCTTCCTACTTTTATATACGTAGTATATAAAAGTTACTTCTTAAAATGTACTACCACTCCTGTAGTCTAAAAACCACATATAGTGTATCCGGGATTGATCATAGCCCCACTGATGGTGTTTTTCAAGCGAATTCTTAGTGTATTATTTACACTGCAAAGCGTAAGCGTTATTGGCCGCTTTTGTTGTCCTTTTTACCATCTTTGCTATCTGTTTTTTGTCTTTTAAGCCGTCGTAAGAATGAAGGTTTTTCAAGGTCATCTTCCTCTTTTTTATCGATGCCACCGAAGAAGCTGCTTGCGGCCTCTTCTGCCTTGTTATCCTCATCCCCATTTGCGTCATTCATGTGCCAAATGCTTGGACCAGTGTCTTCTTTTTGGAATTCTTTCGCAGCTTCATCAGCTTCGTGTTTATTGATATCCATATCAATACTTTGCACTTCTTCTTCTGTGGTTTGTTCAACCGCTTCAGCCACTTCGTCATCATCAGATGTTGTAGCACTACTGCCTGTTACATGAGGCATTGCCGCACGTGATTGGAAATAGGCGGCATCAAAACCGGTTGCTACCACGGTAATAATCATTTCGCCTTGGAGCTCAGGATTGATCGTAGCACCAAATATGATATTAGCATCAGGATCTGCAGCACTTGTAATGGCTTCAGCCGCTGCATTTATCTCATGCATGGTCATATCATTGCCACCAATGATGTTGAACAAGATGCCGCGGGCGCCATCGATTGAGACTTCAAGTAACGGTGATTCAATAGATTGCTGAGCAGCCTCAATGGCGCGGTTCTCACCACTGGCCCGGCCAATACCCATAAGCGCTGAACCAGCATTGCTCATGACCGTCTTTACATCGGCAAAGTCTAGGTTAATAAGACCATTCACCGTAATAAGATCTGAGATACCCTGTACACCTTGGCGTAAGACATCATCAGCTACTTTAAAGGCTTCGAGTAGTGGTGTGTGGCGATCAATAGTTTGTAATAAACGGTCATTCGGAACAGTAATAAGCGTATCGACATTACGGCGTAATGATTCGATGGCAATCTCTGCGTTGCGGCGACGCTTTGCACCTTCAAACGCAAAAGGCTTCGTGGCGAATGCCACGACGAGCGCATTAGTAGCCTTGGCAATCTCTGCTACGACAGGACCCGCACCAGAACCAGTACCACCACCGGCACCAAGCGTAATAAAGATCATGTCTGCGCCTTGTAAGACTTTTTCAAGTTCGGCCTTCGATTCTTCGGCTGAACGCTGACCAACTAATGGATCAGCACCAGCACCAAGGCCACGGGTTGCATCGTTACCAATATGAATTTTGATTGGAGCTAAAGAATGATGGAGCGCCTGAGCGTCTGTATTAACGGCAACAAAATCAACACCACCCACACCCGCTTCGATCATACGGTTGATGGCAGCACCACCAGCCCCTCCGACTCCTACTACTAAAATTCTGGCAAATGTTTCTATCGTCGGGTTTACCTGTGGCATTGATCAAAGCTCCTTGTTCACACTAACTACCTTAAAGTATAAGCCAACCCATCACTGCTTACAACAGTTATGGACAAAAAATGTTATCAGCTCTTTCGTTTGAACCGTTTGAACACATTTGTGGCAGTTTGTACGAGCCCATTGCCGCTTCCCACCCCTGTTGCGGCTGAGTCAGCAGATTGTCCAAGCAGCATATCGAGCCACATAAGACCAATTGCCGTAGTGTAAGGTTCGTCCTGAATCGCGTCCACTAAACCACCTAGTGGCTGCAAATGACCAATGCGTGCCGATAGCTGAAGCGTGTCGCGCACATATGCTGCAAGACCAGGTAGCTTAGAGCTGCCCCCCACAATGATCACTCCACCGGGGAGTTTACGTGATTTTTGAATCTTCTTTAACTCTTTATCTACGTACTCTAAGAGTTCTTCAATCCGAGCCTCAAGGATCATATGAATATCACCTTGATTGAACATATGATCTTGGCCATCATGCTTCACTCGCACTTGTCTGTTAATCTTTGCTTCGGGTTTAACCGTACCAAATTGCAGCTTGGCAGCTTCGGCAATATCGAGATCTGTTCTCAGACCAATTGCGAGGTCATTGGTGAGGTGCATACCGCCAATAGGCAGGACTGCAACATGTTGTACTTCCCCGTCTTCGAACACTACTAAGCTAGTAGTCCCTGCACCTATATCTAATAGACAGGTGCCTGATTCTTTCTGCTGACGGGTCATGACTGCTTCGGCTGCAGCAAGGCTGGAAACAGTATAGTGACTCGGGTGAATACTTGCCTTTTCAAGCGCGGAGGTAAGACTCTTGAGGCTAGGGGTCGCAGCGGTCACGATGTGAGTATCAACTTCAAGTCGCACTCCATTCATACCAACCGGATCCTTAATGTTATCCTGGCCATCTAAACGATAGTTCTTTGCGAAAACCTGAATAATGTCCCTGTTAGGCGGTAACTGAATAATAGTTGCCGCTTCTTCAACACGCAGTCTATCTTCAAGCGTAATTTCCCTATTAGCAGTCGAGATCGCAATAACACCTCGAGAGTTTACGCCCGCAACATGTGCCCCACCAATGTTTACCGTCGCACTATTAATACGAATACCGCTTAACCGTTCTGCTTCGGTCACAGCTTGGGTAATAGCCTGAGCAACTTCTTCAACATGAGATACAACACCTTTACGCATACCGCTATTAGTAGCGGAGCCATAGCCGATTAGAGAGGGTGTAGTGCTTTCCGGATTGTCGAACATACCAACAACACACCGTACGGTGCTCGTGCCGATATCAATACCGACAAAGTGCGGAAAAGCGTGATCACGCATATGCTTGCAAGTATAACCCTTATGCTAGGGGTTTTTCAAATTGAACTACTTAATAACAAGCAATGAGTACGTTTTGACTTAGGCTTGAGTCAAAATTTCATAACCATCGTCAGTTATAAGAACCGTGTGTTCAAAATGTGCGGCCAATGAGCCGTCTGCCGTACGGATTGTCCAATGATCGTTATCGATACTAACCGCGTGAGTTCCCAATGTCGCCATTGGTTCAATCGCAATCGTCATGCCCTTTTGCAGCATAGGTCCCGAACCGGCGCGGCCGTAATTAGGAATGTTCGGATCTTCATGGAGTTCATGCCCAACGCCATGCCCCACCAAATCACGCACAATGCCAAAGCCGTATGGCTCTAGGACGCTCTCAATTGCATGAGCAATATCACCAACCCGTACGCCTGGTCTGACCATTTCAATACCAGCAAGTAAAGACTGTTCGGTAACTTTAATAAGCTTCTCAACTTCTTTTTCTGCCGGTCCTAGACTGAAGGTTATGGCACCATCTGTCACCATGTCATTAATAGTCACACCAAAATCAATGCTTACCACATCACCGTCTTTTAAGATCTTGCGGCGACTTGGAATACCATGCACCACTTCATCATTGATAGATACACATAAAACATCCGGAAAGCCTTCGTAACCAAGGAAAGAAGGTTTGCCGCCTAATCGCTTTACCTCTTTTGCGGCTAAGCGCGCGAGGTCTTTGGTAGACATACCTGCCTTCGTATTTGCTTTTACATACTGCAGAGTCTGCGCCAGCATTTTGCCCGCAATGCGCATTGATTCAATTTCGGCATCAGTTTTAACTTTGGTAAACACTAGTCATCCGCCTGTAATGCTTGCTTGATGTCGGCATGTACTTTTTCAACTGGTTGCTCGCCATTAATATCGTGGACAGGGACACCCGCATTTCTAAAGTGCTGAATGATCGGTAGAGCAGCTTCTTCGTATTCGCGGAAACGTTCTCGCACCGCTTCTTCTGTATCATCTTGGCGACCACGCGATAGTAGGCGCTTCATCACTGCCTCTTCTGAAGCAGTGAGGTGAATAACAGCCGTTACATGCAACTGCCCATGTTTTACCTGTGATAATAGCCAATCCGCCTGAGCAGTGGTACGAGGAAACCCATCCAAAACAAACTCTTCGTTAATATTGATCATGTGAAAGATCTTTTGCACGAGAGTAATAATTTCTTTATCACTTAAGAGCTTACCTGCTACCATGTCGCGACGCTTGTCGCCGGCAATGAGCATACGCAAAAACTCACCGGTTGAGAGCCATGGCAAAGCTAGTTCATCGGCAAGTGTGCGGCCCTGGATACTTTTTCCGGAACCAGCCACACCCATGAAAATAATCATTGGCTCAAACGTTCCTTCACCATTTGTGCAATGCGGCCCCCATCGGCTGCAGCACCTGCTCGTTGCTTCACGAGTCCTATAACTTTACCCATATCCTGCATACTTGCTGCACCGGTTTCGGTAACGGCAGCTTCAACCAAATTCTTTAAGGCCTCATCATTCATCTGTTTAGGAAGATACTTCTCAATAACCAGCTTCTCGGCAAGCTCGGCCTTGGCCTTTTCTTCACTCCCACCTTGCGTATAGAGATCGGCACTTTCTTGGCGCTTCTTAGCCTCTTTACCGAGCAGACTAACAAGCTCTTCATCGGCTAAGCCACTATCTCTTTTATTGGCTGCTACTTCAGCGTAAAGAATTGCACTTTTAATACCACGAAGGGTCGTGGTTAAGACCTTATCACCACCAAGCATAGCGGCCTTTAGGTCAGCGTCAATTTGCTCTTTAATACTCATTCTTTCAAAGTGTACCAGATAGCCTACCGTTTTTGCACCATCTTAATTAAAGTTAATAGTTAACATTAAATGATTCTTAATTTTTATAGTCATTAAAAAAGGCCCTCTCGAAGGGCCCTTCTCCTAAGCTTTATAGCTTATTTCTTGCCCATTTTAAGGTTTTTAACCTTGATAGCCTTGCGTTCCTTACGTACGATTGCCTTAAGGCGTCGTTCGCGCTTAGACAGTGGCTTTTCAAAGTACTGACCTTGTTTGACGGTTGCAACAATACCAGCAGACTGTACTTTGCGGCTAAAGCGGCGAAGCAAGTTCTCGATTGGTTCTTTGCTGTCTTTACGTGTAACTGAAATCATAGAGCTTTATTGTATCCTAACAGAGATAAATTAGCAACCTTTTTAGACTTGGGGTTTCTTTTGATTTGTACGCTGACTTTTGAGCACAATGCTTTGTAGTTCTTTGAAGATTGGGAAGTGCTTATTAGTATGATAAATTTTCGTATTTGCTTGTTTTTCAGATAATAAAAAACCGACTTTCTCGAGGCGCTTTAGTTCACGCTGAATATTGCCGGCATCTTCTTTGATCAGTTTCGCAAGGCCACGAACGTGGGTCTTAAAATCAGGATATTTCGCATAGATCACAATGATCTTGCGTCGCACCCGTGAAGTAATAAATACGTCCAACATCCCCTTTGAACCTCTCATTGTTATTAGAACAACAACTAGTATAGCTCCGTTCGCTTGGGTATGCAATATAGCGTAGTTAATTTTTAGGTGCAAGCATAAGGGGTGCAGAAATTAAATTACTCCTTTACGGTATACTTATTACACCATGAGGTATTACGAGGTATGGGTTGCGTCTAATCGCTATCAAAAGCAGGAACCGCTCACGTATAGCAGTGAGGTCTTGTTGGTGCCTGGCTCGGTTGTGATAGTACCCTTAGGCAAACAAGAGGTTTTGGGCTTTGTACATCAAGATGTCTCTGAACCTTCCTTCCCTACCAAATCAATTATCCGGCCTATTCATAACGCCGTACTACCCAAAGCTCAGATCAAACTTTTTGAGTGGTTACTAAGCTACTACCCTGCTGGCAGCGGCAGCATTGCCCAACTCTTTTTACCAAGCGCTGTATTAAAACTTCCCGTGGAGGCGACGGGACTCGAACCCGAAAAATCTGTTCCAGCCCCAGCCCTTCCCCCTTTAACCGATGAACAATTGAAGGCCCTAGAAATTATGAAAACTGGCTCACGCTTTATCTTGCATGGTGAGACGGGCAGTGGCAAAACGCGCATATATATGGAGCGTACAAAGGCATGCTTGGAGGCTGGTAAGTCTGCACTGATTCTCACGCCAGAAATTGCTTTAACTCCTCAGTTAGCTGAAGATTTTGCCACTCAGTTTGGAGATAAGGTGCGTATTATTCACTCTAATATCACAGCAAAAAAACGCCGTGAATTATGGCTACACATTATTACGACGGAAGAACCGCTCGTTATTATTGGGCCTCGCTCAGCTCTCTTTAGCCCACTTAAAAATGTCGGGCTCATCGTGGTGGATGAGTTTCATGAACCTGCGTATAAACAGGAACAAGCTCCCCGCTATCAGGCCGTACGGGTAGCTGGGGCATTGGCCGGTTTTTATGATGCCGAGATTATATACGGAAGTGCGACACCACCCGTAGCCGATTACTACCTTGCCGATGCAGCAGGCGTCCCCACCATCCGCATGACCAGCTCAGCGAAAGGCAACGTTGGGGAAGTCTCGACTTCGGTCATTAACCTCACGGACAAGACCCTCTTTGCGCGGCATCCTTTCTTAGCCGATGAGCTACTCGATGCCATCAATGACGTGCTTAATAAAAAGGAACAGGCGCTGATTTATCTCAATCGTCGCGGAACAGCCCGATTAGTTATCTGCCAAAACTGCGGTTGGCAAGCGTTATGCCCTAATTGTGACCTGCCACTTACCTATCATGGTGATGGTCACTCGTTGCGCTGCCATACATGCGGACATCGTGAAACCGCGCCATTAAGCTGTCCGGTATGCGAAAGTACCGAGCTTCAATACCGTGTTATGGGCACTAAGGCCCTCGTAGATACGCTGCAGAACTTCTTTCCCAATGCCCGCATTAAGCGCTTTGATACTGATTTGGGTGTCGAAGATCGCATCGATAAGCACTTCAAAGATATTCGCGAAGGTAAAGTAGATATCTTAGTAGGCACACAAATGCTCGGTAAGGGTCTGGACCTTCCAAAACTCAGTTTAGTAGGGGTCGTAGCGGCCGATACCAGTCTTTACCTTCCCGATTACACGGCTGCCGAACGAAGCTACCAGCTCCTTCATCAGGTTTTAGGCCGTGTGGGGCGTGGCCACCGTAAAGGCCAAGTTATCTTGCAGACCTATGTACCCGATAATCCCATCCTGCAGGCAGCCATCGCAAAAGACTATAAGACTTTCTATGAAACTGAGCTTATTGAGCGGAAAACATTCCTATTTCCCCCTTTCTGCTACCTCTTAAAAATTAGCCTTTCGCGTAAGAGTAGCGGGAGTGCTGAGAGTGCAATTAAAAAGCTCCACAGCGCCCTCCAAACCACAAAACTGAAAGTTCGTCTCAGTGCACCTACACCCAGCTATTACGAACACGCACATGGCATGTATCACTGGCAGCTAATTCTAAAAGCAACCGACCGCAAAGAACTTATTAAAGCTATCCACGCCCTGCCTGCTGGCAACTGGATATATGACCTTGATCCCGCCAACCTGCTGTAGCGGTTCTTTCTCTGTTAAGTTATACTAAGATCTAATGGCAACCCGAGACGACATTATTACGCTGCCGAACGAACACCTTCGCCAGCGCTCAAAAAAGATTGGCCTTATTTCCAAAGAGGTCAAAGATATTATTGCCAAGATGGCAGAAGCTACCCTTGATTGGGAAGACAATCGAGAACACGAGGTAGGTGTAGCTTTAGCTGCCATTCAGATCGATATTCCTTTGCGCATTGTGATTGTCCGTAATAATTTCGATGATAAAAACGATCGTGGCTTTATGGCCCTTATTAACCCTGAGATTACCAAATTTGAGGGTAAAGAAGAGGAAGATTTCGAAGGTTGTCTGAGCGTGAAAGATCTGTACGGTAAGGTAAAACGTTTTAACAAAGTACGAGTTAAAGCTTTAAATGAAAGCGGCAAAGAAATCCGCCTTACCGCCGAAGGTTTCCTTGCCCGTGTATTACAGCACGAGATCGACCATACCAATGGCATTCTCTTTATAGACCACATCAAGGGTGTTCCCGATGCCTTCTATCGCCTTGAAGACGACGGCAAACTTGCAGAACTTGAATACGAAACGGCGACCAAAGACCTATGGGCAGCCTAGTCTTTTTTGGTTCAGGACCCGTTGCCGCCAAGTCCCTAGAATTACTTGCCCAAGTTTTTACCATTGAAGCAGTCGTAACGAAGCCAAAGCCTGAGCACCATCGCGGTGACTTTCCTGTTTTGGACATTGCTAAAAGGCTGCAGCTGCCTGTTAAAACCGTTTCAAACAAAAACGAATTAGATGCTTTGATAGAGACGAAACCATTTGAAAGTACCGTAGGCGTCCTGATTGACTTTGGTATTATCGTCAGCCAAAAAACTATCGATTATTTTCCAAAGGGTATTGTTAATAGTCATTTCTCTCTGCTTCCTGAATGGCGTGGCGCCGATCCCATCACTTTCGCAATTCTCTCTGGCCAAAAGCAAACTGGTGTGAGCCTTATGCTGCTGGTCGAAAAGATGGATGAAGGACCCCTGCTTGCCCAAGCCTCATACGACATTCCTATCGACGCCACGACCGCTTCCCTTACCGATGCTTTAATTGAACTAAGCTTTGAAACCCTCAAAGCTACCCTACCCTTGTATCTAGAGGGAGAACTCCAGCCTCAAGCCCAAGTAGGCGAAGCAACCTATTCGCGCAAGCTAACCAAAGAAGATGGGCGTATTGATCTACATAAATCTGCTGAAGTTTTAGAGCGTGAAATCCGTGCTTACGCCGAGTGGCCCAAAAGCTATACAACGCTTGCTGGCAAGGACGTCATTGTTACCAAGGCGCATACGGCAGATACAGCGAACAAAAACGAAGTCGCGCTAAAAACGAGTCAGAGTTTTCTTGTTATCGACTCACTCAAACCAGCTGGCAAAAATGAGATGACTGCAGCTGAGTTTATCCGCGGTTACAGCAAAGATTTATAATCCTCGTACAAAGGTCATTGGACGCAGTTGAGGTGTCACAGGACACTCTAAGCCACTTGAGAGAGAAATAGCTTGCAAGGGTTCTTCTGTTGCAAAATACGGGCGCTCACCTTCAGTTACAAGTTCCAATGAGGCTACACCAATATTTATGGCGACTATCCCTATCATAAATATCCCGACACCTCGAACAGCACCAAGCATTTCAGAGTCTTTTTCAACTGGAGGCTTATCCCCTTGTCCCGTTGCCCATATTTCTTCTATCAGATTCCGGGTTTCGGATCGCTTCTTAGCCATACCTATTGGCCTGGCATAAAGCCGGGAGGAGGTGGCGTAAATTGCTGAGGATTAGGCTGTTGTGTAGGTGCCTGGGGAGTTGGTGGTTGTGGTGCAGGCTGTGGTGGCATCGTAAAGCTTGGATCAGGTTGGGTGGGCATTGGAGAAGCAGGTGCTGGAGCCTGAGGTTGGTATGGTTGAGCGGGCTGAGGCTGAGCAGGCATTGGTTCTGGTGCATACGGCTGAGGACCTGGCATAGGTGCAGGAGCAGCCGGTTGCTGCCATGGTTGTGGTGCAGGCTGTGGAGGTGTTGGCGGCTGATACGGCTGCTGTGGCATAGGAGGCTCATGATTGTATGGCTGGGCAGGCTGCGGAGCTGGAGCAGCTTGTGGCAGAGGCTGCTGACCTGGTTGAGCCTGACCCTGTGCAGCTGCAAGAATCTGGGGAGCAGCCTGACGAACTTCGCCTTTTAGCTTCTCTAATTCTTCAGCAACAACATCCTTATAGTTCGGGAAGTTTGTTTCAAGCCATTTAAGTGCACCGGCTTCATCATTGCGATCGATAAAACCCTCGAACTCATCGAGCTGCTGGTCGGTCATCTTCTCGGCTAAGCGCATGCCGACGTTCATTTCGAGCCGCTCGTAAATCATCTGCAGCAGGCGGTTCTTTTCTTCCACCGGTAAGTTACCGAGACCTAGGTTAGTTAAAAATTCATTGTCTAGTTTAAACATCGTAATTTCATCCTATCATAAAGTTCGGGTTTTTAATTCACGAGTAAATAACTCAATGTGATCGCCCTCTGCAATGTCAACGCGGGCAGTGCTCTTAAAGCTCAGTCCACACATTTCGCCTTCAAGTACTTCCTTCGCATCAACAGGGCCACGCTTGAGGTTCGTCACCTCAACTTCGGCAATCTCTTCATTGCCTCTCATGACCTTAGCGAGAGCCGGTAGGGCCAGCTTGCCCTTGGTGACTTCACCACCACAAATAACTTCTGTTTTTGTTGTCTTAAAGATGCCCTTTACCACCAAGCGACCGAGTGGTGTCTCAACCACTTCGGGGGCAAGCAGCGCAGTAAGCTCCTGCTTCACGTCATCAATTAATTCGTAAATAACCTTATATAGACGGATCGAGACCTTATCACGAGAAGCCAGCTGTTTAATATTGCTTGGCAGGGGCACATGGAAGCCGTAGATGATGGCTTTTGAAGTATGTGCCATATGTAAGTCATTTTCAGTAATAGCACCAACACCAGACCCTACAACGCGTACCGCAACTTCTTCGTTATCTAACGTCTTCAAGCTATCAATGACAGAAGTTAATGAACCCTGGACGTCTGCTTTGACAATGATATTTAATTCTTGCAGCTGATTTGAGCGGTTAATAAGACGAATGAGTTCGTTACTGCTCATTTCAAGATGGCCTGCGCCACCCTTGCGACCATGGGCTTCACCAGCTGCCACTGAGCGAGCTTCTTTTTCATTCTTCACAACCTGGAAAGCATCGCCAAACTCTGGAAGGTTCTTAAAGCCTGTAATAACAACCGGTGTAGAAGGTGTTGCTTCTTTGAGGGCACCGCCGGTGGTTGATTCAAGGTTACGAACCTTTGCGTAGGTACCACCAGCCACCACAAAGTCTCCTGGACGAAGCGTACCCTGCTCTACCAGAGCCTCAGCTACTGAGCCGCGACCGGTTTCCATATGCGATTCGATAATAAGACCGGTAGCAGGTACGTTATAAAGCGCCTTAAGTTCTTCTACATCAGCAATCAAAAGTACCATATCAAGCAGTTCTTTGAGACCTTCGCCTGTCTTAGCAGAAACGCCTAATACTACCGTGTCACCACCCCATTCTTCAGGCATAAGCTCTGCTTCGGCGAGCTGTTGCTTGATGCGGTTTTGATCGCCTTCTGGCTTATCGATCTTGGTAATCGCCACCAGCATCTTTACGCCGGCCTTGCGGGCAAAGCGGATTGCTTCTTGGGTTTGTGGTTTAATACCATCATCAGCAGCAATAACGATAATAACGAGATCAGTTAACTGAGCACCGTGTTCGCGGAGGGCTGCAAAGGCTTCGTGGCCGGGGGTATCTAAGAAAGTAATGCCACGACCACCATGATCAATCTTATACGCAGAGATGTGCTGGGTAATGCCACCGGCCTCACCCTTCACGACATTGGCGCTCCGAATAGCATCAAGCAGTGAGGTTTTGCCATGATCGACATGGCCCATTACTGCCACTACAGGTGGACGTGATTTTGCATTCGGATCGGTAACGGCAGCTTTAACACGCGGAGTAGCTTCAGTTGCCTGCTCTTTCTTTATGAGCTCTACATCACTCAGACCCAACTCGCCGGTAATGATCTGAGCAGTATCAAAATCAATCTTTTCATTCACGGTCGCCAACACACCGTTCTTCATTAGCTCGGTGATAATCTTAGCGACTGGCAGAGAAAGTTTGTCCGCCAAGGCACCGACGGTAATCATGTCTTCGATTTCAATCATCGTGGCCATGGCGGACTCCTTTCTTACTTACATAGTTATTTCTTGAGACTTAACGCGATCTTGCGGGCATCAGTATCGATATCTAAGATCTTAAACTCTTTCTTCTCATTGAGCTTAAAGAGCTCGGTTGGATCGGCTGCATCAGCTTCACCGCCCATTTCAGACACATGCACTAATGCTTCTACACTTGGAGAAAGCTGCACAAAGGCACCGAATGGTGTAATACGGGTAATCTTACCCTCAACACTGTCGCCCTTCTTGAATGCCTTCACTTCGTTCACCCATGGATCGTCGGTCATCTGCTTAAGACTGAGGGACAAACGGTCTTTATCGATAGCGATAATCTTAGCTTTGACGTTTTCACCAGTCTTCACGTAATCACGTGGATCCTCAACACGTTCCCAGCTAATTTCACTAATGTGGATCAAGCCTTCAATGCCCTTTACATTTACGAATGCACCGAAGTCGATAACACCGGTTACGACGCCTTCGACCACATCACCCACCTTCAGTTCGGTGAGACGTGATTGCATGTCATCTTTCACCGCTTCCTTTTCAGAGAAGATCAGCTTGTTTTCCTTGCGATTCGCATCAAGGATACGAACACGCAATGGAATGTTCACAAGTGCGTTAAGCTTCTGAAGGATTTCATCCTTATCAGCACCAGATACGCGTGGGTAGTGATCAGCAGCAAGCTGAGAAACCGGCAAGAAGCCACGGATACCTTCAAGCTCAACAAGCAGACCGCCACGGTTCGCATCATAGGCATTTACTTCAATAATTTCCTGAGCATCAAAGACGCGCTGGAGCTCGTCCCAACCACGATCTTTTGCTGCACGCTTCATACTTAAGAGTGCGTAGCCTTCATCCAATTCAGGGTCAACCACGCTCACGGTTACCTTTGCGCCTTCTTCAAGCGCTTGGCCGTGGGTGATTTCGCGGCGCATAATGACGCCAACGCCATTTGGACCTAAGTCGATCCAGACTTCGTGTTTACGTACCGATGTAACGGTACCCTCGACAACATCGCCGCTCTTCAGCTGATTAATCTCAGCAGACGCGAGCAATTCGTCCATAGTTATAGAACTTTTTGACATGTTATACATGCCTCCTTATGAGTACTGTGGCGATCCTTGGATCGTTTCTCCAGTCAGACTTACAGATAATTATACTCTGTTGTATATCTGTAAGCAAGCACCAGGTTTACGGCTTAGGTTCAGGGGGCGGAGAGATTTTTTGATAGATCCCATCCACATCAAGTTGTGGAGAATCATAATGATCTACATCTGCTTCATAAAGTTTAAGGTCAAAGACGAGCGCAACAGGACTCAGACCATTTTGTACTATACTTTCATAGTCTTCAGGAACTCCTCCGTCCCAAACTAAATAACCACCTTCTTTGAGAACTCGTGCGGATTCTTGAATAGCCTCATGGCGTAATGATCTATCATGCTGAAGCTGTCTGCCAACTCGGCTTCCCGGTAAGCACGATATATGTACGGAGCCTACGGAAGCATCTCGAAACGGCATGTGCGCTGCATCGGTCAGAGCATCAAGGCGTCCTTTTATGGGTCGGCCATCTTCTCCTCTGGCAGTTCTATGCATCGTTGAAACATTTGTAACTACTTGTGGCTTAAAGCGAGGAAGCATATTATGTCCCTTTCGTCGCTTTGTTGGACCGGCGATTTCAACAGACAACCCTGCACCTTCTAAGGACTTTTTATCAACCTCACCCCACCGTGCTTTATAACGAAGTAGTCGTCCTCCATCTAATTTTCTATCACTGAATGTAAAATCAAGCTGATCAACATGAGCCATCGCCGCTGCAGTGTTTTTCATAGCCTGTAAAACATGCCCAGCATTCCGTTTATCCATAGGAGGAATTTCTACATGATTATGATCTTCTAGATTAGTCCAGGCCCCTAGCTCCACACTCCCCGCAGCAACTACTAAACCACCTAGAGTTTTAACGGTAGGACGCTGGATTTCAAATGGATATTTTTGATGGTTTATGGTTTCGTGCATGTTTGTTTAATGAAATAGTAAGATAAGGTTATTTTAGCATATTTTTAAGTAAAATTCAATATTAACTCTATGCTACACTGAAGCCATGTATTTGGGGATTGATATTGGCGGCACTAAGACGCTGCTCATGAGTTTTACCAATAGCGGCAAACCGCTCGATAGCGTTAAATTCAAGACTCCAAAAGACTACAGTGACTTTAAGGAAGCCCTTGCCGAGAATCTTAAAACTATCACCACCAACCGAGGCTGGGATATTGCTGCCATAGGCACTACCGGTAGAATCGATCATGAAAAAGGAATGATTATCGCTTCGGGTAGATTGCCGTGGCGCAATGTACCGATCCAAAAAGACGTTAAGACGATTACTCACTGCGATGTATTGCTTGAAAACGATGCAAAACTGGCTGGCCTGTCTGAGGCGAGACTTCTAAAACCTGTTCGACACAAAGCGCTGTATGTAACCGTCAGCACCGGAATCGGTGGCGCCCTGATTGTAGACGGCAATATTGATAAAGACCTTGCTGATGCCGAGATTGGCCACATGCTCATGCATGAACGAAATGGCAAGCTGGTGACATGGGAATCCATTGTCTCTGGTAAAGCTATTGTAAAACGCTTTGGCAAACGAGCTTCGGACATAGCCGATAAACAGGTTTGGAAAATTATTTGTGAAGATCTCGCCCTTGGCTTAATTGATGCAGCCGCTGCCTATCAACCAGATATCATTATTATTGGGGGTGGTGTTGGGAGCCACTTTAAGAAATTTGCCAAACCATTGCGAGAAGCACTCGAGAAATACGAATCTCCGCTCGTTGAAGCACCTCGAGTCGTAGGCGCTAAAAACGCTGAAGAAGCAGTTATTTATGGGTGTTATGAGCTGATCAAAGACCATGCAAGAACTACTTGAGCAACTGCAAGCTGACTATCCAGACATAACATTCGTACAAGGTGATACCTTCTACTGGTCACCTAAACGGCATACCGTTAACTACATGCCTGGTTCAACCCAGCCCGATATCGCTCAGTGGTCCCTACTCCATGAAGTTTCGCATGGCATCTTAGGCCACGAGCGTTATAATAGCGATTTTGAACTCGTACAGCTTGAAGTAGAAGCCTGGCAGTACGCCAAGCAGCTGGCCAAGAAATACGGCATCAGGATTGATCCTGAGCATGTACAAGACTGCCTTGATACCTACCGAGATTGGCTACACGGCCGAGCCTCCTGCCCTACTTGCGGCACAGTAAGTGCACAGAAGGATTCAGAAACCTATGAATGCTTCAACTGCCATACCACGTGGGAGGTAAGTAACTCACGATTCTGCCGACCTTACCGCCGCAAGAAAACCGTTATTAAGTAAATCTCTTTTTCTTTTAGAGAAGCAATGGTAGAGTCGTACGCATATGTTTTATGAGATCATGGGTAAGCATCACGAAACACAAGCCCTTCCCTTTACCGAACCGCCGATGCATATTGCAGAATGGGGTATGCGTCTTCGCGAAAGTTTACTTGGTGAAGCTGCTGTCTACTCGGTAGAGTACTTTGAAGCAGAGTCACGAAAGCGAACAGATAAAAAAGTTCCTGAGAACATCGTGCAGATTCAAATCTACGATGACACCCTGTTTGATAATGGCGTGATTCATAAGATAACCGAGTCAATTGCAGCTGCACACAACGGAAGATACGCGAAAAATAAAAAACCGCTCCGGTTTTGGCGAAGCGGTTCTTAGAAAAGACTGTTTAAAACTTAGGCAGTCTTCTTAGTGCGGCGAGAAATACGACCGCCCTTAGCACCAGCAGTACGAGCTAATTCACGGTTAGCAGCAAAGCCACCAGTGTGACCCTTCTTACCACCGATAGCACCGATACGTGCATAAAAATCAGCACCGTACTTAGATTTGTTTGTTGAGGCAGCAGCTTTGCCACCATTCTTTGTTCCAGCCATTCGTAATAGCCTCCCTTAGTTTGCCTCTCCAGGAAAAGAAAAAGGTTCCGTGCCGGTTGGCACGAAACCCTCAAAATCCCTATCGAATGCGCTTATGATAGCATCAGCTTGTTACTATGTCAAATAGTTAATGTTTATTTAATTTTTACAGTTCCCGCCGAAAAACATGAGTATCACGTGGTACGTAACCAGGATATGGTTCGACATCCGCTGGCCCTATATAGCTCACTGACTTCATCCCCTTAGCTGCCAGCCACACCTCTAAGTCATACATAAGTACTTGATCTTCCTGATCGGGCTGCTGTATCCGTGCCTTTGCACCGGTGGGGATACGACAAATGGTAGCTTGCCCGACTGCATTTCTAATAATTGCCTTCCTGTCTTTAGAATCATAGAAATCAGCCCCAACTCGCCCGGCATGATGGCTAATGTCCTTCTCGCAGACACGCATGTCATCTAGTGTCACGTAACCTAAACGAGCATACAGTCTTCCGGCCGCTTCTCGATCTGGCGTAGAGGTTAGAAGTACCTCGCCTATATCGCGAGCTACAAACCATTCATGCAGCTCCTCCATAAGTGCTTCGCCCGTTCCACGACCGCGCATACTTTCATCTACAACCACATCATCGACCCAGCCTGGGCCAAACCTATGCATATTAGCTGTTGCTGTGCCCTGAACTCGACCCTCGCCGTCGTAGGCAATTGCAACCATGCCTTCTGGATTACGGACAGCCGCCTCCAATTTCACTCGAATAAGTTCCGGTTCTCTGTCTGCCTTGTCAGTGAGCTGCGGCAAGAGCCGGGCAAAATCTTGCACCACCGCGTCGGTGATAAGAGGCTCAAAAAGCCGTTCTACATCTGGCTGAGGATTGGATTCTTCAGAGGCTACTCGGCTCATATATCCTCATAGTACGCCGGTACCTACTGGATGCAACCCCCGGGTGTAAGGTATTTCACTTACGGAGCGATTTCGCGTATGCTGCCTTTTTTGTAGTGCAGACCCTCTGTGCCAACATTTGTGCTTCTAAAGTAAACGGAAATATTAGGTCTTCCGGACTCAGAACCCACCCTCGATGTTGAAGCCGTTAAGCGCAATGCCGGATCTATCCCCGTAGCGCATGCGGCCGAGCCAACACCCATATTACTGCCCGTATCGGTAAATTCATTTGCCTTAACCCAGTTACCACCATTCAGCCCGTCGGTTGTGTCGATATAACTTTCGAGCTTTACGTTGCCGTTCGGCAGGTCATACACCACATACTTATAGCCAATCCAGGTATTATAGGTACTGTTCGTCCAGCCAGCCACGGAGGTATTAGCTACCGGCACTGCGGTTGGGTGGCGTGTTTCCTTCTCGAAATCAATCCGCCCGTCTTGACGGAAACGAGCTCCCACACCTCTTGTATCGCATAGGTTTTGAAGCTCTGGGGCGGTTGTGCCGTGATTTGTTCTGGCAACCGCAGTCATGCCCGCGAAAGCCGTACCGTCATCGGTAATACGCCGAAAATACATAGTGATCTCAACATTCCTCCACTGATCCTGCATGGCTGGATCATGCACATACATACGAGGTGTAGTGCCCGAGATTCTTAAAATACCATTGCCCGATGTCGCATAAGAAGCGTTGCCGTGATCAGCATCAAACCATGGATCTTGAGGATCGATGTCATTCCCAAAACCACGCGCCACCCCGTTATGCCATTTGGAAAACCACTGCTTTCCACCCGGTAAGGTCGGATATAGCTGTCTGATGCCAAATTGATCATTGGTTGAAGGGGGTGATTGAGTAGTGGCAAATTGCAGGTATGCCCCTCCCGAAGCAGTTGAATCAGCAGATTCAAAATGCGGAGTACTGAAGTTGCCGTCTTCAGCCTCAAACATAAATGCAGGACGAGCCGCATAGGCAACCATTACAAATCCTAGTGTAGCTATCGCTATAAGCCCGCTAGCCACAGCCTTCAGTTTAAAGTTTCCCGCCATTACCAAAAAGTATACACGCTTATGCTCCTATTAATAATTACCGTGGCATCCGTTCGAGGTATAATTAAGCTATGACAATGAATATAGACCCTAACGTACAAACCATAGATGAATTTATTAGTAGCTATCCGCCTAATGTGCAGGCCCTACTCCAAGAACTTCGTGCGGCAGTTCACGAGTTAGTACCGGAGGCTCAAGAGAAAATTAGTTACGGCATCCCTACCTTTACCCTTCGTGGTAACCTGGTGCATTTCAGTGCCTATGAAAAACATATCGGCTTTTATCCTGGCTCCGGGCCGATAAAGCAATTCGCTAAGGAACTAGAAGCCTATGAGACAGCTAAAGGCACCGTCCGTTTTCCGATAGATAAGCCGCTTCCCATGCCACTTATTAAGAAGATGATACGAGCATGTATAGAGCGCAATATGGAAAGAAGGAAATGACCGGAAAGACTCCAGAAGAACAGATGAGCGAATGGGGAAATGAGCTTCTAGAAAGAATGCAAACCCCTGAAGCAGAAGCAGCCGTCGACCGTTTCTTTAACGCCAGCCCCGATGAGCTTCATGCGCTCATCCGTAAAGCTGCGTTCAATGGTACGCTAAAAGCTGCTATTGATGAAGCTGTTGGTGATGATCCAGATCTAGAAGTCTAGGATGACCTCAGAATAAATAATTTTATGGTATAATAAAACCAATGAAGACTTTCAAAGGTTTCTAATCTCACTCCTTAGCACATTGTTTTAACTAACTAAGGAGAATATATGAACATTGGTAAATTAAACTTCACCCCTGTTGAAGATAACTTAAATTTAATTGGCAAACCTGTCCAGGAAAGCGTTCAGGCAAATAAACTATCCGGCGTCCTGGTTTCAGAAATCGACCCTGCCGTATCGGATACCGCTGCTTTTTGTGAGCGATACGGCATTGGTTTAGACATCTCGGTAAACTGCGTAATTGTAGAGGCAAAACGTGCAGACCGTACCTGGTATGCTGCGTGCTTAGTGCCAGCCACCATGCGAGCAGATATTAACGGCATCGTACGACGAGAGTTAGGCGCCAAGAAAGTATCCTTCGCACCCATGGACAGGGCCGTTTCCCTATCAGGTATGGAATATGGTGGGATTTCCCCTCTAGGACTCCCTGCCGATTGGCTAATCCTGGTAGACAGCCAGGCCGCAGCCTTGCCTCAAGCCATAGTAGGTAGTGGTGTACGTGAATCGAAGCTTGCAGTGAGCGGAGAGCTTTTAGCCTCCTTACCTAACGCAAAAGTTCTGACACTTACGCGAGAGTAAGGCTAAATCAGGGGAAGAGACCACCTCTTCCCCTCTATAAATAAAGCATAAGTAGTTGACATTCTTTACTACTTAGGTTATAATTATGCCCCTATGAGTTACGAGAGAATTCCTCAGTCGTTTGAACCGACCGATGTACTCGGTGCTGCATGTCGTGCAGATTCGTTATATGTGCCTGCTCTTAAGCTGGTTATTGTTAACCAACTTGGTTCAGTTGCCTTAGTTACTGGTAAAAACGGTGTTTCGTTACGTCTTCCTGAAGGAAGTTTACATCGACCAAATCCAAAATTTAGCGAAACAGTTCAAGATAAGGTGGCAACTACCGCCCGAAACAGAACCAACGCAACGCTCGGCCCTAATGCGCGAGTAGTATCTGAGCTTGTTACACTTATCCCGTATGTAGATATAGCTCCCCTACCACTTGATAAGCCGGAGAAAGAAAACTGGCCAAAGGCTAAAGGAAAAATCTTTATGCCTGCAGTAGCCCCTACTATTGTGTATGGCCCAGACCCTAATCCAAGACACGAAGTAACCTGGGCACAGCCAGATCAAGCGCTTGAAATGCTTCATGATAACTACACACGACACGACGCAGAGCTAACCCGCTCAGCTTTTGAAGCACTACAGGTTAGCATGCCCGTTATACCGGTTATTGCCCCAACCTTGCCACGAAACTAAAAAGAAGCTTTTTAACTTTGCTCAGCGGGCGCTATAAAACCTCGTAATGCTCTTACCACATCTTTCATGATAATCCATTCATGAAGAGCTTCCTGACCCCCAACAGCCTCGCCCAATGCATGCCTTCGTACCTGAACGCTGCCAAGTATATCTGGTAGATCTTGCTGCTCAATTACAACTGTAGAAAAGCGATTAGGATACTCGGGACTAAGTGTTGCCAAAGCTAATTTGGACTTTGCGAACGCCCCGATATGAGAGCGCAACAAGGGGGCTACATAGCTATGCTCACTAAAACTCTCGAGCGTTACTTTTGCTCTTCCACCCGGTGCCTGTCTTATCTCCATGTACTTGCCTCTTAATTCTGTCGGGACTGAGCGACTCTATTTTATTCTAACTAATGCTCTTTCAACCGTCTATCATCAGAAGATACGACAGTTATTTACTCGGCTGCCAAAAACAGAGTTTGTAGCCATCAGGGTCTTTAACAACAAACTCACGATTACCCCAGTCCCAATCTTTTGGTTCGGTAGCCGGGCTGATACCAATTTCTTTTAAGTGCGTGTGCAGCTGGTCTACGTCTTCGACTTGAATATACACATACATGCCCTTACCTTTATGCCCAACCATCGCATCATTGGCGAATGGCTCTTCATCCCGCATATTCACGAGCATAATATCGAATCCATTGAGCCTCACTACCGAGTGGCGATCGGTTGATTCGGTAATATCAAAGCCAAGTTTGCGATAAAACTTTTCGCTGATCCGATTTTCGTTGACCCAGAATACTAAGTTTGTTATTTTCATATTCTCATCGTATCTGTAAACAAGTCGATTTCAAAGTCTTTTTCACAACATAATGCTTTGTTGCGCAATATAGTATAAGCTGGGTCTATTAAACAAGGAGCTCCTAGATGCCAGAAACACTATTGCCCGCAGTCCCGTCGCCGCGTCCATCCCTACACGATTTACTTCAAGAAACCATCGCGGTCATCCCCCTGCCTGCACCCGTAGTAGATCCATATGCGCGTAAGCGATCTGCAGGGACACCTTTACATCTCGCGGGCGGCTATACACAGACCTTTAGCCCCGATGGGAGAATAGAATTTGGTGATGCATATGATGTGAGACGAACAATGCTCAATGGCTATGAATGTATATATACCGTCACCACAGCCAGACCAGAGGCGTCCCGTTTTATAATTCAGACCTTTAGTAATAGAGGCCTCGTAAGCAGGACCTCGTTCTCTGAACAGTCAGAGGGCATCCGCAAACACTATCAGAGACCACCTTGGTCAGGTGTGGAAGGCGGACCTTTTTCAAGCCGCATACTCGAAGATAAAGAAGTGCAGAACCTTACCAAGGTTATCCGTGATCCTGCCGCACACCTGACAGAATTAGGAACGCTAGCCTCTCCTACTATGGTTGAGCTTACTATGCTTGAAGAATGTGTAGCCGAAAGTGCAAGAAGACATGAACAACTACTGGAAGATCTGAGAGCAATAGATGAAGCCGAACGCGCTGCGTGGCAGTCTTCACGCAACGTAATTATAGGCTAAAAGAAAAACCACCCGGTAAGGGTGGTTTATTCTATAATTCGGCACCGTGCTATTTTCCCAGGGCTTGATTTCCCAAGTATAGTAACCGCTGCAGGGCTTAACTTCTGTGTTCGGGATGGGAACAGGTGTTTCCCCTACGCCATGGGCACCGATTAGCGGGCCCTTCCGTAGAAGCGGCGCGCGAATCGGCGTCCATATTGAGGTGCCTTAGATAAGATGTTAAATGTCGAATTCAAGCGGTGAGTTAATCACCAATAACTAGTTAATGCTTCTGCTCGAAGATATGAGACCTTCCTCACCAAACAGAGGCTAATCTCATATCCCATAAAAAGTCGATGGACCTATTAGTACGCTTCGACTGCATGTGTTACCACACTTCCATCTTGCGCCTATCAACCTGATCATCTTTCAGGGGTCTCATAGGGAAATCTAATCTTGAAGTCAGTTTCGCGCTTAATATGCTTTCAGCGCTTATCTGGTCCGCACATAGCTACCGGGCAATGCAGTTGGTACTACAACCCGTACACCAGCGGTGCGTCCACTCCGGTCCTCTCGTACTAGGAGCAGATCTTCTCAAATTTCCTATCGTCCACAGCGGATATAAACCGAACTGTCTCACGACGTTCTGAACCCAGCTCACGTACCACTTTAACCGGCGAACAGCCGGACCCTTGGAAGGTGCTCCCCCTCCAGGATGTGATGAGCCGACATCGAGGTGCCAAACCGCGCCGTCTATGTGAACTATTGGGCGCGATAAGCCTGTTATCCCTAGCGTAACTTTTATCCGTTTGCGCTGCCGATACCACTCTCATGTAACAAATGTTACGGACAGCGGGTCACTTACTCCCACTTTCGTGCCTGATTGGGTTGTGGCCCTCACAGTCAAGCTGGCTTATGCGTATGCACTATCGATTCGATTTCCATCCGAACCTAGCCAACCTTTGAACGCCTCCGCTACTCTTTAGGAGGCAACCGCCCCAGTTAAA